>JAEEYP010000026.1 GCA_016288155.1 Clostridiales bacterium | reverse complement strand
CCGTCCGGATCATGAAGTCCTGCGCGTATCGATAGATCTCCATGATCCTGTCAAAATCGCCGGTCGTGCCGATTCTTATCTGCAGCATGGAATCCTCCGTTGTTTTTGCAAGGTGACAGCTGAATCCCGTACTTTCTCGCTATCGTTTCAGCCGTCACCCCGTCACCGCCGTCATCCGCGCCCGCCAAATCGAACGCTTGTTCTATATTGTAGCAGATGTTTTGGTACTTGTCAAGAGAAATTTTTCATTGTTTTTCGTATTGTAGCTCATGAGCTACATCTCGCGGGGAAATCGGAAAAACGGCAGAGAAAACATGGTCATGAAGCGCCTGCGGCCACAGCGCGCCGACGGCGGCCTCTCCGCCTCCAGCTCTCCCGACGGGCAACTATGCCTCCGTCCACGTCATTCGGCGACACAGGGCCAACACGGCGGCGACCGTTCCGACAGGGAATAGAAAGGTGACGGCTGACAACCACTTTTTCTCGCTGTCATTTCAGCCGTCACCCCGTCACCGCCGTCACCGAACGCGTTTTGTGAGCCATTATGGAAAAAGGTGCCCGGAAAGAACGGCCAATCATAGATCTCCCCTTTTTCTTTTTGGACGCTCAATTTTATCATTTTATAATATTTTGATATAGTTGTTCTATTGACAGGCAGAGATGGCAGTGGTATAATAACATCATGATGCCGAACAATGATCAAATTGCGCCGGAGGTCCCCCATGAGAGGCTTTGACTATACAAACGAATACAAACGGCTGCTGTCCGCCGATATCGTGGCGCAGCTGACGGCGATCCATGAATACAAGGGCAGGCAGCGGCAAATCGCGGACGGCGGCGCCGCCGCGCTGACGCGGCTGGTCGAGATCGCCAAGATCCAGAGTACCGACGCTTCCAACAAAATCGAAGGGATCCGCACGTCAGACGAACGGCTTCAGAAGATCGTTCGGGAAAAGACCCGGCCGAAAACGCGGGACGAGAGAAAGATCGCCGGATACCGCGACGTCCTTTCCCTGATCCACGAAAACCATCCATACATCGCGCCCCGCTCGAACGTGATCCTGCAGCTCCACCGCGATCTGTTCAAGTTCTCGGGACCGTCCGTCGGCGGCAGTTATAAAAACAGCGATAACGTGATCGCGGAGGAACGTGCCGACGGCACGAGAGTCGTTCGTTTTCAGCCGGTCGCCGCATGGGAGACGACGGAATACATGAACGCGATCTGCGCCGCGTATGACGCCGCGCTGCACGACGACGCCGTCGACGCGCTGGCGCTGATCCCGATGTTCATCCTCGATTTTCTCTGCATCCACCCGTTCAACGACGGAAACGGGCGCATGAGCCGCCTGCTCACGCTTCTCCTCCTTTACCGCGCGGGATATGAGGTCGGCAGGTACGTCAGCATCGAAAAGCTCATCGCCGACAGCAAGGAAACGTATTACGAGGCGCTGCAGGAAAGCTCCGACGGCTGGCACGAAGGGGAAAACGACTATACGCCGTTCGTGCGGTATATGCTCGGCGTCATCGTCGCCGCATACCGCGAATTTGAAAGCCGCGCGGCGCTGATCGCCGGGGGCGCTTCCAAAACGGACAGGATCCGGGAGGCCATCCGGGAAACGGTCGGACCGATCACGAAAGCGGAGATCATGACGAAGTGCCCGGACGTCAGTCAGGTGACGGTGCAGCGCGCGCTGAGCGAGCTTTTGCGGAGCGGGCAGATCGTCAAGCTCGGCGGCGGGAGATATACGAAATACGTGTGGGACCATGATCGGGAGTGAGGTGGAGGAAAAGTCGGCTTCAACAACGGCGAAAAAAAAACATGCCAAATTCACACGGAGTTATTGTATGGGAAAATACAAACTGGGTGATATAGCCCCGATAAAGCAAGGTACAATCGCAAAAAGCGAACAGTACTGGCTTCTCAACTTGGATATGGTCGAAAGCAATACAGGAAGTATAATCGAATATCTCTATGTTCCTTCTGAAGAGATCGGGGCATCAACGATTGTATTTGATACAAATAACGTTTTGTATTCAAAACTTCGTCCTTATCTCAACAAAGTTGTGATTCCTGATCGATCTGGCTATGCAACATCTGAAATGCTCCCACTCAAGCCCAACACAAACATAATTACAAGAGAATACCTAACGTACTTTTTAAGGTCGCCGCATTTTGTGTCTTACATAAATGAAAAAACAAGCGGCGCTAAAATGCCGCGCGCTAACAGTTCCGACTTAAAGGCTGTTGAAATCGAATGTCCTTCAATAGAAGAACAGCGAAATATAACCGAAACATTTAACCACATTGTATCAGTTATCAATAAACGCAAAACAGAACTCCAACTTCTCGACGATCTTGTCAAAGCCCGGTTTGTTGAGATGTTTGGGGATCCGACAGTAAATCCTAAAGGATACCCAATTGTTCCGATTTCCGAATTGTTTGATGTCGGTTCGAGTAAACGTGTATTTGAGTCTGAATGGCGCAGTGAAGGGGTACCATTTTATAGGGCTCGAGAAATAGTCAAACTGTCAAAAAATGGCTTTGTTGATAACGACTTATTCATTGAAGAGGAATTATACGAACAATATACGGCGAAATATGGGGTCCCCAAAGCAGGTGACATGATGGTTACTGGTGTTGGCACACTTGGTATTTGTTATATAGTTCAACCAAATGATCGTTTCTATTTCAAGGACGGCAACACATTGTGGTTTAAGAATAAAGGATTATGTAGTGTGCGATTTATTATGGAGCAATACAATACTGATTTTGTTCGTAATCAAATCGAAGCTACCGCCAATGTATCAACAGTTGGGACCTATACTATAACGAATGCTAACAATACAATGATTCTTTTACCTTCAATAGAGGAACAAGAAGCATTTGATTTATTTGTCACTCAAGTCGACAAATCAAAATATGCTGTGCAAAAAGCACTTGATAAAACGCAGATGCTGTTCGACAGCTTAATGCAAGAGTATTTCGGTTAACTCCCTCCCCCGCTTCGCGGTCCCCCTCCCTCAAAGAGGGAGGCTTGGAGATGCCCTCTCCGTCGCCGTCGGTAACGGCGACACCTCTCCCAAAGGGAGAGGCAAGGGAGTGCGCTGCAATTTTGACAGAGAAGCCGAAACGGAATTATCCCGCCCCTCGGCTCTCCCTCTGGGAGAGCTGTCGGCGCAGCCGACTGAGGGAGTCCCCCCATTTCAACTCTACATCTACACATAAAGGAGCCCTTGCCATGATTACAGGCGAACTGAAAAACAAGATCGACAGTCTTTGGGAAATCTTCTGGACGGGCGGATTGACCAATCCGCTCGACGTCATCGAACAGATGACCTACCTGATGTTCATTCACGATCTCGACGAGGCGGACAACACCGGCTCGAAAGAAGCGATCATGCTCGGTCTCCCCTATGAAAGCATTTTCACCGAAGAGGTACAGATCGGCGACCGTACCGTCGAGGGCAATCAGCTCAAATGGAACGTCTTCCACGATTTCCCCGCCGCGAAAATGTACGGCACCGTGGCGGAGCTGGTCTTCCCGTTCATCAAGAATCTGCACGGCGACAAGGAGAGCGCCTACTCCAAATACATGGACGACGCGATCTTCAAGATCCCGACGCCGCTGCTGCTCGACAAGATCGTGACCGCCATGGACGGCATCTACGCGCAAATGGATCAGCTCAAAACGGCGGACGCCCGCGGCGACGTCTATGAATATCTGCTTTCCAAGATCGCCACCGCCGGTCTGAACGGGCAGTTCCGCACGCCGCGCCATATCATCCGCATGATGGTCGAGCTCATGGACCCGAAGGCGGACGAGGTCATCTGCGACCCCGCCTGCGGCACGTCCGGCTTCCTCGTGGCGGTCAGCGATTATCTCAAGGAGAACCGCAAGCAGGAGGTCTTCTTCAACCGGAAGAACAAAGAGCACTACATGTCCAATATGTTCCACGGCTACGACATGGACCGCACCATGCTCCGCATCGGCGCGATGAACATGATGACGCACGGCGTGGACAACCCGTATATCGAATACCGCGACAGCCTCTCCGATCAGAACACCGACCGCGAAAAGTATTCGCTGATCCTCGCGAATCCGCCGTTCAAGGGCAGCCTGGACGCGGACACGGTCGCCGCCGATCTGCTCAAGATGTGCGCGACGAAAAAGACGGAGCTGCTCTTCCTCGCGCTCTTTCTGCGGATGCTGCGCGTCGGCGGACGCTGCGCGTGCATCGTACCGGACGGCGTGCTGTTCGGCTCCTCGACGGCGCACAGGGCGATCCGCCGGGAGCTGATCGAGAACAACCGCCTCGAGGCGGTGATCTCCATGCCCTCCGGCGTATTCAAGCCGTATGCCGGCGTGTCCACGGCGGTGCTGATCTTCACCAAGACCGGATTCGGCGGCACGGACCGCGTGTGGTTCTACGACATGACCGCCGACGGTTTCTCGCTCGACGACAAACGCTCGCCGGTCGCGGAGAACGACATACCGGATATCGTCGCGCGGTTCCGCGATCTTTCCGGCGAGGCCGAGCGCGGGCGCACCGAAAAATCGTTCTTCGTGTCGAAGGAGGAGATCGTCGGCAACGAGTACGATCTGTCGATCAACAAATACAAGCAGACGGAGTACAAGCCCGTCGAATACCCGCCGACGAGCGAGATCATGGCGGAGCTTCGGCAGCTCGAGAGCGAGATCGGGAAGGCGATGGACGAGCTGGAGGGGATGCTGAATGAGCAAAATCGAGAAAAATAACCAATTGGTCTTATTTCAAAGCAATGACGGAAAAGTAACCATTCCCGTCAAAATTGAGGATGATACGGTATGGTTGTCGCAGAGCCAGATCATGGAGCTGTTCGAGCGCGATCAGTCTGTTATTTCGAGGCATATAAACAACGCTTTCAAGGAAGAGCTGGAAAGAGAAAGCAATATGCATTTTATGCATATTCCAAATTCCGACCGTCCTGTAGCTTATTATATGGAATAGTATTAGGTAATGGATGAGTTGGAGAGGATGCTGGGTGATAAGGAATGAGATATAAACTTGGCGAAATATGTGAAATAGTATCAGGGAGTACTCCTCAAACATCCATCCCAGAATATTGGGATGGAAACGAAAAATGGATCACTCCGGCAGAAATATCAAATGATACATACATTGTCGAAGACAGTGTAAGGCACATAACAGAACTTGGAGCAAAAAAAACCGGTCTGATGCCTTTCCCAAAGGGGACAGTGATATTATCTTCAAGAGCCCCTATTGGAAAAGTTGCAATTGCTGGATGCGAAATGTATTGTAATCAGGGGTTTAAAAACTTAATATGTTCTGATTTGATATGCAACCGTTATTTGTACTGGTTTTTGAAAGGTAAAACTGATTATTTGAATTCTTTGGGACGCGGAGCTACATTTAAGGAAATATCAAAACAGATCGTATCTTCAATAGAGATTAATGTCCCTGATTTACAGACCCAGGAAGAGATTTCAAGAATTTTTGAAACGGTTACTAATATAATACATATTCGCCAGAGCCAGTTGCAATGCCTCGACGACCTCGTCAAAGCCCGATTTGTTGAAATGTTTGGGGATGTTGATGATAGGCGTACCATAGCAGATATTTGCTCAATCATTACGGACGGTACGCACCAGCCACCGAAATTCACACAAAATGGAATACCGTTTCTATTTGTTTCAAACATTGTAACAAATGAAATTACCTATAATGCGGAAAAATTCATATCAGAAGAAACCTATGATGAACTATACAAGCGTACCCCTATTGAAATAGGCGATATTGTGTTATCAACTGTTGGCTCTTACGGGCACCCTGCGGTGGTAAAAAAGGATAGAAAATTCCTGTTTCAGCGACATATTGCCTATCTGAAGCCTATTCCGAGTGTTATAAATTCAATTTATCTGCATAGTGCTATTCTTTCTAATGATGCACAAAGGCAGATTGACGAAAAAGTAAAGGGCATCGCTCAGAAAACTCTGAACTTGTCGGAGATAAGGACGATTACCGTTCCTGTCCCTCCGCTCGCCCTGCAAGAGCAATTCGCCGCTTTTGTGGAGCAGACCGACAAATCGAAATATGTCATTCAAAAGGCATTGGATAAAACGCAAATGCTGTTCAACAGTTTGATGGAAAAGTATTTCGGTTAACTCCCTCCCCCGCTTCGCGGTCCCCCTCCCTCAAAGAGGGAGGCTGGGTAAGGCCCTCTCCGTCGCCGTCGGTAACGGCGACACCTCTCCCAAAGGGAGAGGCAAGGAGCTCGGCTGTGCCCCCTCGGCTCTCCCTCCGGGAGAGCTGTCGGCGCAGCCGACTGAGAGGGAGTGTGCTGCAATTTTGACAGAGAAGTCGAAACGGAATTATCCCGCCCCTCGGCTCTCCCTCCGGGAGAGCTGTCGGCGCAGCCGACTGAGAGGGCGCAAATCGATCACACTTGCCTGAAAGGGGCAGACAAAAAATGAGAATCCCCAAAAACAGTGCTCTGCTTGAACGTGCAAGAGAGCTTCGCCGTGAAATGACACCGCACGAACGAAAACTGTGGTACATGTTTTTGCGTACCTATCCGGTAAAATTCTATAAGCAGAGAATCATTTCTTCCTTTATCGCCGATTTCTACTGCCACGCGGCGAAGCTGGTGATCGAACTGGACGGCGTACAGCACACAACGGAAGAGGGACGGGCATACGACGCCGAACGCACGAAGATCCTCGAAAAATACGGGATCGAAGTCCTTCGCTTTTCCAACCACAGTATTGATACCGATTTTCCCCGTGTATGTTCGATCATTGATGCCGCAGTAAAAAGGAGGCTCGCATGACCAACTTTGATTTCCTCCGTGCTGATCCGCAGTTTGCGTCTTTCTCCGACGTGGCGGTCTCCGCCGAGACGCTCTTACATATCGACGCCGATTCCTGCGTCGCCAACTGCCGCCGGGCGATGGAATTCGCGGTCAAGTGGATGTACTCCGTCGACCACGATCTCACCGCCCCCTATCAGGATTCGCTCGTCGCCCTGATGAACGACGAGAAATTCAAGGAGATCGTCGGCACGGACATCTGGCAGCGCATGGATTTCATCCGCCGCCTCGGCAACACCGTCATGCACGGCGGGAAGAAGATCACCGAAGAGCAGGCGGAGCTGTGCCTCGAAAACCTCTACTATTTTCTCGACGAGGTGGCGTATTTCTATGCCGCCGAGTACACGGAGCGCCCCTTTGACCGGTCGCTTCTGACGCTGACGCCGGAGGAGGCGCTGGCGTTCGTATCGGACGCGGAGGTCGACCTTGCGGCGCTGATGGAGGAAAACAAGGCGCTGAAGGCGGAGCTGACCGCCCGCCGCGCCGAGCAGCAGCAGACCTACGTCCCGAAGCCGCTGGAGCTTTCCGAATACAAAACGCGCAAGATCTATATCGACGCCATGCTGGAGGACGCCGGCTGGATCGAGGGAAAGAACTGGATCAACGAATACGAGGTCCCCGGTATGCCCAACAAATCCGAGGTGGGCTTTGCGGACTACGCCCTCCTCGGCGACGACGGGCGCGTGCTCGCGGTGATCGAAGCGAAGCGGACCTGCGAGGACGCCGCCAAGGGCCGCCAGCAGGCGAAGCTGTACGCCGACCGGATCGCCGAGCGGCAGGGACGCCGTCCGGTGGTGTTCCTGACGAACGGCTTTGACACCCGCATCTCGGACAACCAGTATCCCGAGAGGAAGGTGGCGGCGATCTATTCCAAACGCGACCTGGAAAAGCTCTTCAATCTGCAGGCCATGCGGCGCAGCCTGAAGCATATCACGGTAGACCGATCCATTGCCGGGCGCTATTATCAGGAGGCCGCCGTGAAGGCCGTCTGCGACGCCTTCGGCGAGAAGAACCGCCGCCGCGCGCTGCTCGTCATGGCGACCGGCTCCGGCAAGACGCGCACGGTGATCGCGCTCTGCAAGGTACTCCTGGAGCAGGGCTGGGTGAAGAACATCCTGTTCCTCGCCGACCGGACTTCTCTTGTGACGCAGGCGAAGAGGAGCTTTGTCAATCTGCTGCCGGATCTTTCCGTGACGAATCTCTGTGAGGAAAAGGACAATTACGGCGCGCACGGCGTGTTCTCCACCTATCAGACGATGATGAACTGCATCGATTCCGTACAGGACGACGAGGGCAGGCTCTTCTCCTGCGGGCATTTCGATCTGGTGATCTGCGACGAGGCGCACCGCTCCATTTACAACAAATACCGGGATATCTTCACCTACTTCGACGCGCCGCTCGTCGGTCTGACCGCCACGCCGAAGGACGAGATCGACAAGAATACATACTCCGTATTTGAACTGGAGAACGGCGTTCCGACGTACGGCTATGAGCTGGCGCAGGCGGTAAAAGACGGGTATCTGGTCGATTTCATGTCGGTCGAAACGGTGCTGAAATTCATCGATCAGGGCATCGTGTACGACGAGCTCTCCGAGGAGGACAAGGCGGAATACGAGGATACCTTCAAAAATGAAGACGGGGAGCTGCCGGAAAGCATCGCGTCCTCCGCGCTGAACGAATGGATCTTCAACGAAGACACGATCCGCGAGGTACTGAACGTCCTGATGACTCACGGCCTGAAGGTCGATTACGGGAACAAGATCGGCAAGACCATCATTTTCGCGAAAAACCACGCGCATGCCGAGAAGATCCTGGAGGTCTTCAATAAGGAATATCCGCATCTGAACGGATACGCGAAAGTCATCGACAACTACATGACGTACGCGCAGAGCGCCATCGACGAGTTCTCCGAGGCGAAGAAGTTTCCGCAGATCGCGATATCGGTGGATATGCTGGACACCGGCATCGACGTGCCGGAGGTCTTGAATCTCGTTTTCTTCAAGAAGGTCATGTCGAAGGCGAAATTCTGGCAGATGATCGGACGCGGCACACGTCTGTGTCCGGGGCTGATCGACGGGGCGGACAAAAACAAGTTCTACATTTTCGATTTCTGCGGGAACTTCGAGTTTTTCCGCATGAACAAAGGACGGCCCACCGCCAATATGATCGCTCTGGAGGGGGCGATATTCCACCTGAAGGCGCAGATCGTGTTCAAGCTGCAGGATCTGGCGTATCAGGAATCCGCGCTGATCGAATTCCGCAAATCGCTCGTGGATGATATGGTGGGCAAAGTACGGGAGCTGAATCGGGACAGCTTTGCCGTAAAACAGCACATGAAATACGTGGAGCTGTATTCCTCTCCCGAGAATTATCGGGCGCTTACCTACGAGGATACGTTGATCATCGCGGACGAGCTCGCCCCGCTGATCATGCCGAAAGAAACGGATGCGAAAGCGCTGCGGTTCGACGCGCTGATGTACGGGATCGAGCTCGCGTATCTTGCGGGAAAGAAATATACCCGTGCCCGGCATGACCTTATGAAAAAGGTCTCTGCCGTCGCCGGCGTCGCCAATATCCCGGAGATCATGGCGCAGTCGGATCTGATCGATAAGATCCTGCATACGGATTACGTGGAGAATGCTGATATCCGTGATTTCGAGGAAATCCGTGAGAATCTGCGGGGACTGATGAAGTATATCCCGGCGCCAAAGCTCCGGTATGATACGAACTTCGACGATGAGATCCTGGCAATGGACTGGAACGAATCCGAGCTCGAAAACGACGATTTGAAGAATTATAAAGCCAAAGCGGAGTTTTACGTACGGCAGCATCAGGATAATACGGCCATCGCCAAATTGAGAAGCAACGTCCCGCTGACACAGTCGGACGTGGAAGAATTGGAAAAGATCCTGTGGAGCGAAGTCGGCACGAAGCGGGAGTATCAGGCGGAGTACGGCGAGAAGCCCTTGGGAGAATTCGTGCGCGAGATCGTCGGACTTGACATGAACGCGGCAAAAGCGGCGTTTTCCGAATTTCTGGACGAGACCCGATTGGACAGCAGGCAGATCTATTTTGTGAATCAGATCGTGGAATACATCGTCCACAACGGAATGCTGACAGACCTGTCCGTTCTGCGGGAACCTCCGTTTACCGATCACGGAAGCATCGCGGAGGTATTTGCGGATATGTCCGTATGGCTGGGTATACGGAAAGCGATCGAGCGGGTGAATGCGAACGCGAAAGCGGCGTAAGGAAGCGCCGTTCTCTCCGCCGATTTTCTCTCACGCACTTGACAAACACGTGTTCGCGTGCTATAATCGACACCAGCCGCACCGCAGATCCGTCGGCAGGCCGGGTGTCTGTTCCGATCGCGGATCGGCATAGGGTTACGGACGGCTGCAAAAAACAGACGAAGGAGGAGAAGAAATGACCGGTGTGATCTATGCCCGTTATTCGTCGGACAACCAGCGCGAGGAATCCATCGAGGGACAGCTGCGGGAGAACAGGGCGTTTGCGGAAAAGAACGGGATCGACATCATCGAGACCTACATCGACCGCGCCTATTCCGCCAAGACCGACAATCGCCCCGAATTCCAGCGGATGATCCGGGAAAGCGCCAAAAAGAAATACGACGTGGTCATCGTATGGAAGCTCGACCGGTTTTCACGCAACCGGTATGATTCCGCCAAATACAAAGCGATCCTGAAGAAAAACAACATTCGGGTCGTATCCGCGACGGAAGCCATCTCGCAGGGAGCCGAGGGGATCATTCTGGAATCGGTCCTTGAAGGGATGGCGGAGTATTATTCCGCGGATCTCGCCGAAAAGGTATTGCGCGGCATGACGGAAAACGCGCTGAAATGCAAATACAACGGCAGTACCGTACCGCTTGGATACCGTATCGACGCGGACGGTCATTATCAGCTGGACCCCGTCACCGCGCCCATCGCTCGGGAGATCTTCACGCGCTACGCCCAAGGAGAAACGTCCACGGAGATCGTCGAGGATATGAATGCGCGCGGACTGCGGACTGGGCGCGGCGTGCTGTTCAACAAAAACACCCTGCGGAATATGCTGAACAACAGCAATTACATCGGCGTATATCACTACAAAGACGTGGTCATTCCCGGCGGCGTTCCCGCGATCATCTCCGAGGATATCTTTGAACGCTGCAAGGGGAAGCTCGTATCCAATAAGCGGACCGCCGCGCGGAACAAGGCGAGAGAGCGGTATATCCTTACCACGAAGCTCTTCTGCGGAGAATGCAAGTCCATGATGGTCGGAGAATGCGGGGTGAAAAAAGAACGAACCTATCGCTACTACAAATGCGCCTCCGCCAAGCGGCACGAGTGTGACCTCAAGCCGGTGCGCAAGGACCTGATCGAGGACTTCGTGATCGGCAAAGCCATAAGCAGCATCTCCGACAAAGAAACCGTCGACGCGCTCATCACGCATATCATGGCGGCGGTAAATGAAGAAAACGTCATGATCCCGGTACTGGAGAAACAGCTGGCAGACGTACAGAAATCGATAGAAAACATCGTGCGCGCCATGGAGGAGGGCGTCTATTCGAGATCGACGAAAGCCAAACTGGAGGAGCTCGAACGCCAGGAAGACGAACTGAAAGAAAAAATCCAGTACGAACAGCATTCAGGACCGGGGCTCACGGAAGATAAGATCCGGTTCATTCTGGACAAGTACGTTCATATGGATCTGAAAGTACAGAAAAACCGCGAGAGGATCGTGGACGGTCTCGTCGGCAGCGTGCTGCTGTTCGACGACGGCAAGGTGATCGTCACGCTCAACTTCCGGGATGAGCCCATCGTTTCCACGCTCGACGAGATCATCGCCGTCTCAAACATCCGTTCGGATATTCAGGGGGTCGGGTCACCACAAAGAAAACGCAGGTGCAATGCACCTGCGTTTTCTTTGTGATAAACATAACGAATCAGAGCCCCTCATTTTTCGCGCAGCGAAAAATGATAAGGTTTTGCGGTGCTGTCTTCCGCCTCCGTTATACCTTGCCGCAAAACCAGGGTTCAGATTCCCGTAGGGGTCACCAAAGAGGACCTATCCGAACTGGTTCGTTATGAAGGATCAGTTCGGATTTGTCTTTTCTCTCCCGGAAGTATGAAAGCGCGGGCAGGATCATCTCCTGCCCGCGCCGCCTTTTTCTTGCGCCGTATTGCATTTCCCGCGCAAATAACGTATAATTGTAATATCACCGGATAAGGAGAGGATCCCGCCGCCGGGTCTGCCGCCGACGTCAGCATCCGGACGGACGGCGATCCGAAAGCGCAGGCCGACGCTCCGTTCGGCAAAACGGATCTGCGCCCCGGTTCGGCAATTGTTCTTCCCCCGCGTCTGTCCGATCATCGATGCCGCAGATAAAAAGGAGGTCACCATGACCAACTTTGATTTCCTTCGTGCCGATCCGCAGTTCGCGTCCTTCTCCGACGTGGCGGTCTCCGCCGAGACGCTCTTACATATCGACGCCGATTCCTGCGTCGCCAACTGCCGCCGGGCGATGGAATTCGCGGTCAAGTGGATGTATTCCGTCGACCGCGATCTCTCCGCTCCCGGTCCGGATTCGCTCGTCGCGCTGATGAACGACGAGAAATTCAAGGAGATCGTCGGCACGGATGTCTGGCAGCGCATGGACTTCATCCGCCGCCTCGGCAACGTCGTCATGCACGACGGAAAGAAGATCACCGAAGAGCAGGCACAGCTGTGCCTTGAAAACCTGTATTGTTTTCTCGACGAAGTGGCGTATTTCTACGCCGCCGAATATACGGAGCGTCCCTTCGACCGGTCGCTGTTGACGCTGACGCCGGAGGAGGCGCTGGCGTTCGTGACGGAAACGGACGCCGAGCCCCCGGCGCCGATCGAGGAGAACAAAACGCAGAAGGCACGTCTGACCGCCCGGCGTGCCGGACAGCAGCAGACCTACGTCCCGAAGCCGCTCGACCGCTCCGAGTTCAAGACGCGGAAGATCTATATCGATTTCATGCTGGAGGACGCCGGATGGGTCAAGGGGGCGGACTGGCAAAGCGAGGCGGAGCTCACAGACGCGGCGGACCCCTCCGGGGCCGTATATGCCGATTACGTCCTGTACGGCGACGACGGACGGGCGCTCGCGGTACTGGAGGCGAAGCGCACCTGCGCGGATGCGGCGCAGGGACGGCAGCGGGCGAAGCTGTACGCGGATCTGCTCGAGGAGAAATACGGCCGCCGCCCGGTGATCTTCCTCTCGAACGGGTTCGACACGCGCATCGCGGACGGTCTGTATCCGGAGCGGAAGGTCGCGTCCGTCTATTCAAAGCGCGATCTTGAGAAGCTGTTCGATCTGCGGTCCATGCGGCGCAGTCTGAAGGATATCACCGTGGACCGATCCATTGCCGGGCGCTGTTATCAGGAAGCCGCCGTGAAAGCCGTCTGCGGCGCCTTCGGCGAGAAGGACCGCCGCCGCGCGCTGCTCGTCATGGCGGCAGGCTCCGGCAAGACGCGCACGGTGATCGCGCTCTGCAAGGTGCTCCTGGAGCAAGGCTGGGTGAAGAACGTCCTGTTCCTCGCCGACCGCACCTTGCTCGTCACGCAGGCAAAGCGAACCTTTGCCGCTCTGCTGCCCGATCTTTCCTCATCGGATCTCTGCGAGGGGAAGGACGATTACGCCGCGCAGTGCGTCTTCTCGACGTATCAGGCAATGACGAACTTCATCGACACGGCGAAGGACGAGCAGGGCAAGCTGTTCACCGTCGGGCACTTCGATCTGGTGATCTGCGACGAGGCGCACCGCTCGATCTACAACAAATACCGCGATATCTTCAATTACTTCGACGCGCCACTCGTCGGGCTGACCGCCACGCCGCAGAAAGACGTCGACAAAACCACCTATGAGGTCTTCGAGCCGGAGCGCGGCGTCCCGACCTATGTCTACGAGCTGGCGCAGGCGGTCCGGGACGGATATCTCGTGGATTTTCTGTCCGTCGAGGCACGGCTGAAATTCATCGAGCAGGGCATCGTGTACGACGAGCTCTCCGAGGAGGACAAGGAAGCGTATGAAAACACCTTCGGAGACGAAGACGGCGACCTGCCGGAAAGCATCGCTTCCTCCGCGCTGAACGAATGGATCTTCAACGAGGATACGATCCGCGAGGTCCTTCGCATCGTGATGAACAGCGGACTGAAGATCGACCGCGGCAAAAAGCTCGGCAAAACGATCCTCTTTGCGAACAATCACGCGCACGCGGAAAAGATCCGCGAGGTGTTCGACAAGGAATATCCGCGTCTTCCGGGCTTCGCGCGGGTGATCGACAATCGCTCGGTCCGCACGCAGAGCGACGTCGACGATTTTGCCGATCCGAAGAAACTGCCGCAGATCGCGATATCGGTGGACGTGCTGGACACCGGCATCGACGTGCCGGAGGTGTTGAATCTCGTTTTCTTCAAGAAGGTCGCGTCGAAGGCGAAATTCTGGCAGATGATCGGGCGCGGCACGCGTCTGTGTCCGGGACTGATCGACGGGGCGGACAAAAACAAGTTCTACATTTTCGATTTCTGCGGGAACTTCGAGTTTTTCCGCGTGAACCAGGACCGCCCCGCCGCCGGCATGATGGCGCTGCAGGGCGCGATCTTTCACATGAAGGCGCAGATCGTCTTCAAGCTGCAGGATCCTGCGTATCAGACGCCGGAGCTGACCCGGTTCCGCCTGGCGCTCGCGGACGACATGGCGCGCAAGGTACGGGAACTGAACACGGAAAACTTCGCCGTCAGGCAGCATCTGAAATACGTGGAACGGTATGCGGATCCGGAGCACTGCAAAGCGCTGACGTATGAGGACACGGTGCTGATCCGTCAGGAGCTCGCGCCGCTCATCATTCCGGATAAGGACGACGAGAACGCCCTCCGCTTCGACGCGCTGATGTACGGGATCGAGCTCGCGTATCTGGCCGGGAAGCCGTTCGCCCGTTTCCGCGGCGATCTCATGAGAAAGGCGGCGGACGCCGCCGACGCCGCCGACGTCCCGGAGATCATGGCGCAGTCGGAACTGATCGATAAGATCCTGCATACGGATTACGTGGATCGCGCCGATATAAACGACTTTGAATCGATCCGCAGGAACCTGCGCGGCCTGATGAAGTATATCCCGGTATCGGCGATCCGTTACGACACGAATTTCGACGACGACGTGCTGTCCGTCGAGTGGAACGGAACGGGACCGGAGAACGGGTGAGCGCCGAGTCGTCCGGTCCCGCGAGGAACGAAAAAAGGATCCGCCTCTCCCGGCGGATCCTTTTCGTTTTCTTTACGCCTCCCCGGCGACCCGGAGCACGACCTTCCCGCACCGCTCGCCCTGCTCGAGGAGCCGATGCGCCTCGGCCGCCTCCTCGATCGGCAGTACGCGGCACACGGACGGGCGGATCTTCCCTTCTTCGATCAGCGGCCAGACCTTTTCGACGAGTTCCCGAAGCAGCGCCGCCTTGAAGGAGGGATCCCGGCTGCGGAGCGTGCTGCCCACCAGATGGAGCCCCTTCGTCAAAAGCGGGCGCAGGGGGACCGTCGTCTCCGTCCCCGCCAGCGTGGAGATCACGATCCAGTATCCTCCCCGCGCCATATAGGGCAGGCTCTTTCCCAGCGTCTCCCCGCACAGGCAGTCCATGGAGACGTTCACCGGCGTGCCGTTCTTCTCCTCCCGCGCCAGCGCGGCGGCGACGTCCTCCCGGTGAGACGGGATGACGACGTCGGCGCCGAGGTGACGGATCCGTTCGGCGTTCTCGTCGGAGCGCACGGAGGTGACGACGCGCGCACCGAACGCCTTCGCCAGCGGGATCGCCGCGGACGCGAGCCCGCTCGTGCCCGCCGGGACGAACGCGGTCTGCCCCGTCTTCAGGTGTCCTTCCCAAAAGAGATTCAAATACGCGGTGGCATACGCCTCGGGCAGCGCCGCGGCCTGTGCCGTGCTCAGCCCGCGGGGGATCGGCATCAGATGCTCCGCGCGCACCGCCGCGTACTCGGCGTATCCGCCGCCGCCGAGCAGGGCGCAGACCGGATCGCCGGCTTTCCATCCGGTGACGTTTTCCCCCGTTTTCTCAACGGTCCCGGCGATCTCCAGTCCCATCCATTCCGGGCAGCCGGGCGGCGGCGGGTACTTCCCCTGCCGCTGGAGGAGATCGGCGCGGTTGACGCCGGCGGCGTGTATTGTAACGAGGACCTCGCCCGGCCCGATCACGGGATCCGGCACCTCCGTCCATACGAGCCGCTGCCGGTCATCCGTCAGCATCGCTTTCATGAATCGAGTCCCCTTTCTCTGAGATAGGCGTCCATTCTTTCCCCGATCTCGTCCTCCGGGAAGGAAAATCCCTCCGGCAGCGCCTCGATCATCTCCCGGATGGCGGTGAACATCGGCTTCATTTCTTCCTGCTTCAATCCGGTCAGACGGAGGACCTTGCCGTTGTCCGTGATGCGGTCGAAGAGGCGGGCGTAGATCAGCTGCCAGCGGAACCGGGGCCGCAGCTGCGGATCGAGGATTTGCAGATAGTCCTCCTTGTCGACCCACACCGGCTCCAAGCCCGTCAGCTCGTGATAATATCCGGCGATCTCGCCCCACGTCCGGTGCTCGGCGGAACAGACGTTGAAGACGTCCCGCAGCGCCTCTTCGCGGAACATCAGCCGCGCGATCATGCGGGAAACGTCTCCCGCCCAACTGAGCGTGGCGGGCTTCTCTTTCGCCTGCACGGGAAGCACCACCTTCTTGCCGCGCCGTGCCCTGCCCACCGTGTTGTTCGCCTCCAGCGTCACGAGCTTGAAGCTGCGGCGGGAGAGGACCGTCGAAGGGCGCACCACCGTCCAGTTCCCGAAGGAGGAGGCGGCGAGCAGGTCTTCCGCTTTCGCCTTGAGGATGCAGTAGTCGTTTGAGGCGAGCAGCGCCTCGTCATCCGACACGTCGAGCAGCCGGGGCGAGCTCTCCCGCACCGGCACCTCCTCGTTGGCGTACACGCGGCAGGAGGAGAGGAAGATATAATGTTCCGTCGCAGAAAGCAGCGGCTCCATATACGCGTCGAAAGGATACTTCCTTGTGTAATTCATGAAATTGACGATGCCGTCGAAGCCCCGCGCAAGAAGCGGGAGAAGGAACTCGCGATCCATGGCGTCGCCGCGGATGCAGGCGACGTTTTCACCGTACGGGATCTCCTCGTCGAGCGAGAGCGCCGTGACGCGGTATCCCATGTCCGCCAGATACGGCACCAGATACTGTCCCATGGCGCCGGTCGATCCGATGACCAGAACGTGTTTTTTCATTGATCTCCTTTTTCTTTATTCTATATTCTATTTGCCGCCGCTTGTCGGTTTCGCGGCTTCCGGATCCCGTCCGTGATACGCGATCCCGCCGACCATCGCGTCGAGGACCTCCTGCACGGCGTATTCGTGTTCATAGGAATAAGGATTTTCCTCCCGTCCGGTGACGTAGGCGTGAAACGCCCGCATCATGTCGTCGTACCGGCCGTCCTTCGTAGGATCCTCCACGGGGATCGTTTCTTTTTGGGTGCGGTACTTCCCGTCAATAAGCGTCCGCTTGGCGTACCACATCGTCGTAGGTCTCTCCAGCGGACAGATGCAGACGGTCTCCTCGCTGCCGCTCACCGTGAACTGCCGCCGGTCCATCCCGCCGATCTCAAGGGAGGAGACGTAGATCCGCGCCAGCGCCCTCTCGTATTCGAGAACGGAGAGATCGACGTCCGGCACGTCCACGCCGTCCTGCCCGCTCGCCGTCAGAAAAGAAGTGACCTTCTTCGGCTTTCCCATCAGAGATACGACGAGATCGGCGAGGTGACAGCCGAAGATGAACTGCGCGCCGCCGCCGAAATTTCTCAGCCATTCACGATACCGCGGCGGCTGATACAGGCTCATCTCCGCACTGACGCCGGTGATCTCCCCGACGTCTCCCCGCCGGACCATCTCAAAGCAGCGCCGTACGGCGGGATTTTAGCGGTACATATATCCGAGCTGAACGACGAGGTCTTTTTCCTTCGCATCGTCCAGCAGCCGCCGGAATTCCGCGAGCGTACCGCCGGCCGGTTTGTCCATATGGATATGCTTTCCGGCGTCGATGCACCGCTGTGCCGCCGCCGTGAGATCCCACACGTCCGTCTCCACGAGGACCGCGTCGCTCTTTTCGATGACCTCGTCGGCGGTGAGACGGGGAAGATCCCGGTACGCCGCGGCGCTCCCGCGCCGAGACACCCATTCCTCGTTTTCCTCCGCGTATCCCGTGACCTCGAACAGCTCCGGGAATTTCCGCACGGCTTCCATCTTGCCGATCCCGTGGTTGTGCCCGATGCCGATCTGGCCGATTCTGATCTTTGTCATATCATCTCTCTCCAATCGAATACCGTTCCCAAGGGAAACGCTTTGCTTTCCGCCAGTTCACGGTAGACTGAGGGCGCGTCCTCCGGGCTGACCGTCCGGGAGATGACGGGACGCGTGCGGATCCGTCCGGCGGACAAAAGGCGCAGGATGGCGCGGCAGTCGTCCTGATGCGTCCAGTTGTGCGGGCTCGATTCGAATTTCGGGCGGGGGATGAAGTTGTGCGCGCCGATGAGCCGGATCCCCGGACGGTGCACCTCGCGGTAAAAGTCGATGGGACAGTCGGAGACCCGCGTGCAGCCGAGCAGCGCGACCCTGCCGCAGAGCGCCATGCAGGAGAGTGCCTCTTTCAGCGCGGCGGCAGCGCCGGTCACCTCCACGCAGGCGTTCACGCCCCTGCCGCCGGTCGCCTCCCTGACGCGAAGAGGAAACCCTTCCTCCGTCGGATCGAGCGCCAGATCCGCGCCGAGCCGCAGCGCCAGTTCCCGCCGGACCGGATCGGGGTCCGCCGCGATCACGGGATACGCGCCGTTCAGACGGCAGAACTGCACCGAGAAGATCCCGAGGAGTCCGAGCCCCATGACGAGCGCGGACTCGCCGATCTCCAACTCGAGTTTCCGCACGCCGCCGAGCCCCATCGACGCGATGATGACGAGGGACGCGTCGAGGCTGTCGAGCGCCTCGTCCTGCACCTTCGTCGCGTTCTGCCGCAGCACCGTGTTGTACAGAGTATGCCTGCCGTGATAGGCGAGCACCCGGTCGCCGGGGGAAAGATCCCCGCCGTCTTCTCCGACCTCCGTCACGCGCCCGATGCCGCTGTAGCCCGGATACACGGGAAAATGATCGACGGTGTTTTCCATCCCCAGAAGACACGCGCGCTCCGTTCCCGCGCTGATCACGCTGTATTCCATCCTGACGCGGACCTGATCCGCCCGCAGGGGCTTCAGCTCCGTCTCCCGCAGCTCTGCCTCGCCGGGCGCCGGGAACACGATCGTTTTCGTCGTCATGCTTTCTCTCCTTTCCCCCGCGGGATCCTCATATCCTGTTCTTCAGGATATCCGTCGCCAGCTCGAGCATCCGGATCGCCGCGTCGCGGACGTCGGTGATCTGATCGTACACCGCGTCCTCCGAGAGCACGCCCGCCGGGACGTCCTTCGGGAGCTCTCCCTCCCGATCCTCGTACCACGCCTCGCTGCCGTAATAGGCAAAGAGACGGATCATCCTCTCGCGCAGCGCCTCCATACGGTCGAGCTGCGCGTCCAGCGCCGATACGGCCTCGGTGCATTCGTTCAAGATCGTCTCCATTTCGGTGATGCGCTCTGTATCCATCGTGCGTCTCCTTCTCCCGCGCGGGAACGGATCCCGTTGTCTTTATTTAATTATAGCAGAATCCGACCGTCATCTCAATAGGATCTCCGTTTTTCCCTCCCGCCGCCCGCGCGTGCAAATCCATTGACAACGCGCGCCGAGTATGCTATACTGAACGCAGCGTGATCCGCAATGAAATCAAAGGAGACTGCCATGGTCATCGCCCTGCAGCAAACGCAGCTTCTGCGGCACGGCGCGCACGGATTGGAAAATCTGCTCCGCGTCACCGTAGAGCACGCCCCGGAGGGCATTCTGTCCGTCGCCGCGAACGGGACGCCGCTGTCCGCTTCGCCGGAGGAACCGTACGTATTCCCGCTCTGGATCGCCGAACCGACGGACGGCGCGGCGCTGTCCGTCGCCGCCGCGTGCGGCGACGAGACGGTCACACAGACGTTTTCGCTTTGCGCGCCGAAGCATTACACGATCCACCTCGTGCACGATTCGCACCACGATCCGGGCTATACCGACGTCATGAGCCACGTCTTTTGTCGGCACGGCGAATGGATCGAGCGGATCCTTGGAGAGATGGAGAAGCGGGAGGACTATCCGGAGGACACGCGCCTCCGCATCCAGATCGAGCAGTTCTGGTCGCTCGAGACGTATCTGAAGACCGCCCCGCCCGAACGGGTCGAGGAGGTCGTGCGCCGCGTGCGCCGCGGTGACATCGAGCTGACGGCGCTGTACGGGAACATGATCACCGAACAGCTTGGGCACGCGGAATGCTACCGGCAGCTGTACCCGGCGCACGAGTTCGCCGAAAAATGCGGCGTCCGCATCCGCGCCGCGATGCACAACGACATCCCCGGCGTCTCCTGGGGGCTCTGCCGCGCGCTGTGCGACGCGGGGATCCCCTATCTGGACGCCGAATTCCCGCTGTACTACTGCTGGAGCGGAGAGGATCTCGTCTCCTTCTGGGACGAGGCCGCCGTCTTCGGGTATAAGGGACCGGGCATGTGCCGCTGGCGGTCGCCGGACGGCCGAAGTCTGTATTTGTGGAACACGGAATGCTTCATGATCGGCGACGGGGCGAAGGAACGGCAGATCGAGGAACTGCTCGGCAGGCTGGACGCGTGCGGCTACCCGTACTCGACCGTCAAGGTCAACTGCCACGTCAGCCCGATGGACAATTCCCCGTATCTGCCAATCTTCGCCGACGACGCGACGGCGTGGAACGAAAAATACGCGTACCCGCACCTGCTCTGCTCGACGAGCGGCACCTTCTTCCCCGCGTTTCTGCGGGAGGTACGGGAGCGGGGGATCACTCTCCCGGAGATCCGGGGCGAGATGCCGGGGCAGGATTATCCGCTCGGCGCGATGAGCATGGCGTCTCCGACCTCGACGGCAAGGCGTACGCAGGCGAAGGCGGCGGTCATGGAAAAGCTGCTCGCGCTCACCGACCGGGACCCGCTCGTGAAGGATCAGAGCGCGCTCGTGCAGGAGGTATGGCGCGATCTGCTGCTCTCCGACGATCACGCGTACGGGAGCCAGTTCCCGGCGGGACCCGCCATGCGCGCGTCCTACTGGGAAAAAGGCACGTACGCGATGCGCGCCGAGGCGGACGTCCACGACCTGACGGACAAGGCGATCGCAAGCATCGCGGACCGCGTCGGCAGCCGCGGCACGGCGATGCGCCTGCTCGTCTTCAATCCCTGCGGCACGGCGGCGGACCGCCCCGTCGAGACGCCGATGCGGGAGTTCGACAACTGCGGCACCGTCATGGTCCCAAGCAATCACAACAAGGAGACCGTCACGGGATATCTGCTCAACGACCGGCGGCGCGTCAATACGCCGGACGAGTTCTGGCGCGACGGGAAATTCCGCCTCATCGACATGGAGACCGGCGAGGAGGTCCCCTATGAGATCGCCGATCTGTCCTGGGACGATCCGCGTCATTACGCCGCGGAGAGCTGCGGTCTCGGCAGCGGCACGAGGCGCTACGGCTTCATGGAGATCCCCGGCGGCATGAAGCGGACCCTGCGCTTCGCGGCGAAGGATCTGCCGCCGTTCGGCTACCGCTGCTACGCGCTCGTGCCGGACGAGGCGGCGCACGCCCTTCCCGCCGCGCAGCCGGCAAGCGAGCTCGACAACGGGATCTACCGCATCCGCACCGACAGCCGGGGGATCACCTCGATCCTCGACCGCCGCAGCGGGCGGGAGCTGCTCGACACGGCGTGCGCGTACCGCCTCGGGGAGATCCTCGTGCGCACCGCGAGCGATCCCGCCGTCTCCGTCATGACGGTCAAAGAGATCTCCGTCACGCAGAGCGCCCTGTGCGGGAAGATCCGCATCCGGGGCGAAGCGGACGGCATCCCGGAGATCTGTACCGAACTCACGCTCTGGCAGGGGCTCGACACGATCGACGCCGCCGTCCGCATCCTCCGGGACGCAAAGCCGCTGCAGAGCGTGTTCGCGGCGTTCCCCTTCGCCGGGGACGGCTTCCGCTATCAGGGCGTGCTCAGCGAGATGGAGCCCGGGCGGGACGTCGTACCGGGCGGACAGTCGGATTTCCTCACGGTCAAGGATTACGTGCAGATCCGCGGGAGCGGCATCCTCTGGAGCTCGCGCGACACCGCCGTCGCGGCGCTCGGCGAGCTGTGGGGCGGATATATCTCCCCGGCGCACCGGTGCGTGATGAAAAGCGAATCCCATCCGCCGCTCCCCGCCGACGCCTTCCGGGGCGGGAAGATCTTCGCCATGCTCTCCGCGGGCAACTTCGGCACGAATTTCATGTGCTCGCAGGTATTCGACGGCGTGTATACGTTCTCCTTCGCCGCGGTGCCCGGCGCGGACGACGGGATCTGCGCCGCGTGGGGCGAGCGGGAACAGAACCCCGTCGTCACCCAGTTCACGGACCGCTCGCGCGGCGAGGAAGCGCCCGCGGCGAGCCTGATCGATACCGGGGAGCTCCACTGTATTTCTCTTCATAAGGAAGGAGAAGGCTATCTTGCCCGCCTCTGGAACCACGGAACGGGACCGAGGCCGGTCTCCGTCCGCTTCCGCGGACGGCAGATCCGGGACTTTCGCTTCTGCGACGCGCTCGGCAGACCGGCGGAAAGCGCCGGGGACGCCGTACCGCCCGGGTCCGTCGTCACGGTGTACTTCACCGCGGACTGAATACGGCGGGAAGGACCGCCGGAAAGGAATCGGAATGAAACACAAACATCTCGGAAAACGGCTGCTGCCGGCGGCGCTGCTCGCCGCCGTGCTGGCGCTCTCCTCCTGCGGAGAGGCGATCCTCGGCACGCTGAACGAGTATCTGGAATCGTACGCCGATACGGCGGACACCGCCGGACCGCTTACGCTCGTGACGCTCCCGCCGGACGGCGATCCCGCCGTGCCGGACACGCTGCCGACGCCGACGATCCCGTTCACTGATCCGCCGGAGATCGAAGAATACCGCCTGCCGGAGGAGACGTCGGACGATCCTCTTGAGCGCGAAGCGTCCCGGATCATCGACGCGGCGATCGCGCGGGCGATCGCCTGCGTGAACGCCGTGAAGGACGATCGGCACTCCTGTGTTTCCTTCGGATACGACGAGGACGCGAACGGATACGTCTCGGCGCTCCTGCCGGAGGAAAAGGGGCTGTTTGACTCCGTGCTCGCCGACGTGCGGGCGCTGCGCTCCTTCACCGTGTACGAAAAGGAATACGCGGGGGACCTGAAGCACGCGCTCTTCGCGCTCGACAAGCCGCTCACGTACGCCGATCCCGCCGTCAGTTCGTATTTCATGCTCGACGCGCAGTTCTATCTCAAATCAATGGAGGACGACACCCGCGTCGGCTCGATCTTTGAGATCTATTTCGATCCGTACATGGACGCGAACACGTCCGTCAGCCGCGGCAAAGTGACGCTGGAAGCCGTACGGAAAGCGGTGTCCCTGCTCGATCACGTCGCAAAGCGCGTCGTCCGCTTCATGCCGGAGGGGCTCTCGACCTACGACAAATACTACTATCTCGCCGCCGTCCTCTCCGAGCGCGTCACCTACGACATGGAACCGCGCAGCCGCTACACCGCTTTCGGCGCGCTCGTGGAAGGGCGCGCCGTCTGCGAGGGCTACAGTCTCGCGTACGCGCTGCTCTGCCGCGAAGCGGATCTCTGGTGCGCGTTCCGCAGCGGGCTTCCCCGGGGCGAAGGACACGCCTGGAACATGATCATGCTCGAAGACGGGATCTACAACGTCGACGTGACCTGGTGCGACGTGACCGATCCGTACCGTGAACGGTGGTACGTATATTTCGTTAAATCCGACGCGGATTTCGAAGACCACGCCGCCACCTCCGGCGTCGCCTCGACCGGCGTCTTCGCGCCGAATCCCTACGAGGCGGCGGGCTGAAGAAACACGCCGCGGGAAAGCTTTTGAAAAACTCCCGCTGTCAAGCAGATGGTAAAGAAAGGAAACGCAAATGGAAGCTGAACTGAATCCCGCCTCGCTCGACACGCTCTGCGCCGCGCTGGCGGAGATCTTCGGCGTCGGGAAGCCGGCGTGCGCCGCCGCGCCGAATCCGACGCTCACGGCGTACGCCGCGTCCGCCTTCGGCGGCGCGAAGGCGGACCGTCTCGTCATGTACAATCCGGACGCCATCGGGCAGTGGATCATGGAAAAATATCCGGAACTTTTCCGGGACGTGTTCGGCTGCGCGCCGCTTGCTCTGCCGATGCAGACCGTCATGCCCTCCGTCACGCCCGTCTGCTTCGGGACGATGTACACCGGCGCACAGCCGGCCGTCCACGGCATCCGCTCCTACGTGAAGCCGGTCATCAAGATCGACACGCTTTTCGACGCGGCGATCCGCGCCGGGAAACGCCCCGTCATCGTCGGCGATCCGTCGTGCTCCATCGGCAAGATCTTCCGCGAACGGGAGATGGATTATTTCATTTACGACACGGTGCCGGAGATCAGCGCGAAGACGATGGAGCTTCTGTATGAAGACCGGTACGATCTGTACGTGATCTATCACACCAATTACGACGCGACGATGCACAAAAACGGTCCGGAGGCGACGATCTCGCTCGCGGAGGCGCGCCTGAACGCCCATTTCTTCGCCGAACTCGCCGCGCTCATCCGCACCCGCTGGACGGAGCACGATACGCTGCTCGGCTTCGCCATGGATCACGGCTGCCACGAGATCGACGGCGGCTGCGGCTCGCACGGCCTCGACATGCCGGAGGATCTGAACATCTGCCATTACTACGGCGCGTTCCCGCGCAAGCGCTGAACAACGAAAACGCAAAGGGAGACCTCGGAAAGGTCTCCCTTTGCGTTTTTTCACGGCACGGAACGCGGAACGGATCAGATTTTTCCGTCGGCAGGTCTGCTCTTTTTTCGCTTCTTCCCGCCCGGCGGGACGAGGCGGCCGTTCTCCCATACCTGCGTGAAGGTCCGCTGCGCGGCGGTCCTGCCGCGGTGCAGAAGGCGGAGGCGGCAGACGACGGTGACGCGTCCCTCCGCTTCCCGCAGTGTGTAATCGCCCCACAGCCGCCGCGATCCTCCGCGCGGCGCGCGGGACAGTTCTTCCGCACAAGCCGCCGCGGCGTCGCGCCACGCGGCGTAAAACCGGTTCATGCGCGCGGCGCCTTCTGCGCCGGAAAACTGCGGGTATTCGATATGCCCGCCGCGCAGTGCGGCGGCGATGCGGCGGATCTCCGTATCTCATCCCCCCTTCCTCATTCTATGCGCCCCGCGGCATGCCGATGCCTCGGCAGAGAGACGCGCTGAGGGGGACCTTTTGAGAAAAGGTCCCCCTCGATTTGTTATTCAAAAATCATGATGCAGTCCCATATCCATGCTGTAACATATCCATGCTGTAAGAAAAGAGCAAAACAAAAAAATTTCCAGGGATCGGATGTAACGATATGGCTGCTTGAACGGTTATATATGGCAGAAACACCGCGATCGATCCGTCCCGCGCGCATCAGAAACGTCCCTGCCCGTCGGGACGATCCCGGAGGATCCGATACGGGAGAGACCGCGGCACTTCATTATTTGCGGAGGTGTACCGATGAAAAACGTGTATAAACTGCTCGCTGCGCTGTGCCTGTGTATGGGGCTGATCTCATGTCATGACAGTCAAACTGCGCCTTTGACGCCTTTGGAATCTTCGTCTTCGGGATCTTCCGCGGGAAACGGGACCGTAGTTCCGGACGGCATCGATACAGCCGATATGGCACAGTCCGACGTCTATTCTCTCCCGGGAGTCGGTTTATTTAAGCTAATAAATGCTCCCGGAATGGTCATATATACGGACCAGTCTCAGGGAGCCACTCTTGCCTACGTCAATAAAACGACGCATAATTCGTTTTATTTCTGTTTTGATCCGACTTGTTCTCATTATGATTGCCCTGCCGATATACTGCATCTCACCAATAATATGGTATACTGCAACGGAAAACTGTACGCGGTATGTCCGGAACCGGAGCGCGGCGGCGGCGGGACCTCCCTGTATTCCGTAAACCTTGACGCGACCGACCTGCGGAAATGCTATACGAGCGACGGCAACGAAATATACAACCCGCTCGTCTGGAACAACACGATCCTGTTCTCTCAGGGAAGGACGGACGGCGGAGAAGATCTGATCGCGTATGATACGGAAACGGGAAAAGCAAGCGTCATAAACGATCGGTACGAACTGGATATCGGAACGTATTTTGCGGCGCGGGATGCGATCTATTATACCTTTATCGGAGATACGTACCTATATCGGACAAGAGACTTCTTTGAAACGAGCGAAAAGCTGTTTGATATCGAAAAAATGTCAAACAGACTGTACGGCGATCAGACACATCTGTACGGCGTAGAATATGTACGTGACGATAACGGCGGCGTATACGCCGGGCGTATCGTACGCTGCTCCCTGGAAACGGGAGATATGGAAGTCGTTTATGACGGTCACGGCGAACCGCTGTATTTTGCGGGTATAGACGACGACTGCTGCTATTTTTCGTATACCACTGGGACCCCGACGCCGTATAAGCGTTCGGACGGCGCTCCCATCGTGAACCCTTCCGGCGGGGTGCTCTGGCGCATTCCGAAATCCGGCGGCGATGAGGAAGTGATCATGAACGATATCGACTATGATATTTCGTACGTCGGGAAGATCGGGGATGACTTGTACGTGCTCGGACATAAGTATTACGAGCGCGGCAGCGTCGGAGGCAGCAAAACGATGACCGGGATACTGAGCGGCGGGACCGTCAAAGAAATCACGCCGAGGTAGTTATGATATACGGTGAATTCAAAAAGATACTCGGCAATAAAACATTACTGTTTATCGTATGCGCCGCTCTGTTTCTCAACGTGCTGATGATGCGCGAATATACCCCCGTTGTTTCCGGGGGCAGTCCTCTGCCATACGCGGAATATCTTGAAAACATCATAGAAACGGCGGAAATGAAGCATAGCGAGTATCTTGCTCTCGGATATCCGGAGACGTCGTTTGTATGCACGTATCAGACCGCCGCTGCGGATACGTACGGGAAATTAGTAAACGAACCCGTTGAAATGTACTCCGCACCGGAATGGAAAGGGTATTTCTCCCACAGCGGGAGCGCGGTGCTTATCATTCTCTGCGCGTTCCTCTGTGGGTTTCTGGTGTTTTTTTCGGACCGGTGGAACGGGGCCGTCTGCATACTCCGCACAATGAAGCACGGTCGTTTCCGGCTCGGGATCTGTAAGCTGCTCTGTCTCTGCATATGCGCGGTCGTTGTAACCGCTTTATTCAATCTGACGGAGCTTTTTCTCACGGTCATAACGGAGCATCCCGATAACGTACACAGCTATATTCAGTCAGTCCCGGGGCTGGAACGCTCCCCCTATGCTGTGACGATCATGGACGGGATCCTGATAAAATATCTCGTTCATTTGTCGTGTTTCCTTTTTGCGGCGAGTCTGGCGGCGTTTCTGACGTCTGTTTTTCAGGGTTATATCCCGATCTTCTTCTCAGGTCTTGCGATCCTGGGGAGCCAATATCTGGCTGCAGCCGTTCCGTTTTTGAATTTCTACCAATATTTTTATGTGGTGAACCTGTTCAAGATCCTGCGGCTGGATTTTCTGAAAAACTTTTTGGGGGTCATGATCTTCGGTCGCTATGCGCCTTCCGGAAAGGTCCTCTCTGCGTCTCTGCTTGCCGCCGTTTTTGTTATGACGTGCCTGTCCGCATTCTTCTTCTCTGTCCGGCGGTACAAAAGCGGAACGGACAAAATGCAGAATGTCCTGGAAAAGATCAGGGCGATCCGTCCGCCGAAGCGGATCGCCGGCAGGAGCCACGCCGCGCACACCTCGCTTATCAGGCACGAGCTCTGGAAAGTATACGGAAAAAGAACCGTGGTCTTCATCGGCATTCTTTCCTGCGGCCTGCACTGTTATCAGACGGCAGAGTACTTCGCAGAAGACCTCTCCTATGAAGACAATCAGTACCGGAAGTATATGACGGAGCTCGAGGGGGAACCGACCGCCGAAAAAGAGGAATACATCCGGGAGCAGATCGGTTATATGACCGGTATCATAGGCAAAGAACTTGAAATGCGGATCGAATACTCCGCGGGGAATATTACCGCCCGTGAGTACAGTGAATTTCAGATCGAATATTACCGCTGTCAGGATGAGCTTTCGATCATCGAACGGGTATGGGATCAGTATTTTCGGTGCGTTTCTTTACGGGAAGAAGGCCGGGACGCCGTTCTCCTGTATGACACCGGATGGAAACTGTATTTTTCAAGAGGAGTCGATTATTATCTGATCGTCGGTCTGGTGCTTGTGTTGGCGGGGATCTTCTCAAGCGAAACGGAAAGCGAGGTTTTGCCGATCGTGCGGACGACGCGGCACGGGCGGGGGAAACTGCTCCGGGTGAAGTATTTCATCAGCGTGCTCGGATGCGTACTTTGCCTCATGGTCAGCGAGCTCTGCGCGTTTCTGTTCTGCAAAAGCAATTATTATTTGCCCGAGGCGGGCGCCGGTATCAGCAGTATCGATATGGCTCTCGGTATCAGAGACGTACCGATCTGTCAATACGTTTTCCGCATCGTCCTGCTGCATGCAGTGGGGATCGTTCTGCTCGGGGTCATCATCCCCTCGCTGTCGGTGCTGATGCGGCGGACCTATGCGGTCATGATCGTCGGGATCCTTGTCTGTCTGATCCGCCCGGTGCTCACGTATTTCGGCATCCGGCTGACTGTCACGCCGGATATCCTGCTCAGTTCTCCGGCGCCGGATATCCGATCGCCGCTCATCTGGTGTACGGTGACCTTTGTGCTGTGTGCGTTTTCAAGTATCACGTACTGCCGGGGGAGGAAAGTATGAAAAGAATCATTATTATCGGGGGCGTCTCTCTGCTTCTGATCGTCATCGGGGTTACTGCAGTGCTTTTGCGGGGTGCGTCGGATGGGATACCGGAAGAGATGCGGATCCAAAAGATGAATTATTATTTTGGGGATAAACCGAGAGTTTTGAGTGTGGACAATTGTTTTGGTGATCCGTGGCTGTATGAATTTACGGTAATGGATGTGAAAAAAACGTATACTGCACGTGTCCCGTGGGGAGGATACACCGACTATACCGTAAAACTCACCTATGATTATCTGAACGATCGGGAAATTGACAGACAGGCCGTTGTGCGCACCTTTGGAACCCCGCAGGGTCAGGTATACGCCGCACCCCGGCTTGTTTCGGGAAATACTTACGTCATGATCTGCGGTGCATTCTTCGAAGACGAAACGACAAAATATCCGTTTCTCTTCAAAAAATGGGAGCTTGACGGCAGAGTGTATTTATATCCTTATTTCAACTTGGAAACGACTGTTCTCGGGGAAAGCGAGGCTTTTGTGTACGCGGAGGAATTAAGCGTTTATGACGAAAACGATGATAAAGACGTGATTCAGTATCTGACGGAGCACAACGTCCTGCTGCCGCAGTTCAGATACAAGTTTGAGCTGCATTCGTTTCTGGAAAAGTTTACGGCGTTTCGGCAAAAATGTATCGAATATAGTGAGAAGATGAAAAGTATGTATGAGGATTCTCCGACAGGAAATTGAGTATCAAGAATATAACAAAGTTGCTTCACCTTGTCATTCTTTTCCCATAGAAGTTTTCGCGGGGGCGCGGGGGAGCCTTTTTCAAAAGGCTCCCCCTGCCGTATCCCCCCTGCGTTGGCATTATTTTCCGGCGTTTCCTTTTGGGCGTCGGAGAATGATCCGGGCGGGATCCGGTCATACTACCGTCGGCAAAACCAATCATTGAAAGGCGGTAGTACTCATGAAACGATTTGCCTGTTTCTTCGGCCTTCTTCTGCTTCTCGCGGGCATTCTGTGCTGCGGAGCGGCGGCGGTCGATATGGGCGATCCCTCCGCGCCGCCGGACTCCGCTCCGCTTTCCGGGGAGAGCGGCACGCCGCTTCCTTCGGATACGGGGACGACCGGCGGGACCGGCGATCTCCGTGACGGGACGCTGGGCGACGTCCGCGACGGCGACGGCGTCGTCGACGTTCCCTCCGAGGAGGGAACGGATACGGCGATGACCTCCTCCGAGATGACGGAGCGCGACGGCTGGGGCGTATTCGGCGTCATTCTCGCCATCGTGATCGCCGCATCCGTCCTCGTGCTCGTGATTGCGCTGCTTCCCCGGAAGCGCGGCGACATGTGACGGCGGACAAAGCGGGACCGCCGCATTCCGACTTTCCTTCGGACCGGTCGGAGTGCGGCGGTCTTTTTCGTTTGGCGGCGCGAGCGGCTATTGACAAACGGGAGCAAATCTGTTAGAGTATTACCGACAGGATCCCCCGACCGGATACGGAGCGCGGCGGGGTCCCATAACGCAGGGAGGCATCGCCATGGATCAGCCGAAAACGCCCTTCGAACGAACGCTCACCGAACAATATGCCCGGCCGGAGATCTCCGCGCGGACGGACGTCCGCTGGTGGATGGCCGCCGGCATGCACACCGACGAAACGATCCGCGAGGAGCTGGACGCAATGTACAAAGCCGGCTTCGGCGGGGTGGAGCTGTGCCAGCTCAGAGACAAAAATATCGACGAGACCGTCTACGGATACGGCGGCGCGCAGTGGAAAAGCGACGTCCGGCTGATACTGGATACCGCGCTCGCGCGGGGCATGTCCGTTTCGCTCACCTCCGGCGCCGGATGGGCGACCGCCAACGTCCCCGGACTCGATCCGGATTCCCCGGCGGCGAACCAATGCGTCGTGCTCGTGACCGAGGAAGCGGACGCGGGCAGCCGCCGCACGGGTCCGCTCCCCAAGAGCGGCGCGCTGCGGGAGAAAGCGGTCCTCGTCGGCGTGACGGCGATCCGCCGCGTCGGTGACAAGACCTACGATCCGGACCGGACGCTCGTGCTCACGGCTTCGGTGAAGGACGGCGCGCTCGACTGGACGGCGCCGGAAGACGGACCGTACACGCTCATGACGTATTACGCGCAGGGGACGGCGCAGGCGTGCTCTCCCGCCGTCCGCACGTCCAATACGGTCAATTATTTCGACCGCCGCGGCGTCGGGGCGCTGCAGGAGTATCTGGAGAAAAACGTCCTCGACGACGAGGCGCTGAACGCGAAGATCCGGGGCGGCGACGTGCAGCTGTTCATGGATTCGCTCGAGTATTCGCACGGCGCGGGGATCACGAACTGGACGGAAAACTTCGTAAGCGATTTCCGTGCACGCAAGGGGTACGACGTCCTGCCGTACCTGTTCCTTGCCGCCGGTACGCAGCTCTCGGACATCTGGCGCTGGGACGGCAACGCCGATCTGCGGGGATTCTATTCCCTGACCGACCGGGCGAGGGAAAAGCGGATCCTCGACGATATCTTCGACGTGCAGACGAAGCTGTATATGGAACGATTCCTCATACCCCTCCGCGCGTGGCTGCACACGAAGGGGATCACGACGCGCGCACAGATCTCCTACGGCAAGGCGCTCGAGATCTCCGAGCCGATCGCGGCGGTGGACCGCCCCGAGGCGGAGAACCGCAATCACAAGAATCAGGTGGATCTCTTCCGGCTGTGGAGCGGCGGCGCGCACCTGCAGAACAAGGTCCTCTCCGCCGAGACGGGCGGTCTCGACGACTCGAATTACAGCTACACGCTCCAGCGGCACATGCAGGAAGCGTACTGTCTCTATTCCGCCGGATACAGCCGCATCGTCTGGCACATCTGGGCGGCGCGCTTCGGTCCGACGCCCGTCTGGCCCGGCTACGAGGGCGGGGATACGATGGACGCGTTCTACAAATTCGGTACGCGCGAGCCGTCGTATGCGGCGTATACGTCCTTCAACGACCATCTCGGGCGCGTACAGACGCTGCTCCGCGAGGGGAAGGCCGGCGTCGATCTCGGCATGATCTATATAAAATACGGTCAGCACCTCGTCTACCGCGGCGGCAAGGACTGGCTCCATACGCACGAGCCGGTGTTCTTCCCCTCGACGGCGCTTCAGGACCGCGGGTATACGTACGATTACTTCAGCCCCGCGCTGCTCGACGCGGAGGGCGTCTCCTTCGAGTGCGAAACGAAAACGCTCGAGTTGGCCGGGTACAGGGCGCTCGTCCTCTGGCACGCCGAGCTGTCCGTTAGCGGTGCGAAGCGGATCCTCGCGCTCGCCGGGGAAGGGATGCCCGTCGTCCTCCTCGACGGCGCGGCGGTCTCCTCGCCGTATGAGAGCGACGATCCCGGGGAGCTGGCGGAGCTCGTCGCGCGGCTGCGGGCGCAGCCGTCCGTCCGCGCGGCACGGAGCGCCGACGACCTCCCCGCCGTGCTGGAGGAAATGGGCATCGCGCCTTACGTCGGTTTTGCCGCGCCGAACCGGCAGCTGCTCACGCAGGTCCGCCGCGTCGGGGCGGACCGCCGCGTCTTCGTATACAACTACTGCGACGGCTCCCTCCATGAAGACGGCACCGCACCGCACGGCGACGGCATCACGACGGAACTCGCGGCGGACGGGCTCTTCATTCCGTATTCCATCGATCCGTGGACGGGGAAGACGGCGCGCGTCTCCGCCCGGTACGAGGGTGCGAAGACGTACGTCCCCCTCACGCTCTCCTACGGAGACGCCGCGCTGTTCGCGCTGGAGGCGGTCGACGCGCCCGCGCCGTACGCCGCGCCGGAGCGCCGCTTCCTTACGCCGCGCCGGAGCGCCGCTTCCTTACGCCGCGCGAGATCACCGGATGGGACGTGACGGTGGAGGCGTGGTCCCCCTCCGGGGAGATCGAGACGCGCACCGAGACGCTGTTCGGCGTCACGACGAACGAATACGCCTATAAGACCGACAAGCGGGAGATCCGCTTCTCGCTCGACCGGCTCGACACGTGGGACAACGTCGCCGCCGTCGGCCGGACCGTGTCGGGCAGAGGCTTTTACCGCGCGTCCTTCTCCTGGGACGGAGACGCCGACGGCGCGGTCCTCGATCTCGGACGGATCGTCGAGTTCGTCCGGGTAAAGATCAACGGCGCGGAGGCGGGACCGATCGACCTGAACGTCCCGCGCGCCGACGTCTCCGCCCTGCTCCGCCGGGGCGAAAACGTGATCGAGATCGAATACTGCTCGAACCTGAACAATCTCCAGCTCTCCCGCGGGAAGGTGAAGGAAGGGATCCTCGTGAACGAATTCCCCGGCTACCTGACGAAATACGAAAGCTACGGACCGCGCCGGGCGCTCCTTATCCCTTACGTCACGCCGAAAGGAAGGGATGACGAATGAGGATCGGGATCAGTTCCGGCTCCTTCGCCCGGTGGGACGAGGAGCGGTACAGGATGCTGCGCGCCGCGGGATTCGACTGCGTCGATCTCGGATTCTCCGACACGGAGGCGGCGCCGTACACGCTCCCCGCGGCCGAGCGGGAGGCGTATCTGCGCCGTGAGCGGGCGCTCGCGGACGACGCCGGGATCGGGATCTCCCAGATGCACGGACCGTGGCGCTGGCCGGCACGGGACGAAACGCCCCAGGACCGCGCGGAACGCATGGAGAAGATGACCGCCTCCCTCGCCGACGCGGCGCTGCTCGGATGCCCGTACTGGGTGGTCCATCCGATCATGCCCTTCGGCACCGAGGATATCGGCACCGGGAACGAGCGGGCGACGTGGGAGATGAATCTCGCTTTCATGACGGATCTCCTGCGCCGTGCGCGGGGATACGGCGTCACGATATGCCTTGAGAACATGCCGATGACGGCGTTCTCGCTCGGCGCGCCGGCACAAATCCTGCGCTTCGTGCGGGAGATGGACGACGAACACTTCAAGATCTGCCTTGACACCGGTCACGCCGCCGTCTTTCCCGGCGTCACGCCGGGGCAGGCGCTGCGCGAGCTCGGCGGGGAGGTGCGCGTGCTCCACGTTCACGACAACGACGGGAAGCACGACCAGCACCGCGCCCCGTACTACGGCGTGACCGACTGGGCGGATTTCTCATCGGCGCTCCGGGAGGTACGCTTCGGCGGGGTGCTGTCGCTGGAGGTAAAGGTGCCGCGCATGCCGCTTCCGGAAGCGGAGGCGGTGTACCGCGCGCTCGCGGCGATCGCCCGCGGGATCGCGGGCGAATAATCAATACATCAAACGAGATCGGAGGACGTACGATGCACGTCAGATTCATGGGAACGGGAGCCGCGGACTTCTCGCCCCGACTCAAAACGGATCTTTCGGACAAACTGGACCGGGACGCGCGGCGGAGCAGTTCCGTCCTGATCGGCGGGACGCTGCTGATCGACTGCGGCCCGCACGTGACGGATTCCTTTCGGATCCAGGGGCTTGAGGCGAGCCGGGTGACGGATCTTCTTCTCACGCACCTGCACGACGATCATTTCCTGCCGGACCGCGCAGCGGCGCTGGCGGCCGCCTGCCGCGGCGCGCTGCGGATTTGGTACCGCGCCGGGGCGGAGATCGCGCCGATCCCCGGCGCCGAAATGCGCCCCGTTCAGCCGGGAGAGACGTTCGACGCGGGCGAATATACGGTGCGGGCGCTGGCGGCAAACCACACGGCATACCCGCTCCATTACGACATCGAGGGGCCGGACGGCGCGCGCCTCTTCTACGGCTGCGACGGCGCGTGGGTCTTGTACGACACGTTCTACGCCATGCGCCGCCGCGAATACGACGGCATGATCCTCGACGCGACGGTCGGAGACTATACGGGAGACTTCCGCCTCGGCGAGCACAACAGCATCCCCATGATCCGGCTGATGACGGCGTCCTTCAAGACGGAGCGCGTCCTCGCGACGGAGGGAAAAGTGTGCCTGTCGCACATCGCGCGGACGCTGCACGCGCCGCACGCCGAACTCGCCGCCGCGATGGAGAAGGAAGGCTACCTGACGGCGTACGACGGGATGCAGTGGGAGATCGCGCCGCACGGGGACGCGGCGGACGGAGAAAAATAACCATTTTGCGGATTCCCCAAAGTTTTTTCGCAAAAGTCCTTGACTTTTACCCTGCGTAAAACGGTATAATGCGGTAAAAGGAGATGATCGTCATGCAGATGAAGGACGTCTGTGCCCGCACGGGACTGACGGACCGCGCCGTCCGGCTGTACGTCGAGAACGGTCTGGTCTCGCCGCATCAGGAGGTCAACTACGCGGGGCGGCGCTCGCTCTCGTTCAGCGAGGAGGACGTCCGCGCGCTGGAGGACGTCGCCACGCTCCGGCGCGCCGCGTTCTCCCTCACCGATATCGCCGCGATGCAGTCCTCCCCCGAGGCGCTGCCCGCGCTCATCGAGGCGCACAGACAGAAGCTCGCCGAGGACATAGAAACGAAGGCGGTCGTGCTCGACGCGCTGCGGCAAATCGACGTCGGCGCGGTGACGGACTGCCGCGCCGTCGCCGACGCGCTGCGGCAGCCGCTCTCCCGCAGCGCTGTCCCCGCGGAGGATTCCCGTGTCCGCCTGTCCGACAGGGAGCGCGCTTTTCTCCGGCGTCTGCCCGTGTTCTTCGCACTGTTGTACCTCTTGTTCGCCGTCGTCAATCTCATCGCGCTCACCGTCCGTGCGATCGGCGCGGACGCGAAGATCGTGGTCACGGGCGGGTACCGGCTCGAATGGCATTGGGAGAACGTGTCGCTCCCCGCGCACGCATGGCTCCTCACGGCGAACGCCGCACTGCTCCTCGCCGCCGCCGCGCTGATCGTTTATCTCGCGGGCGGCAAACGACGCTGGATCCTCGTGTCCGGCGCGCTGATCGCCGCGGGGGTCGTGTGCCTGCTCCTTCTGCCGTTCGACGACGCGGACAGACTGTACAACTACGCGTTCCTCTACGTCCGCTACAGCTTCCTGCGGCCGCTCTTTCTGCCCATCCGGCAGGGGCTGATCCGTTCGCTCAAATACTGGCCGCTCCTCCCCGCCGTCCTGCTCGGCGCCGTCGGGTTCTTTCTCGACCGGGCGGCGGAGCAAAAGGAAAGGCGGCAGCAGCATTCATAAATAAAAAGAACGTCTCCCAGGCGGGGGACGTTCCTTTTTTCTTACAGCAGCCAGGCGATCCGGTCGGGGAAGGTGCGGTAGTCGTCGATCGGGAGAAAGCCGAAATCCGAGCGGTAGACCGACTCGTCGTTGCCGCCGACGCCGTAGTCGTCGCCGACGAAGAGCGCCTCGCCGTGCGCGATCCCCGCCTCGGCGCAGTACCGGTCGAGCGCGTAGTATTTATCGTACGGCTTCGGCGCCATGTCGAAGGAGGTGGAGCCGCCGATAAAGACGTTGTACTCCGGGAACATCTCCCTGACCTCGTCGTAGAACGTGCGGCGGAACGAGCGATCCGGGTCGAAGGCGAGCTTGTCCTCCTGCTTCGCCGCCGTGCCGATCAGCGGGAAGGTGACGCAGCCGGAGGGGTGATACTCGACGCTGTCCCCGGCGAAGCGGGTGAGCCCGTGCTCCTTCCGGAGATACGCGACGCGGCGCTCGCAGGCGTCGCGGTCGCAGGGGAGGCTGACGTCATACACCGGATCGAGCTCGCCCGACGCCCCGTCGTACCGCGCGTACTGCATCCCGTAATTGCCGATCACGTCGATGGGGAAACGCTCCATCTGCGCAAAAATACGGCGGCACTGCCCCGCCCCGACCATGAGGAGCCGGTATTTCTCCCGGAGCCGGAAAAGGATCTCCCGGTGTTCGCGGCTGAGCGGCGTCTTATGCTGCGTCAGCGTCCCGTCGAGATCGAATGCGATCAGCCGAATGCTCATGTTTCTTTCCTCCCAAGGGTTCGGTGTGCCCGTATATTGTACCATATATGCCGTACAAATGCAAGCGCTGCGCCTTGCAAACGGACGGAGGATATGGTATACTATCCTTGACAATCATATCGCGGTTCAGAAAGGATCGACGCCATGTCCATACGCTTCGGTTTGTTCTCCGATCTTCATTCTTCCCTCCCGCACGCCCCGCAGCGGGGCTCCAGCGCCCGGACGCTGGAGGATCTGAAAGAGGGGCTTTCCCGTTTCGCGCGGGAGGGAGTCGATTTCGCCGTTTCGCTCGGCGACAACCTCCAGCCGGCCTCCGACGCCGCGGAGCAGTTCGAGCAATTCCGTTCGATGATCCGCCTCTGGTGCGGGTACGGCTTCCCCGTCCACGCCGTAATGGGGAACCACGAATTCTCCCAGCTCTCGCACGCGCAGGTGCTGGAGCTCTTCCAGACGGACCGGACGTATTACAGCTTCACGCTCGGCGGCGTCCGCTTCGTTCTGCTCGACACCTGCTACAATCCGGACGGCGGACATTTCAGCGAGGACAACTTCGACTGGCGGTACGGGATCGTCCCGGAGGCGGAGCTTGCGTGGCTGCGGGAGCTGCTCGGCGAGAAACGGCGCACCTTCGTCTTCACGCACGGAAACCTGTATTTCGACAAAGACGATCCATACGCCGCGTGGTACCGCATACTCAACTGCGAGGAGATCCGCGCGCTGCTCGAAGCATCCGGCTGCGTGGAAGCCGTCTTCCAGGGGCACCACCACACGTTCGCCGACGCGGTCTGCGGCGGGATCCGGTACGTCAACGTTCCGAGCCCGGAACGGAGCCCCGTCTATACCGAGAGCGATTTTCCCGTCGTCACCGTGACGGAGGACGGCTTTCTGTACGAAGGCCGCCGCCTGTCGTAAGGCGCGCGCCGGAGGACGCGGACGCACAGCGGCGGGAGACCGCACCGTAAACACACGGAGGAAGCGCCATGCTGCAAGAGCTGCTGAACGAAAAAGACTATCTTCCCCTGCTCCGGGACGAAAACGGAGAGGTGACGGCGGACCGCTGGCCGCAGCGCCGCCGCGCGCTGCTCGCGCTGCTCGAGCGGTACTCTTACGGGGTCTCGCCGGCCCCGGTACCGGTGCGCGGCACGGTCCTCGGGGACGACGGGACGACGCAGCGGGTCCGGATCGAGTGCGGAACGCCGGAGCGCTCCTTCTCCTTCCCCGCGGAGATCCGAGTGCCGCGCGGCGCGGTGCGCCCGCCGGTCTTTCTGCATCTCGCGTTCCGCCCCATCCCGGACCGGTACGTCCCGTGGGAGCGGATCCTTGACGCCGGGTTCGCGCTCGCCGTCGTCGTCTATACGGATATCGTGAACGACGATCACTTCGGCGATTTCTCGGACGGGGTCGCGGCGTACTTCGGTACGACCGACGCGCGCAAGCCGGACGAATGGGGAAAGATCGGGATGTGGGCGTACGGCGCGAGCCGCCTGCTCGACTATCTCATCTCCGATCGCCCGGATCTCGACGCGCAGCGCACCGTCGTGATCGGTCACTCCCGCCTCGGCAAGACGGCGCTCTGGTGCGCGGCGCTCGACGAGCGCTTCGCCGGCGCGGTCTCAAACGATTCCGGCTACGGCGGCGCCGCCTCCTCAAAGCATGGAACGGGCGAGCGCGTCACGGATTTCCTCCGCGTCGGGAGCTGGGACTGGTACTGCGAGAATTTCAAGCGGTTCACAGGAGATCTGGAAGACCGCAAGCCCTACGACCAGAGCTTCCTTCTCTCGATGATCGCGCCGCGGTATCTGTGCGTCGGCTCCGCCGCCGAGGACGGAGCCGCCGATCCGATATCGGAATTTCTGACGACGCTCTCCGCCTCCGCCGTCTGGGAGCTGCTCGGCAGCCCGGGGCTCGTCTGCCCGGACCGGCTGCCGGAGGCGGGCGACCGCTTCTTCGGCGGGAACGCGGGATACCAGATGCGGCCGGGCAAGCACGCGCTGACGGAGGAGGACTGGGACGCGTACATCGCCTTCTTCCGGGCGAAATTCGGGATGGACAAGGGGGAAGCGGCGTATGCTCAGGCTGAGACCGTATAAGGATTCGGACGCGGCGGCGGTACTGTCGTGGTGCCGGGACGAGGTGACCTTCAGGCGGTGGACGGCAGGCGTCCTCGGTCCCTGGCCGCTCACGGCGGAGCGGTTCTCCGCGCTCGGAGAGTTGGCGCGATTCACGCTCCTCGATGAAACGGTCCCCTGCGGCTTCTTCACGATGCGGAACCCGACCGGAACGCCGGACGAGGTGCGCTTCGGCTTCGTGATCGTCGATCCGGACCGACGCGGCCGCGGGTACGGCAGCGGGATGCTGCGGCTCGGGCTTCGGTACGCCCGCGACATCTACGGAGCAAAGCGGGTGTCGCTCGCGGTCTTTGAGGACAACGAAGCCGCGCTCCGCTGTTACCGCTCCGTCGGCTTTTGCGACGATGAGGACGCGAAGACAGAGACTTACACGATCGACGGACAGACGTGGAAGTGCAGAACGCTGGCGATCGACCTCGTATGAAAAAAATGAAACGAAAGAGCGGTCCGCGCGCCGGAAAGCGCGGGGCCGCTCTTTTTTGTTTGCAATAACGCTCGCCCTCTCAGCGGAAGCGCATACGCTTGCGGAAGATGAAGATCGCGGCGCCGAAGGAGACGGCGGCGTAGGCGAGGACGATGCAGAACGGGATCCAGAAATCGGCGGTCGGATCGGCGGTACCGTTCAGCGCGCTGCGCATGCAGTCCGCGGCATTCTTGAAGGGGAGGCACTTCATCAGCGCGACCATGCCGGACGGCAGCCCCTCCGTCGGGAACCACATTCCGGAGAGAACGGACTGCCCGGCGATGACGATGGAAGCGACGCCGCCGACGGATTTCTCATTGCACAGCGTGCCGAGAAGGATGCCGACGCCGATATAAAACAGCGCCGTACAGAGGGCGACCGGCAGGCACCGGAGCATCCCGATCCCCCAGATCGACGGATCGATGATCCCGCCGACGACGAAGAAGAGCACCGTCTGGACGAGCACCGCCGGGATCAGCGCGAGCGCGTAGCCGAAGATGAACTCGGCGGACTTCGCCCTCGAGACGTACAAGCGCGTCAGGAACGCCGTGCTCCGGTCGAGCGCAATGAGGAGCCCGGTGAACAGCGCGAGGAACGCCTGCGCAAAGACGACGATCCCCGGCGCGAGGTACTTCATGGCGAACTGGTCGGTCATCTCATGGAAGAGGAAGTAGAAAAGCACCTCCATGGCGAGCGGCATCGCGAGCATGAAGATCAGCGACAGCGGGTCGCGCAATATCTCCTTGAAATTTCTTGACGTGAGGGTATATACCCGACTGAGCGAACCGCGCATGTCACTCGTCACCTCCGGAAACGATCTCGATAAAGGCGTCCTCGACGGAGCTCTTCCCCGTCTTCGCGTACAGCTCCTCCTTCGTGCCGACGAAAAGAAGATGCCCGCTCTTCATGATGCCGATCCGGTCGGCGAGCGCCTGCGCTTCCTCCATCGAATGCGTCGTGAGGATGATCGTCATCTTCTCCTTGAGGGAGGAGATCGCCTTCCACAGTTCCCGCCGCGCGAGGACGTCCAGCCCGAGCGTCGGCTCGTCGAGGAAAAGGATCCGCGGCCGGGACACGAGCGCCAGCGCGATGGAAAGCTTCCGCTGCCAGCCGCCGGAAAGCTTGTCCGCGCGGCGGTCCATGACGGAATCGAGCCCGAAGATATCGCTCACGGCGCGCGCCGACGCCGCGGCTTCCTCCTTCGTCTGCCCGCTCAGCGCGGCGTAGAACGCGACGTTCTCCGCGACGGTCAGCTTGCGGGCGACGGCCGTCTCCTGCATGGAGATATCGAGGATCTCCCGCACGGCGTCGCCGTCGCGGCAGATCGACTTTCCGTCGAGGAGCGCGTCGCCGGAGGTCGGCGCAAGGAGCGTGGAGAGCATTTTCAGCGTCGTCGTCTTGCCCGCTCCGTTCACGCCGAGGAGCGCGAACAGTTCTCCCTGTTCAATGTCAAGGCTGAGCGCGTCGACCGCGACGACTTCCTTATACTTCTTTGTGAGATCACGGATCCGTATGGCCGGCATCGGGCATCATGCCTCCCATCTGTTCATAGAATTTGTCCGCTTTGAGGAGCGCGATCCCGCGCTCGCGGTCGCCGAGCACCATCAGCGTGTCCCCCTCCTTGATGGAGAACATCCGCCGCGCCTCGACGGGGACGGTGATCTGTCCCTTTGGACCGACGCGCACGCTGACGATGAACCGATCGTCTTCCATCACCTTCATGACTGTGCCGAAATCCCCCTACTTTTCTTACTTTTCCTACATTATACGGCGGATCAGGGAAAAAGTCAAGCGCCGGCGGCATGCGTTCACAATGATTTTACAAACGTCCGCAAACGAAAACGGCGCCGCGGCCTTTCGGCGCGGCACCGTGCGGGATCGGGGGATCGGTCTCAGAAGGTCAGGATCTCTGCCGCGGAATCCGCGTCGAGCCACAAATTCCAGTCCGGATGGGACTTCATGATCGTCGCGGGAACGCGGTTCGTCGTCGGCAGGCGGAAGGTGTTCGCGACCGCCTCCGCCTTGACGGAGTGCGGCACGACGGAGACGATGACGCGGCTCTTCATGATCTGCGACACCGTCATGGAGATCGCCTGCTTCGGCACGTCGTCCACCGTGGCGAACCATCCCTCGCCGACCTGCTGTTTTTTGCAGCGGTCGTCGAGATTCACGATGATGTAGCTCTCCTGCGTGTCGAAATCGGCGGGCGGATCGTTGAAGGCGATGTGCCCGTTCTCTCCGATGCCGATGACGCCGACGTCGATCGGCGCCTCGCGCAGCTTGGCGGTCAGCGCGGCGATATTCGCCCGAACGTCGCCCTCGCCGTTCACGAAGTTGGCTTCCTTCACGCCGCCGACCTTCTCGACGAAGCGTTCCTTCAGATATTTGCGGAAGCTGGCGATGTGAGACTCCGGCAGCGCGACGTACTCGTCGAGATGGAACATCACGACCTTCTTCCACTCGACCGGGAGCGTCACGAGGTGGGAGAACATCTCAAACTGCGACGAACCGGTGGAGAGGAGCAGGCGCGCCTCGCCGCGCTCGCGGATCGCGTCCGTCAGCTTCGCGGCGATGAAGAGGGCGGCGTCCCGCCCCATGTCGCTGGTTTCCCTGAATACGTGAATATGCATATCTTTCTCCTGATATAAGATTGGAGCGGAACTTCAAAGAAGAGCCGGAGGAGTCCCTCGCGGGATCCTCCGGCTCAAGCGGTCACAGTCTCTCGAACCAGACGTTCCGGAAGGAGACGGGGTTGCCGTGATCCTGGAGCAGCAGCGGACCCTCCGCCACGCGGTGATTCGTGATGCCGCCGGGCGTGTTCGTGTACAGGTCGATGTTGTTCTGGATGCAGATCCCGTTCTGGATGACGGTCATGGAGCCGTTCTTCACGATCTCGCCGTTCTCGAAGACCGGCGCGCGGAGGTAGATGTCGTAGGTCTGCCACTCGAGCGCGGGACGGCAGGCGTTCGTCAGCGGGGCGTACACGGAGTACAGCGCGCCGCAGTCGGAGTTGTTCGGGTTCTCGATGCCGTAGGAGTCGAGCACCTGGATCTCATAGCAGCCGTGCACGTACACGCCGCTGTTGCCCTTGCCCTGACCGGATTCGTTCGGCATATCCGGCTCCATCCATTCGACGTGGATGTGCGCGTCGGCGTATTTCTCTTTCGAGACGATGTCGCCGTGACCGACGGTCATAACGCCGTTCTCGATCTTCCAGTCGATCGGATCGCCCTTGCGGGTCGTCCAGGCATCGGTGGAGGTGCCGTCAAACAGTATAACTTTCTTTCCCATGAGAGATTCCTTTCCGATTTATGAAGTGATAGCGGTTACACCGGATATCCTTGTATATTATAGCTTTCTTCGGGCGGAAAAGCAAGCCCTCCCGCCGGATTTCTCAAAATTTCCGCCGTCAGGCGAGGTACTTGAAGTATCCCTGGATATCCTCGATATAGCCCTCGAGCTTGTTCTCCGCTTTGCTTCTGCTCTTCTCGAGCCAGGAGGTGAACGGTTTGTCTTCGTACATCTGTCTCCAGAGGCCCGTGTCGCCGAACTCTTCCCACAGCATGATGTCGGACAGCTCGATGACGCGCGTATCGAAGACGAGCTGGATATTCTCGACGGAACGCTTGTCGTTGTTGTATCTCTTCTGGAGCGAGGTTTCGACGAGCGCGGGGAGCAGGTGCTGATACGCATAGGCGGACATCGCCTCGAGCACCGCGCTGTCCATGTCCTCATCCTCGACGTAATTCGCCAGCATCGGGAAGACGGTGTCCTGGATGCGGGTCACGTAATTCTCCTGATCCTCCGTATACTTCGGGTACGGGAAAACGGCGTACACGGACTCCATTTCGCTCAGATAGTCTCTCATGTCGTCCAGATCGCCGAACAAGAAGAGCTGCCGGTCATGCGTGAACATGTTTACGGTGATCATGCTGTCCATATCCGCCTTGGAGGCGACGGAGGTCACCGGATTGAAGAACATTCTCTTGACCCACTCGAGCACGTTGATGAGCTTTTCGTTGCCGTACGCCTGGATCTCCGGGTAATTGTCGGCGTCCTTGCCGATGAAGGGAACGTCGGCGGCGGTCATGAAGTTGAGCGTGGTATGGCGGTGGTCGCTGGAACCGAAGGTCGTGGAGTCGGACGGCGTGACCTTGCCGTCGCCGTCAACGTCGTAGAACGCGAGCCCGCTGTACTGAGCGAGCGCGTCGAACGTCCACTTGCCCTCTTTTACGAGATCGTACGGCACCTCGGCGTTCACGTTCTCCGCCACGCCGAGATTCATGAAGATGCAGCCGGCGACCTCAAAGGCGTTCAGCTGGAAGGAACCGAGCACGAGCAGATCGTCGCCGCCGACGGACAGCCGTTCCGTGACGGCGGGACTCCAGTATTTCTTCGTGGTATCCACGTATTTCGTATGGCCGAGCGGGGTGTACACGCCCTCAAGCGAGGTGGTGAACGCGTCGCGGTCGTACATCATCCAGACCTGGACCTCCGTATCGCCGGAGTAATAGTAGTCCATGACGTCCATCCCTTCGACGTTATCGCCGCCGAGCAGTTCCGTGATATTGACGTTGAGTAACTCCTCCGTGCTGCGCTTGACGTCGTACTGCGCGTCGTTCAGCGTTTCGCCGACTTCTTCGGTACGCAGGGATCTGTAACTGGACCACGCGTACATGACGAAATCCGCGCCCTCGAAATCGAGATCGGCGGGGAGATCGTGAACGGTATCCGGATCCGGCGGTTCCGTTTCCGGGGCGGGCGCGTCCGTCACCGGCGTACCGGACGGATCGGTGACGGCGGTGCCGGAGGATGTGGCGGCGGGATCCTTTTCGTCTCCGCCTCCGCAGGCGACGAGGCTGACGGACGTCAGCATGAGCAGCGCCAGCAAGAGACAGATCGCTTTGCGGTGTTTCATGTGGTACTCCTTTTCTTCATTGAAATCTGTATCGTATGATCCCCGAAGGGAGATTGCCCGTCAGGTGAGAGACGCAAAGTAATCTTCGATGTCTTCGATATAGCCCTCGAGCTTTCCCTCCGCCTTATTCCGGATGGAGGCGAGCCAGGAGGAGATCGCCTTGTCCTGATACATCAGCCGCCAGAGCCCCGTGTCGCCGAACTCGTCCCACAGCATCATATCCGAGAGCTCGATGATGCGGCTGTCGAAGACGAGCTGGATGTTCTCGACGGAGCGCGGGTCGTTGTTGTATCTCTTCTGGAGCGACGTCTCAACGAGCGCGGGGATCAGATTCTGATACGCATAGGCGGACATCGCCTCGAGCACCGCGCTGTCCATATCCGGATCCTCCGCGAAGTTGAACAGCATCGGGAAGACCGTATCCTTGATGCGCGCGTAATAGTTCTCCTGCGCCTCGTCGTACTTCGGGATGGGGAAAACGGCGTATACGGAATCCATCTCGCGCAGATCTCCGCGCATATCGTTCAGCGTGCCGATCAGAAAGAGCTGCCGGTCGTGCGTGAACATGTTGACCGTGATCATGCTGTCCATATCCGCCGCGGAGGCGACGGAAGTCATGGGATTGAAGAACATCGACTTGACCCATTCGATCACGTTGACGAGCTTCTCGTTGCCGAAAGCGGTGATGGCGGGGAGGTTGTTCTCGTCCTTGCCCATGAACGGAACGCCGGCGCCGGACATGAAGTTCAGCGTCGTCTGCCGGTGGTCGCTGGAACCGAAGGTCGTGGAGTCGTCCGGCGTGACTTTGCCGTCGCCGTTCACGTCATAGAACGCGAGTCCGCTGTACCGGGCGATCGCGTCGAACGTCCACTTGCCTTCCTTCACGAGGTCGTACGGCACCTCGGCGCCCACGTTCTCCGCCACCGCCAGATTCATGAAAATGCAGCCGGCGCGCGTAAACGCCTCGAGCTGGAAGGAGCCGAGCGCCATGAGCTCGTATTCGCCGATCGCCAGCCGTTCGGTGATGGCGGGGCTCCAGTATTTCTTCGTCAGATCCACGTACTTCGTCTGACTGAGCGGGGTGTACAAGTCCTCGATGGCGTGCAGAAACGCTTCGCGGTCGTATTCCATGCTGACGTGGATCTCGGTATCGCCGGAGAAGTAGTAATCCCTGATCTTGAGGGATTCGACGTTGGCACCGCCGAGCAACTCCGTGATACTGACGTTCAGCAGCTCCTCCGTGGAGCGCTTGACGTCGTACTGCGCGTCGTTCAGCGTCTCACCGATCTCCTCGTTCGCCAGAGAGCGGTACCCGGACCACGCGTACATGACGAAATCCGCGCCCTCGAAATCGAGATCGGCGGGGAGATCGTGGACGGTATCCGGATCCGGCGGCTCCGTCTCCGGCGCGGGCGCGTCCGTTTCGGAGGGACGGACGGAGACGGCGTCCGCGGTATCGGAGGCGGCGGGATCGCCCGCCCCGCCGCCGGAGCAGGCGGCGAGGCAGGCGAGGGCGAGCATGAGAAGGGCGAGCGGAAAACAGACGGCTTTCTTCTTTTTCATCTTTTTCATATCATGTCCTCCTTTGCCCGCCGGAAAACCCGCATGATACGGGGCTCGGATTATTTGGAGATCTCCTTCATGAGATAGCCGATGTCGTCGATGCACTTATCGAGCTTGCCTTCCACCTTGCCCTGAACGGAGGCGAGCCACGTGGCGGGCGCGGTATCCTTGTACATCAGACGCCACGTCGGCGTGTCGCCGAAATCGTCCCACACGATCATATCCGACAGCTCGAGCGTGCGGGTGTCGAAGACGATCTGGATGTTCTCGACGGAACGCGGGTCGTTGTTGTACTTGAACTGGAGAGAGGTCTCGACGAGCGCGGGGAGCAGCTCTCGGTACGCATGGGCGGACATCGCCTCGAGCACCGCGCTGACCATATCCGCGTCCTCCACCGTACCGAGGATCATCGGGAAGATCCCGTCCACGGCGCGGGAGACGTAGCTTTCCTGGGCCTCGTCATATTTCGGGAAGGGGAAGACGGCGTAGGTGGAATCCATGTTTCTGAGTTCATCGCTGAGCATGTCCCCGAGGTCGCCGGTCATGAAGAGCTGCCGGTCGTGGATGAACATATCCGTCGTGACCATGCTCTCTGTGTTGTCCGTCTCCGCGACGGAGGACGAAGGATCGAAGAAGGTCGCCTTGACCCACGCGATCACGTCGACGAGCTTCTCGTTGCCGAAGCAGGTGAAGCAGGGGAGGTTGTCCGCGTCCTTGCCCATGAAGGGGACTTCTGCCGCGCTCAGAAAATTGAGCAGCGTCTGCCGATGGTCGGTAGAACCGAAGGTAACGGCGTCCGCCTTCGTCATCCTGCCGTCGCCGTCCACGTCGTTCAGAACGGCGCCGCTGTATTCGGCGAGGGCGTCGAACGTCCACGTCCCGTTCTTGACCCGGTCGTAGGGAACGGTGAGGTTATAGTTCTCCGCGACGGCGAGATTCATGAACAGGCACCCGGCGTTGCGGAAAGAATTGAGTTGGAAGGAGTCGAGCGCGAGGAACTGATACTCCCCGAACGCCAGTTTTTCGGCGATGCCGCTCCCCCAGTATTTCTTCGAGAGATCCATATAGCGCGCCTCGCCGAGAGGAAGGAAGACATTTTCCGTCGCGGCGGAGAACGCCTCGCGGTCAAGCAGGTTGAAGACCTGGATCTCCGTCTCGCCGGCAAGCGCGTAGTCGATGGCCGTGCCGCCCGCCTCCGCGGGAAGCGTCAGCTCCTCCGTGACCGACACGTCGAGCAGTTCCTCGGCGTAGCGCTTCACTTCATATTTCGCGTCGTTCAGCGCCTCGCCGTTCGCGTCCTCGTAATTGACGAGGCACGACCAATTCTCGTACGACGCCATCTTGAACGAGGCGCCGTCAAAGCTCAGCCCTTCGGGCAGATCGTGGACGGTATCCGGATCGACCGGCTCCGTCTCCGGCACGGGCGGCTCCGTCTCGGGAGTCGGGGCGGTACCGGTGCCGGCGGTATCGGCGCCGCCGGTCACGACGGGATCCTTCCCGCCGTCGCCGGAGCAGGCGGCGAGGCAGGCGGAGGCGAGCATCAGAAGGGCGAGGAAGAGACTGAGGATCTTTGTGCGTTTCATGGGGGACTCCTTTGTCGTTGTAAAAAATGCGTACGGTCGGTGCCGGAGGGCGCCGGCGGTCACTTCAGGTTTTTGACGAGATACCGGATATCGTCGATATAATCGTCGAGGATATTCTCCGCCTTGCTCTGGATGGACGCGAGCCACGTGGCGGGAGCGGTCCCTTGATACATCAGACGGAACGTCGGCGTGTCGCCGAAGATGTCCCAGACGAGCATATCCGACAGCTCGATCGTGCGGGAGTCGTAGACGAGCTTGATGAACTCGGTGGAACGCGGGTCGTTGTTGTAGCGGAACTGGAGCGAGGTCTCGACGACGGCGGGGAACAGGTACTGGTACGCGTAGGCGGACATCGCCTCGAGCACCGCGCCGACCATGTCCGCGGTCTCCGCGTCGATCGAGTTGATGACCATCGGGAAGATCGCGTCCACGGCGCGGGCGACGTAGTTCTCCTGCGCTTCGTCGTACTTCGGGTAAGGGAAGACGGCGAAGACGGAATCCATCTCCGCGGAATAGACGATGTCTCTGAGCTGCGCGACGAGGAAGAGCTGTCGGTCGTGGATGAACATGTCCTGCGTGTACATAAGGTTCTTCTCATCGCCGTCGACCGAGACGGAGGTCGCCGGGTTGAAGAACAGCTTCTGGGTGAATTCCATCACGTTGATCAGTTTCTCGTTGCCGAAGCAGGTGCAGATGGGAAGGTTGTCTTCGTCCTTTTCGATGAAGGGGACGTTGGCGCCGCTCATGACGTTGAGGAGCAGCTGACGGCTGTCGGCGTAACCGAAGGTGGTGACGTCCTCGTGCGTCAGCTTGCCGTCGCCGTCCACGTCGTGCTGGACCGCCCCGTCGTACTGCTTAAGCACGTCGAGCGTCCACTTCCCGTCCGCGACGAGATCATACGGGACCTCCAGATTGTAGTTCTCCGCGACGGTCAGGTTCATGAAGATGCAGCCCGCCCTGTTCAGCGAGTTGAGCTGGAAGGAATCGAGCGCGAGGAACTGATAGTCCCCGAACGACAGCTTCTCGGCGGCCTGACTGCCCCAGTATTTCTTCGAGAGATCGACGTAGCGCATGCGGCTGATCGGGAGAAAGATCTCCTCGAGCGTGTTGGCTGCCGCGTCGCGGTCGAGCATATTGAAGACCTGGACCTCCGTCTCGCCGGAGAGCACGTAGTTCAGCACTATGTTGCTCCCCACGGAATTCCCGGCCATTATCTCAAAGTTCTCCTCGACGTCCACGTTGAGAAGATCCTGCGCGTAGCACTTGACCTCGTACTTCGTGTCGTTCACGATCTCGCCGCTGTAATCGTTCCTCAGGCAGGACCAGTTCTCGGTGGACGCCATCTTGAACGAAGCGCCGTCGAAATCGAGATCGGCAGGCAGATCGTGCACGGTATCCGGATCCGGCGGCTCCGTCTCCGGCGCGGGCGCGCTCGTCACGGGCGTCCCGGAGGGATCGGTGACGGCGGTGCCGGAGTTGCCGGAGGAAACGGGATCCTTCCCGCCGTCGCCGGAGCAGGCGGCAAGGAAAGCGGCGGTGAGCATCAGAAGGGCGAGCAGAAGGCAGACCGATTTTCTTTGTTTCATAGTGTACTCCTTTTTCGGGATAATACCGTCTTGACGGGATTATTGATTCATGAGTTCCTGTGCGTTGGCCAGAAACCGTTCGAGGGTTGTCCCCGCCCCGGTCTGAACGGATTCGAGCCACGAAACAGGCGGTATATCTCTGTACATCAGACGCCACGTCGGCGTATCGCCGAAGGTGCTCCATACGATCATGTCCGACAGTTCCACGGTGCGGGTGTCGAAAACGATCTGGATGTTTTCGACGGAACGCGGATCGTTGTTGTACTTGAACTGGAGCGAGGTCTCGACGAGCGCGGGAAGCAGTTCCTGATACGCGCGGGCGGACATCGCCTCGAGCACCGCGCTGACCATATCCGGATCGGTCGCCGTATTGATGATCATCGGGAAGATCCCGTCCACGGCGCGGGAGATGTACTCCGCCTGCGATTCGTCATACTTCGGATACGGGAAGACGGCGTAGACGGAATCCATGTTCCGCATCTCGTCGCCGAGCATGTTTCCGAGCCGTCCCAACAGAAAGAGCTGCCGGTCGTGGATGAACATGCCCGTCGTGACCATGCTGTCGCCGTCCGCCTTGGAGGCGATGGAAGTCGCCGCATTGAAGAAGGTCTTCTTGACCCACGTCATCACGTCGATGAGCTTCTCGTTGCCGAAGCAGGTGAAGCACGGATAATTCTTTTCATCCTTGCCCATGAAGGGAACCTCGGCGGCGCTCATGAAATTGAGCAGCGTCTGCCGATGGTCGGTGGAGCCGAAGGTGACGGCGTCGTCCGGCGTCAGATCCCCGTCGCCGTCCACATCGTTCAGAACGGCGCCGCTGTACGCGGCGAGCGCGTCGAACGTCCACTTTCCGGTTTCGACGAGGTCGTAGGGAATGGGCAGGTTATAATTGTCCGCGACGCTGAGATTCATGAACAGGCACCCGGCGTTGCGGAAGGAATTGAGCTGGAAACTGTCGAGCGCGAGGAACTGAAAACCGCCGACCGACAGCTTCTCCGCGACGCCGATGCCCCAGTACTTCTTTGACAGATCGATATAGCGCGCCCGGCTGAGCGGCAGAAAGACGTTCCTCATCGCGCTGGAGATCGCCGCGCGGTCAAGCAGGTTGAAGACCTGGATCTCCGTCTCGCCGGAAAGCACGTAGTTAATGGCCGTGCCGCCCGCCTCCGCGGGAAGCGTCAGCTCCTCCGTGACCGACACGGAAAGAAGCTCCTCGGCATAGCGCTTCACTTCGTACTTCGCGTCGTTCAGCGCCTCGCCGTTCGTATCCTCGTAGTTGACGAGACAGGACCAGTTCTCGGTGGACGCCATCGTGAACGCGGCGCCCCCGAAGTCCAGCCCTTCGGGCAGATCGTGGACGGTATCCGGATCGACCGCTTCCGTCTCCGGCTCGGGCGCGTTCGTCACGGGCGTCCCGGAGGGATCGGTGACGGCGGTGCCGGAGTTGACCGGCTCCTTCTCCTCCCCGCCGGAACACGCGGAGAGACAGGCGGAAGCGAGCATCATAAGGACGAGAAGAAAACACAGCGGTCTGCGAAATGCCATAATGAAAGCACCTCCTTGCGGTTTTCTGTCTTTTCGGCAAAAGATTACGGGATCTCAGTCCCTTTCATCCGGGAAGAGAGGAGCGTCACGCTCCGCGCCCGTCTGCGGCGTTATCCGTCCCTCTCCTCGAAGAGCTTCTGGATATTGGCGTTCGATTTGGCAAGGTTGATCTCCGCGGCGTTCTGAACGGAAGCAAGCCACGAGGCGGGAGCGATATCCCTGTACATCAGACGCCACGTCGGCGTATCGCCGAAAGTACTCCACAGCATCATGTCCGACAGTTCGACGACAAAATGATCGAAGCAGATCTGGATGCATTCCACGTTGCGTGGATCGTTGTTGTACCGGTGCTGGAGAGAAGTATGGATCAGCGCGGGGATCAGATACTGATACGCGCGGGCGGACATCGCCTCAAGCACGGCGCTGTCCATATCCTTGTCCGGCGAGTTGTTGAGGAGCATGGGGAAGACCGTATCCTTTGTACGGGATATGTAGTCCTTTTGCGCCTCATCATACTTCGGGATAGGCAAAACAGCGTACACAGACTCCATTTCCTGGAGGTTATTGCGCATGTTTCTGAGCTCGCCGATCAGGAAAAGCTGCCGGTCGTGCGTGAACATGTCCGTCGTTATCATGCTGGCGACGTCCGCCTTGGAGGCGACGGAGGTCACGGGATTGAAGAACATCTTCTTGACCCACTCCATCATATTGATGAGCTTTTCATTGCCGAAGGCGAGGAGACAGGGGAGATTGTTCTCATCCTTTCCCATGAAAGGAACGTCGGAGCCGCTCATGAAATTGAGCAGTGTCTGCCGGTGATCGCTGGAGCCGAAGGTCGTGGAATCCGCCTGTGTCATGTCGCCGTCGCCGTCCACGTCGTAATTGGCGGTCTCGCTGTAGGCGGCGATCGCGTCGAGCGTCCATTTGCCCTCTTTTACGAGCCGGAACGGCACCTCGACGCCGACGTTTTCCGCCACGGTGAGATTCATAAAGATACAGCCGACGTTCTCGAAAGCCCCCAGCTGGAAGCTGCCGAGCGAGACGAACTCACAGTCGCCGACGGCCAGCTTTTCCGCGACGGTGGGATTCCAGTACTTTTTCGAGGTATCCACGTATTTGGTCTGGGAAAGCGGGGTGTAGTAGTTTATCAGCGCGTGCGAAAACGCCTCGCGGTCGTATTCCATCCATACGTGGATATCCGTATCGCCGGAAAGATGGTAGGCCGAGGCATTGAGGAGTTCGTCGTCAGTCCCGCCGAGCATTTCCCGGATGCTGACGCCGAGGAGTTCCTCGGTATAGCGCTTGACGTCGTACTGCGTGTCGTGCAGGGTCTCACCGACCTCATCATTCTGCAGGGACTGATAGTAATGGACTGTATACATCACAAAATCCGCCCCCCCGAAGTCCAGCCCTTCGGGCAGATCGTGGACGGTATCCGGATCGACCGCTTCCGTCTCCGGCTCGGGCGCGCTCGTCACGGGCGTCCCGGAGGGATCGGTGACGGCGGTGCCGGAGTTGATCGGCTCCTTCTCCTCTCCGCCGGAGCAGGCGGCAAGGAAAGCGGCGGTGAGCATCAGAAGCGCGAGGAAGAGACAGAGGATCTTTGTGCGTTTCATGGAGATTCTCCTTTCCTTATCCGACGGGTCCGTGTGCCGACCGTCACTTGAGGTTCTTGACGAGATACCGGATATCGTCGATATAATCCTCGAGGATATTCTCCGCCTTGCTCTGGATGGACGCGAGCCACGTGGCGGGCGCTTTGTCGCCGAGCATCAGGCGTCCCGTCGGCGTATCGCCGAAGATATCCCAGACGAACATATCGGACAGCTCGATCGTGCGGGAGTCGTAGACGAGCTTGATGAACTCGGTGGAACGCGGGTCGTTGTTGTAGCGGAACTGCAGCGACTTCTCGACGACGGCGGGGAACAGCTCCTGATACGCGTAGGCGGACATCGCCTCGAGTACCGCGCCGACCATGTCCGCGGTCTCCTCTTCGATCGAGTTGATGACCATCGGGAAGATCGCGTCCACGGCGCGGGCGACATAGTTCTCCTGCGCTTCGTCGTACTTCGGATACGGGAAGACGGCGAAGACGGAATCCATCTCCGCGGACAAGGCCATCATCCCGAGTTTCGAGGTGAGGAAAAGCTGCCGGTCGTGGACGAACATATCCTGCGTATACATCATGCTCTGCTCATCGCCCGAGACGGCGGTCGTCGGGTTGAAGAAGAGCGCCTTCGTCCACTCCATCACGCCGATCAGCTTCTCGTTGCCGAAGCAGGTACAGACGGGCAGATTATCCTCATCCTTCTCGATAAAGGGGACGTCGGCGCCGCTCATGACGTTGAGCAGGACCTGGCGGCAGTCGTAGGAACCGAAGGTGGTCACGTCCTCGTGCGTCAGCTTGCCGTCGCCGTCCACGTCGTGCTGGACGACGCCGTCGTACTGCTTAAGCGCGTCGAACGTCCACTTCCCGTCCGCGACGAGATCGTACGGGACCTCCAGATTGTAGTTCTCCGCGACGGTCAGGTTCATGAAGATGCAGCCGGCGTTGCGCAGCGAGTTGAGCTGGAAGGAGTCGAGCGCAAGGAACTGATAGTCCCCGAACGACAGCTTCTCCGAGGTGCTGCTGCCCCAGTATTTCTTCGACAGGTCGACGTAGCGCATGCGGCTGATCGGCAAAAAGATCTCCTCGAGCGTGTTGGCTGCCGCGTCGCGGTCGAGCAGATTGAAGACCTGAACGTCCGTATCGCCGGAAAGCACGTAGTTCAATACCACATTGCTCCCCACGGTATTCCCGGCCAATACTTCAAAATTCTCGGTGACGTTCACGTTGAGAAGATCCTGCGCGTAGCACTTGACCTCGTACTTCGCATCGTTCACGGTCTCGCCGTGGTAGTCGTCCGTCAGGCAGGACCATCCCTCGACGGACGCCATCGTGAAATTCGCGCCCTCGAAGTCGAGATCGGCGGGCAGGTCGTGCACGGTATCCGGATCCGGCGGATCCGTCTCCGGCGCGGGCGCGCTCGTCACGGGCGTCCCGGAGGGATCGGTGACGGTGCCGGAGTTGACCGGCTCCTTCTCCTCTCCGCCGGAACAGGCGGCGAGGAAGGCGGACGCGAACATGAGAAGCGCGAGCAGAAGACAGATCGATTTTCTGAGATTCATACGGAACTCCTTTTCCATACGAAAAATCACGTCGTCATCACGTCTGACGAAAGAAAGCCGGCACAGGGGCGGCGGGCGTTGTTTTTTATAACTCGCCCCGCCCCGGCGTCCGCCGTGCGCGGGAGAAAAGGGTTTTCGTGGAACAAAAACGGCGATCCCCCTTGCGGATCCCGGAAATTCTGCTATAATAGATAAGGATACGGAATAATATTACCCCAAATCGGTGCGTTTGTCAATAGCGAATCGCACACTTTATCCGGCGAGACCTATAAAATCCAACGATTCCGCGGAGGGAGCCATGGAAATCCTTTTGTACACCCGGAACAAGGTCCGGCGCTTCCCGGCGCTGCCGCCGACGCGGCTCGAGTATATGGACGTGACGGTCCTCTTCCGGGGCGTTATGCGGTACGGGATCAACGGTTCCCCGGTGCTCCTGCACGCGGGGGACGCGATCGTCTTCGCGCCGGGGGACGTCCGGGAACGGGCGAGCGGCGGCACGGCGGCGTACTGCTCCTTCAACGTCCGCCTGACGGAGGAGGAACGCGCGGCGCTGCCCCGCGTCAGCGGCGTGATCCGCGGCGGCGCGGTGCCGGAGATCGAAGCGCTCCAAACGCTGTATGAAAACACGATGAACGTCTCGGCGCCCTACGTCGCCGCGCGGCGGCAGCGGTATTTCGAGGCGATCTATCTGACGCTCTGCGATACGGCGGCGTCCTCCGTCAAGGATCCGCACGTCGCGGCGATCCGCAAGTATATCAGCGAGCACATGAGCGAGCCGATAACGCTCGAGGAGATCGGGCGCGCGGTTTTCCTGACGCCGAACTACTGCAACACGATCTTCCGCCGCGCCATGGGGACGACGATCATGCAGTATCTTCTGACACAGCGGATGCAGGAAGCGAAGGAGCTGCTCGCGCACTCGGACGTCCCGATGAAGGAGATCGCGCGGCGGCTCGGCTACAGGGAATACAACTACTTCAGCAGCCAGTTCAAGAAATTCACGCACCTGACGCCTTCGCAGTTCCGGGAGCAGTGGGACTACACCGATCCGGACGCGGGGCGCGGCGCGGGACGCGGAACGCATAAATAAGAGCCGTCCGACTGACGCCTCTCTCCCTCACGTCCCCCAAACCATATTTGCCTCCGCTGTCCAATGTTCCCGCTTTCTCTCCGTTGTTCCGTTACCGAACGCCCCTCGCCCCAATACCCTAATGGGGGGCTTGGGGGCTATGCCCCCAACCGCTGCACGCCCGTCAGCGGGTATCGGATGCCGAAGCCGGGGATTCCAAAGGGGGACCGGGGCTTTAGCCCCACGAGACGAGGTCCCCCTTTGGCGGGGGAGCCCGTGGGGGCAGAGCCCCCGCGTCTTCGGCTAACTATATTTGCCTCCGCTGCCAAGCGTTCCCGCTTTCTCCCCGTTGTTCCGTTACCGAATGTCCCTCGCCCATAACACCAATGGGGGGGCTTGGGGGCTATGCCCCCAACCGCTGCATATCCGTCCGTGGGTGTCTGTATT
>JAEEYP010000025.1 GCA_016288155.1 Clostridiales bacterium | reverse complement strand
CAGCGGCCGCGCGCCGCGCGCCGGCGTCCCGTCGGCGGCAAGGGAGACGTCCGTCGCCGTCCGGCAGGAGGAGGACGCCCATATCGTGCGCGTCCGGCAGGGCGTCGACCGCGCCATGCTCGCGCTGATCCTACTGCTCGTGGCGCTCGGCTCCATCATGGTGTTTTCCGCCAGTTATCCTTCCGCGCTCGTTGAAAAGAAAGACAGCCTTTTCTATATCAAGAAACAGATCGTGTTCATTGCGATCGGCGCCGTCGCCATGGCGGGCATCAGCTTTATCCCGCTCTGGTTCATGAAAAAAGCGTCGATCTTCATCTACGGCTTCGCGCTCGTGCTGCTCGTCGCCGTGCTCATCCCCGGGATCGGCATATCGAACGGTGAGGCGCGGCGGTGGCTCGGCTTCCGCTCCTTTACCTTCCAGCCGTCGGAGGCAATGAAAGCGGCGCTGACCTTCGCGCTCGCGTGGTATCTCGACACCTTCCGAGAGTACGTCCTCGACCGCTCCAACCGCAGACGGTTCATGATCTTCGGCGTCGCCGGACCGTGTATGTTCGTCGGGCTTGCCTGCGTGCTCGTACTGCTCGAGAAGCACCTCTCCGGTACGATCATCCTCGGGATGATCGGGTTGTGCGTGATGTTCATCGGCGGCGTACATCCCGGATGGATGTTCGGCGTCGTCGGCGTAGGCGGCGCCGCCGCCGCGGGACTGTTTCTGCTCAAAAATCCGTACGCCATGAAACGCCTGCTCACCTTCGGCGACGAGAACGCCGACAGGCTGAGCGACGCGTGGCAGCTGACGCAGGGACAGTACGCGATCGGTTCGGGCGGCGCGCTCGGCGTCGGGCTCGGCGCGAGCCGACAGAAATACAGCTACGTCTCCGAGGCGCAGAACGACTTCATTTTTTCGATCTGGTGCGAGGAGATGGGCTTCGTGGGCGCCGTGGCGCTCGTGCTCCTCTTCATCGTATTCGTGATCCGCGGCTATACGATCGCCATGCGCGCGCCGGACACCTTCTCCAGTCTGCTCGTGTTCGGCATCATCAGTCAGGTCGGGATCCAGGCGATGCTCAATATCGGCGTGGTGACCGGCGCGTTGCCTACGACCGGGATCACGCTTCCGTTTTTCTCCTACGGCGGTTCGTCTCTCATCATCCTGATGGCGGAGATGGGCGTCGTGCTGGCGGTTTCCCGCCATTCGTATCAGATACGGCAATAGTGACGGCGGAGGGAGAAGTATGCGTGTGCTTATGACCGGCGGCGGGACGGGAGGTCACGTGAATCCCGCGCTCGCCATCGCCGATACGATCCGGAAATATGACCCGACGGCACAGATCGCCTACGTCGGGACGCGCCGCGGCATCGAGTCGAAGCTCGTGCCCGCCGCGGGATATCCGCTCTATTTCGTGGAGATCCAGGGGATGAAGCGTTCCCTGTCGCTCTCCAATCTCAAAACGGCGTGGCTGACGCTGACCTCGCCGCACAAAGCGAAGAAGCTGATCCGCGAATTCGCTCCCGATCTCGTCGTCGGGACGGGCGGTTACGTCAGCTGGCCGGTCGTCCGCGCCGCCGCGCGGATGGGCATCCCCTGCGCGCTCCACGAGTCGAACGCCGCGCCCGGCGTCGCCGTGCGGATGCTGGCGTCGGAGGTCGACCGCATCTATCTGAATTTCGAGGAAACGGGGGCGGCGCTCGGCGGCGGCGATAAGCTGCTCCGCGTCGGGAACCCGGTGCTCCATCCGTCCGAGCAGACGGACCGCGCGAGTGCGCGCCGCACGCTCGGGATCCCGGACCGCTACAAATACTGCATCCTCTCCTACGGCGGGAGCATGGGGGCGGAGCGGCTCAATTACGCCGTGCTCCGGCTCATGCGCGATTTCACGTCGAAGCATCCGGAGGTCTTCCACCTCCACGCGAGCGGCGCCATCGAGCGCGAGCTCTGCGGACAGTGGTTCCGCGAGCTCGGTCTCGACCGCTGTGAGAACATCCGCCTCGTGGAGTATATCTACGACATGCCGCTTCAGATGGCGGCGGCGGATCTCGTGATCTGCCGCGCGGGGGCGATGACGGTCTCGGAGGTCGCCCTGAACGGCAAATGCACGATCTTTATCCCTTCGCCGAACGTGACGAACAATCATCAGGTGCGGAACGCGAGCGTCCTCGCGGACGCCGGCGCCGCCGTGCTCTTCGAGGAAAAAGATCTGGAGGGGGTGGACGCCGCGCCGCTGACGGAGAAGGCGGCGTATCTGCTCTCCGACGCCGGGGCGTCCGCGCGGCACGCGATGGAGCGTGCGATCCGCGCATTCGCCGTCCCGGACGCGAACGACCGGATCTACCGCGATCTCATGGAGCTCGTCGCGAAGAAGAACGCGGCGCGCGAAGGAAAAGAGAAATGAACGACGGGACGAAGCGGCGATGGGCGTATCTTCTGTTCGCCGCCGTGCCGCTCGCGTACGCCGCGATGTTCCTCCCCGTGTGGGGAAGCGCGGCGCTGCGTTTCAGCGGAGTACCGCTCGTGCTGTTTGCGGTACAGTGCGCGTGCTTTGCGCTCGCCGCCGTCCGGCTCGTCTTGTCGTTTGCAGGCGGTGAACGCGGTGCGTGGACACGGAAATGGTTCTTCTGCGTAGCTGCCGCCGTGTCCGTTCTGATCCTGTGCGTGACCGCGCCGTTTTTTATCCTCGAGTCGGCGGGGATCCCGTGGTTCCCGGCACAGAGATGACCCAAAGCATGATGTGGAAATGAAAAAATCGTCCGTCCGTCCCCGCGGGGACGGCGGCGGACGGGACAGGCCGTCAAGCGGGACGGCAGGAAAAAAGCGCGGAAACGCGCGCGGAAAAGGGGGCGGTCGCATGAATGCAGCGGATACCTTCGGCGTCCGGGGACGGGCACGCAGGGATACGCCGATCCGCCGCGGGCAGGAGACGGCGGAGAACGCGGAGGCGGTACCGATCCGCACGCGCTCCCGGCGCATCGCGCCGGATCGCGGCATTCAGGAGAAGATCCGCGCGGCGGAAGCGATGTACGGCATGAAAGAAAAGGACGAAACGCCGAAAAGCTACCGTGCCCGCGACCGGATCCGTGAAGCGGCGCAGCGCAGCCGCGCCCGGCGCATGGCGGAGCGTGCCGCCGAGACCCCGCACGGCGTGGGTCGGCAGACGTTTATCGGCAGGGAGCGCAGGGAAGGCGGAGAGGAAGCGTACAGGACGGCGCGCGCCGGACGGCGCAGACACGCGCTGCGGAACGCGGTGCTCGTGCTCGTTTTGTGCGGCGCGTTCGCGCTCGGCGTGGTCGCCGCCGTGTACAAGCTGATCTACGTGATTTCCGACGTGCGCGCGGAGGGCGTATCGCTGTACACGGAGGAGCAGATCATCGACGCCTCCGGCGTTTCGGTAGGGGACAACCTGTATTCCTTCAGCTCCAAGCGTGCCGCGTCCCGCGTGATCGCGCGCTGCCCGTACGCGGCAGAGGTGCGCATCCAGCGGAGCGCGCCGTCGCACGTGCTCTTCGTCGTCACGGAGGAGACCGCCCTGTACTATACGGAGATCTACGGGGAGGTGCGGGCGCTGACCGCTTCGCTGCGCGTACTGGAACGGACGACGGAGAAAGAAGCGCAAGCGCGCGGGCTCGTCCGGCTCTGCCTGCCGGAGATCGACGAGGCGGTCGCGGGGCGGCAGGTCGTTTTCGGAGATGAGAAGGACGGGCGCACGATCCGGGAGGTGCTCTCGCTGCTCGGCGAGTCGGCGCTGCGCGAGAGGATCACGGCGATCGATCTGCGGAACCTGTACGGCGTGTGCATGATCTGCGACGGACAGTTCCGGCTGGCGTTCGGAGACACGGAGAGCATGGCGCTCAAGCTGAAAATCGCGCAGACCGTACTGGAGGACGACATCTTCCGCGCCGGGATCCGCGCATCCGTGGATCTCACGCAGATGCGCTCGACGAGCGTGGTGCTCGACAATCAGCTCGATCTCGATTTTTGAATTAGACAACCGCATAAAATCAAATGGCTATATTTTACAAATGCAGAACATCCAGTAAATTTCCTGAAATAGAATTTATTGGGTGTTAAATCTGTGTTTTCGGGCGGAATCTTCAAAAAAATCGCAAAAAGGTATTGCAAAATCCGAAAAGAAAGTATATCATATATAATAAAGGCAAATGCCGCGATAAGCGGAAAACGGGCGTCGGCGAATCGGCTGCCCGGTATTCAGAGTAACGGAGGACACAAAGATGCCATTCGAGATGGATGATAACTACGAAAGCGGCGTGATGATCAAGGTCATCGGCGTCGGCGGCGGCGGAAACAACGCGGTCAATCGCATGATCTCTTCCAATATCCGCGGGGTGGATTTCATCGCCATCAACACGGACAAGCAGGCGCTTGCCCGCTCCAACGCGGCGCACAAGATCGCGATCGGCGAGAAGATCACGAAGGGGCACGGCGCCGGAGCGAATCCGGAGATCGGCGCGCGCGCGGCGGAGGAATCGATCGAGGAGATCAAGAACGCCATTTCCGGCGCGGACATGGTGTTCATCACTTCCGGCATGGGCGGCGGCACCGGTACGGGCGCGGCGCCCGTCGTCGCGAAGATCGCGCAGGAAATGGGCATCCTGACCGTAGGCATCGTGACGAAGCCCTTTGCCTTTGAAGGAAAGAAGAGAATGGATCAGGCGGAGGCCGGTATCAAGAACTTCCGTCAGTACGTCGATTCTCTCGTCATCATCCCGAACGAGCGTCTGAAGCAGGTCTCCGAGACGCGCATCACGCTGCTCAACGCGTTCGAGATCGCCGACAGCGTGCTCAGCCGCGGCGTGCAGAGCATTTCCGATCTGATCAATGTTCCGGCGTACATCAACCTCGACTTCGCCGACGTGACTTCCGTCATGGCGAACGCCGGATACGCTCACATGGGCGTCGGCGAGGCGACCGGCAAGGAGAAGGCGGAAATGGCGGCGAAGGCGGCCATCTCCTCTCCGCTGCTCGAGACCTCGATCGCCGGCGCGCAGGGCATCCTCGTCAATATCACAGCGTCGCCCGATATCAGTATGGAAGAGATCGACGTTGCTTCCGCCATGATCACGAGCGAAGCGGCGGAAGATGCGAACGTGATCTGGGGCGTCGCGTTCGATTCCGATCTCGAGGACAAGATGAAGGTGACGATCATCGCCACCGGTTTCGAGAACCGTGCCGAAGACGGCGAACCGGAGCCGAAGCCGACGGCGGAAGCCGCCGTTTCCGGCGCGGATAAGGAAAACAACGAAGCGCTCGGCGAGGAAGGCGAATTGTCCGCCTTGTCCGACGACGACTTCAACGAGATCATGAACATGCTCAAGAAGGGGCGCAAGGGCGCGGAGCAGCCGCGGCCGACCGGTCGTCAGAACGGCGGCGGACTCTACTGAGCCGAAACCGCGAGCGGGAAACAGAAACTGAAAAAGGACGGACAGCTGCTGTCCGTCCTTTTTTTGCGGACGGGCGGGGATCGCTGACGTTTTCGCTGTGTCAGAGCATTGAAAAATCGAATGCATTAGAATTATTTCTCCCGCGGCTTGACAGAGCATGCAGACCTGTGTTATAATACGATAAGGAAACAGAATCAAAACGGGCAAGGAGACGTTCATGGAAGTACTGCGGCTGCAGAATGTATCCAAGTATTATACGACGGCTTCCTCCGTCGTGATGGGATTGACCGGGGTGAACCTGAGCTTCTCGGTCGGAGAGTTCGTCGCGGTCACCGGCGAGAGCGGCAGCGGCAAATCGACGCTGGCGCACGTCCTCGGCGGCATCCTCCCCTATGAATCCGGGGAGATGTACGTCTACGGACAGCCGACCTCCCACTACGATGCCGCCGATTGGGAGAGGTACCGCCGGGATACCGTCAGCTTCATTTCGCAGAATTACGGGATCCTCGCGGGGAACACCGTGACGGAGAACGTCGAAAGCGCTTTGCGCCTGATCGGGATGGACCGGGAGAGCGCCGCGCGGCGCGCCGAAGAGATCCTTGCACAGGTCGAGCTGACGGACTGCCGGGATCGGCGCGCGGGCCATCTGTCGAGCGGCCAGAAGCAGCGCCTCGCGATCGCGCGCGCGCTGGCGAAGCCGTCGAAGATCCTGATCGCCGACGAGCCGACCGGCAACCTCGACCGCGAGAACGGCGAAAAGGTCATCTCGCTGCTCAAAGCGGCGTCCGCGGAGCGGCTCGTCATCCTCATCACGCATGAATTCGAGGAGGCGAAGGCGGCGGCGACCCGCCGCGTCATCCTCACAGACGGGCAGGTCGTCACGGACGTCCCGCTCGGCGGCGGGACGGACGCGCCGCGTCCGGCAGACGAGGCGCCGCCTGTGCGCGGCACGGCGCAGCGGCTCGGCGGCTACGTCGCCCGCCTGACGGCGAAATCCCGTCCGGTCTTTACGGCGCTGCTCTGTTTGTTCCTCACGCTGACGGCGTTGATCACCTTCATTTTCCTCGGGAATTTCGTGATCGCCTCCGACGACGCGTTCACGCGGGTCTACGATGGTTCCGTCTTCCCGAACGGGGACGAGCGCCGTCTTGTGGTCATGGGGGCGGAGAACGGTAACTACGGTACCTTCGGTGAGGAAGATTACGAGCAGATCCTCGCGCTTTCCCACGTCAGCTCCGTCGAGCGGTACGGCTACGTAAGCGACGTGAGGTACTTTTACCGCGAGGGCGTCGATTACCGGCTGTATCAGGATACGTTCTATTTCCCGGAGTACGATATTCTGGAGAACCCGGACGCCTACGAAATCCGGAAGCTCCCGGAATTTCTCGACGACGCGGAACCGATCTATATGCAGGGCGTTCCCGCCGTCCGGGAAGAGCTTTTGACCGCGGGGCGTCTGCCGACCGGCTTTTATGAAGTGCTTTCCGCCGATCCGTCTTATCGTGTGGGCGACACCGTCGAGGTGTTCTTCCGGGATACGCAGCACTGGGGCATCTCCACTTACGTCCGGCTGCTCTTCGACGTCGTCGGCGAGACGAACGTCGGTGAGGGACTGTACTTCTCCGATACGCTGGCGGCACAGTTCAACTATACCGTCGAGATCTGGGATAAGGTCGACGCGATGGAGGGCTGGGAGTATCCGCTCGCGATCTATACGCACTATTTCTTCGCGCCGTACGATCCGGCGCGGACGGGGGACGGCGAGGCCGTCCCGCTCGAGGACGGGCAATTTCTTGAGGCGGATTCCTGGGACGAGACGTTTTATCCGGGCGTGAGCGTGATCGGCCCCTACGGCGGCGCGTCCGATTCCTACGGGAGCGGTCCCGGGATGGGCTATCTCCAGTACGCGGGACGGTACCGCTCCTCCTGCCATTGGCTGCTCATGGTGACGGAGGCGACGTATCAGGAAGCGACGTTCGGCGAGGCGGCACGGTGGGAGGGATCCGATCAGATCTCGGTGTATATAGAGGATTACGCCTACACGGACCGTGTGGCGGCGGAGCTGCACAAGCTCGGCTACAGCGTCGTCTCGCCCTACCGCATCGGCACGACGGAGATCGATCCGGAGCGTGCTTCCGAACGGGTCGTCACGCTGGCCGTCTGCCTCGGCGCGCTGGTCTTGACCGTCATCCTGCAATGGATCCTTCTGCGCGCCATGTTCTCCTCGCTGTATGAATACGACCGTCTGCTCTCCCATATCGGCATGACGGCGCGGACGGCGTACGTCTCCCACGCGCTGTTTCTCTTCGCGGCGGCGCTCGTCGGGGAGATCGCCGCCGGGATATGTATCGGCGTGCTGAACGGCGCCGGCTTTGCGCGCGTCGTCAATATCTTCAAGTATCTGGAGCCGTGGAGCATCGCGCTCTTGTTCGTGACGCATCTCGCGTCGGTCGCTCTCGCGCTCCTGTTCATCCTCCGCGCCGTGCGGCGGGCGGTGTTCGCCAAGGAGCGCACGGAAGAGGACATGGACTTTACGGCATTGGAGGAGGTGAGCGCGCCGTGATCCGGGCGGAGAATCTGACAAAGACGTACGACCGCGGGACGCGCCGCGCGCACGAGGTGCTGCACGGGCTGTCCTTCACGCTTCCCGACACGGGGTTCGTCTGCATCCTCGGCGCGTCCGGCTGCGGCAAGACGAGTTTGCTCAACGCCGTCGGCGGTCTCGATCACTTCGACGACGGCACCGTCTCCGTCGGCGGCGGGGAGCCGCTTCGCTCCGGATCCGCCGGGATGGAGCGGGAGCGCAACGCTTCCTTCGGCTACATTTTTCAGAATTACTATCTGCTCGCCGAGCATTCCGCGGCGTACAACGTATATATCGGGATGCATTCGCTCGCCCTGCCGCACCGCGAAAAGATGCGCCGCGTCCGGCAGGCGCTGGAGCGCGTGGACATGCTGCGCTTCCGTCGTCGCCCGGTCGGCGAGCTTTCCGGCGGACAGCAGCAGCGCGTCGCCATCGCGCGCGCGATCGCGCGGCGGCCGAAGGTGATCTTCGCCGACGAGCCGACGGGCAATCTCGACGAAGCGAACACGCTGAATATCTGCACGATCTTAAAGGAGCTTTCCCGCGAGAGCCTCATCGTGATGGTGACGCACGAGACGCGCATCGCGCGCTTCTTCGCGGATCGGATCATCACGCTGGAGGACGGCAGGATCCTCTCCGACACGGAGGAGTGGGATCGCGGCAGCATGGACGCCGGCGCGCAGAATACGTTGTACGCGGGCGACTACGCGGAGGGTACCCTCGCCGCGCCGCAGCTTTCCGTGCGCGTTTTGTACGCCGAGGACGCGCCGCCGGCGGCGCTGACCGTCGTCGTGGAAGCGGAGCGGATCGTTATCAAGACGCAGGACAACCGCATGGTCCTCTGTTCATCCGCCGCCGACGTGCCGTTTCTTGAGGAAGGGAAGCGCCCGGTGATCGACCGGGACAGCTTCGCCGGGGAGACCCCGCCGACGGTCGGGGAACCCCAAGAGAGCGTATCGCTCCCGAGCCGCCGCGGCGGACTGGGGCTGCGGATGCTGCTCCGGGAGGCGTTCTCGCAGAGTTCCGGCAAGAAACTGCGGAAGTTCGGGACGGGGGTGTTCCTCGTGCTTCTTTCGCTCCTTCTGTCGCTGGCCGCCGCCGATTTCGTCACGCTTTCCACCATCGATCCGCGGCAGTTCGGTACGGTCGATTCCCACACGACGACGCTGCGCTTCGAGCGCGGTCCCTCTCTGGAAACGGACAAATACACGTGGTTTCTGAACGACGGGATCCGTTCGTATCTGGAATATCTGGAAGGGGAGGGGCTGTCGTTCGACTGCATCCCGAAGACCGCCAACGAGATCTTTTACCACACGCGCGTCTTTCCGCAGATCGGGGCGCTGACGATGCCGCTGACCACGTACAGCACCGTCAATATTTCCCGCTTTGACGAGACGACGCTCGTGAGCGGCAGGATGCCGCAGGCGTACAACGAGATCGTCGTCGACCGGTGGGTGCTCGACGTCTGTTTCGGTCAGGAGGGCGTTCTGCAGAATTTCATGGTCTCTCCGGAGAACATGCTCGGCGAGACGCTGTGGTGCGATCGGCGGAATCTGAGACTCACCGTCGTCGGGATCTGCGATTCCGGCGAGCCCTCCGTCTATATGAGCACCGAGGCTCTTCTTTCCCTCGGCAGCTACGGCATGGAGACGATCACGCTCTCGGAATTCTGCGCGCTGACCGGCATGGAGCTCGCGCCGCTTGCCGAAGGAGAATGCATCGTCATCATCCCGAATATCGGAAGCAACTATCTGTCGAAAGTCGGCACCTCCGTTCTGACGAAGAGCGGATACGATCTGTTCATCCGCGAGGCGATCGAGGGACAGTGGGAGCTGTACTGGCCGCAGGGGATCTATGCACAGTACGTCGTCTCCGACGAAACGCGGGACGGGCTGTACCGCGCGATGATCACCTCGCTCAAATCGTTCGATCTCTGGTGCGCGGACAAGCCCGCCGTGCTGGAGGCGATCGCCGCGGCGCCGGAGGAGCTGACGAAGCAGGTCACGGTGAACGTGAGAGACGTCTATCAGGAAGCGTACGACAAATACACGGAACAGGTCGCGCTGAAGGTCGACGCCCGCACGATCGTGACGGCGGCGGTGATCCTGCTCTGTCTCGTCATGCTGTATCTGATGCAGCGCGCGCGGATCCGGGAGAGGATGGATCTGATCGCCGTGTACCGCCTGCTCGGGATCCCGAAGCGGGATCTCGTCACGATCTTTACCGCGGAGAGTTTGCTCCTAACGCTTCGTTACGCGCTGCCGGTCGTCGGGCTGACGTGGCTCGTCATCCGGTGCCTGGATCTGTTCGGGATCGGTACCGTTCTGATCTTCCCGCTGTGGACGGCGGCACTGACGCTGGGCGTGATCGCCGCGGTGCGTGTCCTCGTCGCCGTTCTGCCGGTTCTGCGGCTGCTCCGCCTGCCGCCCGCGCAGCTCGCCGCGAAATACGATTTCTGATTTCGCGCTCCGGGCGCGAAAACGCCGCCCGCCGACGGGAACTCTCCCGCCGCGGGCGGCGCTCTTTCGTTTTTCGGGATCAGCGGATCGTTTTGCCGTCGAATTCCGCGCACAGGACGTCTCCGTTGAGGGAGAGGCGGCGCGGAGCGGATACGCTCCCGTCCTCCTCCGTCAGGGAAAGAAAAGCGGGCGTGTCCGCCGCCGCGATCTCCGCGCCGCGCAGGCGGTCCGTGCAGCGCAGAACGGTTCCTTCCCCGGAGAGGAGGAGAGACAGGTTTTTGTTTTCCAAAAGTACGGAAGGGATCGGGCGGTCCATGGCGCGGTCTCCTTTGCTATACGGATGATCCCCCTATTATACAACGCGCGGCGGAGGCTGTCAAGCCTCCGCCGCGGGTGCGCTTACGCGAGCAGATCGTTTTCGCGGAACTGCAGGGAATAGAGTTTCTTGTATACGCCGTCCGCGGCGATCAGCTCCTCGTGCGTGCCGCGCTCGGTGATGCGCCCTCCGATCACGACGGCGATCTCGTCCGCGTTCCGGATCGTGGAGAGCCGATGCGCGACGACGAGCGTCGTGCGTCCGCGGCACAGCTCGTCGAGCGCCTGCTGGATCAGCACCTCCGTCGTGTTGTCGAGCGCGCTCGTCGCCTCGTCGAGGATGAGGATCGCAGGATCCTTCAGAAAGACGCGCGCGATGGAGAGCCGCTGCTTCTGTCCGCCGGAGAGCTTCACGCCGCGTTCGCCGATCTCCGAGTCGTAGCCGTTCTCGAGGCTCATGACGTATTCGTCGATGTGCGCGCGGCGCGCCGCCTCGCGCATCTCCTCCTCCGTCGCGTCCGGGCGGCCGTAGAGGATGTTGTCGCGGACGGTGCCGGAGAAGAGGAAGACGTCCTGCTGCACGATGCCGATGTTCCGCCGCACGGAATCGAGCGTCAGCGTGCGGAGATCGTGCCCGTCGATGAGGATGGCGCCCTCGCCCTCCTTGATCTCGTAGAAGTGCGGCAGGAGATGGCACAGCGTCGTCTTGCCGCCGCCGGACGGTCCGACCAGCGCGACCTTCCGTCCTTTTTCGACGTGCAGATCGATATGATGGAGCACTTCGCCGGAGGCGTTGTAGGAATAGCTGACGTCCCGGAACTCGATGTCGCCCTGCACGTCCGTCAGGGCTTCGGCGCCCGGCGCGTCCTCCTCCGGCGGCACGTCCATGATCTCGATGAACCGCTTGAAGCCGCTGACGCCGTTCTGGTACTGCTCCATGAAGTTGATGAGCGTCGTCACGGGGTTGATGAAAAGGTTGACGGAAACGATGAAGGTGGAGTAATCCCCGAAGGAGATCCGCCCGCCGTACAGAAACAGGCCGCCCGCGATCAGAATCAGCACGTTGAAAACGTCCGTGATGAAGGAGGTGGAGGAGAAGAACAAACCCATCGCCCGGTAGGCGCGGCGCGAGGCGCTGACGAATTCGTCGTCGCCCCGCCGGAATTTTTCCATCTCGACGGCGGCGTTCGTGTACGCCTTCGTGACGCGGATGCCGGTGATGCTGCTCTCGACGGAGGCGTTGATCGTGGCGTTGCTCTTGCGCCGGTCGTCGAAGGCGCGCCGCATTTCCCGGCGGAAATGGATCGACACGGCGGCGAGGATCGGCACGCAGGTGAAGATGATGAGCGTCAGGATCGCGTCGATGCGGCACAGATATATGAACGACAGCACGATCATGACGGTGCAGATGAGGAGGTTCTCCGGGCCGTGATGCGCCAGTTCGCATACCTCGAAGAGGTCGCTCGTGATGCGGGACATGATGCGCCCCGTCTCGTTCTCGTCGAAGAAACTGAACGGCAGCTTCTGCAGATGCCCGAAGAGATCCTGCCGCATCTGCGACTGCATCTTCACGCCGATCACGTGCCCGTAATACTGCACGAAAAAGCGCAGCAGCATGCGGATCACGTACAAAACGAGCACGATCACGCCCGCGATCACGATCGTTTTATACATTTTCTCGGGGATGTAGACGTTCAGCATCTTGTTCGTGACGACGGGATAGACCATGCCGATCACGGAAATGAGCAGCGCGGCGAGCATGTCGAGCGCGAGCATGCCCCGGTGGGGACGGTAGTAGGCGATGAATCGTTTCAGCATAACGTTCCTTTCCGTTTGTGACGATGAACGGACGCGCGGCGCGTCCCCGTATCACATGCGCCGCAGGGCAAAGACCCTGCGGCGCACGTTTCGATACGGTGAAGATATTCGTCCGCCGCGCTTACGTCGGGCGCCCTGCGCGGAGGATCATTGGAAGAGCATGCATCCTGCCGCGCGGTACCGCTCGATCAGCCGGCGCAGCTCGTCCACGGGGATCTTGAACTCTTCGGACAGGCATTGGATGCAGCAGAACGAGGTGCTGCCCCGGTTCACCAGCTTTTTGTGCAGACCGATCTCATCGCGGGTGAGGGAGGCGCCGCACCGGATGCATTTTTCCACGCTTACGCCTCGACGAGACGGGCGAGGAAGACGCGGCAGTCGTGCGCGGGGACGCGGAAGCAGATCGTTTCCTTGACGGTCCCGGCGGGCTCGTCCGTGAACGCGTCCGTCAGAGCGAACGCCAGACCGGAGGATCCGCTCAGACCGAAATCGGTGAGGTTGGCGCGGACGTAGCGGTCGTCGTTGTCGCCGAGGTTGAAGAGCCCGAAGGCGTACTCGCCGTTCGAGAGGTGCTTGAAGTATACGCGGGTATTGCCGGAATCGTTCTGGAACGCGATCGGCGGGCGGGCTTCCTCGTCCTGATTGATGCGGAGGAGATTCTTGTTCGTGATGAGCGCGAGCATCTCAGGGGTAAGCGTGCGGATGTCGCAGCCGAGCATCAGCGGGGCGGAGAAGAGGCACCAGAGGCTGAACTCGGTCCTGTATTCCGCAGTCGTTGAGCCGGAGGTGCCGACGAGACCCTTGCCGTACATACCGACGGTCAGCATGTCCGTGTCGTTGAAGCAGCCGGGCGCGCTGTAGCAGAGATTGTTCTCCTGGCTGAGCGCGATGTTCTTCATCGACTGGAAGTTGTCCTGGATATCGCCGGTGGAGCGGTACATGTGCGCGCCGGTGGAACGGATCCACTGATGCACGTTGTCGCTGCCCCAGTTGCAGGCGGAGAAGAGGATCTCGCGGCCGGACGCCTTGAGCGCCAGCCCCATGCGGCGGTACATCAGCGGGCCATTCGCGGTACGGGGCATGTTGCAGAAGTCGTATTTCAGGAAATCGCAGCCGTATTCCGCGAAGGTCTTCGCGTCGAGGAATTCATGGTCGAAGCTGGAGGGATAGCCCGCGCAGGTGAGCGTCCCGGCGCAGGAATACATGCCGAACTTCAGCCCTTTGGAATGCACGTAGTCGCTCACGTACTTCATGCCGTGCGGGAATTTGACGGGATCGGGGATGATTTTTCCCGTCTCCGGGTCTCTCTCGCGGCAGGACCAGCAGTCGTCGATGACGATGTACTGGTATCCGGCGGCGGGCAGACCCAGTTTCACGAAGGCGTCCGTGTTCTCGAGGATGACCTGTTCGTTGATGTCTCCGCCGAAGGTATTCCAGGTGTTCCATCCCATAGGAGGCGTTTTGGCAAGCATAGCGTTGTTTCCTTTCTGCATGGGAGCGCGCCGGGAGCGCGGCTCCGGAATGTATACCGTCCGCCGACCGCGCGTACCGCGGATCCGGCGGCAAAGGTCATGGGATACGGTTCAGCGCTCGATCAGCCGGGCGAGGAAGACGCGGCAGTCGTGCGCGGGGACGCGGAACATGATCGTTTCCTCTGCCGTTCCGGCGGGCTCGTCCGTCATGGCGTCCGTAAGAGAGAGCGCCGCGCCGGCGTTCTCGCTCAGACCGAAATCGGCAAGGCGCGCCTCTGTCACCGCGTCTCCGTCGTCCATATTGAAGAATCCGAGGGCGAACTCGCCGCCGGACAGATGCTTGAAGAATACGTATTTGTCCCCGTCGGGCGCTCGCGGCACACCATCGGCGGGCGGACCTCCTCGTCTTGGTTGATGCGGAGGAGATTCTTGTTCGTGACGAGACCGAGCATCTCCGGGCTGAGCGCGCGGAGATCGCAGCCGAGCATCAAGGGAGCGGAGTACAGGCACCACAGGCTGAACTGCGTGCGGTATTCCGGCGTCGTGCATCCGGTCGTTCCGACGAGACCGCGGCCGTACATGCCGACGGTCAGCATGTCCGTGTCGTTGAAGCAGCCGGGCGCGGTGCCGGCGAGCCGGTCCTTCTGGCTGAGCGCGATGTTCTTCATCGACCAGAAGCTGTCCACGATGTCGCCGGTGCAGCGGTACATGTGCGCGCCGGCGGCGCGCGCCCACGCCTGTACGTTTTCGTGACCGCAGTTGGCGGTCGAGAAGACGATCCCGCGCCCGGAGGCGCGGAGCGCCAGCCCCATGCGGCGGTACAAAAGACTCTCGCTCACGCCCGCCGGGATATTGCAGCAGTCGTATTTCAGAAAATCGCAGCCGTATTCCGCGAAGGTCGCGGCGTCGAGGAATTCGTGATCGAAGCTGCCGGGATAATCCCCGCAGGTACGCATCCCGGCGCAGGAGTACATGCCGAACTTGAGCCCTTTGGAATGCACGTAGTCGCTCACGTACTTCATGCCGCGCGGGAATTTTTCGGGATCGGGGACGATCTTGCCCGTCTCCGGGTCGCGCTCGCGGCACGCCCAGCAGTCGTCGATGACGATATACCGGTATCCGGCGGCGCGCAGCCCGGAGGCCGCCATCGCGTCCGCGTTTTCGAGCACGATCCGTTCGTCTATCTCATGGCCGAAGGTGTTCCACGTATTCCATCCCATGGGGGGCGTCGCGGCGAGCATGGCGTTCATCTCCTTCGCTCATTCTGCGTACATTATACCCGATTCCCCGTCCCTTGTCAATCCCCGCGCCCCAATCGGGGGAAAAATAGGACGATTCCGGTTGCGGAGCGGCTTATTTTATGTTATAATCTTATCATACCGTATATTTCCGGTCTCCGCCGCCGCGCGGGGATCGGCTGAGGAGGATATCCATGAACGTCCGCGACAGATTCCTGAAATACGTTTCCTTTTCCACCGCATCCGACGAGGACAGCGCCTCGTCGCCCTCGACGCCCGGTCAGCGCGTACTGAGCGAATATCTCGCAGAAGAACTGCGGCAGATCGGGATCGCCGACGCCGCTGCCGACGAGTACGGGTACGTGTACGGGCTTTTGCCCGCCTCGCCCGGCTGCGAGGGGCTGGAGCCGATCGGGCTGATCGCCCACGTGGATACCTCGCCCGCCGTCAGCGGGGAGGGGATCCGTCCTTCCGTCGTCCGCTATACGGGCGGTGCGCTCCGGCTGGCAAACGGAGACGCGCTGACGCCCCAGACGTATCCGTCGCTCGCTTCTTACGTCGGACAGGATATGATCGTCACGGACGGCACGACGCTGCTCGGCGCCGACGACAAGGCCGGCGTCGCCGAGATCGTCACGTTGTGCGAGCGTCTGATAACGGAGGGTACGCCGCACCGGGCGCTCGCCGTCTGCTTCACGCCGGACGAGGAGATCGGCCGCGGGACGGAGCATTTCCGGGCGGAGCGTTTCGGCGCGCGGCGCGCGTACACGGTGGACGGCGGCGAGGTCGGCGAGATCGAGTACGAGAACTTCAACGCCGCCTCAGCGAAGGTCGTCATCCACGGACGCAACATCCATCCCGGCTCCGCGAAAAACAAGATGAAGAACGCCGTGCTGCTCGCCGCCGAATTCATCGGCATGCTGCCGCCCGCCGAGACGCCGGCGCATACGGAGCAGTACGAGGGCTTCTATCACGTCGGTGATCTGACGGCGAACGAGTCGCTCGCGCAGATAAAGATCATCGTCCGCGACCACGACCGCGCCCGCTTCGAGGAGCGCAAGGAATTTCTTGTGCGCCTGACGGCGTATCTGAACGGCGTATACGGCGAGGGGACGTTCGAGACGACGCTCAGGGATTCTTATTATAACATGAAGGAAAAGATCCTTCCGTATCCCGAACTGATCCGCGACGCGGAGGATGCGATGCGCGCGGCGGGCGCCGAGCCGAAGATCGTCCCGATCCGCGGCGGGACGGACGGCGCGGTGCTCTCCTACAAGGGACTGCCGTGTCCGAATCTGTCCACCGGCGGCATGAATTTCCACGGAACGCACGAATGTATCCCTGTCCCGGCATTGGAGCAGATGGTGCGGGCGCTCGCGTATCTCGCCGCGCCGCACGGCGGTCGGTGATCCGCTGAAAACGAAATCTTCTATATACGTCAACGGAGGTTTTTCATGAAAAAGACAATGCTTCTTCTCCTCGCGTCGACGCTTCTTCTGACGCTCGCCGCCTGCGGCGAACAGACGGCGCCGCCCGCCGCGACGGATCCCGTGACGGACTCCGCCGGGACTGTCGAGCCCGCGGATACCGCGGCTCCGATCCCGGCGGCGCTGCCGCTCGCGGAGAACGGTACGTCGGATTACGTGATCGTCCGCTCCGCTTCCGCCTCCGGCGAGGAGATCCACGCGGCGGAAGTGTTCCACAGCTACTTCAAGCAGATCACGGGGGCGAAGCTGCCCATCGTGACGGACGACACGCCCGCCGTTCTGCACGAGATCGTGATCGGCCGAACGAACCGCGAGACGGAAGGCGCCTTTGACCGGGATGAGCTCGGCGAGGACGGCTTCATCGTGAAGACGGAGGCGGGGAAGCTGTGGCTGATCGGCGGCAGCGGCCTCTCGACGGAGTACGCCGTGTACGGTTTCCTTGAAGACCATCTCGGCTGCCGCTTCTATACGCAGGAATTCGAGAAGGTCCCGAGCACCCCGACGATTTCTCTCGAGATCGCGGAGGACAAGCAGATCCCCGTCTTCAATTCCCGCACCATGTACTACGAGCCTGCCGGGTACGATCCGGAATTCCGCCTGAAGCGGAAGGTGAACGACGGCGACGGCTACGTCCAGGCGGTCGGCATCCACTCCCTGCCGGGGCTGGCGGGGACGGGCGACGGCGACAAGGGACCGGACCCGTGCCTGACGTCGGAGGAGACGTTCAACACGGTGATGGCGTCGCTGCGCGCGGCGCTCGACGCCAAGCCCGGCTCGAACTACGTCTCCGTCTCGCAGTGCGACGGCGGCATTGAGACATTCTGTCACTGCGACGCCTGCATGGCGCGCGTGGAGGAGTACGGCTGGTCCGGGCATTACCTGCTCTTTGTCAACCGCGTCGCCGAGGCGCTCGCCGCGGAGTATCCGGGCGTGACGGTGCACACCTTCGCGTACGGCGACACGGCGACGCTGCCGCCGCCGAAGAAGGAGATGCGCGCGGCGGACAACGTGCTTATTCAGATCTGCACCGGGGCGTGCGGCGTCCATGCGCTGGGCGAATGCACGGCGGGCGGCGTCGACTTCGGGGAGGTGTTCGACGGCTGGAGCAAGGTCTCGCAGAACCTATATATCTGGGATTACTGCATCTGCTACAACTGCTACCTGGTGCCGTACCCCGGCTTTTCCGCCTATCTGGGAGACTACAATCTCTTCGGGAACAGCGGCGTGACGAAGATCTTCGAGCTCGGCCCGAACAGCCGCTCCGGCAAGTACGGGGAGTTCGACTATCTGCGCACGTATCTGATCCGGCGGCTCGCGTGGGACCCGCTCATGACGGAAGAAGAGTATTACGGCTACATGGATGAATACCTTGAGGACTGGTACGGCCCCGGCTGGCGGCACATCCGCGACTTCATCACCTTCTCCGAGGAGGCCGTCTCGGACACGCACATCCTCACAAACACGCTCGAAAATTACGCAATGGAGGTCACCGAGGGGGCGGCGCCGACCTTGACGGCGGATCAGATCCGGAACTTCAAGAAGGTGGACTGGGAGCCGTACTGGGACTGCATGTCGCCTGTGACGCCGCACAGGATCATCGTCGAGGGTCCCGCCTATTTTGAGGCGGCGCTCGCCGAAGCCGAAACGGACGAACAGCGCTGGCGCATCAAGCGCTCCGCCATCCAGATCGACGTGCTCAAATCCATCTGGATGTATTACCGCAGGAACATCGCCAAGAGGACGCTGCCCGACGTGTATACCGCGGCGCTCGACGCGGCGGTCGCCGCCGGGGAGATCGCGGAGTCGGAGCGCGGCACGCTGCTGTTCAACTTCAAGAAATTCTTCAAGACCAACCTCGAGGAGACCTACACGGCGTACAACCTCGCGCTGGCGCAGCGGTGCGTGGAGCACGAGATCTATGAAATCGCGGAGTACACGCCCGGCGATTTCTCCATTACGCCGATCGACAGCGGCGCGTGGTTTTTCGATACGGCGCCCTGCTACTGGGATTCCGGCATGGGGAGATGACGTCCGTTCTGCCTATTTCCCCCTCGGCTTTTCCGTGAATCCTTGACAAGCGCTGCCGTCTGTGTTATGATAATGCAGACGGCAGTTTTTTGCCGGAAGGCAGAAAGGAGGTGCCGCGGTGAAATACTATCTTGCCGTGGACAGCGGCGGGACGAAGTGCAGCGCGCTTCTGTACGACGAAGAATGGCACGTGCTCGCCCATACCGTCGCGGGGAGCGTGCGGAGCTCCACCACGCCGCCGGAGCAGATCGACGAGCATATCCGCCGCATCGCCGAAGACGTGCTCGCGCCGCATCCGGAGGTGCGCGGGATCGAGGTGATCCACGGCGCGCTCAGCGACGAGATCGCCGACCGGATCGCCGCCTTCGTTCCCATCGCGCGGCGGGAGTACGAATCGGAGACGCGCCTCAGCCTCAGCGCCGCGGAGATCGGCGCGCCCGGACTCGTCTCGCTCTCCGGAACGGGGCAGTTCTGCGCCTGCATCGCGGAAAACGGCGAGCGCGCGGGGACGATGGGAGCGTATGGCGCCGTCGTGTACGACGAGGGATCCGGCTATCACATCGGGCGCCTCGCCGTTTCCGCCGCCGTCCACTGCGACGAAGGGCACGGCCCCGCGACCTCGCTCTGCGAGCGGATCATGGAAGCCACGGGGAAGGCCACGGTGCGCGAGGCGGTGTTCGCGCTCAATTCGCCGCGCGGCAGCATGGGGACGATCACCGCGGTCGCGTCGCTCGCCCGGCTGGTCAGCGCCGCGGCGGCGGAGGGGGACGCGGTCGCGCTCGGCATCCTGCGCGACGTCGGGCGGCTGCTCGGGATGCAGATGAACTGCCTCATCCGCCGCTGCGGCGTCACGGAGAACGTGCCGTTCACCGTTGCCGGCGGCTGCTTCCGCGGCCATCCGAGCCTGCTCGAGACTTTCGTTTCCACCGTCCGCGCCGAAAACCCGGCGCGTCCCTTCCGACCGCCGGTGTACGAGCCGATCGTCGGCGCCGTGCTCTGGCGCCGGACCCGCTCCGTCGGCGCGCCGGACGCGGAGACCCTGTCGTTTTTCCGCCGCGAGTACGCGGCGCTGCGCCTGCCCGATATCCAGTTACGAGATATCCGATCATGAAAGGATGGGTCCTGTATGTTCTATGACGTTCACATCGACCGCGCGGGCGGTCTGCTCGTCGATATGCCGAAGTATCTTCGCCGCCACGACGTGGTCTATCACGCGCCCGCCTATGAAAAGTACGACGGAATGCCCGTCGGAGAGGGCGATATCGCCGGTCTGTTCTGCGTCGGGAACGACAAGCTCTCCTTCCTTGCGAACAAGTCCGATCTGTTCGACGACCGCTGCACCGGCGATTTCGGCTGCTGGGGCGTCGAATGGGAGGAGAAGACGCCCGTGCAGGTCACGGCGGGGGAGATCTCCTTCTCCGACGGACTGCCGTCCTTCGACACCATCTATCTGAGATCCTTTGAAAAGCGGCTGAACCTCGGCGCCGGACGGATCGAATTCTCCTCCGGGACGCCGTTCTCCTCGTGGGAGGGCAGGATCTGCGGGAGCCATCCCGATCACGTGATGCTGTATTCCTTCCGCGCGCGCTCCGAATTTCCCGTCGAGCGGACGGTGTCGCTCGAGAAGTGGGGGAGCCGCGCCTTCGCCCATTATTACGAGCTCCGGCTGGACGATCCGTCCGTACGCCTCGGCGGGACGGAGACGTATCTCCGGGACGGCTGCGCGCTGATTCGGGTCGAACTCTCGACGATGTACTATATCATCGGCGCGCGCGTCGTTTCCGACACGCCGAGCGCGTGGGATGTAAAGAGTCCGCACGGCGCGCTCTGTACGCTGGAGAAGAGCGGGGACTGCGCCTTCACCGCGCTGCTCGCCGTCGTCGGCAGCGAGGAGTCGGCGGATCCGGAGGCGGAGGTGCTTTCGCGCCTGAGTGCCGCCGCCGCCGATCCCGCGTCCGTCGAGGCGCGCGCGGCGGAGGACTGGAAGGCGTTTTCCGAGAAGAGCTTCGTGCATCTCACGAGCGACTATCTGGAGAATTACTGGTACATGACGCTGTGGCAGATGTTCGTCTGCTTCCGCGGGCGGTACCCCGCGCCCTTCAACGGCGCCGCGTTCTTGTGGAACCACGACGTCCGCGATTGGGGATATATCTATCACTGGAACGGGCAGATCCCGTATTGGGGCGTGCAGTCCGCCAATCATCCGGAGCTGTTCGTGCCGTACGCGGATTACCGCCGCGGGATGCTGGAGGACGCGAAGCGCGGCGCGCGGCGGCTCGGCGGCGAGGGCGCCTTTTACGCGGACGTCGCGGGGCGCACCGGCGGGCAGACCTTCGATCCGGACATCGCGAACAACCTGACCTGCGGACCGCAGATCGCCATGCACCTCTTCCGCCAGTGGGAATACACGATGGACGACGACTACCTGCGTCGGACGGCGCTGCCCGTGATGCAGGAGTGCGCGCGCTTCTATCTGTCGCGGCTGACCTTTGACGAAAAGGACGGGAAGTATCACATCGAGTGCGCGACGATCTACGAGAATTATCTCGCGTTCCGCGACACGACGACGGACCGCGTGTACATCGAGTCGCTCTTCCGCGCGACGCTGAAGGCGGAGGAGGTGCTCGGCATCCGGTCCGATCTGACGGAGCGGATGCGGGACGTCCTCGATCACCTGTACGACTTCGTATGCGTGGAGTTCGAGGGGAAGCCCGTCGTCACCTGCGGCTATCTCGGCACGGGCGAGCCGCTCGCGTTCCGCCAGTGCTCGTACCCGGAGGGCGCCGGCATGATCGGCGAGTGCTCCGCGCTCTTCCCGGGCGCCGAGTACTGCCGCGCGCGCTATGAGCAGAAGGAGCTCATGCTGAACACCTACGAGGCGTCCCGGAAGTTCCGCGGCTTCGACTGCGGGCATACGCCCTTCGGCATCTCCGCGGCGCATCTCGGACTGCCGGTCACCGATCTTCTGCTCGGCGTGATCGAGTCCTCGCAGATCTTCACCTCCGGTCTGTCGCATTTCGTCGATTTCCGGGCGGACATGGATCCGAAGAGTTATTACGAGCCGCGCGTCCTCCGGGGCGACGAGTCCGTCACCGCGTGGTCGCGCCTCCATGAAAAGACGGAGTACGAGCGGGTGAAGGTGCCGCGCACGCAGTTTTTGCACGCGTATCTCGAAACGATGGGGCACGTGCTCGCGGCGGTCAACGATTCGCTGCTCGACAGCACGGAGGGGAAGATCCGCGTCTTCCCGGCGGAGCAGCCGAGCGGGCTGACCGTCTTCAAACTGCTCGCGCGGGGCGGCTGCGTCGTGACCTCCGAACGAAACGACGACGTCCGCTACATCGCGCTCGAGGCGAAGAACGACGGTGACTTCACCGTCGTGATCCCCTGGACGAAGTCCCAGACCTGCATCTACAAAGACGGGACCGTTACGACGGCGGACGCCGCCGAGGAGATGACCGTATCGCTGAAGAAGGGAGAGCGCTGCGTGCTCTGTCCGCGCACGCGGCGGTTGGAGGTCATGTATTCCTCGCATTTCGAGGACGACCTCGTCAACAACGACGTCAAGAGGCAGGGAAGGGCGCAGATGGGACGGGAGCGGAATTTCTGAAGCTCCGGCAAAAAAGAAAAAACCGGGAGGACCGTCGGTCCTCCCGGTTTTTTCCTGCCGTCCGTCAGTCCCCGTCCGGCAGGGGGATCTCTTCATAAATACGCGGAACGACCTTGTTTTCAGAGGGGAAATCCTCGCCCCGGAGATCGTCCATCAGCCCGAAATGCATCGGAACGGCGTACCGCGCGCCGGTCTGCCGCGCGAAGCGGGCGGCGTCCTCGCGGTTCATGTTGCCGCCGACGCCGTTGATCGGCACGAAGACCGCGAACAGATCGCCCGGCAGAGAGGCGAGGATCTCTCCGTTGTACAGCGTGTCGCCGGTGAAATAGTACGCCTTCTCCGTCTCCAGCTCCGTTACGATCGCGCCGATGGCGCAGGGGTCGGTGTGATCCGCGCGCACGGCGCGCACGCGGACGCCGTACTCCGTCCATTCGGTGCCCGGACGCATGAGGACGCAGCGTCCTCCGAGAGCCTGGACTTTCTTCCATACGGAGGCGGGGGCGAGGACGGTCACGGCGCTGTCCCACTGCAGGTAATGGCGGAGTGTGGACGGATCATAGTGATCCGCGTGGTCGTGCGTGATGACGAGCACGTCCGGGCGGACGCGCAGAAAGCGCTCGTCCGCCGGCACGCGGCGGTGCAGCGCGAAGTTGTCCGCCGCCGCGCTGTCCGAGAGATAGGGATCGATCAGGATGGTCGCTTTTCCCGTCCGCAGAAGGAATCCCGCCTGTCCGAGCCACGTAACGGTCATGTCGTTCTCCTTTCGGTATTCCGTCCGGCAGCCGCGTCCGCGGCGCCGGTCAGTTGTTGACGGGGTGATGCGCGCCGGGACTGTCCGGCGTCAGAGGCAAAAAGGTACAGCCGTTCTCGATCCCCCAGATGAGGATGCGCTCGACGGTATCGACCATATACCCCTTGCTGTCGTGCATGAGCACGACGGAGACGCTGTGCGCCTTGATGCCCTCGACAACGTTCGAGAACAGCTCGTCCGGATCGCGCGTCAGACCGGCGTCGCCGCTCTGTACGTTCCAGTCGAAGTACTGATATCCCGCGTCGGTGACTGCCTGCACGAGGCGGGTCATGATCCCCGGATTGAAGCGGCTCGACGTGTTGGAGCTGCCGCCGGGGAAGCGGATCATCGTCGTGTAGCTGCCGGTCTGCTGCCGGACGATCTCGTTCATTTTGTTCAGATCGTCGAAGTACGCCTCGACGCTCGCGTAGATCTGCTTGAAATCGTGCGTGGCGCTGTGGACGCCGATGCTGTGCCCGGCGGCGGCGGCCCGCCCGATCATATCGCGGTACCCGTAATCGACGACGAAAAAGGTCGCCTTCACGTTGTATTTGTCGAGGATGTCGAGAAGTTTTTCCGTATACCGGCTCGGACCGTCGTCGAACGTCAGATAAACGACGCGGCCGGTCGGTACGGCGGGATCCTGCTGCGGCTTCGGCTCGACGATGATCCGCCGCACGGCGGAGGTGAAGTTGCGGCTCGTGTCTTCCACCGTGTACGTGAGCACGTATTCCCCGCTGGCGTACGGATCGACTGTGCCGATGACCGTGACCGCGTCGGTGAGATCCCCGTCGGCGTTGTCTTCCGCCGTCCATCCCGGCTCCTCGAACGGCTCGCCCGCCGTGATCGTGATCTCGGCGTCGCCGTGCAGCGTCAGCGTCGGCGGGAGCGGATCGTAATAATACAGATGCCGCACCGCCTCGGTGCGGTTGCCGGAGCTGTCCGTGACGGAGTAGAGGACGGCGTCGCTGCCGACCTCCCGGACCACGCGGTCCGTGATGTCCCCGTCGACGTTGTCCGCGGCGACGTAGCCCGGTTCCACGAATTCCTCTCCGATCACGACGGGAACGGTGCTGCCGTAGAGCAGCGTCAGGGTCGGCGGGATCGGGTCGCAGTAATTGATCCGGCGCACGGCGGTCGCCGTGTTGCCGCTGTTGTCCGTGACCCGGTAGATAACGGAATCGTCCGCCTCCAGCCGCTCGACGCGGTCCGTCAGATCGCCGTCGATCCGATCCACGGCGGAGAAGCCTTCTTCCTCGTAGGACGTGCCGGGCAGCGTGTAGGCGCCGGGCGTTTCGTACAGCGTCAGGACGGGCGGTTCCGTATCGGCGACCCGTACCGTGCGGCTGACCTCCGTCCCGAGAAGGGAATTCCCGACGCGGTAGGTGAGCGTGTACGTGCCGGGACGGTCCGTGTCGACCTCGCCGGACACGGCGACGTCCGCCGCGGACAGAAGCCAGCGTCCCGCGGCGCCCGGATCCTCAAAGGGTCTGCCGAGTTCCGCCGTCACGTCCGCCTCGCCGCTCAGACGGACCGAATATCCGCCGTGAAAAACGAAAAGAAAAACGGCCGACGCGGCGAGGGTCAGAAGAAGCGCCGCGAGAATGCCGCCGCGCCGTTTTTTCTTTTTTTTCGTCGCCTTTTTCGTCGCCATTGTCCGCCTCCGCCGTTCGCCGCTTGTCTTTGCAATACTATATTATACCGATTTTTCGTCGGCATTGCAATAGGCAGGGGTGAAAAAATCGGATCCTGTCGAAACGGATGCCGCCGCCCCCTCCGAGGGGGACGAAAATAGTTTTCGGAAAATAACGGTAAGACATTGACAAGCGGGGACGGGTATGATATACTGCGCATGAGAGATCGGTTCGGCCTCGGCGGCCGGAGAAGGAGAAAACAACATGCGTACACTGATCGTAAAAGGGGAGAAAATCACCTCTGCCAACATTCGGACCGGAGAGAGCGCGCCGGAGAAGCATGCCGGCGCGGAACTGGCGAAGTATCTGAGCAAATTCGGCATCGGTGCCGGAGACGGACTGACGTTCGATATCCGGATCGATCCGGCCCTGCCGCAGGAGGGATACGTCATCCGCCCGGACGACCGGAAGATCACGATCCACGGCGGCGGCGGCCGCGGCGTGATTTACGGTGCGTACGGTTTTCTCACGCATTATGCCGGGACGCGCTTCTTTATGCCGGGGCTCGAGAAGCTCGGAGAGGGCGATGTCACGGTGGATCACGAATACAGTTTTTCGCCCGTACTGGAATGTCGGCAGTCCGACTGGAAGTGCGGCAATTCCGACGTGGACTGGTGCGTCAAGAACGGGATCAACGCCCGCCCGATTCCCGAGGAAATGGGTAGCTACCGGTGGTATGCCGACGGACTCGGCGGTCATTCGATGGCGCGTCTGACCGGTACGGATCAGGGGAAAGAACAGCCGTGCCTGAGCGATCCGGAGGTGCTGAAGAAGGTCATCGCCGGCGTTCGCGCCGCTTTGCGGAAGGATCCCGACGCCCGGATCGTATCCGTTTCCCAGAACGACAACGCCAACTACTGCAAATGCCCGAAGTGCGCGGCGGTCGACGCGGAAGAGGGAAGCCCGGCGGGCTCGATGATCCGCTTTGTCAACGCGGTGGCGGACGATATCGCAAAAGATTATCCGGACGTCGTTGTCGACACGTTCGCATACTGGTATACTCGCAAGCCGCCGAAGATCACGAAGCCCCGCCCGAACGTCAGCGTGCGCCTTTGCTCGATCGAGTGTTCCTTCGCGCATCCGCTTGCCGACCGCACCTGTACGCAGAACGCCTCGTTTTATGAGGATCTGCTCGGATGGAGCAGGATCTGCAGCCGGATCTATATCTGGGACTATGTGACCGATTTCTGCCGTTACATTCCTCCGTTCCCGAATTTCCATGTCCTGCGGGACAATATGCGCTTCTTTGCGGAACACGGCGCGCGCGGCATGTATCCGGAGGGAAACTATACCTCGCCGAAATCCGGAGAATTCGGAGAACTCCGCTGCTATTTGCTGGCCCAGCTGATGATGGACCCGTATATGTCGGCAAACGAATACTTCGGTCTGATGGACGAGTTCCTTGAGGCGTATTACGGCGCCGGCTGGCGGTATATCCGCGCGTTCATCGACTGGACGTGTGCGGAGGCCGCCGGATGCAGGCAGATGAGCTGTTGGGAGGAGCCGTTCTCCATTATTCCCGCCGAAGCGTATCTGGCGATGGAAGAAACGATCAACGCCTGGTGGGACAAGGCGGAGGCGATGGCCGGGGACCGCGTCGAGGCTGTCCGCCGCTCCCGCATCCAGTGGCGTTATATCCGTCTGATGCTCCATCCGGATCCCGAGGAGGGGAAGCGTCTGATGGAGACGCTTGAGAGGGAGCAGATCCAGATGACGGAATGGTGGGGCAACGACTGGACAAGGATTCACGACGACCTGAAAGAGTCGTTCCCCGAAAACTCTTCCGAAAAGGAGTGACCCGGCGCTGCGCGCTGCCGGAGACAGCGAAAGGGATTATGCCATGCGGAAACTGATCGTCAAAGAAAAGGAAGCCGCCTCGGTATGCATCCGGGCCGGGGACAGCGCGCCGGAGAGATACGCCGGCGCGGAGCTGGTGAAGTATTTCTCGAAGATCGGCATCCCCGCGGGGGACGGCGTCGCGGTCGATATCCGGATCGATCCGGCGCTTCCGAAGGAAGGGTACGCGATCCGTCCGGGCGACGGGGAGATCGTGATCCGCGGCGGAAGCGGCCGCGGCGCGATCTACGGCGCGTACGGGCTCCTGACGCATTATGCCGGAATGCGCTTTTTCATGCCGGGGCTCGAAAAGCTCGGCGAGGGGGATATCCTCGTCGATGAGGAATACGTCTATACGCCCGTCTTCGAGCAGCGCCGCATCGACTGGCAGTGCGGCTCGTGCGATCCGGACTGGTGCGTCAAGAACGGCGTCAACAACCCGGCGCATACGTCGCTCCCGGAGGAGATGGGCGGCGCCTTCGATTACGTGGCAGGCATGTTCTGCCATACGATGGCGCGTCTGACCGGCGTCCCGCAGAACGAAGGACAACCCTGTCTTTCCGACCCGGAGGTGCTGAGAAAAGTGATTTCCGGCGTGCGGGAGATCCTCGCGCAGCATCCGGACGCCTCGATCCTCTCCGTGACGCAGAACGACAACGGCAACTACTGCAAATGCCCGAAGTGCGCGGCCATCGACGCGGAGGAGGGAAGTCCCTCCGGATCGATGATCCGCTTCGTCAACGCCGTCGCGGACGATATCGCAAAGGATTACCCGAACGTCGTCATCGACACGTTCGCGTACCGGTATACGCGCAAGGCGCCTCAGATCACAAGACCCCGCCCGAACGTCTGCGTGCGGCTGTGCTCCATCGAATGCTGCTTCTCGCATCCGCTGAGCGATCGTACCTGCCGACAGAACGGGGCGTTTCTGCGCGACCTGCTCGCGTGGAACGGGATCTGCGACCGCATCTACATCTGGGACTACGTGACGGATTTTTCCCACTACGTCCCGCCGTTCCCGAATTTCCGCGTCCTGCGGGAGAACATGCGCTTTTTCGCGGAACACGGCGTGCGCGGCATGTATCCGGAGGGCGCCCACAATTCCGCCGGATCCGGCGAATTCGGCGAGCTCCGCTGCTGGCTGCTCGCGCAGCTCATGCGGGATCCGTATATGAGCGAGACGGAGTACGACGCGCTCACGGATGAGTTCCTCGAGGCGTATTACGGCGCGGGCTGGCGGTACGTCCGCGCGTTCATCGACTGGACGTGCGCCGAAGCCGCCGGCAGCCACATGGGATGCTATACGGCGCCCTTCGACGTCATTCCCGCCGACGCGTATCTCGCCATGGAGGATACGTTCGACGGCTGGTGGGACAAGGCGGAGGCGATGGCGGGAGACCGCCTCGAATACGTGCGCCGTTCCCGCCTCCAGTGGGATTATATCAGACTCATGCTCCATCCGGATCTCGAAAAAGGAGAAGCGTTCCGGCTGCGCGCCGCGGATGCGAAGGCCCGCTGGGACGAATGGTGGGGGGACTGGAACTACCTGGCCGACGATCTTGCGGCGTCCCGCCCCGAGGAGAAGTAACGGCGGGGAGCCGTATCGGATACAAAATCATATCGAAGGAGAACGACATGAGAACACTGATCGTAAAAGGAAAGAAATTCACCGCGGCGACGATCCGGACCGGGGAGAGCGCGCAGGAGAGATACGCCGCGGCGGAGCTGGCGAAATATCTCTCGAAAGTCGGTATCCCCGCGGGGGACGGGCTGACGTTCGACGTCCGGTGTGACGCCGCCGTCCCGCGCGACGGCTACGTGATCCGCCCGGAGGAGGACGGGACGCTGACGATCCGCGGCGGCGGCGGCCGCGGCGTGATCTACGGCGCGTACGGCTTCCTTACCCATTATGCCGGGATGCGTTTCTTCATGCCCGGACTTGAAAAGCTCGGCGAGGGAGATATCACGGTCGGGGAGGAGTACGCATTTACGCCCGTGATCGAGTGCCGGCAGTCCGACTGGCAGTGCGGAAACAGCGACGTCGACTGGTGCGTCAAGAACGGGATCAACGCCCGCCCGATCCCGGAGGAGATGGGCGGATACTTCTGGTGCGCGGACGGTCTCGGCGGCCACACCATGGAGCGTCTGGCCGGCGCGAAGCAGTACGAAGAGCAGCCCTGCCTGAGCGATCCGGAGGTGCTGGCGCGCGTCATAAAGAACGTGCGCGCCGCGCTGGAGAAGGATCCGAAGGCCGGCATGGTCTCCGTTTCGCAGAACGACAACGGGAACTACTGCAAGTGTCCGAAGTGCGCGGCGGTCGACGCCGAGGAGGAGAGCCACGCAGGCACGATGCTCCGCTTCGTCAATGCCGTGGCGGACGATATCGCGAAGGACTACCCGAACGTCGTCGTCGATACCTTCGCCTATCAGTATACGCGGAAGGCGCCGAAGATCACGAAGGCTTCCCCGAACGTCAGCGTCCGCATCTGTTCCATCGAATGCTCCTTCGCGCACCCGCTTGCAGACGACACCTGTGCGCTGAACGCGGAATTCGTGCGGGACATCACGGACTGGAGCAAAGTGTGCCGCCGCATCCGCGTTTGGGATTACGTGACGGACTTCTGCCGCTATATCCCGCCGTACCCGAATTTCCACGTTCTGCGTGAGAACATGCGCTTCTTTGCCGATCACGGCGCGTACGGCATGTATCCGGAGGGCAATTACACATCGCCGAAATCCGGCGAGTTCGGCGAGCTGCGCTGTTATCTGCTCGCCCAGCTCATGATGGATCCGTACATGTCCGCGACCGACTATTACGCCCTCATGGACGAATTCCTTGCGGCATACTACGGGGCGGGCTGGCGGTATCTGCGTGCGTTCATCGACTGGACGTGCGGCGAGGCGGCCGGCTGCGAGCGCATGAGCTGCTGGGAGGAGCCGTTCAGCATCATCCCCGCCGCGGCGTATCTTGCCATGGAGGATACGATCGACGGTTGGTGGGACAAGGCGGAGGAGCTGGCGGGCGACCGCGCGGAATTCGTCCGCCGTTCCCGTCTCCAGTGGCGGTATATCAAGCTGATGCTCCACCCGGATCCCGAGGAAGGGAAGCGGTTCATGGAGACGCTTGAAAAAGAGAAGGTACAGATGACGGAGTGGTGGGGCAACGATTGGACGAGGATCCACGACGATCTGAAAGAATCGTTCCCGCAGAAGGAAGACGCCTGACGGGGAGGAAGAGCCATGCGGAAGCTGATCGTAAAGGGCAGGGAGATCGCGTCGGCGCGGGTCCGCACCGGAGGGAGCGCGCAGGAAAAGTACGCGGGAGAAGAACTGGCAAAGTATCTGGGAAAATTCGGTATCCCCGAAGGGGACGATCTGCGTATCGACGTGCACGTCGACCCTGCTTTGCCGAAGGAGGGCTATGCGGTCCGCCCGGAGGAGGACGGGACGCTGTCGATCCGCGGCGGAGGACCCCGCGGCGTGATCTACGGCGTGTACGGATTTCTTGAGCATTACGCCGGGACGCGCTTCTTCATGCCGGGACTCGAAAAACTCGGGGAGGGCGACGTCGTCGTCGACGAAGCGTATTCTTTTGCGCCCGTCTTCGAGCAGCGCCGCTGCGACTGGCCGTGCGGCAGCGTCAGCCCGGATTGGTGCGTCAAGAACGGTGTGAACGATCCGCTCCATTCGACGATCCCCGACGAGATGGGCGGGAATTTCCGGTACGTGAAGGGAGCGTTCTGCCATTCGATGGCGCAGCTCGCCGGCGTCTCGGCCGGAGAGCAGCCGTGCCTGTCCGATCCGGAGGTATTGAAGCGGGTCATCTCGAACGTGCGCGAGATTCTGAAAGAGCAGCCGGACGCCTCGATCCTTTCCGTGACGCAGAACGACAACGGCAACTACTGCAAGTGCCCGAAGTGCGCGGCGGTCGACGAGGAGGAGGGGAGCCACGCGGGCACGCTGCTCCGCTTCGTCAACGCCGTCGCGGACGACGTCGCCGCCGATTACCCGGACCTCGTCATCGATACCTTTGCCTATATGTACTCGCGCAAGGCGCCGAAGATCACGAAGGCGCGCCCGAACGTCTGCGTCCGCATCTGCTCCATCGAGTGCTGCCGCAGCCATACGCTGTACGACTACACCTGCTGGGCGAACCGGGATTTCGCGCGCGACCTGAAGGCGTGGAGCGCGATCTGTGATCGCATCTATATCTGGGATTACGTGATCGGCTTCGGTCACTACGTCGCGCCGTATCCGAATTTCCACGTCCTGCGGGACAATATGCGCTTCTACGCGGAGAACAGCGTCCGCGGCATGTACCCGGAGGGCAACTACAACTCGCCGTCGAACGGTGAATTCGGCGAGCTCCGCTGTTATCTGTTGGCGAAGCTCATGATGGATCCGTTCATGAGCGAGGTGGAATACTATGCGCTCATGGACGAATTCCTCGAGGCGTATTACGGCGCGGGCTGGCGGTACGTCCGTGCGTTCCTCGACTGGACGTGCGCCGAGGTCGTCAACGCGCACCTGATGATCGGCTCGATGCCGCTGGACAACATTCCCGGGGACCGCTGGCTCCCGATGACGGAGACGCTCGACGGCTGGTGGGACAAGGCGGAGGAGATGGCGGGTGACCGCGTCGAATACGTGCGGCGTTCCCGCCTCCAGTGGACGTACATGAAGCTGATGATCCGCCCCGATCACGAAGCGGCGGTGCGGCTGTACGAGGATCTTGCGAAATGGCAGATCCGCGTGCGGGAGGGGGCGGACTGGACCGTCATCCACACCGATCTGGAGGGCTCCTTCCCCGACGGGAAATAACGGCGGGAGGCCGTATCGAATACAGAAAGAAAGACAAGGAGATGGACCATGCGGACACTGATCGTAAAGGACAGAAAAGTATCTTCCGTGAAGATCCGGACCGGGGAGAGCGCGCCGGAGAAATACGCGGGCGCGGAGATGGCGAAGTATCTGGGAAAATTCGGCATCCCCTCCGGGGAGGATCTGCTGATCGACATCCGGTGTGACGCCGCCGTCCCGCGGGACGGGTATGTCGTCCGCCCGGAGGAGGACGGGACGCTTTCGATCCGCGGCGGCGGCGGCCGCGGCGCGATCTACGGCGTATACGGCTTCCTTGAGCATTACGCGGGGACGCGCTTCTTCATGCCGGGGCTCGAGAAGCTCGGCGAGGGCGATATCACCGTGGACGAGGAGTACGTGTTCACGCCCGTCTTCGAGCAGCGCCGCTCCGACTGGCAGTGCGGCGCGCGCGATGCGGACTGGTGCGTCAAGAACGGCGTCAACAATCCGGCGTATGCGAAACTGCCAGAGGAGATGGGCGGCGCCTTCGAGTACGTGGACAATATGTTCTGCCACACGATGCAGCGGCTGACCGGCGTCCCGCAGAGCGCGCAGCCGTGCCTCTCCGATCCGGAGACCTTGAAGAAGGTCATCTCCGGCGTACGGGAGATCCTCGCGCAGCATCCGGACGCCGCGATCATCTCCGTGACGCAGAACGACAACGTCAATTCCTGCAAGTGCCCGAAGTGCACGGCGACGGACGAGGAGGAGGGAAGTCCTTCAGGAACGCTGCTTCGCTTCATCAACGCCGTCGCGGACGACGTGGCAAAGGATTATCCGAACGTCGTCATCGATACGTTCGCCTATACGTATACGCGCAAGGCGCCGAGGATCACGAGACCCCGCCCGAACGTCTGCATACGCCTATGCTCCATCGAGTGCTGCTTCTCCCATCCGCTGAGCGACACGACCTGCCCCATGAACGCGCCGTTTTTCCGCGATCTTCTCGAGTGGAACAAGATCTGCGACCGGATCTACGTCTGGGATTACGTGACCAATTTCTGCCACTATATCCCTCCGTTCCCGAATTTCCGCACGATGCGGGAGAACATGCGCTTCTTCGCGGAGCACGGCGTGCGCGGCATGTACCCGGAGGGCAACTATTCTTCCGTGCAGTCCGGCGAATTCGGCGAGCTGCGGTGTTACCTGCTCGCCAAACTGATGATGAATCCGTACATGTCCGCCGGAGAATACTACGGGCTGATGGACGAGTTCCTTGAGGCGTATTACGGCGCGGGCTGGCGGTATATCCGCGCGTTCATCGACTGGTCCTGCTCCGCGGTCTCCAATTCTCACATGGGGTGCTATCCCCGTCCGTTCCAGATGATCCCGAGAAAGAAATATCTCGCCGTGGAGGACGCCATCGAATCCTGGTGGGAGAAGGCGGAAGAAATGGCGGGCGACCGCGTCGAGGCCGTGCGCCGCTCCCGCATCCAGTGGCGGTATATCCGCCTGATGCTCCATCCGGATCCGGCGGGCGCCCGGCAGCTGAAGGAAACGATCGAAAAAGAACAGATCCAGTGGCGCGAGGGATGCAGGAACTACGACGATATCCACTACGATCTGCAGCATTCGTTCCCCGAACGGGAATTCCCGAACAGCCCGTTCCCTGCCGATGAATGATCCGCCCGCGCGGAGGACCGCGCGAACAGATAAAAGAAACGAAAAGGAGAGACTGCAATGAGGACACTGATCGTAAAGGACAAAAAGATCGCCTCGGTGAAGATCCTGACCGGGGAGAGCGCGGCGGAAAAGTACGCCGGCACGGAACTGATGAAGTATCTGAGACTGTTCGGCATCGGCGCCGGAGACGATCTGACGATCGAACTCAAAATCGACGGCTCCGTCCCGCGCGACGGCTACGAGATCCGCGTGGAGGAGAACGGACCGCTCACGATCCTCGGCGGCGGGAAGCGCGGCGTGATCTACGGCGCGTACGGCTTTCTGACGCATTACGCGGGGACGCGGTTCTTCATGCCGGGCGTCGAGAAGCTCGGCGACGGCGACATCGTCGTGGACGAAGGCTATTCGCTGACGCCCGCTTTCGAGCAGCGCCGCGTCGACTGGCCGTGCGGCTCGCGCGACCTCGACTGGTGCATGAAGAACGGCGTCAACTATCCGAGCACGAAGGTCCCCGAGGAGTGGGGCGGTCCCTTCGATTACTGCGAGGGGATGTGCCATACGATGGAGCGCCTGACCGGCGTCCCGCAGTCCTCGCAGCCCTGCCTTTCCGATCCGGAGGTGCTGAAGAAGGTCATCGCCGGCGTGCGGGCGACGCTTGAGCGGCATCCGGACGCCTCGCTCATCTCCGTGACGCAGAACGACAACTACAACTACTGCAAGTGCCCGAAGTGCGCCGCCACGGATGCGGAGGAGGGAAGCCCCTCCGGCACGCTGCTCCGCTTCGTCAACGCCGTCGCGGACGACGTGGCGAAGGATTATCCGAACGTCGTCATCGACACCTTCGCGTATCAGTATACGCGCAAGGCGCCGAAGATCACGAAGCCCCGCCCGAACGTATGCATCCGCATCTGCTCCATCGAATGCTGCTTTGCGCACCCGCTGAGCGACCGCACCTGCCGGCAGAACGCGGCGTTTCTGCACGACCTGCTCGAATGGAACAAGATCTGTGACCGCATCTACGTCTGGGACTACGTGACGGACTTCGCGCACTACATCCCGCCGTTCCCGAACTTCCGCGTTCTCCGGGACAATATGCGCTTCTTCGCGGAGCACGGCGTCCGCGGCATGTATCCGGAAGGCAACTACGGCTCCGCCAAGACCGGCGAATTCGGCGAGCTCCGCTGTTATCTGCTCGCGCAGCTCATGCTGGATCCGTACATGGGCGCGGACGCGTATTACAAACTCATGGACGAATTTCTCGAAACGTACTACGGCGCGGGCTGGCGGTATATCCGCGCGTTCATCGACTGGACGTGCGCCGAGGCGGCGGGCAGCCACATGAGATGCTACGCGGAGCCGTTCGGCATCATCCCGCAGGACAAATATCTCGCCATGGAACAGACGCTCGACGCCTGGTGGGATAAGGCGGAGGAGCTGGCGGACGACCGTCAGGGGTATGTGCGCCGTTCCCGCACGCAGTGGGAGTACATCAAGCTCATGCTCCATCCGGATCCGGAGAAGGCGGAAAAGCTCCGCCAGTACGTGGAGAGAGAGAAGATCCAGTGGGGCGAGGGCGTGAGAGACTGGAGCAAGCTGTTCCACGACCTGAAAGCCTCCGCTCCCGGGGAAACGATCGACTGACCGCCGATATTCCGATAAATGCAAAAATATCCGGACGCCGTACTGCGTCCGGATATTTTTGCATGATCGGCAGGGGAGAGAAGCGGCTGCACGGGAGCGCCGCCGTCACTCTCTGTAGTCCAGAAGGTAATCGATGATCGGGTAGTAGACGGTATCCTCCATCTTGATGAGACGCTCTTCGATGTACGTGATGGCGACGTCCGCGTATCCCGTCTGGGCGGTGATGTTCGGCATCCGGTCGATCCAGCCGCCGCCGCCGTCGTAGACGTAGGCGAAGTCCGCCTCACGGGAGGCGAAGACGAGCTCAAGCATTTCCGCGGATTCCGGATCGCGTACGCCGCGGTGCTCGAGCGACGTGTCGATATACGTCGGGAGAACGGTCTGGTAGCTGAGCGCGCTCATCGCCTCGACGAGCGCTCCGATCATCTCCCGGTTCCGCGCCGTCTTCAGGATCTCCATGACGAGGACGCTCGGATTGACCATCGTGTGGTATTCCTCTTGGCCTTCATTCCACTTCGGGATCGGCAGAACGCCGAAGTCGTCCTTGAAGTCGCGCATGGCGCCGTCCGTCAGATCCATCGCCAGCATTTCCGCGAAGAGGATATTTCCGGCGGCGAACTTGAGGACGCGGTTGTCCCGCGCCTGCGAGGAAGCGTAGTACGAGCCCGGGTTGAGGTTGAAGAGATTGACGAGCTTGTCCATCAGATCGATGAATTTTTCACCCTTGATCGGCTGATCGATCGTGAAGTCGTCGTTCAGGATGACCGTCGGCGTTTCGCATCCGTAGTAGAACACCGCGAGCGCCGGCCCGTCGTTGAGGCCGAGCATGCCGTAGAAATCCTCCTCGCTCTTCTTGCCGTCGCCGTTCACGTCCGTGTAGACGTGCTCCGTGAGCTGCATGAGAAGGTCGAGCGTCCATTTCCCGTCGCGCACGCACTGGTAAAGGTCCACGCCGAGATTGTAGTCCTCCGCCTTGGTCTTGTTGAAAACGATCATCCACGTCTGCTCGCTCCAGGAGAGGCAGAGATCGCTTTCGATCATGAGCAGCACGCCGTTCACCGCCGAATCCTTGATGGACGACGTGTACCACGGATTGTCGATATCGATGTACGGGACGTTGTTCCAGTTGGAGAAGATGTCGCCGAGCATGGCGTCATAGGATTTGCGCAGCTCCGCGAAGACGAGATCGAACTCGTCCATTCCGCTGAGCACGGAGTTGGACGCAAGACTGAACACCTCGTTCGCGCTGCCCTGCCGCGGCTCGGGGATGACGACGTTGAAGCGTTCCTCCGCCGCGCGGTTGCGGCTGAAGATCGCGTCGTTGACCTGCTCGCCGCTCTCCTCTTCCGTCCAGAAGGAGAGGACTTTTTCCTTCTCGCCGCTGCGGTACCCCTGCATGAGGCTCTGCTCCAGCACGCGGAAGGGCGCGCCGTCGAAATCGAGCTCCGGTACGGCGTCGAGGATCCCGGCGGGAGCCTCCGTTTCCGTATCAGTGGAATCGGGCGCCTGTGCGGTGCCGCTCGGATCACCGTCCGGGACGGGATCCTTCCCGCCGCCGCATCCGGCGAGGAGCGGCAGAAGAAGGACCGCCGAGAGAAGAAGGGACAGTGCGGACTTCATGGGTTTCATATGCGCCTCCGAATATGAATATGTAAGAGTTTTCATTGCGCTTTACTATTATAATATAATGCTCTCCGATTGTCAACACTCTGCGATCCTCATTGAAAAAATAAATGCGCTCCGCGCCGGGCGGGAGAAAATGCAAAAAGAAGGAGGGAGAATGCGAAAAACGGTTGCATCCGTCCCGGATTTGTGTTACAATGGGGAGGCAAACAACGCTCGAATTACGGAGGCTTTATGGACAAGCGATACTATCTTGCCGCCGACGGCGGCGGCTCCAAGCTGCTCGCCGTTCTGTACGATGAGGATTTCAATATCGTCTCCTCCGGGGAGATGAAGGGGACGAACGACATGTTCCGCCCAGCGGAAATGATCCGCGCCGAGATGAACGAGCTCACGGAGAAGCTGATCCCGTCCGAGGTGCGGAAGATCGAGATGTTCGACTGCTCCGTCGTCGGCGACGTGAGGCCGTTCCTTGCGGCGCTCGGCGAACGCTGCGCCGTCGGTCCCATGAAGAGTCACAGCGAGGGCGACGTCGCGCTCGCCGCCGGCGGCGTGCTCCGCGGCGTCGTCGCGCAGGCGGGCACCGGCTCCGACGCCTTTCTCGTCCAGCGCGAGAAGCGCAGCGTCGTCGGCGGCTGGGGCATGACGCTCGGCGACGAGGGCAGCGGCTACTACATCGGACTGAATACGCTCCGCTATTCCATCTGGGCGGAGGACGGGCGCGGGCAGCCGTCCGTTTTGCCGCAGCTCATCAAGGAGGCGTGGGGACTCAAGGAACTGCGGGAGATCATCACGCGCGTCGCGGGGAATCCCGACATGCGCACCGTCGTCGCCGGCGTGACGCGCATCACCTCGAAGGCCGCCGTCATGGGCGACGCGCTCGCCGTCTCCATCCTCGAGGAGGCGGGACATCAGCTCGCCGTACAGGTGCTGACGGTCCTCCGGCAGGTGGACGGCCGCTTTGAAGGACCGATCATCGCTTCGGGCGGCGCGTGGAAGGCGTCGTACTGCATGTTCGAGGCAATGCGGCGCGAGGTTGCCGCCGTGTATCCGGACGCGGAGATCCGCTTCCCGGATTTCGAGCCGCTCATCGGCTCCGTGATCCTTCAGACGCTGCGCGAGACCGGCCGGGAGGAGATCGGACGGGAACAGATGAAGATCCTGCATGAGAAGTTCGCGGCGTACCGCTATCAGCTGCCGCCGGATTTCCCGCAGGCGTAAGGAGGAAGCGTCCATGAAAGCATCGGAACGGTATTACGCCCGCGTGAGCGAGATCATGGCGGAAGCGTTCGAGAAGGAAGCGGACGCCGTCGAAGCGGCGGCGCAGGCGGTGGCGCAGGCGAATCTGGAGAAGCGCTCCGTCTTCGCGTTCGGCTGCAATCACGCGGGGCTCATCACACTGGAGCTGTTCTATCGCACCGGCGGCATGGTGACCGTCAATCCCGTCCGCGCGCCCGGCATGATGCTCGAGCTCTCGCCGCCGACGATGACGAGCGAGATGGAGCGGATGCCCGGCTACGGGAAGATCATCTTCGACAACATGAAGGCGAAGCCGGGCGACGTGCTCATCATCCACTCCGTCTCCGGCCGCAACAGCGTGACGGTCGACATGGCGGAGGCCGCCCGGGAGAAGGGGCTCTGCGTCATCGTCGTGACGAACATGAACACGACGACGGCGGTGACCTCCCGCCATCCCTCCGGCAAGAAGCTGTATGAGTTCGCCTCCATCCTCCTCGATAATCACGGGGACATGGGCGACGCATCCGTGGAGCTGGAGGGTTTCCCGCAGAAGGTCGCCTCCACCTCCACCGTCGTCGGCGCGGCGCTTCTGAACGCCGTCGTCGCCCGCGCCTGCGAGATCATCCTCGAGGCCGGACAGACGCCTCCCGTCTTCATGAGCGGGAACCTCGACGGAGGCGACGCACACAATAAGGCTGTCATGCGCGAACGCGCGGACAATATATTCTATCTTTGATTTTCAAGAAAGAAGGAACATCATCATGCTTCTCGACACCTATCAGCAGGCCGCATTCGATCTTCTCTACAAGGCGCGCACGACGCAGCGCGAGAAGGTCATCGCCGTCGGCACCTTCATGGCGGACGCCATCGAAAAGGGCGCGAAGGTCTATCTGGGCGGCATCTGCCACAGCATCGAGTCCGATCTGCTCAACCGCGGCGGCGGTCCCGCCTTCTATCTGAAATACGAACAGGGAAAGTCCGAGCTGAAGCCGGGCGACATCCTCGTCCTTTCCTCCGTTTCCGGCCGCACGAAGTCCGTCGTCGATCTCGCGTGGGATTCGATGCAGAAGGGCATCCACGTCATCGCCTTTACGTCGATGAGCTACGCGCAGGCAGTCGATCCCGTCCACGAATCCGGCAAGAAGCTCTATGAGTTCGTGACCTTCTACGTCGACAACTGCGCCCCCGCGGCGGAAGCCATGCTGGAGGTCGAGGGACTGGAGCCCCGCTTCGCCGCGGCGTCCGGCATCGCCTCCGACTTCCTCATGTGGAGCATCACCTCCGTGTGCGTGGAGAAGATGATCGCGGACGGATTCGTCCCCAGCATCTACAAGAGCGCGAATTTCCCCGGCGGTCACGAGTATAACGTTGCCAACGTCATGGATCGCTACAAGGAAATCGGATACTGATCCGCCCGAAGGAGGACGGCATGGAACAAAAGACGAAGCGGCAGGCGGGCGCCGATCAGCGCACGCCGTCGGTGCCGCAGTATTTCTCCTGGGTCAACAGCACGAACGAGGGCTCGACGGAACAGCAGACCTGCATCAACCTCGATTTCTTCGCATGGCTGAAGCGTGCCTACGGGATGCAGATCCGCATCTACGCGTGGGACGCCGGCAATTTTGACGGCGCCGGACACGGTTACGGAGATCCGGACGGAGAGAAATTCCGCAGCCAGTATCCGCGCGGGTACGGTCCCGTCGTCGAGCGCGCCGCCGCGGCGGGGATCCGCCTCGGCCTCTGGGGCAGCCCGGACGGCTTCGGCGACACGCCGGAAGAGGAGAAGAAGCGCTACGACTTCATGGTCGATCTCTGCAGGAAGTACCATTTCGCGCTCTTCAAGATCGACGCCGTCTGCGGTCAGCTCCGCCCGGAGAAGGCGGAGGTATACGCGCGCATGCTGCAGGACTGCCGGAAATACAGCCCGGATCTGATCGTGCTCAACCACCGCCTCGATCTGCACGGCGCCGAGAAATACACGACGACCCAGCTCTGGCAGGGCGTGGAGACGTACGTGGACGTCCACAGCCGCAACAGCGACACCTGTATGCACCACCGCGGCTTCATTTTCAGCCGCGGCTATCCGGAGGGTCTGGACCGGCTGCTCGAGGATCACGGCGTGTGCATCTCCTCCGCCATCGATTATTTCGAGGACGACCTTATCTATCAGGCGTTCGGGCGCTGCCTCATTCTGGCGCCGGAGATCTACGGGAATCCGTGGTTCATGCGGGACGACGAGTTCCCGAAACTCGCCCGCATCTACAATCTCCACCGCCGCTGCGCGCCGATCCTTGTGGACGGGCTCCTTCTGCCCGCCTCCTACGGCGATTCGCCGATCTCGCGCGGAACGCCGTCGCACCGCTTCATCGTGACGGGGAACAATTCCTGGAAGCCGCGCACCGTCACTTTACGCCTCGGCACGGAGATCGGGATGCAGGCGAACGGCGAGAAGATCGCCCTGATCCGCCGCCACCCGAGCGAGGAACTGCTCGGCGTCTGCGACGCGGGCACGGCGGTCGAGGTCACGCTCGATCCGTTCCGCGCGTATCTGTTCGAGGCAGCCGCCGTCAGCGAGGCGTACCCGGTGCTCGAGGACTGCGAATACGAAATGATCCGCGAAAACGAGAGCGGCGAGCCGGTCGAGGTGAAGATGCTCCGCTGCGGGGACGGGGAGATCACGCTCAACTGCGGCGGAGAGCGCTCTGCCTTCGGCACGTATGAAAAGACGGATCGCCGTCCGCCGGTCCCGGTCTATCTCGGCACGATGCACGACGCGCCGGAATGCCTCTCCCGCGGCGAGGAGCTGTACGAGGCGGCGCAGTTCGGCATCGATAACGATTCGCTGGAGGCGCGGTCCCTGCGCCGTTCCGGCAGGACCGCCGTACCCGAGGTACAGGCGGCGCGCGACGCGTTCTTCTCTCAGAAAACGTATCTCGCGCGCGGCTGCGAGGGACGGTACGCCTTCGACGACCGGTACGACACGTACTTCGACGGGTATTCCCGCATGTACTGCGGCGGGATCCGCATCGAGGGCGGCTGCCTCCGCGTCGATTTCGGCCGCGTGTACGACGCGGACGCCGTGGAGATCACCTGCTTCGCGATCGACGAGCCGAGGCATGAGATCCTGACGCAGATCTTCCCGGAAACGGGGAGCTACGCGTGCGAGCTTTCCTCCTGGCAGCCGTCCGGCGCCGGGGAGAAGAAGGTCGTCGTCCGTCACGAGACGGCGCCGCTCGTCAGCGACGGCGCGCATCTGCTCTATACGGTGACCGGTCAGCGCGTCACGGTGCGCTATCCGGTCGGCGCGCTCCGGTACTTTAGGCTGCCCGAGCCGATGGACCGCATCTATGAGATCCGCCTCACGAAAAACGGTATGGTGCTCCCGCTCGATCACCCGACGGTGAGCAACCTTCAGGCCGCTTACGGCAGACTGACGGTCGCCGCCGTGAAGAGCGTCACGCTGACGCTGCCGGAGATCCCCGAGGGACGGTATCTCGCCGTCGCCGTCGAGGGCGTGCACGGCAAGGAGCGCGCGTACTGCGCGGCGGAGTGCGAGGGAAAGCTCCTCGGCTTCCCGGACCGCGCGCCGTCCTACTGCGTGAACCTCTGGGAGCACTGCGTCCATTCGACCGACCGCAACAACACCTTCTATCTGCCGCTCGATCCGTCCCTGTCCAGCAAGGAGATCACCCTGTACACGCTGTTGTGCGATCCGAAGAAGACGGACGTCCGCTGCGACGTCTATCTCTGCCCGCGGCACTGATCCCAGCTTTTGGCGACCGTCCCGCCGCAGACCGCGGCGGGACGGTTTTCGCCTTTCGCTCAAAAATTTACATCCTTTTCATGAAATCCGCGCGAAAATCCGTATAATGAAAAGGAATACAGGACGGGGACGTCCAATCTGAACGTATCGGAGGCATATCTCATGAGATCCGCACCGACCGAAAAGCAGCTTTCCTTCCTTTCGTGGGAGTTCGGCGTATTCTTCCATTTCGGGATCCGCAGCTTCTATATCGGGCATTCGGACTGGGACCGCCGTCCCATGCCCGTATCCGGCTTTCATCCGGAAACGCTCGACTGCAATCAGTGGGTCCGCATCGCGCGCGAGGCAGGCGCGCGCTACGCGATCCTGACGGCGAAGCATCACGACGGCTTCGCCAACTGGCCGAGCAAGTATTCCGATTACTCCGTCGCGCAGTCGCCGTGGCGGGACGGCAAGGGCGACGTCGTGCGGGAGTTCGTCGACGCCTGCCGCCGCTACGGCATGAAGGTCGGCCTGTACTATTCTCCGGCGCAGTGGGGCGGCGCGGTGCCGTTCGACCGCCCGGAGGAGTACGACGAGTATTTCCTCGGTCAGATCACCGAGCTGCTCACGGATTACGGCGAGATCGACTATCTGTGGTTCGATACCAACGGCTCGGGCGGCCATCAGTACGACGTCGCCCGGATCGTGAACACGATCCGAACCCTGCAGCCGGGGATCCGTCTCTTCGGCTGGGACGCGGACGTCGCGTGGGTCGGCAACGAGGACGGCTATACCTCCATGCCGACGGGGTTCACGAGCCGGAATGGGAAATTCCTCCCCGTCGAGTGCGACATGATGATGCGCACGAGATGGTTCGACTGCGAGGCGAACGCGGACCGGATCAAATCGGTGGAGGAGCTGCTCGGCAACTGGGAATACAGCGTCGGGCGCGGCGGCAATCTCCTGCTCAACGTCGGACCGGACCGCCGCGGGCTTCTGCCCGACGCGGACGCGGCGCGGCTGCTCGAATTCGGGCGGGCGCTGCGCGCGCGGTACGGACATCCGCTCCCCTTCGGGGCGGCGGAGCCGATGGCGGAGAGCGGCTGGTGGCAGATCGAGACGGAAGACGGCTTCATTGAGGATCTCGTCGGGACGGAGCTCGTCGACACGGTGATGATCGAAGAGGATATCGCCGAGGGCGACGCCGTCCGGCAGTTCAGGATCTGGTGCCGCCCGCCGATCAGCCCCGGCGTGAGCAAAAAGCGCCCGCACGGCGTCTGCGTCTACTGCGGACAGGCGATCGGCCGCAAGGCGATCTGCCGTTTCCCCGTCATCCGCACGCGCCATATCGAGGTGGAGATCGTGGAGGCGGAGGGCGACGCGAAGCTCCTCTCCGTCAAGGCGTTCCACGTCGGATCCGGCGACGTACCCGCGGCGGAGTGGTGATCCCCTGCAATCTATGCGTCACGAAAGGCACGGCGAGCCCGCCGCGCCTTTTTTTTACGCATGAAAGTAAAAAAACAAGAAAGCAGTTGTTGAAATATGTCATGAATTGTGATATAATGAATATAGTGTGACGTATCGATGTGCGCGGCACCGTCCGCCGCGCGGAAAAACAGAAGAAACAGATGAAGAAACAAATGAGGAAGGAAAACGACAGAAGTGGAAACGACACCGAATCATCCGACGCCGATGCTTCCCGAGCTCACGCCGGTCGTCGTGCGCTATTATAACGAAAGCCGCCAGAACCACCGCATGTACGGACACAAGCACGACGAGAACGAGATCATGTACGTCAAGGACGGGAAGTGCCGCGTCATCTGCATGGATCCGTATACGAGCGAGAAAAAGGAATTCGTTCTCGGCGAGGGCGACTATATCTACCTGCGCGGCGGCACGCCGCATTCCCTGGAGATCGAGAGCCGCACGCCGTGCCGGATCCTGAACGTGGAATTCAACTGTCAGGCCGGCGTCTCTCCGATCCATCTCGGGCTCCTCTCGGACTGCCGCGAGGTCGTCGAATTCTGGAAGAAATCGCCGCCGTACGCCGTCGTCCGCGGGGACGATACGGTGTTCATGGCGCTGCTCGCGCTGCAGGAGCTCCTTTTCACCTCCTCCGAAAACAAGAAGGTCGTCCCGCCGGTCACGGCGGAGGCGTCGCTCGCGGCGCTGCTGCTCTTCCACCGCGTGGCGGTGAAGGTCATCACGAGCGCCGTCGAGGAGGAACCGTACGAGCTGTACATCCAGCAGGTCAAGCGTTATATCGAGGAGAATTTCGACGATCCGGAGAAGATGAACGTCCCGACGCTCGCGCGGGAGGTCAACATCTCTCCCTCCTATCTCCAGCGGCTGTTCAAGCTGGAGACCGGGATGACGCTCATTTCCTACATCAATCAGCAGCGGCTGAAAAAGGCGCAGCATCTGCTCCGCACGACGGATCTCTCGACTATCGACATCGCGGTGAGCGTCGGCGTCAACAGCCGCCAGCGGCTGACGCAGCTGTTCACGGAGTACGAGAGCGTATCGCCCGGCGAATACCGTCGGCAGTGCCGCAATCACCGCGCCGGAGGGGCGGACGAATGGCCCGCGAAGGAATCGCCGGAGAAGTTCTGATCCCCGCGCCCGACGCGCGGAACGGCGACGCGCCGCCGCGGTCAAGTATTATATACATATAATATAATGAAAAAACCTGCGTGCCGCGCCGGGAGCGCCGGACGTTTCCGTCGGTCTGCGGACGGCGGTGCGCGCGCCCGATCCGTAATTGTGAACAGTTAAGAGACATAAGAAAGCATCCTTTACATTATCTGTGATTTGTGTCATATTCTTTTACGCAAGAAACAGCGCCGATATGATATAATAACACTCGAATAAGAGGATATCTGTCGTGAGCGAGAAGACAGGTTCCTCTGTCATTCAGCACACCACTGCACATTCCCCGCGCAGACCCAAAAATTTTTATGAAGAAAAGGAAGGTCAACCATGAAAAAGCTCGCTATTTTCACGCTGATCGCCATGCTGCTCGTCTCCCTGACGGTTCCGTTCTCTTCAGCCGCTGTTGACATCAAGACAGTGATGAAGGCGACCCCCGTCGTTGACGGCAAAGTCGACGATCTCTACCTCGTTTCCGCGCAGGCCGCTCTCGAAGAGAAGAACTTCTGGAAATGGGGCGACATCGATGACACCGATACGGATGCTACCGTCTACTATCTGTATGATGATACCAATCTGTATTACGTTATCGACGCTTACGACAGCACTGTCCTCGCTTCTAAGGGCGCCGACTGGAAGGGCGACACCTGGATGATGGATGGCGCCGAGATGAGATTCAAAGTCGGTGAGGTGTACTTCAAGGTCATCACCGGCGCTACCGAAGGTCATCCCGTTGATGGTTATATCATCACCGACGGTAAGGACGAGGAAGGCGACAAGATCGACATCTCCAACATGAAGGTCGCTACGACCATCAAGGCCGACGGCTATGTTATCGAGGTTGCTCTCCCGCTCGCTTCCATCGGCCTGAAGGCTGAGGCTGGTCAGGAAGTTGCTGCTACCCTTCAGATCAACGACGTCGTCGCTGCTGACGGCTCCACCGGTTCCGCTTTCGGTGGCTTCCGTGTGTTCGAGGCTCGTAAGGGCATCCAGAACCACACCTACAAGTTCTCCGCCGATGCTCCGAACCCGCCGCTCGCTCTCAAGCATACCCCTGTCCTCGACGGTCAGATCGACGAGGCGTACCTGAAGTCCGCTTCTCAGACCCTGAAGAACCTCAACTTCTGGGGCTGGGCCGGCGATCCTTCCACGTACGCTGCTGCTACCGCTTACGTCCTCTGGGATGACAACTATTTCTATATCGCCATTGACGCGACGGACCTCACGCTCATCACGACGAACGACGGTTCCGCTGTGGGCGGTGACGATACCAATCCGTGGAGAAACGACTCCGCTGAGCTCTGGTTCAACGACGAGGGTCTTATCTACAAGATCCACGGTTCTGTCGGCGGCGCCTTCTTCGTAGGCACCGACGAGGACGGCATGGCTTCCTTCGACTTCTCCAAGGCGATCCTGAAGTCTGCTGCCAAGCCGAACAACGACGGCTTCACCCTTGAGTTCGCTCTTCCGCTGAACAACCTGGCCGCTGGCCGTGTTGTCACGATGGAGATGCAGATCAACGACACGTACGACGATGCTCGTACGGCTGGTTGGGCTTCCGGCGGCAAAGGTTCTTACGATGCCCTCGAGAAGATCTTCATCTGCTCCGACACGCTCGCTGAGCCGGCCCCTGTGACCGACGCTCCGGCTCCTGTGACCGATGCTCCGTCCCAGGGCGGTGACACGCCGGCTGTTCAGCCGCCTGTCACTCTCGACGCTGGTGTGATCGTGGCTGCGGTTGCTCTCGTTTCTCTCGCCGGCATCGTTGTCGCGAAGAAGAAGCACTGAGAAGCTGACCTGACTTGTCAGGAACACTGATCCAAAGCAAAAGAGAACTCCCCATCCGGGGAGTTCTTTTTTTGCGCGTGAAGGCGGGCAAACGGCGGACGGAGACGGGCAAATATCGCCCACCTACTTGCAAAAACGGCGGATTTGATTTATAATGATAGGCAGGCGAACGCCGGGACTGCGGCACGAGGACCGCACGGCGACGACTGACCGCAAAGGAGAAGAGAATGAAAGATCCGATCATAACCGCACAAGAGCTGCGCGCGATGCTGAACGGCAGCGAGCCGGCGCCGATCGACTGGCATCCCGTCACCGAGGAGAAGAAAAAAGAACTGCTTGCCGCCGTGGACGCGCACGTCCGCGCGATCCGGCAGGCGCCGTCCGTCGACCCGGCGTCGATTTCCGGGACGTGCTTTTACGTTTCCGCGGACGGCGACGACGACGCGGACGGAAGAAGCCCCGCCTCCGCGTGGCGGACGACGGGACGCCTCCACCGGGCGCAGGACGACGGGACCGTGCAGGCGGGAGACGGCGTCTTCTTCCGCCGCGGCGACGTATGGGACGCGCAGTTCCCGGGCGGATTCAACGGAGATATGTTCGGCGGGGAGTACGCGCTGCGCCTCAAGTGCGGCGTGACGTATTCCGCCTACGGCGAGGGACCGAAGCCGTTGTTTCGCAACTGCCTCGACGCCTCCGATCCTTCTTGCTGGGAAGAGACGGAATACCCCGGCGTGTGGGCGTACAAAGGCGACGCGGGCGACCGCACGAACGATATCGGCGATATCATCATCGACGAAGGCGCGGTGTATCCGATCAAGGTGATCCCCGGGGAGCCGAACCGGCCGTATGACCCCGACCGACTGACGCCCGACTGCGGTATGGTCACGACGAAGCGCGAGACTTTTTTCTCGGGCAAAGTGCATCTCACGTGCCCGGGAGATATCGCGCACGATCTGCAGTTCCTTCACGATTACGACGCGCGGCGGCTCTATCTGCGCTGGTCGGCGGGGAATCCGGGCGATTCCTTCGGGACGATACTGCTTGCGCGCCGAGGGAACATCATCCGTTCCGACTGGGAATCGAAGGATATCCTCGTCGACAACCTCGCCGCCTGCTACGGCGGCTCGCACGGGCTGAGCGTCACGAACGCGCAGAACGTCGAGATCCGTAACTGTGAATTCCGCTGGATAGGCGGATCGTTCCAGGAACGGATCGACAACTTCGCTATCCGCTACGGCAACGCGGTGGAGAACTGGGGACCCTGCGACGGCTACCGCATCCACGACTGCCTCGCCGAGGAGTGCTACGATACCGCGTTCACGACGCAGTATGAGACCTATGACGGCGATCCGGTGCGGATGCGCGACATGCGGAACGTGGAATTCTGCGACAACGTCATACGCCGCGTCAATTACGTGTTCGAGATCTTCTACCCGACCGGCTGGAAGGTGGACGGATTGCGCCTCACCGGCAACGACTGCCTGTACGCGGGGTATCATTTCGGGCATCAGCGCCCGGACAAGAACGGGGACGTCGGCTGCCTCGGCGGGCGTCACGAGAAGCAGGATTTCCGGAACGCGGTGCTGCGCGGCAACCGCATGCTCTTCATAGCGTGCTACGCGCTCTACACGCGCGGGCTGAAGACGGCGGACACGGAGGAGGGCATCGCCGCGGACGGCAACGTGTATCTGCTCGGCGCCGACCGCGCCTATATGCGCTCCTGCGCCGTCCTGAAGGAGCGCAGCGGCGAAGGAAGGCTCTACCCCTACGACCGGGAGACGCTCTCCGCGCTCGCGGCAATGGGCGTCGACGCGCACAGCACGTTCTATTATCACACGGGGCGCCTGTATCCGGAGGAGGAGCAGGGCGTGTACCTGATCCGCTGACGGCGGGGAGGACAACCAATGGAAAGACGGATCGAGCGCGGCGGATACGCCGTCGTTCTGAGCGATCCCGTATTGTACGTGGACAACGAAGCAAGGCGCCGCAGCGGACACATGACGCATGCGCTGGCGGAATATGCGCCGGGCTGCCTCATCGACTTCAACGCGAATTCTTCGGCTGAGCTGTACGACGGCCATTCGACGAACGGATGGGTCGAGTACCGCGTCTCCCGCGACGGCGGGTTCACGTGGGGCGCGCCCGAGACGTGCTGTCTGGAGAAGGGGATCCGCAATCCGCAGCTTGCCCTGATCGACGGCGTGTACGTCCTTCACGGCCGGTGTATCGGCGGATTCTTCGTCCTGTATACCTCAAGGGATCCGGGCGTCTGGGACGAGGGATATTATATGGCTGAGAAGCCCGGCTTCTGCTATTATTCCGACAATATCGTACTTCGGGACAGGGACGGGAAAAACCGTCTGCTGATCCAATATTCCGATACATACAAAGGCTCCTGCGTCAACGTGCGTCATATGTGGCTGCGCGTCGAGCAGTGAGCGGAGAGGAGCAACCCTATGGCAGATCCGATCATGAGCGCAGAGGAGCTGCGCGCGATGCTGAACGGCCGGGAACCGGCGGCGATCCGCTATATCCCTGCAACGGAGGAGGTCAAGCGGCATTTCGAGGAGGCGGCGGACGCCCGCGCCCGGACGATCCGGCAGGCGCCGTCCGTCGATCCGGCGTCGATCGCCGGGACGTGCTATTACGTTGCGGCAAGCGGTGACGACGATGCGGACGGCAGAAGCCCCGCGACCGCGTGGCGGACGACGGGACGGCTCCACCGGGCGCAGGACGACGGGACCGTGCGGGAGGGAGACGGTATCTTCTTCCGCCGCGGCGACGCGTGGGACGCGCAGTTTCCCGGCGGATTTGCCGGGGACATGCTCGGCGGAGAATACGCGCTGCGGCTCAAGTGCGGCGTGACGTATTCCGCCTACGGCGAGGGGCCGAAGCCGCTGTTCCGCAACTGCCTCGACGCCTCCGATCCTTCGTTGTGGGAGGAGACGGAGTACCCCGGCGTGTGGGCGTACAGGGGCGACGCGGGCGACCGCTCAAACGACGTCGGCAACGTCATCATCGACGACGGCGCGGTGTATCCGATCAAGGTCGTCCCCTACGACCCGAACCATCCGTATCTTGAGGGGAAGATGCGGGAGGACGACGGCATCGTTACGACGAAGCGCGAGGTCTTCCACGCGGGCGGCGTGCCGTTCACGTGCCCCGGCGATATGGCGCACGATCTTGAATTCTTTCACGATTACGACGCGCGGCGGCTGTATCTGCGCTGGTCGGCGGGAAATCCGGGCGACTCCTTCGGGACGATCCTGCTCGCACGCCGGGGGAACATCATCCGCTCCGACTGGGAATCGAGGGACATCCTCGTCGACAGCCTTGCGGTCTGTTACGGCGGCTCGCACGGGATCAATACGACGAACGCGCAAAACGTGGAGATCCGCAACTGCGAGATCACGTGGATCGGCGGCTCTTTCCAGGAGCGGACGGACTGCAACCGCACCCGCTACGGCAACGCCGTGGAGAACTGGGGCGTATGCGACGGTTTTTCCATCCACGACTGCATCGTGCGCCAGTGCTACGACGCCGGGCTGACGAGCCAGTTCGCTGGTTCCTGCGGGGAGGGCGTGATGCGGAACATCTCCTTCTGCCGCAACGTCATGTCGTGCAGCAACTCTCCGCTCGAACTCTGGCACCCGGACGACGGCTGGCATATCGAGGACTGCCGCATGCACGGCAACATCTGCATGTACTCCGGATACCATTTCGGGCAGCAGCGCCCGTGCAAGAACGGGAGCTTCGGATGCCTCGGCGCAAGATCCCGCGGTCAGACCTTCGTGAACACGACGCTGAAGGGGAATTTCTTTCTGTACGTTTCCGCTTTCGCGCACTATACGCGTTCCTTGTTCATGGACGGGATGGAGTGCGGCATCGCCGCGGACGAGAACACGTACCTGCTCGGTACCGACCGCTTCCTCATGAAGGGCTGCTCGGATCCGATCGGGAAGCAGGGCGATCCGCGGCTGTACCGCTACGACCGGGAGACGCTTTCCGCGCTCGCCGCGATGGGCGTCGAGCCGCACAGCACCTTCTACTATTACGAGGGTCCGCTCTATCCCGAAGACGAAGCGCAGGGCGCGTATCGGTACGTCTGATCCCCGCGTGCAAAACGACACCGGCGCAGCGGAAGCTGCGCCGGTGTATTGTTCTTTCGGCGGATCGGTCAGAGCACGTCCAGCCCGAAGTATTCGCGGTAGATCGCGGCGCGCTGGGCGTCGGAGCCGATCGGTTTTTCCTCGACGTCCTCCCCGCGGAAGACGCGGAAGAGGTCGCCGTCCACCGTGATGCGTCCGTCTTCCGTTTTGATCGCCAGGATCGGCGCGGTGCGGAAGGGCGACTCGGGCGCCTGCTCACACCAGAAGGAGGGCATGACGTAGTCGAGATTGAGCTGTTCTTCTTCCGTGAAACTGTAGAAGCGGCGCCACGCACCGTGGTGCAGGTCCTCGATGACCCATCCGAAGAACGGCGCTCTCGTCACGCGGTACGTCTCGCCGAACTGCTCGGAGACCGCGCCTTCGCGGAACGGGAGCGGCAGCCGGAACGCGCTCTGTCCGATCCCGATGTCGCAGACGTGCTTCTGACCGGCGCAGTCCGCGGCGATAATGACGCGGTGGCGCCGCATGGGGATCTCCGTCTCTCCGCGCAGATAGCGCGCCATGTACTCCGTGACGCCGTAGCCGAGCGAGCGCAGCACCTCGGCGAAGAAGCCGTTCAGCTCAAAGCAGTATCCGCCGCGGTGTCGGACGACGATCTTGTCGTACAGCGCGTGCGGCTCCAGCGACAGCGGGATGCCGCGGAGGATATCGATGTTTTCGTAGGGGATATGGGTGACCGCCGCGAGCTGCACGGCGTCGAGGAGCTCCGCGCTCGGCGCGGCGTCGGGATCGAACGTCAGTCCGATGCGGGAGAAGACACGGCAGAGCTGATCCTTTGAATACATGGGCGTTCCTTTCTTTTGGGAAGGGTATTGTCCGATATCGCGGTGATGAGAATAGGATAGCATATCCCATGGAAAAATGCAAGAGGGAAGCGGGAGATCGGCATAAAAAATGCGCCGCTCCTTGACAAGCGCGCCGGAAACGGCTATAATGTACGGCAGAAATATAGAAACATCACACTAAATCAGGGAGAAACGGGATGGATCAGAGGGTAGAGATCAGCGGGCGCCGTGCCCTGTTTACGTTCTGCGGCGTGCCGCTCAGCCTCACCTGCTCGGGAGATAAGGGCTGGCGGCTCCAGTCCGGACGGGACGGAGCCTTCGACGATATGGGCGCGGGGCAGATCCTCGCGCGGGATCTCAAAGAGGAGCCGCCGATCGTCCGGGAGGAGATCACCGGCGAGGCGGAGGGGGAGGCGTTCTGCCTGCGCGAACCGTCCGGCACCTCGGTGACCGTTTTCTCCCGCCGTATCGATTTCTGCGATGAGGACGGCATGCCGAAGGCGTCGCTGACCGCCGTCACGGACGACGGGGAGGATGCCTCCGTTACGGGCATCCTGCACGAAGACGAGCGCATATTCGGCATGGGCGAGCGCTTCGATGCGCTCGATCAGCGCGGACGGCGCGTCGACGTGACGGCGGACGACCGGCAGGGACAGACCGTCGGAGGCAGTTTTGTGCCGATCCCGTTTTTTATCACGTCGCGCTGTGTCGGCGTGTTTATGAACCGCTACGAGCATTCCGTCTTCGACTTCGGCACATCGGAGCCGGACCGCTTCACGATCACGCAGTACGGAGCGCCGATCGATCTGTATATTTTCCTCGGCGACAAGCCGCAGAAGCTGCTGTTCGCCTACGCGCGTGTCACGGGCTTCGCGCCGGAACCGGCGCCGTGGCTGTACGGTACGCAGATCCGCCGCCCCTCGTCGGAGTTCTGTACCGTCCCGTCCGTTATGGAGACGGCGCGGAGAATGGAGGAGAACGGTCTCCCGTGGGAGGCGGTGATCCTCGAGGGGTGGCCGACTTACGATACCGCGCGCTTTGCGGAACTGGCCGCCATGACGGAAACGCTGCACGACGTCGGAAAGAAGGTCATGCTCCATCACCCGTGCGGTCGTATCCCGCCGGACGCGGAGACGCTTTTCGCCATGGATCCCCGCTTCGCGCTGGAAAACGGCGAGAGCGGCGCGCGCAGTCTGCCGGACGCGGATCTCCGCGCCCCCGGCGGTCCGGAAGGGGAGGGATCCGCCTACGTGGACGTCACCGACCCGGACGCGATGGACTGGTGGTGCGGCACCGTCTGGGGAACGCTCGTCGAGATGGTCGGCATCGACGGCGCGAAGATCGATCTCTGCGGGCGGTTCCCGGAGCATATCCCCGTCGGGTTTGCGGACGGACGCCCGACGCCCGGCGCGCATCACTGGTACCCGACGCTGTACAGCGCGCTGATGTATCAGCATTTCTGCAGCCGTCCGGAGGGCGGCATGTGCCTGTCGTGCGGCGGCGGTATAGGCGCGCAGCGGTATCCGTTCCTTTGGATGGGCGACTCGCCGCGGGGGGATCTCAGCCTCCGCGCGCTGCTGCGCGGTGCGCTGTCCGCCGGACTCAGCGGGATCCCGCTCGTGTGCTTAGACGTGGCGGATGCGGAGACGGACGGTTTTCTGCGCGGGCTGGAGTGTGCGGCGTTCAGCGCCGCCATGCTGATACGGGCGGGGGAGACGCCCGCCGGACGTGCGGGAGACGTCTTTCGCGCCTACGTGAAGCTGCATGACGCGCTGCGCCCGTATCTGGAGGAACAGGGGCGCGTGGCTGCGCACACGGCGCTGCCGCTGATGCGCGCGCTCTGGCTGGTCGATCCGACGGACGAGCGGCTTCTTGGCATCGAGGATGAGTATATGCTCGGCGGGGCGCTCCTCGTCGCTCCCGTGCTTGATACGGCGGTGAAGCGGGACGTGTATCTTCCCGCGGGCGTCTGGGAAGATATCTGGACGGGCGAGCGGATCGAGGGACCGACGCTGCGCGCGGACGCGGACGTGCCGCCGGAGCTCATCCCCGTATACCGACTGATCGGCGCGTATTCGCAGGCGATCGACGGTGCGCTGAGCGCCGCGCGGCCGCATCTGGACGAGATCCTGCGCGTATCGGAGGGGTGATCGGCGTTTGCCGAAAACAAACCGCGCAAAAGAAAACCGGGACGGATTGCCGTCCCGGCTTTTTATGTTTTCCGCGCCGTTCAGCGGATCCCGAACAGACGGCGCAACACGGGGGTAAGGATCTTCGGCGCGCGGACCACTACGATCTTCATAGACGTGCGGCTTCCTTTCTTTGCTGAAATGATCGGGTCATTCCAGTATATGCGCGACGTCCCCGGCGGTGTACGCGCTTTCGATCAGAAAGACGCCGCCGCCGCGCACGGTGATCTCCGCCTGTCCGCACGTGATCTCGTTGCTCACGGCAAAGGGAAGAGCGCGCGTCAGAACGCCTTCCTCAAGCGGATATTTGCATCCGCGCAGCGTGACGAGCGCGCGGTCCAGCGCGATGAGGGAAAAATAACGGTATCCGGCGGGGCGGAGGAGGAGCGTTTCGTTTTCGAGCAGCCGCACGCGGTTGTCGCCGTCCGTGAGACGGGCGTCCGCGCCGCGCCGGCGCAGATGCTCGAGGAGAAAGAGATTGGAGAGGGAATGGTCGATCCGTCCGCCCGTGCCGCCGAAGACGACGAGCTCTTTCGCGCCCGCGAGGCAGGCGAGATCGCACGCGAGCATCGTATCGGTGTCGTCCTTCTCCGCCGGGACGCGGTAAAGCGGGACGTGCGGCCATACGGTCCCCGGCGTTTCGCTCGAATCGAAATCGCCGCAGACCAGATCGGGAACGAGCCCGGCGGCATGCGCCGTCTTCCATCCGGCGTCCGCCGCGAGAAGCAGATCGGGGGCGGGATCGCCGCGGGAGAACGCGTCCGCGCGGCAGTGACCGCCGGTGACGATCCACGCGGTACGGACGGTCTTTCCGGCGATTGCCGGCGGGAGCTTACGTACCATTTCGTTCCTCCTGCTTCCGTTTCCATTCGGGGATCTTTCGGCATTCGTCGAAGATCGAGGCGTAGCTTTCGCAGCGGCTGAGGGGGATCTCCCCCGCGCGTGCCGCTTCGAGGATGGCGCAGCCTTCTTCCTTCGTGTGCGTGCATTTCGTATACCGGCACCGCCCGAGATACGGGCGGAATTCGCGGAACGCCTCCGGGAGCCGTGCCGGATCGAATCCGCTGTCGTCCGCGAGATCGAAGAGGGAGAAGCCGGGCGTGTCGGCGATCAGACAGACCTTCCCGCCGTCCTCAACCGCGTACAGCTCGACGTGCCGCGTCGTCTGCCGCCCGCGCCCGATCTTGCGGCTGACCTCGCCGGTCTTGAGAGAAAGCGCTGGAAAGAGACGGCTCATCAGCGTGGATTTCCCGGCGCCTGACGCGCCGGTAAAGGCGGCGATCGGCGTTTCTTCTCCATCGGACAGAGAGAGGAGGAACCGTCGCAGCGTCTCAAGCGACGCCTCATCCTCAGCTGAGACGGAGAAGGCGGAGAAGCCCGCCGCCTCGTAGATGCGGCGCAGGCGCTCGGCGCCGTCCGGGTCGAGATCCTTCTTCGTGACGACGACGGTCGGCGCGATCCGGCGGGATTCGGCGGCGGCGAGCAGTTTGTCCGCCGTGAGCAGATCCGGCGACGGGCGCGCCGCCGGGATCGCAAGAAACAGGTGCGTCAGGTTGGCGAGCGGCGGGCGCGTCAGCGCGCAGCGCCGCGGCAGGATCTCCTCGATCACGTGCGTCGCGTCCCGCAGAGCACCTTCCGCCGCGCGGACGGCGTCGTTTTCCGCAACGGTCACGACGTCGCCGGGCAGCGGGGAGATCTTCTCATGCCGGAAGACGCCGCGCGCGCGGCAGAGCAGCAGCTCGCCGCCCGGCGCGAGAGGAAGAAGGCGGACTCCGTACAGTCCGCCTATCCCGCGTATCAGTATTCCTTTTCTGCGTTCCGGATCACTCATTCGAAACCGTCCTCCGGTTCCCAGTTGGCATACGGATCGTCCGGATCCACCGGGTTATCGGGGTTATCGGGAACGTCGGGGTTGTCCGGGTTATCGGGGTTGTCCGGGTTATCGGGATTGTCCGGATTATCCGGATTATCCGGGTTGTCCGGATCGTCCGGGTTATCCGGATTATCGGGATTATCCGGCTCATCCGGATTATCCGGTTCGTCCGGTTCGTTCGGATCGCGGTAATCCGGGCCGCCGCTCACCGTGAAATCGACCGTCGTGTTGGCAAAAGCCATTTTGGAGGAATTTGGATTCTGTGAGAGAACGATACCGGGCGGACTGTCAGAGCGCTCATAAGTGACAGAACCAACGCGCAGACCGGCGGAGACGAGAAGGCGCAGCGTAGCTGCTTCATTCTTTCCGACACAGTTCGGTACGGAGATGGTTCCGGGCGCCGGGCCGTCGGAGGCGTAGACCTTTACGAGATCTCCGACCTTCATGATCGTGCCGGCCGGCGGATCTGTGCGTATGACTGTGCCTATATCAAAGGTCTCATTCGTTTCACGTTTCACGGAAACGGAAAGCCCGAGCGCGCGCAGCGACGCTTCGGCGGTGCGCACGTCCGCGACCATGACGTCCGGGAGCACGACGGTCTCGGCGCCGCGGCTGACGGTCAGCGTCAGCTCGCATTTCTGACGGCCGGCGATGACCTTGCGCCGTTCGTTCGCGCCGGGCGTCTGATCGATGATGACGCCGGCCTCGTGGGTCGTGCTGTACGTCTCGTTCACGGTGACGTTGTAGTACTCGGAGGTGCTGAAATACTCTTTCAGCGGATCGTCGTACTTGTGTCCGACGAAGTTCGTGATCGTGATCGTCTCGGAGGGGTCGACCTGATTGAAGAAGAGACGGTCGAGCACGAAGTACGCGCTGACCCCGGCGACGAGCAGGAACGCGAAGACGACGCCGAGAATGATCGGGAGCATCGCGCGGCTCGTGCGCTTTTTCTTCTTTTTCTTGGTGTTCGTCTTGACCGCGACCTCACGGAAGACGATGTTCGGGTTCTCTTTCAGGCGCGAGACCTGCTTGAGCATGGCGGCCGCGTTCTGGTATCGCAGCGTCGGATCCTTTTCCATCGCGTGCGTGATGATCTGTTCGAGCCCGACGGGCAGGGAAGGATTGAGGCGGCGCGGCGGGACGGCGGCGTCGTTGACCTGCATCAGTGCGACGGAGACGGGACTGTCCGCGTTGAAAGGCAGGCGCCCGCAGCTCATTTCGTACATGAGGACGCCGAGCGAGTACAGATCGCTGCGCGCGTCGATCGGCATGCCGCTCGCCTGCTCCGGGCTGATATAGTACACGGTGCCGATCGTCTTGTCCGTCATGGTGACCGTTTCCGCGTTGGGCAGCTTGGCGATGCCGAAGTCCATGACCTTGATGAGCCCGTTCTTGAGGAGCATGATGTTCTGCGGCTTGATGTCGCGGTGGACGATCCCCTTCGAGTGTGCGTGCTCGAGCGCGCTCAAGATCTGCTCGGAGTAACTGACGATCTCCTTGAAGGAGAGCACGCCCTTGTGCGTCATGTAGTTCTTCAGCGTGATGCCTTCGACGTACTCCATGACGATATATTTGACGTTGTCGCGCACGGACACGTCGTAGATATTGACGATATTCGGGTGGGAGAGCATCGCGACGGCTTTCGATTCGTTGATGAAGCGCTTCACGCTCTGTCCGTCCGACGCGATCTCATCCTTGAGCATCTTGACGGCGACGACGCGCTTCATCAGAAGATCGACGGCCTTGTAGACGACCGCCATGCCGCCGATGCCGATGATCCGTTCTATCCGGTAGCGATTGTCGAAGACGACTCCGACATATCTTTCAAATCCGTCCATCTGTACTCGGTTCCTTTTCTGAATCACAGCGCGATCACGACCGCGGTGATGTTGTCCGATCCGCCGCGCTCATTGGCGCGGGCGATCATCGTCTGCGGCTTTTCTTCAATGGGGACGTCCGAGGCGAGGATCTGCGCGATCTCCGGCCCCTCGAGGTAATTCGTCAGCCCGTCCGTGCAGAGAAGCACGTACACGGGGGCGGCGGTCGTGTCGACCTCCGTGACGAAAACGTCCGCGTCGATGTTCGATTCCGTGCCGACGGCGCGGGTGATGATGTTCCGGTTCGGCGCGGTGCGCGCCTCCTCCGTGGTCAGCCGTCCGATGTCGACGAGGTATTGCACGTAGGAGTGATCGTGCGTGATCTGCTCGATCTCCTCGCCGCGGACGATGTACATGCGGCTGTCGCCGACGTTGACGGTGTACACCGTCGTCCCGACGATGAAGACGGCGACGAGCGTCGTCCCCATCCCGCGCAGAGAAGCGTCCTCCTCCGAGCGGTGGAAGACGGCGCGGTTCGAGGTGTAAGCGGAGCGGCGCAGCGCGCGGTGGATCTGCGCGTCCGTGCACTCGATGGTGTTCTGTTCGGTCAGATAGGAAGCGACGAAGGAGTCCATGCAGGCGAGGAAGCTGTCGGTCGCGGTGGAGCTGGCTTCCCAGCCGCCGCGCGCTCCGCCCATCCCGTCGCAGACGACGGCGAGCAGGATTCCGGGCGCGTACTCCTTGACGGAGTAGTTGTCCTGATTGACGCTTCGCTTCATTCCGGTGTCGGACAGACCGCTGTACTGCATAGTTATGCCCTCCTGTAGCATGGCGCATCTATATACATTCTATCACATTTTCGATGGGAAGTAAACGGTTTGCTCAAAAAGCCGCTGGATTTGTGAGATGCCGGAGCCTCAGCTGCCCGCAGGAGGCGTCGATGTCGCTTCCGAGGCGGCGGCGGATCGTCGCGTTGACGCCGCGGCGGATGAGCGTGTCCCGGAAAACCTCCGCGCTGCGGCGCGCCGTTCCACGAAGCCCGGTCTCATGCACTTCGTTGAGCAAGATCAGGTTTACGTGGCAGCCCGCCTGCATCCCGCGGTGCAGCCGCGCCGCGAGCGCGTCCGCGTCGCGGGGAGAGTCGTTCTTTTCTGCGATCAGCGTGTACTCAAAGGAGACGCGCCGTCCCGTCCGCTCGAAATAGCCGCGGCAGGCGGCGAGCAGCGTATCGATCGGATAACGGTTGTTGACCGGCATCAGCGCGCTGCGCGTTTCGTCGTCCGAGGCGTGCAGGGAGACGGAGAGCGTGACCGGCAAATCCTCCTCCGCCAGACGCAGGATGCGGTCGGCGAGACCGCAGGTGGAGACGGAGATGTGCCGCAGTCCGACGTTCAGCCCTTCCGGGCAGCTGACGAGACGGAGAAAGCGCACCGTGTTGTCGTAGTTGTCGAGCGGCTCGCCGATCCCCATCATGACGATGCCGCCGATCCGCTCCCCCATGTCCCGCTGCGCGGCGATCACCTGTCCGAGGATCTCCCCGGCGTCCAGATCGCGCGCGCGCCCGTGCAGTGTGGACGCGCAGAAGCGGCACCCCATCCGGCACCCGGCCTGGGAGGAGACGCAGAGCGTGTTCCCGTGCTCGTAACGCATGAAGACGCTTTCGATGCACTCGCCGTCGGCGAGGGAGAAGAGATATTTCACCGTCCCGTCGACGGCGGAGACGAGCTTCTGCTCGACGTGCGGGATGCGGTATTCCGCCGTCTCGGCGAGCCGCTGGCGGAGCGCGGCGGGGAGATTCGTCATCTCCTCCCACGCGGCGCCCTTGTGCATCCAGCCGTACAGCTGGCGCGCGCGGTACGCCGGCTCTCCGAGCGAGCACAGCCGCTCCGTCAGCTCGGCGGGCGTCATGGATAAAAGATTCGGTCGGTCCATGGGCATCATCCTCTGTATTTTTGACGCGCGTCGCGCCGGTTATGCGTTCCCGTCCCGGCGGCGCATGCGGGCGATGAAGAAGCCGTCCGTTTTGTCGCGGTGCGGCGTCAGCGTGCGCCGTCCGTCCGACGACGGACCGAGCGCGCCGAGAGAGAAATCCTCCGGTGAGAAATCGGGGCGTGCCGCGAGGAAGCGGTCAACGACGCCGCCGTTCTCCTCCGGGTTCAGCGTGCAGGTCGAGTAGACGAGCACGCCGCCGGGACGTACGTACCGGGCGGCGCCGCAGAGCACGGCGTACTGGATCTCCGGCAGGGCGGCGATGCCGTCGAGCGACTTGTATTTGACGTCCGGCTTCTTGGCGATGACGCCGAGACCGGAGCAGGGCGCGTCGCAGAGCACGCGGTCTGCCCGACCGACGAGGGCGGGGTCCGGCTCGCGCGCGTCGCGCGCCGCCGTTTCGACGGACGTCAGTCCGAGCGCCGCCGCCGTGCGGCGGATCAGCGAGAGCTTGTTCTCATGGAGATCATAGGCGTACACGTGCCCGCGGTCTTCCATGTCGAGCGCCAGAGAGAAACTTTTGCCGCCCGGCGCGGCGCAGGTGTCGATCACGGTTTCACCCGGTCGTGCGCCGAGCGCGCGAACTGCCATCCGCGAGGCCGGATCCTGCACGAAATAGAGTCCTTCGCGCAGTCCGTCCGCGATCGCGGCGGCGTCCTGTACGGTGACCATGTCCCCATCGAGCGCTGAGACGGCGGCGTGCGCGTCACTGAGAAGCCGCGCGACTTCTCCCGCCGTCGTCCGCCGTGTGTTCACGCGGAGCGTGACGGGCGGCGTATCAAGCGACGCGGCGAGAAGCTGCCGCGCTTCCGCCTCGCCGTAGTGCCGGATCCAGAACGCGCACAGTTCCTCGGGCGCGCTGTACTCGACGGAGAGCGCGTGCAGCGGATCGTCCGTCGGGAGCGGGACGCGGCATCCGGCGCGCTGGTGCGCGCGGAGGATCGCGTTCACGAATCCCCGGCTGCGTTCCGGGGCGAGATCGACCGATTCGGAGATCGCCGCGTGAGGTGGGATGCGGTCCATATACGTGAGCTGATACAGTCCCAGCCGCAAGGCGCACCGCGTTTCGGCGTCGATCTCCTCCGTCGGACGGTGCGCGTACAGCCCGATCAGGTAGTCGAGCGTGACGAGACGCTCGATCACGCCGTAGACGAGCGCCGTGTACAGCGCCCGGTCCGCTCCCGTCAGCGGGGAACGGGCGAGCGATGTCTGCACCTCCAGATTCGCGTAGCGTCCGTTTTTCTCCCAGGATACAAGGGAAGCGGCGGCGGCGCGCCGCGCGTCGGCGATCCGCGTCATGCGCCGAAGTCCGGCGTCGAGAGCCGGTCGCCGAGAGCGAGCCCGCGTCCGCGCAGAAAATCGGCGGCGGCCATGCGCGCCTTCCCCTCCGGCTGGAGCGTGAGGACGTGCAGGATCCCCCCGGCGCAGGCGACGTCGAGCGACGCGCCCGTCCCGACGACGGTGCCCGGCGCGGCGTCGCGGACGTCCGTTTTCTCCGCCCGCGCGGCGATGATCTTGAGCAACCGTCCGTCGGGCATCCGCGCGGCGGCGGCGGGAGAGGGCGAGAGAGCGCGCACGCGGTCGTATACCTCGCCGACCGGGCGGGCGAAATCGAGGGCGCAGTCCGCGTTCTCGATCTTTGCCGCGTAGGTGGCGTCTTCTTCGTTTTGTTCCGTTTCCTGCGCCGTTCCGGCTTCGAGCCGCGCGATCGCTTCGCAGAGCGCGCGGCCGCCCGCCTGTGCCAGCGCGTCGTGGAGCACGGCGTACGTGTCGTCCGGCCCGATGGGGACGGGGATCTGCAGTATCATGGCGCCGGTGTCCAGCCCCGCCGCCATGCGCATGGCGGTCACGCCGGTCACCGTGTCTCCGGCGAGGATCGCGCGCTGGATCGGCGCGGCGCCGCGCCAGCGGGGGAGCAGGGAAGCGTGCGCGTTCAGGCACCCGAAGCGCGGATAATCGAGCACGTATCCCGGCAGGATCTTGCCGTAGGCGGCGACGGCGATCAGCTCCGGATCCGTCGCCTCAAGCGTCGCCGCGAACGCCCCGTCCTTCAGCGTCGTCGGCTGGAAGACGGGGATCCCGTGCGCGAGCGCGTATTCCTTGACGGGCGGCGGCGTGAGGATCCGGCGGCGTCCCTGCGGCTTGTCCGGCTGCGTGACGGCGCCGACGAGCGTGTGTCCGGCCAAAAAGAGCGCGTCGAGCACGACGCGGGCGAACTCCGGCGTCCCCATGAAGAGAATCTTCATGCGCTCACCCCTGCCTTTTCCCGAAGCGTTCTTCGACTTCCTCGTCCGTCAGCATGTGGACGGCGCGGTCCCGGAAGAGAATGCCGTCGAGGTGATCGAGCTCGTGGCAGAAGGCGCGCGCGAGGAGTCCCTCGCCCGTCGCCTCGTAGATCTCGCCGCGGCGGTTCATCGCACGCACCGTGACCTTCTCCGGACGGTCGGTGATCCCCCATTTTTCGGGGATGGAGAGACAGCCCTCGATCTCCTTCTGCTCGCCTTCGCGGGCGATGATCTCCGGATTGATGAGTTCGTAGACGACGCCTTCTTCGACCTCGACGATGCAGATGCGCCTCAGCACCCCGACCTGCGGCGCGGCGAGACCGACGCCGTCGGCGTGATGGAGCGTTTCGAGCATATCGTCGAGCAGCCGGAGGATGCGCGGCGTGATCTCCGTTACCGGACGGCAGACCTTGCGCAGCACGCCGTCGCCTTCTTTTACGATATTCAAAAGAGCCATGGAAAACCTCCTGTATTCGGAGAACTCAGAGTGTGTTCGGATTCAGATCGGCGGATACGGTGAGCCGCCTGCCCGCTCCCCGTCCGAATTCGGTGAGCAGGGCGGCGAGAAAGGCGCGGGACCGCCGGTTGAGGCGGCATTTGATGACGAGGCGGCTGCGGCAGACGCCCTGCACGCGGTAGATCGGCGCGTCGAACGGACCGAACACGATCATTTTCACGTCGCTGTACGCGCCGGAGACGGCGTCGCGCACCCATTCCCGCAGCCGGACGGCGGCGGAGGCGAGCAGCGCTTCGTCGCGGCTGGCGAGCGTGACGACGGCGATGTCGCAGAAGGGCGGGAAGACGAGCGCCTCGCGCAGCCGGATCTCCCGCTGATAAAACGATTTGTAGTCCTGATTCGCCGCGAGCGTCAGCACGTCGCTCGTGGGATGCATCGTCTGCACGACGGCGGTCCCCGGCGCGTCCGCCCGGCCCGCGCGGCCGATGACCTGCGTCAGCATGGCGAAGGTACGTTCCGCGGCGCGGTAGTCGTCGAGATACAGAGAACTGTCCGCGTTGATGACGCCGACGAGCGTCACGTCGGGAAAATCGTGCCCCTTGGCGACCATCTGCGTGCCGAGCAGCACGTCCGCCTCGCCGCGGCGGAAGCGGCCGAGCAGCTCCTCGTGCGCGAATTTCGTCTGCGTCGTGTCCATGTCCATGCGGATCACGCGCGGCGCCGGGGAGAGCGACGCGAGCTCGTCCTCGACGCGCTGCGTCCCGTATCCGTGGAAGAGCAGATGCGTACCGCCGCACTGCGGACATGCGTCCGGCACGCGGATGCGGTAGCCGCAGTAGTGACAGCAGAGGATGCCGTTTTCCGCCTTCCGGTTCGGCTGTTCTTCGCCGTCCGCGCTCTCGCCGAGCGCACGGAACGTGTGATACGTCAGGGAGACGGAGCAGCTCGGGCACTGGAGCACCTCGCCGCAGGTGCGGCAGGTGACGAAATTATGGTATCCGCGCCGGTTCAAAAAGAGGATCGATTGCTTGCCGTGACGGAGATTGTCCGTCAGGTGCTCGCGCAGGACGCCCCCGAGCGGGGAGAGCGCGCCGCCGCCCGGCTCGCCGCGCATATCGGTGATGACGACGTGAGGGAGCACGGCGCGCCCGTAGCGGCGCTGCATCTCGATCAGCGTGTAGATCCCGCTCGCCGCTTTGTAATAGCTCGTCACGGAGGGCGTGGCGGAGGAAAGAAGCATGAGCGCACGGTGCCGGGCACAGCGGAAGCGCGCGACGTCGTGCGCCAGATATTTCGGGGAGGCGTCGGATTTGTAGGTGTGCTCCTGTTCCTCGTCGATGATGATGACGCCGAGGCGCGCAAGCGGCGCGAAGACGGCGGATCGCGTTCCGATCACGACGTCGGCGGCGCCTTCGCGGATGCGCCGCCAGGCGTCGTAGCGTTCGCCCGCGGAGAGCGAGGAGTGGATGACGGCGACCCGCTGACCGTAATGCGCGAGAAAAATGCCGACCGTCTGCGGCGTCAGCGCGATCTCCGGCACGAGCAAAATGGCGCCGCGCCGGTCCGCGAGCGCGCGGTCGATGGCGGCGAGGATGACGCGGGTCTTCCCGCTGCCGGTCACGCCGTGGAGGAGCGCCGCTTTCGCCTCGCCGGAATCGTACAGACGGCAGATGGTGTCGTACGCGGCGGCCTGCTCCTCGGAGAGCGGGCTTTCGCCGACGTCGAGCGACGCGGCGGCACGGTCGGCGAACGGATTGCGGAACGCGTCCTCACGCCGCTCGACGATCAGCCCTTTTTTGACGAGCGCGGAGATCTGGGCGCTCCCGGCGCCCGCCGCCGCGCGCAGATCCTCCTCGCGCATCTCGCCGCTTCCGGCGAGGACGGAAAGGATCCCGGACTGTACGGGGGAACGAAGGCGGCGCATCGCCGCGCCGCGCGCCTCCTCGTCCGTCATTTCCTCCGAGAGTGAATACAGCCGCAGACAGCGCTCGTTTTTCGATTCCCGAACCTCCGTGTCCCGGACGATGAGTCCGGCGCGCAGCAGCGACGCGGTCAGAGAGGCGCATTCGCCGCCGAACTCCGTCCGCAGCCGGGAGAGGGAAACACGCTCCCGCGCCGCGATGAAGGCGTAGAAGAACGCCGCCTTGTCGCCGAGGCGCGAGAGCTTTGCGTCCGCGTCCTCCCGCGGCGTGATGCTGTAGTATTCCGTCATGCGGGAGAAGGCGGCGGCGGGGACGACGGCGCGCACGGCGTCGCCGATCGTGCAGAGCGTATGCTCTTTCATGAACTCGCACAGCGCGCGCATCTCCTCGTTCAATATGATGCCGGCGGAGGAAACGGAGGCGATCGGCTTCACCTGCTCGAGATCGCATTCGGCGCACAGCCCGGTCACGACGGCGGACGCCTTGCGGTTGGAGGTGCCGTACGGAACGGTGACGAGCATCCCGACGGCGATCTGCCCGCGCAGCTCGGCGGGCACGTAGTACGTGTAGGCGCGGTCGGCGTGGTACGGCGCGTCCAGAATATGGACGGCGGCAAACTGTTCGCTCACGGCTCTCCTCCCCTCGGCGTTCCGTTCTCAAAAAAAGTCATACCTGCCGTATGGACGGCAGGCATGGTGAAGGATTCATTCGTCTTTGGCTTCCTGTGCGCCGTCGTCCGCGGTCTCGGACGGCTCTTCCTTCGATTCCTCCTCCTGCGGCGCGTCCGCGGCGGATTGTGCCGCCATCGCCGCGGCGTCCTCCGCGCTCCCGATGATGAACTCGCCTTCATAGAGCTTGTTGATGGCGCTCTTGACCGCCTTCTCGTCGCGGTATTCGCGCTTGATCATGGAGATCAGGCTTTTGTCCGTCTCTTTGTTGGCGATCAGCTTCTCGGCGTATTCGCGCTGCTTGACGTACTCGTCCGTCAGGATGCGCGCGCACTTGGAGGCGGCGATCACGAGCGTGTAGCGGTTGTACTTGCCGTCCTTGGACAGGTCGTTTACGGAAGGATAGATCATAATATCACCTCATCGCCGCTCGGCGGCGTATTCTTGTTCTCGGTATTCTCCGGGGAACCGTCCTCCCCGGCAGGTTCGAAAAAGCGGTCCGTCAGCTCCTTCATGCGGCAGGGACGCAGCCGCTCGGCGGCGAGGATCCCGGCGATGTCCGCGGCGCACTTCTCCGCGCCGCCGGTCTCGTTGACGGCGATGTAATCGTAGCGGTCGGCGAGGAGCAGTTCTTCCCGCGCCCGCGCGAGACGGGAGCGGATGACTTCCTCCGTCTCCGTGCCGCGTCCGCGGAGGCGCTCCTCCAGCGTCGCGGCGTCCGGCGGCAGCAGCATGACCGCCACCGCGTCGGGGAACAGCCGCTTGATCTGCATGGCGCCGTCCGTCTCGATCTCGAGGATCAGATCTTCACCGGCGCCGAGCACGCGCTCCGCTTCCGAGCGGAGCGTCCCGTACAGGTTCCCGCAGTATTCCGTGTGCTCGAGGATCTCGCCGCGGGCGATCTTTTCCTCGAATTCCGCTCGCGTGATGTAGAAGTAGTGGACGCCGTCCCGCTCGCCCGGACGCGGCGCGCGCGTCGTGGCGGAGACGGAGAAGCCGATCCCCGGCAGCATCCCGCGGAGCAGGGAGACGACGGTCCCCTTGCCGCTCCCGGCGGGACCGGAGATCACGAGAAGGATCCCGCGTTTCTTTCGGTTCATTCGGCATCCTCCTCCGGCGCGCCGTCGATACGGGCGGCGAGGACGTCCGGCGCCAGCGCGGACAGGATCACGTGGTCGCTGTCCATGATGAGGACGGATTTCGTTTTCTTTCCGCAGGTACAGTCGATGGCGCGTCCACTGTCGCGGCTGTCCTGGATCAGGCGGCGGAGCGGCGCGGAATCGGGGGAAGCCAGCGCGATGATCCTCTCCGCGGCGATCAGGTTGGAGTAGCCGATGTTGATGAATTTCATGGTCCCGGTATACCTCGCGTCGGTGGCGTTATTCGATATTCTGGATCTGCTCGCGGATCTTTTCCAGCTCGCATTTCATATCGACGACGATCCGCGCGATGGCGGCGTTGCTGACCTTGGAGCCGATCGTGTTCGTCTCGCGGTTCATTTCCTGAAGCAGGAAATCGAGGCGGCGGCCGGCGGCCTCCGGACTGCTCAAAATTTCCTCCATCGCCTGGAAATGGGATTCGAGCCGGACGAGCTCCTCGTCGATGGCGACGCGGTCGGCAAAGAGCGCGACCTCGGTCAGGATACGGTTGTCGTCGATGTGCAGCGACGCGTCGTCGAGGATCTGGCGGATCCGCCCTTCCAGCTTGTCCCGGTAGGCGTTCACGTCCGCGGCGGAGATGGCGGCGATCTCCCGGGCGCAGGCGCGGAGATTCTCCGTCTTGCGGGAGATGTCGGCGCTCAGGTTCTCCCCTTCGCGTTCTCTTTGGGCGATGAATGCGTCTACGGCGGCGGAGAGGACGGAGAGCACGTCTTTCCAGTCCTGTTCCATGTCGTCCTCCGCCTTCTGCGTCTGGAAGAGATCGCGGTTGGCGGCGACGGACATGACGGAGATGTCGTCCTTGAGGTGGAATTCGTCGCGCAGCGCGTACAGCGCGGCGAGATAGGAGCGTGCGACCGCGCGGTCGAGCGAGATCTCCGCGCCGTCCTGCTGAAGGACGTCGACGCCGATATAGACCTCGATCTTCCCGCGGACGATTCCGCGCTGCGTCAGATACGCCTTGATCTTTTCCTCAAGGAAGGAGTACATGCGGGGCAGCCGGACGGTACAGTCGAGAAAGCGGCTGTTCACGCTCTTGATCTCCGCCGTGATGTCCTTGGTACCGGAGGCGGACAGGCCGCGGGCGCGGCCGAAGGCGGTCATACTTTTCAGCATTGTGTTTTGGGACGCTCCCGATGGGAAGGTCCGCTCCTTCGATCCATAGTTATCTATATTATACTACCGTTTACCGCGCTTTGTCAACTTTTTCTTTGCGCTTCCCGTGAAAAAATCGGTCGCTTCCGTCCTCCCCGGCGATCCGGCGCGCGGAAAAACGCGGGAAAAAAGAAGAGGGCGGGGGATCCCCGCCGTTCTCTCATTCCTCGCGCAGCTTCGGCAGCTTCATGCGCTTGCGCAGCCGGAGCAGATACAGGGTGATGCACGCCGTCAGTGCGAAGTCGTAGAGCAGGAAGACGACGTTGTTGACGAGCATGTCCGCGGCGATGAACTCGTATCCCTCGCCGCTCAGTCCGAGCACCTTCTGGGCGAGAAGGATGAAGAAGAGCTGGACGGTGTTGAACATGGAGAATTTGAGCACCCAGCACAGAACGGGATGCAGCCGCTCGAAGGCGGATTTGGCGATCGGATACATCCCGCCGAGGAGATAGAGGAGCGCGATCGTTTTGGAGGGGAGCAAAAGCAGGCAGAGCGCCGCCGTGACGCCCCAGATGAGCCACGCCCAGCGGACGCCGATCTCGATCACGGCGAACGCGATGCAGAGCGAGGAGAGCATCATCATCGTCAGATCGAGTATGTCGGTCACGGCGCCGAGATACATCATCACGACGCCGAGCGCGCAGAGGATGCCGCAGGCGGTCAGGCGCCTTGTACGGAGGGCGGCGGCCGCCCCGGAACGTTTCACAGCCATAGATACTCCTTCAGCAGCAGCGGATCAGATCGCCGCCGCAGCATTCGCACAGACAGTCTGCACAGAGCAGGGAGGAACAGAGATCGCACACGGAGCAGTTCCCGGCGCAGGGGGAGGTGCGGTAGGCGTTTTCGTACTGCGAGGTCCCCGCGCGCATCCGGCTGCGCGCGGCGTTGTATTCCGGATTGGACGGGTCCATGTAGCACGCCGTCTCGATGTACTTCTGCGCGTCGAAAACGAAGCCGCGCTGCATGAGCACGCAGCCCTTGAGATAATTCCATTCGGCGTTCCGCGCGCCGAGCGGCGCCGCGTCGAGGATCAGCTCCGCATCGGAGTACATACCTTCGTGAAGGAGGCGCCGTACCTCGGCGAAGTCCGAGAAGGCGCTTTCGTCCTCCGCCTGCGCGTACGCCGTGTCCCCGGCGCCGGAGGCGCGGTACTTCTGGATCGCGTCGTACGCCTCGTTGACCTCTTTCATTTTTTCCTCGGCGACGTCCGCCAGCGTGCTGCCCGCGTAATTGTCCGGATGGTATTTGCGCGCCAGCGCGCGGTAGGCCTTCTTGATCTCCTCATCCGTCGCGTCGCGCGGCACGCCGAGGACTGTATACGGATCTTTCATTGCGTCTCCTTGCTTATTCCGGATCCCGCGCCCGTGCGGGCGGCGGATCTTCTGCCGCGAAGGGATGCTCCGGCAGCGCGAGCACACGGCGGAGCTGCGCGGGGATCCCGAGATAGACGATATTGCGCACGATCCCGAGTACCTCCGGCTGCGTCCCGGTCGGATCGATGAGCGCTTCCGCCTGCGCGAGACGGTTCAGTTCGTGCAGCGCCGCGGCGTACAGGCTCTCCGCGATGGGGAGGGCGAGCCGGGGGCGTACCGCCGTGCGTCCCCGCGCGTCCGTCGCCTCCCGGGACCCGATGCACTGCGCGCCGTAGCGGCGCACGATCGGATTGTACCGTCCCGCGGCGCAGTCGTCCGCCGCGTCGTCGGCGGCGTCCGCGACGTAGATGAAGCGCCCGACGGCGTCGCCCGCCGCGCGGGCGATCTTCTCCTCCCGTCCCGTGAGCTCCCCGGCGAATACGGCGCCGAGCAGCTCGCCGAAGCAGGCGGCCGTTTCGTCGATGGAATCGCATCCGGTCTTCTCCAGCGCCGACAGGCGTCCGAGCGGTCCGGCGAGCGTTTCCCGCCAGTCGCAGAGAGCGCCGCCCGCCTTTCTCTGCGCTTTCTCGGCGCGGCGGCGGACGGAGCGGGCGGCGGGGGAGAGGAGCCGTGCCGCGGCGCGGCGCGCGCCGCGTTCGTCGGCGAGGTCGTCCTCCACCTTCGCTTCCTGAAGATATGCCGCCGCGCGGGCGGCGTACGTCAGGACGGGATCCTCCTCCGCCATGGCGCGGGGAACGAGCGGATGCACGGCGCACCGGTGCCGCCCGATCGTCAGCTCCGTTTTCGTCAGCGCCGCGCGGAACGCGCAGAGAAAGACGAAATCATAACTGAGCGAGAGGCGGGAGAGGCAGCCGGTCTGCCGTCCCATGGCACGGCACAGTCCGCAGTAGAGAGCGCGGTACAGCTCGTTTTCACTGACCTTCATTTCCCCGACGAGCGGGCGTACGTATCCGAACGTGGGCGGCCTCCTTTCCGCGGGGCGATGCCCCGCGCGGCGTCCGTTCCAATATACTACAGGATTTTTTGCGTAATTGCAATAAACAATCTGTAAATTTTGCTTCCCGCGCCGTTTCCGGCGCGCCGGCCGTTTTCCGCATGAAAAAGCCCCGGCGGGAGTCGTCCGCCGGGGGAGGGAAAAACGGTCATTCGGAACGCGCTCTGCGAGAGCGCCGCCCGGCAATACGACGGACGCCCATCCGGACGGCGGCGGCGATCCCGTACAGCGCGAGAAAGACGAGCGCCTGCCGCCGGGCGGGGAATCCGGCGAGCGCCGCGAGAAGGGCGGCGCAGGAGGCGCCGAGGACGCGCGCGGGCGTCCCTTTCTCCCCATGGCGGGCGAGGAAGAGCGCGATCAGGATCACGGCGCCCCACAAAACGGGCAGCCAGTCCGTAAAGGTCAAGCGGCAAAGCACCCCCGCCCCGCGCCGTCAGCCGACGCGGTAAAAATCGACGCTGTCGATGCGGAGCGCGCCGTTTTCCCGCTTGAGCGTGAAGATCAGCGTGCGGAACGCATCGGAGCCGACGTCGTTGCGCAGCGTCCCGTCGTTGCGGTAGATCGCGTACGTCACGTCGTACACGTACGAGGAATCCGTTTCGCTCTGTTTTTCGAGCGTGATCCCGTAGATCATCTGCGGCGCGAAGCGCTCGTACGGTTCGTTCGTGCGGTAGTATGCCTCGGTGAACAGGGAATTATACGTTTCGGCGTCCCCGGCGATCGCCGCCGCGAAATACCGCCCGAAGAATTCGATATCCTCGCCCCAGGAAGCGCAGTCGCCGTCGGTAACGGCGAAATTCTCCGCGCCCCGCTGGATATGGATATACCGGTCGAGTTCCATATATTCCTCGACCTTCGTCACGTCCCGGGAATAGTCCGGCTCGTAGAAGATATAGCTCGTGAGCGTGTCGGAATACCGGGAGGTCACCGCCGGCGCGGCGGGACGCCTCTCGAACCATTCGGGATGCTGGAGCAAAAACCAGCTCGCGGCGCCGATCAGGCAGACGACGGTCACCGCGACGGCCATGCGCCGCCGCGGTGACGATCTTTTTTCGCTCATGCCTCGAGGAAGCGCAGGAGGTTCTCGCGTCCGAGCCGGATACCGAGCAGATTGTCCTCCATCCCCTCGAATTCGATGGACAGGTATCCGTCGTAGCCGACGCCCTTCAGGATGCGGACGGACTGTGCCACGTTCGCCTCGCCGTGGCCGATGATGGCGCCGCGGAGATAATTCCCGGCGCGCGTGCGGAACCAGCCGGAACCCGGATCGACGCTCATACCGCTCTTGTAGTGGAAGTCCTTCGCGTGGACGTGGCGCGCGTACGGCGCCATGATGCCGACGGAGATCGTCGGTTCCTCATCCGCGCACATGAAGTTGCCGATATCGACGAGCGCGCCGAAGTTTTCATGTCCTACGGCGTTGATGAGCTTTTCCACGCGGCGCGCGTCCTGCGAGAAGAAGCCGTGGTTTTCCGTCATCGTGACGACGCCCTTCTGTTCGGCGTACTTCGTGACCTCGCGCACGGCGGGCGCTATGACGGCAATCGCGTCGTCATAGCCGCGGCAGACTTTGCGGCCCTTGAAGCCGCCCGTGATATCGTGGCGCATGTGCTTCGCGCCGAGCTCGGCGGCGAAGTCCACCTTCTTGCAGACGCGGCGGATCTCCTCTTTGATATCGCCGCCGCTCCCGTTCAGAAAATCCGCGCCGACGCAGAAAGAGGGGATCTCCAGTCCCCGCTCCGCCGCGCGCTCACGGATACGCTTGGCGATGTCGGGCTCCTGCGCCCAGCCTCCTTCGCTGAATTCGATCCCGTCGAAGCCCATCTCCGCCGCGCTGTCGATGACGCCGAGGATGCCGAGCTTATCCGGCGAGGTGTAACTGCCGAAACTGTAGGAAGATACGCTGAGTTTCATGGTGTCAGGTTCTCCTTCCGATCCTGTATTTGCGGCGGTACGGGGATTTTTCCGCGCCGCTCACGTACATTATAGCGTATCCGCCGGCGGAATGCAAGGGCGCGCGCGGATTTTTTTTCCCCGCGCGGCGCCGGATGCGAAAAAAATCCTTGACAAATACGGCGGGGCATTCTATAATGATATTGTTGTATCGGGTTCCCGAGAACAAATTTGACATACGCGCCCGCGTGCCGGGCGCCGGGAAGGATGAGAAGAAGATATGTTTGAGAAAGTTAAGGAGCTGCTCGTCGAGGAACTTTCCGTCAAGGCGGACGACGTCACGCCGTCGGCGGAACTGGTGAACGATCTGGGGATCAATTCTCTGGAGTTGGCGGATCTCGTTCTGCTCTGCGAGCAGAATTTCGACGTGGAGATCAGCGACGACGACATCCATACGTTCGTCACGGTCGGCGATATCGTCGAGTATCTGAGCAAAAAGGCGCAATGACGCCCGAGCGGATCGACGTTCGCGGCGTCCTGTTTGACAACGTGACGATGGACGAGGCGACGGATTTTCTGCGCGCGAAAGCGGCGGAGGGCGTGCGCGGCGGGGCGGTGTATACGCCGAATGCCGAGATCGTGCAGAAGTCGCTTTCCGATCCCGCGCTGCGGGAGATCCTGAACGGCGCGCTCCTTTCCGTCCCGGACGGGATCGGGGTCGTCAAGGCGGCGCGGATCCTCGGTACGCCGCTCAAGGAGAAGGTCGCCGGGGTGGAGCTCGGTCAGCGCGTGCTCACTTTCGCGGCGGAAGACGGGCTGCCGGTATATCTTCTCGGCGGGAAGCCCGGCGTCGCCGAAGAAGCGGCGGCGCGCGTGAGAGAACAGCATCCGGGACTGCGCGTCTGCGGTACGCACGACGGGTATTTCGAGAAGTCGGGTGAGGCGAACGCGGCGGTCGTCGACGCGGTGAACGCGAGCGGCGCGGCGATCGTTTACGTCTGCTTCGGCGCGCCGGCGCAGGAGCGCTGGATCGCCCGGAATTGGGACGCCATGCCGGACGTGCGGCTGTTTTTGGGGCTCGGCGGTTCGCTCGACATCTACGCGGGCACCGCGCGCCGCGCGCCGCGGATCTTCATCCGCCTCGGACTCGAATGGCTGTACCGCCTTCTGCGCGAGCCGAAGCGGATCGGACGCATGATGCAGCTCCCGCGGTTTTATTTCGGGACGTGGCGCGTGCGGATATTCGGAAAATAACGGGTGCGTCGGCACCCGTTTTTCATGCCGCAAAAAAGGGACGCCTCCCGGCGTCCCTCCGCTCGTCCGTATGCTTCGCGGATCACTGCTTCTCCCACGCGCGGCGGGCGTATTCCGCGATCAGCGCGGCGGCGCCCTCCGGACCGATCTTGTCCGTGGAGACGGACAGATCGTAGTTTTCGAGCTTTCCCCACCGGTTCCCGGTGTAGTAATTGTAATAGTTGGCGCGGCGGCGGTCGCTTTTGATGATGAGATCGCGCGCGTCGCTCTCGCCGAGCGATTCCCGGGCGCAGACCGTGCGGACGCGCGCGTCGAAATCGGCGTACAGGAAGACGCGGACGCAGCGCGGGCGGCCGGAGAGGACGTAGTCCGCACAGCGTCCAATGAAGATGCAGTCCTCGCGGTCGGCGATCTCGCGGATGATCTCCGACTGGAGACCGAAAAGCTTGTCGTTGATGGGCATGTTGAACGGATCGATGCCGCTGTGGACCGTGTTGGAACCCATGACGAGCGTGTAGAGAAGGCTGCTCGACGCCTTCTCGTCGGCGGAACCGAGCGCTTCCTCGCTCAGTCCGCTCCGTTCGGCTGCCAGCGCGATCAGATCGCGGTCGTAGCACGGGATCCCGAGCCGCTCGGAGAGAAGACGGCCGATCTCGCGGCCTCCGCAGCCGTACTGACGGGCGATGGTAACGGTCGAATACATGGGATGCCTCCTGCTTTGGGAGATCGTTTTTCTCTATTATACACGAAACGGTACGAGTTGTAAAGGTCTTTATGCATCAGTTCCACGGTTTTTGCGGGACGGAAGGGAGACGCGCGTGATCTGCCTGGGGATATCGTATCTTTCGCCCGGCGCCTCGCAGCATGAGGCGGGGATCCGCCTGCGCGACGAGATGATCGCCGCGCTGTGCGGCGGAATACTGCCGGAATTCGGGCGGATGCCCGGCGGCAAGCCGTACTGCGTCGGCAATCCGGTCCGTTTCTCGCTGTCCCACACGGAGGGATGCGCGGTCTGCGCCGTCAGCGTGCCGGGGGTCGCGGAGGCGGCGCCGTACCCGGTGCTCAGCGCCGCTGCGGAGGCGCCGGAGGTGGGCGCGGACGTGGAAGCGGT
>JAEEYP010000024.1 GCA_016288155.1 Clostridiales bacterium | reverse complement strand
CTGACGATATGCTCGTTATTTTAGGCTTCACCTCGGAGTTTCCGGTTCCCGCCCCGAGGCGGAATCGCGGACAGCCGTCCGCGAAGGAAACTCACGCACGAGCCGACTGTCGTACGACCCGTACTGACGATATGCTCGTTATTTTGGGCTTCACCTCGGAGTTTCCGGTTCCCGCCCCGAGGCGGGATCGCGGACAGCCGTCCGCGAAGGAAACTCACGCACGAGCCGACTGTCGTACGCCCCGTACCGACGATATGCTCGTGCTGATTACTTGATCTCGACTTCCGCGCCGGCTTCGGTGAGCTGCTTCTGGAGCGCCTCGGCGTCCGCCTTGGAGACGGCTTCCTTCAGCGTCTTCGGAGCGCCCTCGACGAGCTCCTTCGCTTCCTTCAGGCCTAGACCGGTGATCTCGCGCACGACCTTGATGACGCCGAGCTTGTTCGCGCCGAAGCTCTTCAGGACAACGTCGAACTCGGTCTTCTCTTCCTCAGCGGGAGCGGCGGCGACAGCGGCGCCGGCGACGGCGACGGGAGCGGCGGAAACGCCGAACTCTTCCTCGATCGCCTTGACGAGGTCAGCCAGTTCCAGAATGGTGAGAGCCTTGATCTGCTCAATGATCTGGGTAGATTTTTCGTTTGCCATTTTCAAATCCTCCAATTATGTCTTGTTTCGTTTTTTCGTTCAGGCTTCTTCTGCTGCGGGGGCGGCGTCACCGTTTTTGTCGATGATCGCCTGGAGCGCGTAGGCGAGATTGTAGAGCGGACCCTGAATGCTTCCGAGCAAACGGCCGATGAGCTGTTCTCTCGGCGGGATCTCCGCGAGCGCGGTGACGCCGGCGGCATCCAGAACGCCTCCGTCCACGAAACCGCCGTTGAGTTCGAAGGTCGGGACCTTGTCCGCGTATTCCTTCAGGATCTTGGCGGGAGCGACCGGATCGTCCTTCGAAGTCGCGATGGCGTTCATGCCGTTCAGACCTTCGGTCAGAGCCGCGTATCCGGCTTTTTCACACGCGCGGCTGATGATCGAATTCTTCAGAACGGTATACTCGACGCCAGCCTTGCGGAGCGCGGCGCGCATCTTCGTATCATCCTCGACGGTGATACCCTGATACTTCACGAGCACGCCGGAAGCGGCGCCCGTGATCTTACCCGCAAGCTCGTCGACGGCAGCGATCTTCTGCTCCAGAACTTTTGCGTTGGGCATGATGTTTCCTCCTTACTGAGATGTACCCGAGGACGGCGGAAAAAAGAAAGCGCCTTTCTCCGGCGCACCGAAAAAAGACACGACTGGGTATACGCTGTCATCTCTCTCCTCGGCAGGAAAGACCGAAGCCTTTTACCGGAACCTGCTGTCTACGGATCAACGGTGATATTATAGCACAGGCGTCCCGCGTTGTCAAGCGTTTTCCGAAAAAAATCCGCGCGCCGTCAAAAAGATCCTTCGATACGCCGGGAATCGGGCGCGAATGTACGCCAAGGGGTTGAAAAACCGGAAAATAAGACATATAATGTACCTGTCCGCGTCCGACGCGGCGTATTCAAACGGATGAAGGAGAAACGCCATGCTTGCACAGACTCCCCCCATGGGCTGGAACACCTGGAACACCTTCGGCAGCAATATCAATGAAAAGATCGTCCTCGAAAACGTCGACGCCTTCGTCCGGCTCGGACTGCCGGACGCCGGCTACCGCTATATCGTGATCGACGACTGCTGGTCCTGCCATGAAAGAGATCCCCAGACGGGAAAGATCGTCCCGGATCCCGTGAAATTCCCGCACGGCATGAAGTACGTGAGCGACTACGTACACGACAAAGGACTCAAATTCGGCATGTATTCCTGCGCCGGCGTCCGTACCTGCGCCGGATACCCCGGCAGCTTCGACCATGAGTTCCTCGACGCGGAGACGTTCGCGGAATACGGCTGCGATCTCCTCAAATACGACTCCTGCTTCCGCCCGACCTCCTCAAACGGGCCGCTCCTCTACCGCCGCATGGGCATGGCGCTGAAGGCGTGCGGGCGGGAGATCCTCTACTCCGCCTGCAACTGCGGACGGGACGAGATCCCTCAGTGGGCGCGCTCGGCGGGCGTGCACATGTACCGCACCACGCACGACATCCACGACTATTACGAATTCATCAAGCGGATCGCGCAGAGCCAGATGGATCACTTAGCCGAGAGCGCGCCCGGATGCTTCAACGATCTCGACATGCTGACCGTCGGCATGTTCTCGAGCGGTCCGTCCGATCTCGCCGCCGCCGAGTACCGTCTCGAATTCGCTTTGTGGTGCATGTTCTCCTCGCCGCTCATGCTCGGCTGCGACGTGCGGAAGATCTCGCCAGAGATGCTGGCGCTCGTGACGAACAAAAACCTGCTCCGCATCGGGCAGGATCCGGAAGCGCGGCCGCCGATGGTCGCCTGCACGGCGCCCGGCGATCAGAAGTACGCCATGCTCAAGCACCTCTCGGGCGGCGAGCTCGCCCTCGGCTTCTTCAATATGGAGGATCAGCCGTCCGGCGTCCACGCGCTGCTCGAGGATTTCGGGATCAGCGCCTCCTCCGGTCTCGCGCTCTCCCTGACGGACGCCTTCACGGGCGAGCCCGCCGGCACCTTCCGGGATTATATCTACCACACCGTTCCCGCGCACGACTGCCGCGTCTTCCTCGCAAAGATCGTGAAGGCGTAACGGGAACGACTCCCCGCGCATCCATCAACACCGACAAGGAGCGATCATCATGAACACGTCCGTCTTTGAAGAGCATGCCCGCAAAAATCTGGAAGAGGGGCGGATCCCCGCCTGCGCGTGGCGCGTCCGCCAGAACGGCGCCGTCCTGAGCGAGGGCGCCGTCGGATACCGCGACTACGAAACGCGCGAGCCGCTGCCCGCCGTGCCGCTCTTCCGCCTCGCCTCCATGACGAAGCAGATCACCTGCGCGGTGGTGCTGCGCATGGCGGAGGAGGGGCGGCTGTCCGTCGAGGATCCGCTCTCGCGCTTCATCCCCGGCGCCGACTCCTTCACAGTCGGACGGATGGAGGACGGGCGCGCCGTCCCCGATCATCCCGCCGTGCGGCCGGTCACGCTCCGCCACCTGCTCAGCCACACCGCCGGGCTCGGCGCGGGCGACGTCGGGAGCATCCCCGGCTACGCGGAAAAAGGGAAAAAGCTCCGCGACTGCGTCCCGCGCGTCACGGAGACGATGCTCGATTTCGATCCGCAGTCGAAATGCTCCTACAGCTGGCTCTACGGCTTCGACGTGCTCGCGTACGTCTGCGAGCTCGTCTCAGGGCAAGAGTTCGACGAGCTCGTGCGCACGCGGATCTGCGACGTGCTCGAAACGGACGAGCTCTTCTTTGAACCGACGCCGGAAGAAGAGGCGCGCATGGTCAATCTGTACAAGCAGACGGACCGGGAACTTGAACGCAATCACAGCACGGACGACGTCAACTGCATCGTGCCGCGGGACTTTTACTCCGGCTCCTGCGGGCTCGTCGGATCGGTCGACGCCTACGACCGCTTCCTCACCTGCCTCCTGAACGAAGGCGTCGCCCCGTCCGGCCGCCGGATGCTGGAATCGGCGTCCGTGCGTATGATGCAAACCCCCGCGTTCGCGGACGCGTCCGTCGACCGCGACAATGGTGAGAAATGGGGGCTCTCCGTTCCGATCGTCGTCGCGCCGCAGAAGGAAACGGCGCACGTCAAGCCGGGGACGCTCTTCTTCAACGGCGCCTACGGCACGTTCGCCATGCTCACGCCGTCGCTCGGGCTGAGCGCGGTCTACATGACCTGCCACCTCGAGAAGGAGGGCTGCTTCCGCGTCGCCCAGAACGAATTCCAGCACGACGTCATGGACGTGATCTCACAGAATCCGGCAGACGCGCAGTAAGCGGCGAAAAGCAGAACGCGCGGCGTTTCCGATACCGTATGCACACGGCGGGGCGGGGGATGATCCCCCGCCCCGCTTTTTTCGACATACAGGACGATCCGCTTATTTCGTCTTTTCGTATTCCGCCCTGTCCTGCGTGCCGAGGGCATCCTTGAAGAGCGTCACGCCCTCCTCGTCCTCCACGCAGGTGTACTCCACGGAGCCGTGATAGCCGTTTTCGAGGTTCTGCGCTTCGTATCTGCGGAAGAAGCCGTCCTCCATCGGGAAATATCCGTCCCCCATGCCGCGGCAGTCCGTCAGCAGCCAGACCGCGTCCTTCACCTCGCCGCATTCCGTGACGGTGCGCAGGAATTTGACCAGGCCCACGCCTGGCGCGTACCAGAATTCGGTATGTCCGGACCAATAACCGAGTCCGCCCTGCATGTCCGCGATGAGGTGTCGGCAGGAGGAGAACGATCCCACCGGAGTCTTGACGGCTTCATCCTCCAGAACCCTGATTCTGCCCGAGACGTCCATATCGTACTGCTTGAACTTCAGCTCCTCCTCGTAACCGGGGACCCATTTGTCCGACCACAGCGCGCCGAGGGCGAAGTCCACGATGTCATAGAGGAAATTGCACCCCACGGCGTACTGGTCGAAGCAGCTCCTTCCGTTCTTCCAGAACCAGTCCTTCCATTCAAAGGAATAGTTCCAGTCATCCTCGAAAAGGAGAAGCTTGTCGTCCTCGCTCCGGACAGTCAGCGGTCCGAAGAAGTTCCAGCGTCCCTTTTCCGTATAGTCCAGGTTGAAGTTCTCGTCCGTCGCAAAGATACGGCGCATGACCTTGTTGGCGACTGCGGTGTGAACCTTTTCGCGGCGGGTTTTCGCGGTCCGTTCGGCTCCGGCGAGGAATTTTTCCACGTCGACGAGAATCTGATTGTCGGGGTTGTCCGGGTCTTCTTTACAGTATCCTTGCCGTGCCGCGATCGTGTTGCCGAGCCATGTGTCCGTGTCGGGCTCCTTGCGGACGAACTGGACGACGCTTGCCGTCACCTTGTCCTCCGACGCGAAGACGATCTCCATGCTCTGCTCGTCGTCGACGCGCCAGGCGGGGTTCTCCGCGTGATAGTCCCAGCGGTTTCCGACGGCGAAGGGGATGCGTCCCTCGCCCTCGACCTTGTACGCGGTCAGCACAAAGCGCGTCCCCGCTTTGCGGTCGGTCTGCTCCACGATGCCGACGCCGGGCGCAATGACGCTTTCCGTTCTATATATGCCGTCCGTTTCAAAGACAAGGCAGTTCTTGAACGTCCCGGCGGGTGTGGTGACGGGCTTGTCCGCCGCGCGGCAGGTGAGGGTGGTCTTGCCGTGCGACGCGGTTTTTGTGTCTCCCGGCTTCATGTCCGGATCGTCGATCAGCTCGTCGCAGCGGGAGAGCCAGAACATCGGAGAAAGCTCGAGATCCCAGAAGAGTTCTCCCGCACGGTACCCCGGCTCGTCCCAGAAATACCATTTCCCGCCGATCTTCCGGTAGGTCTCCCCCATGTTGCCGATGCCCGCATTCGTCACCCCTGCCGCCACCGCCTCCGCGAGCTTTTTCTCCGTCCGAATCGCGGCGAGAACGTTGGCGTAATAAACGTCGGAGGGTTCCAGAACTTCGAGCACCTTGTCGAACGCCGCGAATGCGTCCTCCATCCTGTTCGCGTGCCGGTATTCATAACCGAGCCAGAACCACGCATAGCCGAGGGCTTTCCGGAATCCGCCCTCTTCGAGTTCCGGGATGGTTTCGAGAAAATACCGGATGGATTTCTCGCTTTTGACGTCCGTGTACCCGTGCGAGACGATTGCCTCCATCACGTCCTCGTTGTGTCCCTTGATCGCCGCTTCCTTGATCTCCTTGTACACCTCGTCGTTTCCCTTTCCCGGGATCCACCACGCCCCGCGGAGCCAGACGTCGGCCAGCATGTGCTGTTTTTCCTTCGATTCCTCAAGCTCTTCCACCGCCGCGAGGACGTTTTCGTATACCTCCTCAAATCCTGTCTTGTCCCTTCTGAGCCGCCAGAGCTTGAGCTCTTCGACCTGCCGCATCACGCGGGAGACGAGGGTTTCGTTTTCGTTGTATTCCTTTTCCACGATTCCGTATCCTTTCCGCAATTGTTTTCGCCCCTCCGCGAGCCGCCATTTCACCGTTCCCACCGGTACGGAAAGCAAATCGGCGATCTCCGCGACGGAATACCCTTCGAAATAATGGAGCCGGATCGTCTCGCGGAGCTTTTCGCCCAGCGCGTCCACCAGAGCGTGAAGCTCCCCGTCGGTCTCGGACGAGAGAAGCGCGGACAGCTCCGGATCGGGATTGTCCGACAGCTCTTCGTTTTCGACGAGGTGAAGCGAGATATCCGGAACGACGCTGCGGTACCGGGTGAGAAGCGCCATGGCGCAGTTTTTGGCGATGGCGCAGACCCAGGGCTTGAACTTCGACCGGTCGCGCAGGGAATCGAGGCGCATCCAGGCCGAGACAAAGGCGTCCTGCGAAGCGTCCTCGGCGGTGAAGCGGCTGCCCGTGACGCGCTTTGCCGTGTTCATCACCGCGTTTTCGTGGCGCATCACCAGCTCTTCAAACGCGCCGCTCTCGCCGAGCAGGCAGATCTCGACCAGCGTTTCGTCGTTCATGACCGCGTATTTCGTCATGGGATCCTCCTTCTCGGGGGTATTTTCGGGGTTCATAGAGGTAGATGCGAAAAACGGGGAAAAGGTTGGGTGGAACGGAAAAACTTTTCGCCGCGGCGTTTTCCGCCGCCGACGGGATCGTGTGTTTTATTATATTCGATTTTTCCCGCAGCCGCAAGAGGATCCTGAAAAAAGCCTTTTCAATGGTCCCGCCCCGCTTTCCTGCCGTTACCGGATCAGCTGGTTGAAATCCTTATGGCTCTTGATCGGCGCATACGCGGGAAAGTCAAGCAGCGCGCGGAAATCCTCGAGGCAGCTCGTCGTTCCCGTAATGCACCGATCCTCCGTGTTATGCCGTATATGATCGAACAGGGGCGCCGTGAAGGCGTACTCGCCCCGGATCTCGTCGAAAGCGGAAGCGTGTTCCCGCGCTTTTCTCAGATGGAGCATCGCTTCGTCGCCTTTTCCCGTGCCGATCTTCCTTCTTGCCCTGTGCAGCTCGATCATATACAGTGCATGATGAAAGGTCAAATAATTCCCGTCCGGGATCATCGCGTCGATGATCTTCTCCGCGCCCAGCAAGACTCTCTCCGGCGCATTGTTTCCGTACATTATACATTCGTCCGTTCCGGCGTCGTTAAGAAAAAACTAAACCACAGAAGGAGAACACTTTGTGTCCCCCTTCTGTGTTTTGGCTCCCCCTACTGGACTTTGAACCATGGCTTTGCGGTGTTGTGCAGCGGAAGCGGGAGACAGCGTACCGCAAAGCCTTATGCCGCGCCTGACGGCGCGTCAGTGGTTCCGACGTCATCATGTTGGGTGAAATCAAAAGGACTGCCATAAGGCAGTCCTTTTGATTTGGCTCCCCCTACTGGAACTTTGAACCATGG
>JAEEYP010000023.1 GCA_016288155.1 Clostridiales bacterium | reverse complement strand
GAGGCGCACGGCGCCGCCGGAGAGCCCCGCCGCCGCCAGCGGACAGAGGAGCCAGCCCGGGCGCAGCGTCCGTCCGGTCACCTCGGTCAGCCGCTTCAGGCTGAGGGCGGCGTTGAAGATCTCGCACAGGTACTGGACGGCGATATACCCCGCGATCCCATACCGCGGCAGGAGGATGAGGACGAGCGCGAGGCACACGCCCGCGTCCGCGATGTTTACCTTCATGGCGTAGACCTGCTCGCCCATGCCCTTGAGGATCGCGTCGACGGAGGTGTCGAGATACATCACGGGGATCAGCGGCGCGAGCAGAGCGAGGTACCGTCCCGCGCCCGTCCCCGGATACATGCCCTCGCCGAGCGCGTCGGGAAAGGTAAGGAACACGGCGGCGGCGCCGACGGAAAAGAGCAGCGACAGCCGGAGCACGCGCGCCGTCCCGAGCCGGATCTTCTCCGTCTCGCCGCGCGCGCGGTATTCGGCGAATTCCGGCACGAGCAGTCCGGCGACGGCGCTGAGGACGGCGGCGGGGAACAAAAGCATGGGAAACGCCATCCCGTGCACGACGCCGTAGGCGGCGAGCGCCGATGAGGCGGAGGCGCCGCTGCGGCGCAGTCCCCACGGGATCGCCAGATGCTCGCACGTCACGAGTCCCTGCCGCGCGTAGGCGCCGACGGCGACGGGGAAGGCGGCGGAGAAGACCTCGCCGAGAGCGGGCGGGGGATCCCGGCGCAGCCGCACGCCGTCCGGCAGGCAGAAGAGAACGGCGCACAGAAGCGACACGGCCTCCGACAGCGCCGCGCCGCCCACCACCGCCAGACAGGCGTACTCGATCCCCGCGGGCAAGAAGAGCGTCAGAAGCGCCGCGCTGCCGACGATCCGGACGAATTGCCCGACGAGCGTGAGCGCCGCGCTCCGGACGGCGCGCCGCCGTCCCGTGAAGTATCCGTTCAGCGCGGCGCAGACGGAGAGCGCCGGGAGCGAGAACGCCAACACGCGCAGCGAGGGCACCGTCCGGGTATCGCCGAGCAGGAGGCGGCCGACCGGCCCGGATACGGCGAGGAGGACGCCCCCGGCGCCGACGCCGAAGAGCAGGCTGTACGCGACGCAGCCGCGCACGACGGCGCGCACCTTCCGCGCGCTGTCCTTGGCGGCCAGCGCCTGCGCCGTCAGCCGCACGGAGGCGAGATGGACGCCGGAGACGGCGACCGTCACGGCGAACCCGTATACGCTCATGACGAGCGTGTACAGCCCCATGCCTTCCGCGCCGACGCGCGCGGAGATCCAGGCGTTGAAGGACACGGAGACGACGCGCGTCAGAAGCTGCACCGCCGACAGCAGAACGGCGCTCCATACAAAGCGGCGGACACCCTTCACTGCGCTTTTTCCCTCCGATCCCCCGTTCTGTCTCCACTGTATGCCGCTCCTCCGTCCGCTATGCGAAAAAACGCGGCGGATTTTTTATCGCGGAGGCTTGATTTTTCATGCGGATTCCGATATAATGGAGATACATTCAGGAAAGGCGGTACTATGGTATGCATTGGCTCGTTCAGCTCATCCTCTGGATCCTCTTCGGCGCGCTCGCCGGATGGATCGCGGGCAAACTCATGGGTTCCAAGAAGAATACGTTCTGGTGGAATTTCCTTTTCGGCATCGTCGGCTCCGTGGTCGGCGGCTGGATCGCGGGGCTCCTCGGCATCGGGAGCGGGAACTGGATCATTCAGCTCCTCATCGCCGTCGGCGGCGCGTGCCTCGTCCTCTTCCTCGTCGGGCTCTTTACGAAAGACGGAAAGAAAAAGAAATGATCCGGCATCCCGTATCAAAACGGTCCCGCCTCCGGGCGGGACTGTTTCGTTATGGGATGAACGGAGCGCGTCGTCGTGCCGGACGCGGCCGCCTGTACTCGAAATCCATTGACTATTCGGCACGTTTGTGCTATACTGGCTGTGCGGGGAAGGATCCCGGATCATGGAGGCGCAGGGAGCCTCACAGATCGACACCGACACCAGTGAAAGGACGCGGATATGCAATTCAACAGTTATGAGTTCATATTGTTCTTTCTTCCGCTTACGCTGCTTCTCTATTTCCTGGCGAATAAGATAAAGCCGATACTCGGCAAGGCGGTCCTCATTGCCGCCGGCGTGCTGTTTTACTCATGGGGAAGAATGAACATGCTGGCGTATCTGGGGGTCAGCGTGTTCATCAACTACACGGCGGCGCTGCTTATCCGCCGGTTTTCCGGTAAAAACAAGTGGCTGCGCGCGATCCCGATCGCCGTGAACGCGGGGGCGCTGCTCTATTTCAAGTATTACGGCTTTGCCGTCGAGAATATCGATCTGTTATTCGGGACGGATCTTCCCTTCAAGGATGTCGTTCTTCCGCTGGGTATCTCGTTTTATACTTTTCAGCAGATCGCGTATATCGCCGCCGTCGAAAAAGGAGAGCTGGAGAACGTCAGTCTGACGGATTATCTCACGTATATCCTGTATTTCCCCAAACTGATCATGGGACCGATCACCGATCCCGTGAGTTTCATTTCCCAGATCAATCAGGAACACAGAAAGAAAGCCGACGCGGACAGTATCGCCGCCGGGATCAGGACGTTCAGTCTGGGGCTGATCAAAAAAGTGCTTTTGGCCGATACCTTTGCCAAAGCCGTTTTGTGGATCGATGCCAACATGGATGCCGCCACGGCGATGGATTGCCTTTTGCTCATATTGTTCTGCTCTTTTGAGATCTATTTTGACTTCAGCGGATACAGCGATATGGCGGTCGGTATCTCTTTGATGTTCCGTATCGATCTGCCGATGAATTTCGATTCTCCGTACAAAGCGCTGTCCGTCAGAGAGTTCTGGAAACGGTGGCATATCTCTTTGACGCGGTTTTTCACCAAGTACGTCTACGTCCCGCTCGGAGGATCCCGCAAAGGACGTGCGTTCACGTGCCTCAATATCATGATCGTTTTCCTCATCAGCGGTCTGTGGCACGGCGCGGGATGGACGTTTATCCTGTGGGGAGTGCTTCACGGGGTCCTCGTTTGCTTTGACAGGATCTTTGAGAAATGGGAAGAAAAGATATTCGTACCCGTCCGGTGGCTGTGCACGTTCGGCGCGGTGGGCGTTTTATGGCTGCTTTTCAACGCGGAGACGGTGGGACAGTGGAAGGACGTTCTCTGTAAGATCGCGTTCATGCAGAGCACGGCGGTAAGCGAAGGCGTGATCGCATCGTTCGGTTTGGCGGAAGATTCGTTCCTCCGCCATCTGCCGGGACTGCAGTACCTTCAAACGAACGTCCGCGGCTTCAACATGCTTGCGTTCCTTCTCGTCTCCTGCATCGTGTGTTTTATCCCCGAGAACAATTACAGAAAAAAGGAAAGCCTGAGCGTCGCCTCGATGCTTCTGACCGCGATCGCGTTCATCTGGGGGATCCTTTGCCTGGGGACCGAGTCCGCGTTCGTGTATTTCGGCTTTTGAAGAGGGAACTATGAGAGATGTGAAAGGTAAGATCTGGCTCATAGGGTGGTTTGCCGTCGTGGTGCCGGTATTGTGTATTCTGGGATCCTGGGTGTACGGGGTAGACCCGTTTTTCCATTATCACGGACCCGATCTGGAAAAGTATTTCTATACGTTGGATAACCAGCGAAGCCAGAACGACGGGATCAGCAGGCATTTTGAGTATGACGCGCTGATCTCCGGTTCGTCCATGACGGAGAACTTCCGAACGTCCGAAGCGGACGAAATCTTCGGATTCCGCTCGATCAAGGTCCCGTATTCGGGAGGCACGTATAAAGAGGTCAACGACAACGTCAAGCGGGCGCTGGAAGCGAATCCCGAACTGAAAACGGTCATACGGTGCCTGGAAATGGGGAAATTCATCGACGAAACGGATGCGCTGCGCACGGATCTGGGGGAATATCCGTCGTACCTTTATGATAACGATCCCTTCAACGACGTGGAGTATCTTTTGAACAGAGACGTCATTTTCGGACGGGTATATCCCATGACGGTCGCCCGTGAGGAAGCGGATTTTCAGCCGGGCATCACCTCCTTTGACGAGTATTCGAGATGGCAGGAGGATTTTTCGTTCGGGATCCGTTCGGTATCTCCGAGCGGCATCGTCACCGTCGAGGCGGAAGAGTACGTTCACCTGACGGATCACGACAGGGAGGTGATCCGCGAAAACATTGAGAAAAACGTAACGGACGTCGCCGACGAATATCCGGAGGTGGAATTCTATTATTTTTACTCTCCGTACAGCGCCGTCACCTGGAATTATTGGAAAAAGATCGGCACGCTCTATAAAATGCTGGAGGCGGAAGAATACATAACGGAGCTGATCGTCCCGTACGAGAATATCCGTCTTTTCTCCTTTAATACCAGGACCGATATCACCACGGATCTGAACAATTATAAAGACGCCGATCATTACGCCTGCTGGATCAACAGTCTTATCCTTCGGTGGATGCACGACGGGAGTTATCGGCTCACGCCGGAGAATTACAGGGAATCCCTGCAGAGAGAACGGGATTTCTATACCGCCTTTGACTGTGGATCGCTGAACGGACAGACGGATTATGAAGCGGATCTGTATGCCGCGGCTTTGCTGAATCAGGAGCTTACCGGGGCCGCACCGAAAGATATCGTACACGACGCCGGGACCGGCGCGGCGCTCAGCAAAGCTGAGTATTTTGACGACGAAGACGGGAGGCGTGGGGTCGTATGTCGCGGGACTCTGGAACGGGAGTCCGACGGAGAAGCACTGGAAGAATACTTATGGGATCGGGAGTACGCCGGACTGCGCTTTACCGCGGATCTGGACGGCGGATACAGGTATCTGTCGTTCGAAGGGCAGAAAATATCCGATCACGGAAGACTGACCGTCTGTATATACGACCGGTACGGGAACCTGATCGGCAAAACGGAGAAGAACTACACGGAACTCGATGGTGAGAAGCATCGGTACGTCGTCGATCTCTCGGCCGTCCGCGGAACGGTCACGGTGATCCTTCACGGCGGGTATATCGACGATACCGGGAGCGCCGATTCGGAATACCGTTTCACGGATATAAAATTATACTGAGCGCGGCATCGGGCGGCGTGCGGCCGCGGCGTCCGGATCAAAATAATCGCGCCGCTTTGCCGATGCCTCTTGCAATTTCCGCGCATTCTTGGTACAATATATCTGTCAAAGAATCCTGTGCCGACGCGCAAAGAAACGAGGCCTTTCATGGAGAGGGTATCCAAAACGAATTACTATCTCGATATCGCGCAGACCGTATCGGAGCGCAGCACCTGCCTGCGCCGCTGTTACGGCGCGATCATCGTCAAGGACGACAGCATCGTCTCCACCGGCTACAACGGCGCGCCGCGCGGCCGGAAAAACTGCAGCGATCTCGGCTTCTGCATGCGCGAGAAGCTGAAGATCCCCCGCGGCGAGCGGTACGAGCTCTGCCGCGCGCTCCATTCCGAGGCGAACGCCATCATCGCCGCGTCGCGCGAGCGGATGCTCGGCGCGACGCTGTACATGTGCTGCACCGATCCGGCGACGAAGGAGATCGTCCCGCACACCTGCTCGTGCGCGATGTGCAAGCGGATGATCATCAACGCGGGCATCGAAACGGTCGTCGTCCGCGAGGACCGCGAGAATTATACCGTTTATCCCGTCTCCGGCTGGGTCGAGGACGACGACAGCCTCAGCGGGACGTTCGGGTACTGAGAGGGAGCGAACGCCATGACGCTGCGCCGAAGCCTTCCGATCCTTCTTATCCTGTGTCTCTTCCTGCTCGCCGCCTGCGGAGACGGCCTCGTGTCCCTGCGCTACGAGGACGGCCGCTTTCTCGGCGGGGAGCATCCGTATATCCCCGCGAGCGGCACCTACGAGCCGACCGCCGTCGGCGAGCCGTACGCATATTACAAGCGGGCGGACATCACGCTGTACGCCATCGGCAGCGAAGATCCGACGCTGTGGCTGACCGAGGCGTACAACGGCGGCGCGACGACCGTCTTTTACGCGGATACAATCGCCCTTCCCGGCTGGGAGGAGTTCTCGCCCGACCGGCTCGTCGTCTGCGTTTCCGACACCGTCACCTTCGGCGTCTGCGAGATCACCGATCCGGCGGCGGTGGCAGAGATTCTCGACGCCTTTTTGCACGGAGAGGCGGCAGAGTGGCCGCTGATCGACTCCGTCGAGCGGTACGAGCTGAAATTCGCCTCCGCCGCCTGGCCGCAGTTCTATATGAATCTGATCTACGGGGAATTCCCCGAAGGGATCTTTCTCTACGAGCGCGCGACGCGACGCGCGGTGGAGATCGGCGATCTGATGGAGAAGTATCTCCATCCGGACGCGGAGGGCGGAGAATGATCGTTCCGCTCGACGCCGCCCTTCTGCCCGCCTGCGAGCGGATCGCCCGGGAATGCCTGCCCGCCGGGACGGGGGCGGCGCTCGCCGCGTCGGCGGCCTCGCCCGTCAACCGGTATTTCGCCGCGCTCGACGCGGATGGGGACGCGGTCGGTTACGGCGGCGTTTCCGTCGCCGCCGACGAAGCGGAGATCCCGGAGATCGCCGTCGCGCCGCACGCGAGGCGGCGGGGGATCGGGCGCGCGCTC
>JAEEYP010000022.1 GCA_016288155.1 Clostridiales bacterium | reverse complement strand
TTTTCAGCACGTGCGTGCGGATCCCGTTCTCCTTGAGGAAGCGCGCCGTCCCCGCCGTCGCCTCGATATTGAAGCCGAGCTGATAGAAGCGGCGGATGAGCGGGAGCGCCTCCTCCTTGTCTTCGTCGGCGATCGTCGCCATCACCGTGCCGTAATTCGGCAGGTGCATGCCGGATGCCTGCAGCGCCTTATACAGCGCGCGGTTGAGCTGATCGTCGTAGCCGATCGCCTCGCCGGTCGATTTCATCTCCGGCGACAGATAGGCGTCGAGCCCGCGGATCTTGGCGAAGGAGAAGACGGGCACCTTGACGTACCAGCGCTTCTTCTCCGGCGGATAGAGGTCGAAGATCCCCTGCTCCTTCAGCGAGCGTCCGAGGATCACCTCCGTCGCGATGTCGGCAAGGCTGTACCCGGTCGCTTTCGAGAGGAACGGCACGGTGCGCGAGGAGCGGGGATTCACCTCGATGATGTATACCTTGTCCTGCCGGTCGACGATGAACTGGATGTTGAAGAGCCCCACGATGCCGATCCCCAGCCCGAGCTTCTTCGCGTAGCCGAGGATCGTCCCCTTCACGGCGTTCGAGACGGAGAAGGTCGGATAGACGCTGATGGAGTCGCCGGAGTGGATCCCCGTCCGTTCGACGAGCTCCATGATCCCCGGCACGAAGACGTCCCGTCCGTCGCAGATCGCGTCGACCTCGACCTCCTTGCCGGTGACGTACCGGTCCACGAGCACCGGCTTCTTCTCGTCGATCTCGACGGCGGTCTTCAGATACCGCCGGAGCTGTTCTTCGTTTGCGACGATCTGCATGGCGCGTCCGCCGAGCACGAAGCTCGGACGCACGAGCACCGGGTAGCCGATGCGCGCGGCGGCGCGCACGCCGTCCTCGACGCACGTTACCGCCTCGCCCTCCGGGCGCGGGATCCCCAGTTTGGCGAGGAGTTCTTCAAACAATTCCCGGTCTTCCGCGCGGTCGATCGCGTCGCAGTCCGTGCCGATGATCGTCACGCCGCGCTCGCGCAGCGGTCCGGCGAGATTGATCGCCGTCTGCCCGCCGAGCGACGCGATGACGCCGAGCGGCGTCTCGTACTCGATGACGTTCATCACGTCCTCCGGCGTCAGCGGCTCGAAGTACAGTTTGTCCGCCGTCGTGTAGTCCGTGGAGACCGTTTCGGGATTGTTGTTGATGATAATCGATTCGTACCCCGCGCGGCGGATCGTCGTGACCGCGTGCACGGTCGAGTAGTCGAACTCCACGCCCTGCCCGATGCGGATCGGCCCGGCGCCGAGGACGACGACCTTTTCTTTATCGCTCAGGCGGCTCTCGTTCTCCGTCGCCGGCTCGAGCAGGTTGTGATAGGTCGAGTAGAGATACGCGATGTACTTGCCGGTGTGGAGCGTGTCCACCATGCGGAAGACGGGGCGGATCCCCTCCTCGCGGCGGAGGCGCGCGACGTCCGTCTCCCCGCATCCCCACAGCCGGGCGATATACGCGTCGGAGAAGCCCATCGTCTTCGCCGCGCGCAGCGTCCGCACGTCCCGCGCGCGCCCCCGCAGCAGATCTTCCATCTCCACGATGCTTTTCAGGCAGTCGAGGAACACCTCCGTGATCATCGTCACGCGGTGCAGCTCGTCCGTGGCGTGCCCGCGGCGGATGAGCTCCGTCACGGCGAAGATGCCGTCGGCGCGGAACTCCTCCAGATAGGAGAGGAGTTCCGCGTCCGTCATGGCGTCGAATTTCGGGCTGTGGACGTGGCAGACGCCGGTCTCCAGACTGCGCACGGATTTGAGGAAGCACTCCGCGAGCGTGCTGCCGATCCCCATGACCTCGCCCGTCGCCTTCATCTGCGTGCCGAGCGTGTTGGGTGCGGAAGTGAATTTGTCGAACGGGAAGCGCGGGAATTTGGCGACGATGTAGTCGAGCGACGGTTCCATCGCGGCGTTCCCGCCCGCGACCGGGATCTCCTCCAGCGTCATCCCGACGGCGACCTTCGCGGTCACGCGGGCGATCGGGTACCCGCTCGCCTTGGAGGCGAGCGCGGAGGAACGGGAGACGCGCGGGTTGACCTCGATGAGAAAGTACTCGCTCGTCTCCGGATGGAGCGCGAACTGGACGTTGCAGCCGCCCTCGATCCGAAGCGCCCGGATGATCCGGATCGCGCTGTCGTTCAGCATCTTCAGATCGCGTTCGTTCAGCGAGAGGATCGGCGCCACGACGATGGAGTCGCCCGTATGGACGCCGACCGGATCGACGTTCTCCATCCCGCAGACGGTGATGGCGCGGTCGGTCCCGTCGCGCATGACCTCGAACTCGATCTCCTTGTAGCCGCGCACGCTCTTTTCCACGAGCACCTGATGGACGGGCGAGAGCGCGAATCCGCTCATCGCGATCTCGCAAAGCTCCTCCTCGTTGTTCGCAAAGCCGCCGCCCGTGCCGCCGAGCGTGAACGCCGGGCGCAGAACGACCGGATATCCGATCCGCGCAGCGGCGGCGCACGCCTCCTCCACGCTGTAGGTGATCTCGGAGGGAATGGTCGGCTCGCCGATCGAGCGGCAGAGCTCCTTGAATTTCTCGCGGTCCTCCGCTTTCTCGATGGACGCGCTGTCCGTGCCGAGCAGCTCCACCCGGCATTCCCGGAGGATCCCCTTCTTCTCGAGCTGCACGGCGAGGTTCAGCCCCGTCTGTCCGCCGATGCCGGGCAGGATCGCGTCCGGCCGCTCGTAGCGCAGAATCCGCGCGACGTATTCGAGCGTCAGCGGCTCCATGTACACCTTGTCCGCGATCGTCGTGTCCGTCATGATCGTCGCCGGGTTGGAATTGACGAGGACGACCTCGTACCCTTCCTCCCGCAGCGCGAGACACGCCTGCGTCCCGGCGTAGTCGAATTCCGCCGCCTGCCCGATGACGATCGGGCCGGAGCCGATGATGAGGATTTTCTTCAGATCCGTTCGTTTGGACATACCGTTCTCCTTCTTGCCTAAAGCCGCGTATTATTGTAAATCGTTCCGATAGACGATCCTTCCGTCAAGGACGGTCAGACAGTTCACGCCGTACACCTCCCGCCCGGCGAAGGGTGTCGCGCGTCCGAGCGAGAGAAAACGCTCCGGGCACACGACCTCCCGCCGCTCCAGCGCCCACACGGAAAAGCCCGGAGAGCCCCCGATGCCGAAGCGCCGCCGCGGGCGTACGGTCATCGCGTCGAGCAGCGTTTCAAGCGACACCTTTCCCGTGCGCACGAGCCCCGTGTACAGCGCGGGGAACGCGCACTCCAACCCGACGATGCCGAAGGCACTGTGCTCCAGACCGCCTGATTTTTCCTGCGCGCTGTGCGGCGCGTGGTCGGTGGCGATCATGTCGACCGTCCCGTCGGCAAGCGCCGCGACGAGCGCCTCCCGGTCTTCCCGACCCCTGAGCGGCGGATTCATCTTGTACGCGCCGTCGTCGCGCAGATCGTTCTCATCGAGCAGCAGATAGTGCGGCGCCGTCTCGCAGGTGACGTCGACGCCCTGCCGCTTGGCGCATCGGATCGCCTCCGCGCTCTCGCGCGCGGAGATATGGCAGACGTGGTACGCGCAGCCCGTCTCGGCGGCCAGCGCGAGATCGCGGCGGATCGGCCCGTATTCGCTCGCAGAGCAGATCCCGCGCAGCCCGTGCGCGCGGGCGTAGGCGCCGTCGTGGATACAGCCGCCGTGAAGAAGGCCGTTGTCCTCGCAGTGTGCGGCGATCACCCGTCCGAGCCGCTTCGCCTCCCGCATGGCGGCGCGCATCAGCGACACGGACTGCACGCCGTGCCCGTCGTCGGAAAAACCGGCGACGTACGGCGCCATCGCCTCCATGTCCGACAGCCGCTCCCCCGCCTCGCCGACGGTGATCGTCCCGTAGGGAACGACGTCGACGACCGCGTCGCGGGCGATGATCGCCCGCTCTTCTTCCAGATGCGCGAGGCTGTCCGGCGCGGGCGAAAGATTCGGCATGGCGCACACCGCGGTATAGCCGCCGCGCGCCGCCGCCTCCGAGCCCGTGCGGATCGTTTCCTTATAAGAAAAGCCCGGCTCACGAAAATGCACGTGCACGTCGCAGAAGCCGGGCAAAAGCGTATATTCGGGGGAATTCAAAAAGGAAAGCGAGGGTTCCCTCTCCAAAAGGGAAAGAAATTCCGCGCCCAGGCGCTGACCGCGCGTTTCGTCGTGCAGAAGCAATTTCTCCATACCGCCGCTCCCTTCCCGGAAAGTTCCGATGAAATTCCGCTGAAAAACCGATAAAAAATCCCGCCGACCGGCAGGATGCTCACACGGAAAACGCCCACGTTCCGGTGGACGGAGTATGATCATCTTGCCGATATCTCTGTATCGCTTAAAGATTGCTTGTCTTCGTTTCCCTCTTCGGGCCGGTATACGTCTGTGCGCCGTACACCGGATAATAGTATACCATATCCGTGCGGGCAAATCAAGAGGGGACGGCGAATTTCCGCGCGCTTCCCCGCGGAATTTGCGCTACACGCTGCGGAAGCCCTTGCCGATGATCTCGCTGCTCGTCGTGATGATGATGAACGCGGACGGATCGATCTCCCGGATCCGGCTGCGGAGCCGGATCGCCTCGAGCCGCTTGCACACCGTGTGGATCATATATTTGTCCTGATGGGTGAAATCGCCCGTCGCCCGGTGCGAGGTCACGCCGTGTCCGAGATTCTCCATGATGAAGGAAGCGATCTCGTCGTGCTTCTCGGTGATGACGACGAAATACTTGCAGCTGTTGATCTCGTCGATCACGGCGTCCACGAGGAACGCCTTGGCGAACAGTCCGAGCATGGAAAAGAGCCCCGTGCGCACGTCGTAGACGAAGAACGACGCGGCGGCGATCAGAAAATCCGTGCAGAGGAGCGCGCGGCCGACGTCGATCTTCGTGTATTTCTTCAGGATCAGCGCCGTGATGTCCGTACCGCCGGAGGAAGCGCGGCACTGGAAGATCAGCGCCGAGCCGATGGCGGTGAGCAGCATCGCGTATACGAGTTCGAGCAGCGGCTGGTCGGAGACGGGACCGTCGAGCGGAACGAACCGCTCCAGCAGCACGAGCACGCCGGACAAAAGGGTGCTGCAGTATACGGTCTTCAGCCCCGTCGCGCGGCCGAGCACGAGGAATCCGAGCGCGAGCAGCGCGGCGTTCAGGATCGTGATCCACGTCGAGGGCGAGAACGGCGTCAGCCGTCCGAGCAGCGTGCCGATGCCGCTGACGCCGCCCGTCGCAAATCCGTTCGGGATCTTGAAGAAATAGATCCCCGCCGCCATCAGAAGCACGCCCGCCGTCATGAAAAAAAGCGTTTTCGCCCGATTCTCCTTCGCCGTCACCGTTTTCTCCTCCCCGCCGTCCCGCACGTCCGCACGCGGACGCGCGGAATGCGCGGCAGTCCCGCCGCGCATTCCGCGAATGATTTCATCTTTTCAGAAAAGTCCGGAGATCCTGCCGTCGTCGTCCACGTCGATGCGTTCCGCCGCCGGTGATTTCGGCAGGCCGGGCATCGTCATGATGTCGCCGGTCAGGGCGACGACGAAGCCGGCGCCCGCCGACACGCGCACGCCGCGCACCGTCACCGTGAAGTTCTCCGGCGCGCCGAGCTTTGTCGGATCGTCCGAAAAGCTGTACTGCGTCTTCGCCATACAGACCGGCAGACCGCCGAAGCCGAGCGCCGTCAGGCGGTCGAGTTCCTTCTTCGCGGCGGGCGTGAACGTCGCGCCGCTGCCGCCGTAGATGCGGCGGGCGATCGTTTCGATCTTCTCTTCCAGAGACGCCTCGAGCGGATAGCTGAACGTGAAGTGATTCGGCTCGCCGCACAACCTGACGACCTCCTCGGCGAGCTCCCGTCCGCCCTCGCCGCCCTTCGCCCAGACGTCGGACAGGACCGCGCGCACGCCGAGCGCCGCGCACTGCTCGATCACGCACGCGATCTCCGCGTCCGTATCCGTCGGGAAGCGGTTGACCGCCACAACGCAGGGCAGACCGTATACGTTCTTGATGTTGGAGATGTGGCGCAGCAGATTCGGCAGACCGGCGCGCAGCGCCTCCGTATTCTCCGCCGCGAGCTCCGTCTTCGGAACGCCGCCGTGCATTTTCAGGGCGCGCACCGTCGCCACGATCACCACGGCGTCCGGATGGAGCCCCGCCATACGGCATTTGATGTCGAGGAATTTCTCCGCGCCGAGGTCCGCGCCGAAGCCCGCCTCCGTCACGGTATAATCGGCGAGCCGCATCGCGATCCGCGTCGCGGTCACGGAATTGCAGCCGTGCGCGATGTTGGCGAACGGGCCGCCGTGCACGAACGCGGGCGTCCCCTCCAGCGTCTGCACCAGATTCGGCTTCATCGCGTCCTTGAGCAGCGCCGCCATCGCGCCGACCGCTTTCAGATCCGCCGCCGTCACCGGCTTGTCCTCATAGGTGTACGCGACGACGATGCGTCCGAGCCGCTCTTTCAGGTCCGCGATGGAAGAAGCGAGGCAGAACACCGCCATGATCTCCGAGGCGACCGTGATATCGAAGCCGTCCTCGCGCGGCGTGCCGTTCGCGCGTCCGCCGAGACCGTCCACAACGAAGCGGAGCTGCCGGTCGTTCATGTCGACGCAGCGTTTCCAGGTGATGCGCTTCGGATCGATGCCGAGCGCGTTCCCCTGCTGGATGTGGTTGTCCAGCATCGCGGCAAGCAGATTGTTCGCCGCGCCGATGGCGTGGAAGTCGCCGGTGAAATGGAGATTGATGTCCTCCATCGGGACGACCTGGGCGTACCCGCCGCCGGCGGCGCCGCCCTTGATGCCGAACACCGGGCCGAGCGACGGCTCGCGCAGCGCGGCGATGGAGTTTTTCCCGATGCGGCGCAGCGCGTCGGCGAGACCGACCGTCGTCGTCGTCTTGCCCTCGCCGGCCGGCGTCGGGGTGATGGCGGTCACGAGGATGAGCTTGCCGTCCGTGCGGGCAGAGTCGCGCAGGATCGCGGGATCGACCTTTGCCTTATACCGTCCGTAGGGCTCCAGATATTCCTCCCCGATGCCGGCGGTGCGGGCGATCTCCGTGATCGGCTTCATCGCGCACGCCTGCGCGATCTCGATATCTGTCAAGAATGCCATATCGTTCCTCCTGATCGAAATTCTTTATCGGAAGTAGCGGACGGCGGACGCGAACATCTGCATGTCGTACGCGCCGGGCACGTT
>JAEEYP010000021.1 GCA_016288155.1 Clostridiales bacterium | reverse complement strand
CGAGAAGGTCGGCCTCGTGAAGGTCCGCCTGTACCGTCCGTTCCGCGCGGACAAGCTCATCGAAGCCATCCCCGCGACCTGCAAGAAGATCGCGGTCCTCGACCGCACCAAGGAGCCCGGCGCGCAGGGCGAGCCGCTCTACCTCGACGTCGTGACCGCGCTGGCGAACGCCGGCCGCGAAGCCTGCATCATCGGCGGCCGCTACGGTCTCGGCTCCAAGGACACGCCGCCCGCCTCGATCTTCGCCGTCTATGAGAACCTCGCGCAGGCCGAGCCGAAGGCGAACTTCACCATCGGCATCGTCGACGACGTGACGAACCTCTCTCTCGAAGAGAAGCCCGCGCCCGATACCGCCCCCGCCGGCACGATCGCCTGCAAGTTCTGGGGTCTCGGCGGCGACGGCACCGTCGGCGCCAACAAGAACTCCATCAAGATCATCGGCGACCACACCGACAAATACATTCAGGCGTACTTCCAGTACGACTCGAAGAAGACCGGCGGCATCACGATCTCCCATCTCCGCTTCGGGGACAAGCCGATCAAGAGCCCGTACTACATCAACAAGGCGGACTTCGTCGCCTGCCACAACCAGGCGTACATCCACAAGTACGACATGGTCTCCGACGTGAAGCCGGGCGGCACGTTCCTGCTCGACTGCATGTGGGACGCCGCGGGGCTCGAGGAACACCTCCCGAACAAGGTAAAGTCCTACATCGCCAAGAACAACCTCCATTTCTATACGATCAACGCGACGGACATCGCCGCGAAGAAGATCGGCAACGCCAAGGTGAAGAACACCGTCCTCCAGTCCGCGTTCTTCGCGCTCGCCAAGATCCTTCCGAAGGACGAGGCGATCGACTACATGAAGAAAATGGCGTACAAGTCCTACTCCAAGAAGGGCGACGCCATCGTCAAGCTCAACTATGACGCCATCGACGCCGGCGCCGACGCCGTGACCGAGGTCGCGGTGCCCGCCGCGTGGGCGGATCTGCCCGCCGACGCGCCGAAGACCGCCGCCGTCGGCAGCCGTCCGGAACTCGTGAAGTTCGTCAACGAGATCGTCGAGCCCGTGGGCGCCATGGCGGGCGATTCGCTCCCCGTCTCCGCCTTCGAGGATTATGCGGACGGTCAGTTCCCGCAGGGCGCCGCCGCCTACGAGAAGCGCGGCGTCGCCGTGTCCGTCCCGACGTGGAACCCTGCCGCGTGCATCCAGTGCAACAACTGCTCCTTCGTCTGCCCGCACGCCGCGATCCGTCCCTTCGCCATGACCGAAGAGGAAGCCGCCGCCGCGCCCGCTGAGACGAAATTCGCCGCGAAGCCGGTCCTCAAGACGAACTACAAGTTCACGATCGCCGTCTCCCCGCTCGACTGCATGGGCTGCACGCTCTGCGTGAAGGCCTGCCCGGTCACCGCGAAGGCGGAGAAGGACGCCGCCGCCGCCGTTGCCGCCGAGCATCCGGAATACGATGCGAAGACGGCCGCGAAGGCCGCCGCCAAGATCGCCGCCGCGAAGTCCCCGCTGACGATGGCGCCGCAGGAAGCGGAAGCCGCGCAGCAGGCTCCGTTCGATTACGCGGTCGCGCACGTCACCGAGAAGCCGGAGCTCATCAACGCCACGGTCAAGGGAAGCCAGTTCAAGCAGCCGCTGCTTGAGTTCTCCGGCTCCTGCGCCGGCTGTGCCGAGACCTCCTACGCCCGCCTCATCACCCAGCTCTTCGGCGAGCGGATGTATATCTCCAACGCGACCGGCTGCTCCTCCATCTGGGGCGGCTCCGCGCCCGCGACGCCGTACACCGTCAACAACCAGTCCGGCTGCGGTCCCGCGTGGGCGAACTCCCTCTTTGAGGACAACGCCGAACACGGTCTCGGCATGTTCATCGGTCAGAAGACGATCCGCGCGCGCTACATCCAGAAGGTGCGCGATCTGCTTGAGAAATACCGTGAGATGCACGTCACCGAGGAATGGACCGGCTGCCTCGAGGGCTACCTCAACACGCTGGACGACGCGAAGGAGAACGCCAAGGCCGTCGCCCATATGTGCGAGATGCTCCAAGACGACGTGAACCGCGGCACCTGCGTCACCGTTCCGGCGGAGCGCGAGATCCTCGCGGGCCGCGACTACCTCGCCAAGAAGTCCGTGTGGATCTTCGGCGGCGACGGCTGGGCGTACGATATCGGCTTCGGCGGCCTCGACCACGTCATCGCCTCCGGCGAGGACGTGAACATCATGGTCTTCGATACCGAGGTGTACTCCAATACCGGCGGTCAGGCGTCCAAGGCGTCCAACCTCGGACAGGTCGCGCAGTTCGCCGCCGCGGGCAAGGCGGTCGGCAAGAAGAACCTCGCCGAGATCGCCATGTCCTACGGTTACGTCTACGTCGCGCAGGTCGCGATGGGCGCGGATATGAACCAGCTCCTCAAGGCGCTGACCGAAGCGGAAGCGTACCACGGTCCGTCCATCATCATCGGCTACGCTCCGTGCGAGATGCACGGCATCAAGGGCACCATGGCGAACTGCCAGCTCGAGATGAAGCGTGCCGTCGAGGCCGGCTACTGGCAGCTGTTCCGCTTCAACCCTGCCCTGAAGGCCGAAGGCAAGAATCCGTTCTCCCTCGACTCCAAGGAGCCGACGGCGAGCTACATCGACTTCATCACGAGCGAGAACCGCTACAGCCGCCTGATGCAGGCCTTCCCGGAGAGAGCGGAAGAGCTCTTTGCCAAGGCGGACGCGAACGCGAAGGCGAAGTACGAGCGTCTGACAAAGCTCGTCGAGCTGTACAAGTGATCCGCTCCGTTCCCCGACGTCCGAAGGGGGCTGCCGCAAACCGGCAGCCCCCTGTTTTTCCCCAATGAAGAAATGAAAAAGCCTGCTCCGCACGGAGCAGGCTTCTTCCATTATCGAAACTGTCAGAACGCCGTCAGTCCTCGTAATCGAGCAGATAGTCGATCGTCACGTAGAACTTATCCTCGTACTTTTCCAGCCGCTCCTCGATATAGGCGATCGGGGAGCCGATCCACGCGTCGTTCTTGATAAGGTTGCGCATCCGGTCCATCCAGATCCCGGCGTCGTACAGGTAACCGTAATCCACCGTGCGGGCGTCGAGCACGAGCTGGAGCATCTCCACGGATTCCGGATCGCGCGTGCCGCGCAGTTCCAGCGCCTCGTTCACGTAGACCGGCAGGACGTTCTCGTGGCTGTACGCGCTCATCGCCTCGACGACGGCGCCGATCATCTCCGTGTTCTGCGCCGATTTGAGCACGATCATCCCGGGAACGCGGATGTTGACGATGGTGTGGTACGCCTCTTGATCCTCATCGTACTTCGGCGGCGGGAGCACGCCGAAGTCGTCTTTGAAATCGCGCAGATCGCCGCCCGTCAAGTCAAGCGCCATCATCGGGGAGAAGAGCAGATTCCCCTGCACGAAGCGGTCGACGCGGTCCTCCTTCGAGGCGCTCTCCGACAGCCACGATCCGCCGGACTCGTTGAAGAGCTTCGTGAGTTTGCCGATCACCTCGAGGTACTTTTCCCCGCGCACCGTCTGCGTGATCGTATAGTCGTCGTTGAGCACGATCATCGGCGCCTCGCAGCCGTAGGTGAACGCGGCGATCGGCGGTCCGTCGTACAGACCGAGCATGCCGTAGAAGTCCTCCTCGTCGCGCGCGCCGTTGCCGTTCAGATCGGTGTAGACGCTCTCCGTGATCTCCATCATATAATCGAGCGTCCATTTCCCGTCGCGGACGCGCTGGTACAGATCCTCCTGCACGTTGTAGTCCGTCGCCTTGCTCTTGTTGTAAATGATCATCCACGTCTGCTCGCTCCAGCCGAGGTTGAGATCGCTTTCGATCACGAAATAGATATCGTTGATCGTGACGTTGTTGATCTGCTGCATGTACCAGGGATTGTCCAGATCGACGTAAGGGATCGTGCTCCAGTTCGTGAACACGCCCTGTACGATGAGGTTGGGCGCCTCCTGCAGGCAGTAGAAAGTCAGATCGTACTCGTCCATCGCGCCGAGAACGGTGTTGACGATCATATCCTTCACGGTATCCGTATCGCCTTTCGTCGGCTCCTCGATGGAAATACGGAAGCGCTCCTCCATGGCGCGGTTGCGGTCGTAGATCGCGTCGTTGACCTTCTCGCCGACCTGATCCTCCGTCCAGAAGGAATACTTCAGTTCTTCGTATTTATACTCCTGCGAAGAGAGATGGAGCGAGTACACCGTGCTCTGCTCGAGCGTGCGGAACGCCGCGCCGCCGAAATCGAGCTCCGGCACGGCGTCGAGGACCTTCGTGTCCTCGGTCGTATCTTCGGTCTTCGGCGCGTCGGTGTGCGGCGTACCGCCGCCGTCGGTGCCGGCGTACTCCTTTGTATCCGTGCCGCCGGAGCAGCCGGCGAACAGCGGCAGCGCGAGAAGTACGGCGAGCAGAAGCGCCGCGCTGCGTCTGACGTTCATGATCTTATCCTCCCATAGGACCCGTGCTGCGCGGCACGGGATAGTACAGATAGTATTATACAGCCGTCCGGCGCCCGTGTCAAGCGGCAATTGAATAAATCACCCGGAAAGCGAAAAAACCGCGCGTCCTCCCCCGGCGGGAAAGCATCTTGACAAAACGGGCGGAATGCGCTATAATGGGGCAAATCGGATACGGGAAGGTCATGATATGGATCAGTTCCAACTTCTGAAAAAACTGGAAGTCCCGCAGGGGACAATCGACGTCGTGCTCGATACGGACGCCTACAACGAGATCGACGATCAGTTCGCACTGGCATATATGCTCCGCTCAAAGGAAAAGCTGAACGTCCGCGCCGTCTTCGCCGCTCCCTTCCTGAACGCACGCTCCTCCTCGCCGGAAGACGGCATGGAGCGCAGTTACGAGGAGATTCTGAAGGTGCTCCGCTTCGCCGGGGCGGAGGCGCTCGTCCCGCACGTGTTCCGCGGCTCCCGCGCGTACCTCCCGGACGAGGCGACGCCGGTCGATTCCCCCGCCGCGCGGGCGCTCGTCTCTCTCTGTGCCGATTACTGTGCCGATCGTCCGCTCTACGTCGTCGCCATCGGCGCGATCACGAACGTCGCCTCGGCTCTGCTCATGGATCCGACGCTCAGAGAGCGGATCGTCCTCGTCTGGCTCGGCGGGAACGCCGTCGACGCGCCGGACAACAGAGAATTCAATCTGATCCAGGACGTCGCCGCCGCGCGCGTCGTCTTCGGCTGCGGCGTGCCGCTCGTACAGCTGCCCTGCGACGGCGTCGTCTCCGCCTTTACCGTCAGCGGTCCGGAGCTCGAATACTGGCTCGCCGCAAAGAATCCGCTCAGCAACTACCTCGCCCGGAATACGATCGCGGAAGCCGAACGGTACGCCGCGGGCACGCCGTGGACGCGCGTGATCTGGGACGTAACGGCGATCGGGTGGCTGCTCAACGACGGCGACCGCTTCATGCTCTCGAAGCTCATCCCTTCTCCGATCCCGGAATACGACGGGCACTACGGCTTCGACCCCCGCCGCCACTTCATCCGATACGTCTGCCGCATCCGCCGCGACGCGCTGATGAAGGATCTGTTCGACAAACTGACGCGCTGAATGATGGCTGTTTTTTTCATCCTGACCGCGGCGGTCGGTTGGGGAATGACCGGACTCTTTTCGCGCATGCTCTCCGAGGCGGGATTCTCGTCCTTTCAGGTGATGGCGGTGCGCGCCGTCTTCTCCGCCGTTATCCTCGGCATCGGCACGGCGATCTTCGCCCCGAAGAAGCTGCGCGTCCGATGGCGGGATCTGTGGATGTTCTTCGGCACCGGGATATGCAGCATCGTGCTCTGCAACGTCTGTTTTTTCACCGCCGTCACGATCACGACGCTCTCCGTCGCCTCCATCCTCATGTATACCGCGCCCGTCTTCGTCATGCTTTTGTCCGCCCTGTTTTTTCACGAGCGGATCAACGCGCGCAAACTCGCCGCGCTCGTCCTTTCCCTCGCCGGATGCGCCATGGTCACGGGCGTTCTGACGGGGGAGCAGGCGGTCGGCACCGCCGGGATCCTGCTCGGCGTCGGCTCGGGCGTCGGCTACGCGCTCTACAGCATCTTCGGCCGCGTCGCACTGGAAAAATACGATCCCTTCACGGTCACGGCATACACGTTCTTTATCGCCGCGCTCGTTGCGCTGCCGCTCTGCCGCCCGCTTTCCGTCGCCGCGCTCTTCGCGGAGCATCACGAGGCGATCCTTCCCGCCGTCCTGCTCGCCGTCGTCTCCACCGTCCTGCCGTATTCCCTGTACACGTTGGGACTCCAGCGGACGGAACCCGGCAAGGCATCGGTCATGGCGTCGCTCGAGCCGGTGATCGCCTCGCTCGTCGGGATCGTCGTATACCGGGAGCCGCTGTACTGGTTCAGCATCGTCGGCGCCGCGCTCGTGCTCCTCTCCGTCGTGCTGCTCAACGTCCCGCCGCGGCACCGCGCGTCCCCTCCCGCTCCGGAAAAATAACAGAAAAACAGGATCCGGATGGCCTCGGCCATCCGGATCCTTCTTTCATATCATTCTTTCTCGATCCCGATCTTCTCGACGGGGATCTCCGGGAAGCCTTCCCGCGGGTGCTTGAAGCGCAGCGTCTTCGGATCGAAGTCCGCCTCCTCGCAGGAGTGATACAGCGAGTTCCCCTCGACCCGGCTGTATTTGTACACGGAATCGGCGATCTCGCCGAGATACGCCCGTTCATTGATGATGACGTTGTTCTCGACGACGGCGCCGGCCGGGTTGATCGGGCATTCCGGATCGTCCGCGTCGTCCAGATCCCGTCTGAGTCTGAAGAGCGTCGGATACCTCTCCTTCCAGACCGCGTCGTACTTGTTCAGTTCCTTCAGCTGCGTCCAGTTGCCGCCGTTCGGATCGATATAGCCCGCGCGCGCCCAGCCGTTGTTCACGACGCCGTCGCGGGCGCGGTCGTCGTACTGGATCGGCATCTCGCTCTCGCCGAGGATGATATTGTCGCGCACGACGTTGTCGCGCCCGCCGCCGACGAGGAAGCCGTTCTTCTTCACGTCGATGAGGATATTGCCGTAGGCGGTCTGACCGGAGAGCGTGTCGTCCCAGTAGATCCCGTCCGGATGGAGCTCGTCGCAGCCGACGTGCTCCAGGATATTGTAGCGGATGACCGTGCCGTGCCCCGCCCAGTCGCGGCCGGAGTAGATCGCGCCGGCGTCCATCGAATACATGACGGCTTCGTGGATGTAGTTGTACTCGATCAGGTGCTCGTTGCCGCCGTAACTGATCGCCATGTGCGGAGTCCGGCAGACCTCGCAGTGCGCGATCGTGTTGCCGACGCCGCCGACGCTGAGCCCCGGCGTATACGTCTTCGCCACGTCGGAATAATCGTGGACGTAGCAGTTGCGGATCATGTTGTTCCCGTGCGTCAGCGTCGCGCGATCGCCGCCGTCGACGGAGATGCCGCCGTGTCCCGTGTGCGCCGCCTCGCACCGCTCGACGAGGATATCCCGTCCGCTCAGGTGCACCGCGTCCTTGCCGACGTTGTGTACGTAGAGCGAATGGAGGAGCAGGCCCGTGCCCGATCCTACGACGGCGGTGTTGGCGGTGCATTCCAGCGTGAAGCCGGAGAGCGTCACGTTCCGGGCGCCATGGAAACTGACGAGCGGATCGCGGCACACCGAGAGAGAGATGACGCTCTCCTCGGAGGACGGATAGACGTAAAGGATCCCGTTCTCCTTGTCGACGTACCACTCGCCGGGGACGTCGAGCACGTCGGGGATATTGAAGAAATAATACTTCGCGCCGGCGCGCGCGCCGTACTGCGCGACGTAGCGCGGAGTGACGGCGCGGTGTCCCGCGTCGATCGTGACCGGCACGGTGGTGTCCGCCCAGTCGTGGTACAGATATCCGAAGATCCACGCGTTCTCCGTGTGCTTCCACGTCTGCGCGGCTTTCTGCGTTTCCTTATCGAAGATATACGTGCCGGGGCGGGGGTTCCGTTTCTTCCAGTTCTCCGGCCAATAGTTCTGTTCCGGATACTCCGGCGTCTCGCCCTGGTCCATGATCGCCGCCAGTTCGAGATAGCCCGTGTCCGGATAGCGCGCGAGCGTCATGCGGGCGTCGTTCTCGAAGACCTCGATATTGACGCCCGCCACGTAGCCGTCATACAGCGACGCCGTCGTGAATCCGATCGGGTACGGTCCCGCGTAGCTCGCCTCGGGCACGCCGTACTTTTTGAGATCCGCGCAGCGGACGCGATCGACGACGTCCGCGCGGAAAAGATCCCGCGCCTCGCCGGTCACGGCGGTCATGGCGGAGACGGGGATGGAAAGCCCGCCCGTCAGGACGGCGCCCTCCCGGGTAACGTAGGAGATGCCGTTGTCACGCTCGTCAAGATCGAGCGTCTGCGCCTCGGCGCCGCCGAGGGAAACGCCGATCGCATACGTACCGGCAAGAAATTCCACCGTGACGGCGTCGCCGGCGGCGGCCGCGGCGCGCGCCGCTTCCTTCGCGTGATTGACCGTGCCGAAGGGATGCGCGCGGTCGGTGCCGGGATTATTATCTGACCCGGCGGCGGATACGTAATACGTGATGCTTGCCATGGAAGCCTCCTGAATGAAGCCGGTGCCTGCCGGCACCGGCTGATTGACAGATCAGTACGTGTAGGACGGATAGCAGTATCCGTCTTTTTCTTCCCACGAGAAACCGCGCGGGGCGCGGATCGGCTCCGCCTCCCTGCCGCCCGCAAGGATCCGG
>JAEEYP010000020.1 GCA_016288155.1 Clostridiales bacterium | reverse complement strand
CTGATGATTCCGGTGTATTGGAAGGAAATTCTGTCGCTTATGCCCTTAATGACAGATTCGAATACGGCCTCCCCAACAAATGGATTCCGATCTTCAACTGTGGTGACGGCGAGATGGTTTATCTCGATTATTCAAATCTGAATGCCGATAATGAGCCGAGAGTCATCCTCGCTTTATATAACGGCCTTGAGTATCAGATCGCTGATACACTGGCTGAAGACTTTGGCGCCTTCATTCTGGAGCTTGTAAAAGCAGTTCTGGGATAAGCGAACATCTATAAAACAGGTATATACCACTAAAAAACCCTGAAACAAATGTTTCAGGGTTTATTTGGCGGAGAAGGAGAGATTCGAACTCTCGAAACCGGGTGTGGTTTACACGATTTCCAGTCGTGCGCCCTCGACCAAGCTAGGCGACTTCTCCAAAGCCGCTCTGTTCGAGCGGTACTACTTTATCATATTGTTTCCGCGAATGCAAGAAGAAAATGCGGAAACTCGGTTTCGTCACTTCAGCGCAGTCCGCACCGCCTCCGCCATCGCGGAGACGTCGCAGACGCCCGGATGACGGACGTCCTTCCGGTCGAGGCCGCGGAGGCCGGCCGGAACGGGAACGCGCGTCGCCTCGGCGAGCGCCGTTACCGCGGCAAACCCGCTTTCGCGCGGCGGGAGACCGATCGCGCGCGAGACGGCCTCAGCGAACTTGTAGGGGCTTGCGGTCGAGACGATGACGGCAGGCGTCCGGTCGCCCGTTTCCTTCCGGTACGCGTCGTACACGGAGGCGGCGACGGCGGTATGGGTGTCCATCAGATAGCCGTCGTTCTCCCAGTAGCGGCGGATCGTCTCTTCGGTCGCGGTCATATCCGCGAATCCGCCGGCGAAGTCGGCAAGACCCGCGCGGATCCGTTCGGACACCTCGTAGCGTTTTTCCGTCTCGAGGGCGGTCATCAGGCGGCGGATCTCTCCGCCGTCGTTCCCCGAGAGATGGTAGAGAAGCCGCTCGAGGTTCGAGGAGATCAGGATATCCATCGACGGGCTCGTCGTCACGCGGAACGGACGGTCCTTGATGTCGTAGACGCCGGTGTTCAGGAAATCCGTCAGGACTTTGTTCTCATTGGACGCGCAGATGAACTTCCGGACGGGAAGGCTGAGCTGTTTCGCATACCAGCCGGCAAGGATGTTGCCGAAATTGCCGGTCGGGACGACGAAGTTGATCGGGTCGCCGGGATGGATTGCGCCGTGGAAGACGAGCTGGGAATACGCCCAGACGTAATAGACGATCTGGGGAACGAGCCGGCCGATGTTGATCGAATTCGCCGAGCTGAACTTATACCCCTTCGCTTTGAGTTCCGAAGCGAACGTAGGGTCGGTGAACATCTTCTTCACGCCGGTCTGGGCGTCGTCGAAGTTGCCGCGGATGCCGAAAACGTGGGTGTTCGCGCCCTCCTGGGTGATCATCTGGCGCTTCTGGACCTCGGAGACGCCCGTCTCGGGATAGAAGACGCAGATCTCCGTCCCCGGGACGTCCGCGAAGCCCTCGAGCGCGGCTTTGCCCGTATCGCCGCTCGTCGCGGTCAGAATGCAGATCGTATCGGTCTCGCCCTGTTTCGCGACCGCCTCGGTCAGGAGGTACGGCAGGATCGAGAGCGCCATATCCTTAAAGGCGGCCGTCCGGCCGTGGTAGAGCTCGAGGAAGAAGGCGTCGCCGGCCTTCCGCACGGGCGCGACCTCGGGAGCGCTGAACTTCCCGCTTTCGTAGGCGCCGCGGACGCAGCGGTCGATCTCGTTCGCGTTGTAGTCGGTGAGGAGCGCGGGCAGAAGCTTCCGCGCCAGCTCCGGATACGTCATCTCCGCGAACATCTTCAGAAGCGACGGCTTCAGGAACGGCGCGGGGATCCGTTCCGGAACGTACAGGCCCTTGTCCTCCGCGATCCCGCGCAGAACGGCGCAGGATGCCGTGACTTTGTGTTCGCTTCCTCTTGTGCTTTCGTAACGCATGATTGCCGCCTCCTGTGAAATGATGGGCAAATTGTAACGCAACCGGCGGGGGATTGTCAATTCCGCCGGTCACTCGATCACGATGACGTCCCGCAGGACGTAATGGAACGAGGGCGCCGAGGCGTTCCTGTTTTCGGGGAATTCCGTGTTGAGATCCCAGACGTCGTTGGGGTTGTCCGGATCGACACCCACATAGTTTTCTTTTGAATACGTGGCACTTTCCGGCCACGATCTCCTCGATGGTGCTGCGGATCAGTTCCTCGCTGCCCGCGACCGTCGTGACGCCGAAGAAGGATTCGAAATACTTCTTCCGGGCCATATGGCCGACGATCGCGCCGCTGATCGGGCCGAGCACGTAGGCGGCGAACATCGTCCCGAAGCAGTCCATCCAGAACGGAAGTTCCAGATTGCCCGCGAGCTGGCTCCCGGCGAAGTTGACGAGAACGCACGCGAAGACGATCACTCAATGCAGTCAATTCACGGCTTTATCGAGAAAGCGATCCGCGAAGACGGCGGCCTGGGCCCGCGTGACCGTGCCCTGGGGGTCGAGCAGCAGCGTGCCGTTTTCGAGCGTCGTGCCTTCGAGGATGCCGGTGCCGACCGCCCAGGAGAGCGCCGTCCCTGCATAAGAGTCCGGACTGTCGGCGTCGGGGAATCCCGAAAGATCTCCGGCGGCGCTCACGTCGTATCCCATGGACCGCGCGTAATTGTAAAGCATCACGATGAGGTCTTCGCGCCGCAGAGGATCGTCCGGGGAGAACCTGCCTCCGCCCGTCCCTTCCACGATCGCGGCGTCGGCCGCCCAGCGGACCGCCGCGGCATACGGCTCGTTTTCGGAAACGTCGTCAAAGGACGCGTCGCCGTCGATGATCGCAAAGCCCTCTTCCAGCAGGTGAACCTGCGACAGGGCCGTGACGAATGCGGCGCGGCTGATCGGGTCGCCGGGGGCATATTCCGTGTCGGAAGCGCCCGGGACCACGCCGAGCAGCGTCATTCGATCGGCGGCTTCGGCAAACCACTCGCCTTCCTTCACGTCGGAATAGTTGTTGCCAGGCACCGGATACGTAAGGATATCCGACACAAAGCTGTCGCTGACGTACAGCGTGTTGCCCGAAACCAGCACGCCGCGCGGACTTACCGGAGAGGATGCGCCCGCAGAGCTGCGGACGACCGTATTGACAAGGTCCCCGACGATCGCACGCACCGCGCTGTTGCCTGTGTCGGCCACGTATACCGTGCCGTCTGCGCCGACCGCGATCCCCTGGGGATGATCGAATCTTGCGCGGGAGACGGAACCGTCCGTATATCCACCGGTGTATTCGCCTTCAGCCTCCGCGGCTTCGGAGATGCCGGCGACTGTCTCAAGCGTTCCGTCTTTCCAGCGGCAGATACGACTGCGGCCGGTCTCGGCAATATAAAGCGCTCCGTCGTACCAGGCGATCCCCATGGGGCTCTCCAGATCCCGCACGACCGTCGTTACCCGGCCCGTTTCGTCGGCGCAGCGGATCAGTCCGTTCCCGGTGTCCGCGATATAGAGGTTGCCGTTTCCGTCCGGGGCAAGCCCGGTGGGATGACGGAACGATGCTTCGGAAGCATTGCCGTCGGCCTTCCCTTCATCGCCCGATCCGGCGAAAGTATAGACCTTGCCGTCCGCGATATAGCGCACGACATTGGCGCCCGCGTCCGAAACAGCGAAGCCTTCCGCGAACGGAACGACCGCCCAGGGCTCGAGAAAATACGCGGTTTCCGACGCGCCGTCATTGTAATCGCCGACCGGCTCACCCGTAACGCCCGGAACACCGATCACTCCCGCGTACAACTCCGCGGAGCCGCCGGATACCTTCCAGACGACCTTGTTCCAGGTGTCGCACACGAGAAGCGAGCCATCCTCTGTAAAGACGGCTCCGGCGGGCGCGCCGCCGCGGATGTCGCCGGCGGTGAACGTCGAAGCGTATATCGTTCCGGTTCCGAGGGCCGCAAGCAGCAGGACCGCCGCAAGCAGCAGGGACAGATACTTCTTCATCATGGATTCCTCTTTTCCGATCAGTTTCTGATGACGATTCCGTCACAGGCGCCCGGCGAAAACGTCCCGTTGTTGATGATCGTTCCCGTATTGCTCACGGTGCCGCCGGTAAAACTTGCTCCGGGAGCGATGGCGAGCGTTCCGGAATTGACGAATGTGCCGTTGTTCACCACGGTTCCCATCACTACGAGCTCCGCGTTGCTCTGAACGGTGCCGTTGTTGTTGAGCGTGCCTCTCCACACCAGGTCCGTTCCGCTGACGGCGAGCGTCGCGCCGGCGGAGACGTTGACCGTGGCGCCCGCTTCGATCGTCAGGGCGGGCATGCTTATCGTTCCGGCGCCGGTGATGTTGAGCGTCTGGCCCGCACCGACGGTAACACCGGTATAACTGAGCGTCCAGCCGCCGGCGTCGAGCGTCGCGCTCCCGCCCGAAAGCTGCGCCATCAGAGCCTGGGAATCGGAGGGATTTCCGGAGACCGGAGTACCGCTTTCACCGCCCTCATCTTCTCCGCCAGGTT
>JAEEYP010000019.1 GCA_016288155.1 Clostridiales bacterium | reverse complement strand
GTGCCGCCGCGAAGCCGTGCGCCGTACCGTCCATATCCCCGACGCGGCGGCGCTGCGCGCGCTGTATACGATGACACCCTTCTCGCGCCGGACGCCGCCGGAGGGGGAGGTGCGCCTCGCGGCGGCCGAAGAGTTGGACGTTACCGTGGCGGCGGATATCACCGTCGGGAAAAAAGAAGAAAGCGGGAGATCCGGTCAGGCGCCGGATCGGTGAAACGATGAAGATTTCCGTATGTATCCCAATGTACAACGAGGTAAAGATCGCGGCGGCGACCGCCCGGACGCTGTGGGGGGCGATGGACGCTCTGCGCCGGGAGCACGGCTGGGATTTCGAGATCATCTTCGCGGACGACGGCTCGTCCGACGGCTGCGGCGACGCCGTGCGCGGCGCGGCGGCGGAGCTGGACGGCGTGCGCGTCGTCGGCTACGCGGACAACCGCGGCAAGGGCGCGGCGGTACGCGAGGCGGTCCTCGCCTCGACGGGCGACGTCGTCGTGTACACGGACTGCGATCTCGCCTACGGGACGGACGTGATCGGCGAGGCCGTCCTGCGCTACGGTGAGGACGTCGACGCCGTGATCGGGAGCCGCCGTCTGAACGGTGAGGGCTACGCGGGGTATACGTTCGTGCGGCGCGTCGTCTCGAAGGCGTATTACGCGGTACTGCGCGTCCTGCTCGGCTTCAGACTGTCCGATTCCCAGTGCGGCTTCAAGTCGTTTCGCGGCGAGCTCGCCCGACAGATCTTCGCGCGCTGCGAGACGAAGGGCTTCGCGTTCGATTTCGAGATCCTTTCGCTCGCCGAGAAGAAGAAGGCGCGTATCGAGGAGATGGCGGTGACGATCGTCAACCACCGGGAATCGAAGGTGCACGTGCTGCGCGACAGCGTGCGGATGCTGCGGGATCTCGTCCGCATCCGCCGCCGGGTGCGCCGCGTGACGTTCGATTGACGCACGCGCAAAAAAGCAGGCTGACGCGGTCAGCCTGCTTTTTCGTATTGACGGTCTCCGGGGGATCGCCCGGACGGATCACTCCACGCGCGTGACGCCTTCGGGAAGGGAAACGTCGAGCTTGATTTCTTCGCCTTCTTTGCGCCATTTCACCCGGATCCTGCCGTAGGGCGTTGGCACCTCGCCCTCCGCCCACGTGAGCGTTCCGGGATACGGCTCGATCCGCACCGTTCTGAATCCCGGGGAGGCCGGCTTCACGCCGAGGACCATCGCGGAAAACTCGTACGCGGGCGCGCTGCTCCAGCCGTGGCATTCGCTTCTCGGCTTGTCCGGATTCTCGCACCAGCTCGTGCAGTGCATATCGAGCATCTTCCGCCACCCGTCGAGCAGCCTGTCCGCGTATTCGTAGCAGCCGGATCTCTCCAGCGCGCGGAACATATAGTGGTTCATGGAGAAGGAGCAGTGCGCCGCGTCGGCGCGGAGCGTGCGCTCCATGAGCGCCTTTGCCTCTTCTCCCGTCACCGCGCCGGACAGGATCGCCCAGAGCGTCGTGTGCTCGGAATACTCCCGCCTTGAGGGGGTATTGCGGTACAGCCCCTTTTCCTCGTCGTAGCAGTATTTCCTTACGGCGGCGTTCAGCGTCTGCGCGCGGCTGCGGAGATCCTGCGCGGCGCCGGGCTTCCCGCAGTATTCGTAGATCTCGGCGGCGGCGATCAGCGCGGCGGAATACATGAGGTTCGTGACGGTGAGCGGTTCTTTCGTTCCGCCCTCCGGTATGCCGATCCCCCATGTGGGGACCCAGTCGACGAACGGCCAGTACGGCGTCGTGCCGAACAGCCCGCGTTCGTCCTCATAGGAGCGGAAGCCCTCAAGCACGCGCTCGATGCAGCCGGTCAGGCCGCGCACGAAAGCGGCGTCGCCGACGTAGTCCATATAGTCGCGGATCATGAATATGAAGAACAGCGAAAAGCCCGGGATGACCTGGATCAGCGTCGAGGGGTAGTTCGCCTGGATCATCCCGTCCGGCAGCTGGGAATGCGACAGATCCGTGATGCATTTTTTCTGCATCGCCGTGTCTTCGATGAATCTGTACGTGAACAGGGCTTCCAGCGTGGAATCCATGTCGTACTGCTGCTGTTCGTAGTACGGGCAGTCGACGAAGATCTCGTGCATGCAGCACCGGACGGTATTGAGGCTCACGTCCCACATCGCGTTCAGTTCCGGATCGGAGCAGGCGAAGCGGGCGATATCGTCCATCGGATAAAAGTATTCCGCGTATTCCGCGTCCGCGATCTCAAACTCTCCGTCCGCCTCGATCTTCACGAATCGGAACGCGCGGTACCAGAACGGCTCGAGCACCGTGACGCCGCCGTTTGCTTCGACCTCGTCGTAATTCCCGGTCAGCGCGCCGCCCGCTTCGTCGCGCTTGTCTTTATAATAGCCGCCGTTCCCGTCCGGCGTGAGGCGGCATTCGGCGTACGTGACCCGGATCTTCACGCCAGCCGCCGCCCTGAACGCGAATTTCACCTTGGCGGTGGTGTATTTCCCGGCGTCGAGCACGCCGTCGCCGCAGAGGCGAAAAGGCTTTGCGGGATACGTCTGCATCTGCGGGATCGGGCGCGGGCGGAGCAGATACTGCTCGCTCACGCCCCACACGAAGAAGCAGGCGGCGGCGGTGTTCGCCTCGTACCATTCGGTCACGCCGACCCGCGTGAGCCGCTTTTGTGCCGCGTGGGACTCGAATTCCGGGATGGACCCGGTGACGTTGCGCCCCTGCACGAAGGAGACGGAATCGTCCCTCAAGCATTCCCAGCTTTTGTCGGAGCGGAAATCGCGCTCCTCGCCGTCGCACGTAAAGCGCGCGGTCAGCCACAGGGCGGGGCGGTCCTTCTTGAAGGTGGAGATGAACGCGCCCTCGCGGACGAACAATACCTTGACCGTGATATCGTTTTCACCGGGGACGAGCTTGTCGGAGCAGTCGACGGTCTCGTAGTATTTCTGATACCACGATCCCATGCACGGTCCCTCGGAGCACAGCGCGCCGTTGATATACAGCTGATACCGCGTGTCGGCGCTTACGTCGATCACGAGCGCGTTTTCCTTGCCCGCCGTGATCTTCTTTTTGAAATAGTAAAAATGCGTTTCTGCCGGACGCTCGTCCGCGCGTATCCATATCCCGTTCATCTGCGTTCCTCCGCTGTATTGATTGCCGGCGCCGTGCCGGGAGATCGCCTGGAACAAAAAAACGGACGGGCAGTGCCGATCCGTTTTTTCGTATGAAAGATTCAGTCGCCGAGATACGGCATCAGGGCAACGACGCGCGCGCGCTTGATGGCGACGGTGAGCTGACGCTGATGCTTGGCGCAGGTGCCGGAGATCCGGCGCGGAAGGATCTTCGCTCTCTCGGGAGAGACGAACTTTCTCAGACGGTTGACGTCCTTGTAATCGATATAATCGATCTTGTCGGCGCAGAACTGGCAGACTTTCTTTCTTCTGCGGTTGAAGGGGCGCTGCGCGGGACGCTGAGCGGCGTCGCCGCCCTGTCTGGCTTCGGTATTCTGCTCAGGCTGTTCCTGAACGGCTTCGGTTCTTTCGGTATCCATATTCTATGAGACCTCCTGTTTGAATTGTTGATGTCTGTCCTCAAAAGGGCAGATCTTCGTCCTCGGACAGCTCCTCGAATTTGGGAGCGCCGTTTGGCTGCGAGGCGAACGCCGTCGCGCTGTATCCCTCGGGCATGTAGGCGTTGTTCGCGCCGGACTGTCCGGGATTGTTGACGGCCGCCTGCTGCACGGCGAGAGGACTTTCGGATTTCGCGTCGACGAAGTACGCTTCGTCGGCGACGACCTCGGTGGCATAGCGCTTCTGTCCCTGATTGTCCGTCCACGAGCGCGTCTGGATCGATCCGACGATGCAGATGGAGCTTGCGCGGCGGAAATAGCGGGTGACGAACTCAGCGGTCTGGCGCCAGGCGGTGACGTTGATGAAGTCAGCCTGCGTCTCCTCGCTGTTTTTACCGCCGAAACGGCGGTTGACCGCGACGGTGAAGGACGTAACGGAGATGCCGGAAGGGGTAGTCTTCAGTTCCGGGTCCGCCGTCAGACGTCCGCCCAGAATCACTTTATTGAAGTTGAAATTCGCCATGGAAAACCTTCCTTTCTCATCGCATCTGTTTCTGCCTCATCGGAAGGGAATGCCCTCCGCGGCAGAAGCCGTTAGGCCTCGGCGGCCGCCTTCTTCGTTTCCTCGCGGCGGATGACGACGGAACGCATGATGCCTTCCGTGATGCCGAAGATACGTTCCAGCTCGGCGGGGAAATCGCCCTTCGCTTCGAAGTTGACGAGGACGTAGTAGCCCTCCTCCTTGTCGTCGATCGGGTACGCCAGACGGCGCTTGCCCCATTCGTTGACCTCGGAGACCGTTCCGTTTTCTGCAATGAGCGCGGTGAATTTGTCCGTCAGCGCCTTGATCGCGTCCTCAGACAGCGAAGCGTCGATGATGAACAGGGTCTCATATGCGTTTTGCTTATCCATGTTGTACACCTCCCTATGGACATAAGTCCGCCGACAGAAAATTTACCGGCGGAAGAGAGACGGGGATCATCCGATACCCGTTCGCAAATATTATACCATAACCGGGAGGGCTTGTCAAGGAGGAGCGCGGCGCATGACGAGAGAAATATGGAAAAATTTCTCCCGCTAGCGCGCGTGAATTTGTGAAAATGTGAAAATTCTGATAAATTTACAAAAAGCCCTTGTAAGAAACGGGATTTTGCGATACAATTAAACACGGAGAAGCAGGGCGTTTCCGCGGCGGCGTGCCGCGCGGGAGTGCGCCCGGCGACGTTCACTACATTTCATTATATATTTGGAGGAAAACATGTCTGTCAAAGTTGCCATCAACGGTTTCGGCCGCATCGGTCGTCTCGCGTTCCGTCAGATGTTCGGCGCCGAGGGGTACGAGGTCGTCGCCATCAACGATCTGACCAGCCCCGCCATGCTCGCTCATCTTCTCAAGTACGATACCGCGCAGAAGGGTTACTGCGGCGTTATCGGTGAGAACAAGCACACCGTGGAATCGAAGGAACCCGTCCTCGCGGAAGACGGCAAGACCGTGAAGGTCCCCGGCTCCATCACCGTGGACGGCACGGAGATCACTATCTATGCCGAGCCCTAGGCGGAAAAGCTCCCTTGGCAAAAGCTGAAAGTGGACGGGGTACTGGCGTGCACCGG
>JAEEYP010000018.1 GCA_016288155.1 Clostridiales bacterium | reverse complement strand
GTGCCCGGCGTGCAGAGCGCGCCGCGCGTCCACTCGCGGCAGCCCATGGCGAGCACGACGGCGTCCGCCTCCGCGCGGACGAAGCCGGTGGCGGGCGACACGAAGGACACGTGACGGTCGTCCGTCAGCGAGAGCACCATACAGTCGACGGCGACGGGGATGTTCCGCTCGCGCACCATGTCGATATAGCGCCCGGCGTATTCGGGACCCGAAAGCTCCTCCCCGAAGCGGTGCAGGCCGAAGCCCGCGTGGATGCACTGGTTGAGGATGCCGCCGATCTCACTGTCGCGTTCGAGGATCAGGATATCTTCGGCGGCGACGCCGGCGTCGCAGGCGGCGACGGCGGCGGCAAGACCGGCGGGCCCGCCGCCGATCACGATCAGTTTCTTTTTCATTTTTCCGCCTCCTCTCCGTCCTCGCGGCGGCATACGAGCCAGGAGCCGCCGCCGCATTTCGTGACGGCGTCGAGCGTCACGCCCTGCTCCCGCGCGAGGAGCGCGGCGGCGCGCGGTGAACAGAAGCCGCCCTGACAGCGGCCCATGCCGGCGCGCGTCCGGCGCTTGAGCATGTCGAGATCCGTCGCCGGGACGGGGGAACGGATCGCGTCGAGCAGATCCCCTTCCGTGACCGTTTCGCAGCGGCAGACGATGCGGCCGTATGCCGGCTCGCGCGCGATGGCGGCGGCGCGTTCCTCGTCCGTCATCTCCGCGAAGCGCTTCGGGTTCCCGTCGGCGCGGCGCGTCGGGATATAATTTTCCCGCGGACGCAGTTCCAGACCGTCCGCCTCGAGCAGGGAGACGATATATTCCGCCGTCGCGGGCGAGGAGGCGAGCCCCGGCGATTCCACGCCGACGGCGTGGATGACGCCGCGGCGGGTCTCGGAGGGACGGATCGAGAAATCGTGGGTGTCCGGCGTGGCGCGGATCCCGGCGAAGACGGTGATCGCGTCGCGCTGGCTGACGGACGGGACGAGCCGGTGCGCGCCGTTCATGATCTCCTCAAGACCTTCGGCGGTGACGGCGTTGTCGTCCGGCGCGCACTCGTGCGCGTTCGGACCGACGAGCAGGTTCCCGTCCACGGTACGGGCGACGAGGATCCCCTTCCCCTTTTCGTTCGGGGCGGGGAAGAGCGTCGAGCGGACGACGCCGGCGGCGTTCTTGTCCATGATGATATATTCGCCGCGGCGCGGGATGATATGCACGGGATACGGGACGCCGTCGATGAGAGAAGCAAGCTCCGCCGAGGCGACGCCGGCGCAGTTGACGATGCGCCGCGCGCGGATGACCGTCGCCCCGTCCGAGGCGGCGTATACGCCGTCCTCTTCCGCAACGGAGCGGATCGGGCAGTTCAGATAGATCGCGGCGCCGTTCGTTGCGGCGTTCTCGGCGGCGGCGACGGCGAGGCCGTAGGGACAGACGATCCCGGCGCTCGGCGCCCAGAGGGACGCCGTCGCTTCCGGCGAGACGTTCGGCTCCCTCTCCCGCAGCTCGTCCCGGGTGAGGATCCTCAGCCCCGGCACGCCGTTCGCTTCCCCGCGCGCAAAGAGCGTGCGCAGCGTCTCCTCGTCCTTCTCGCCGAAGGCGACGACGTGGGAGCCGCAGCGGCGGTAGGCGACGCCGAGCGCCGCGCAGACCGTCTCCATCATGGCGCAGCCGCGCACGTTGAGCCGCGCCTTCATCGTGCCGGGCACGCAGTCGTATCCGGCGTGGACGATGGCGGAATTGGCGCGTGTGGCGCCCCACGCGACGTCCGGGCCCGCCTCCGCGACGGCGACGGAGCAGTCGTACGCCGCGAGCGCGCGGGCGGTCATGGCGCCGGTGATCCCGGCGCCGATGATGAGTACATCGTAGATCATAAAAATGACTTCCTTGCAGCTTCAGGTGAAAATTCCGTGACAGATCCTATACGGGAATAGTATACCACGCTTTGATCGGTTTTTCAAGGGCGGAGGCGGGATAAACGGAAAAATCGGAAAAATATCCCCGCCGTCCGCCCCGCGGGAGGGGCGGCAGGGGAAATCCCGCCGAAAAACGGCGGAAGTCATTGACAATCGCCGACCGGCATGGTACACTATGCACAGAGGGCTCCGAGCGCGATCCGGAACGCGAACGGAAGGGAAGAAAATGAAGAGTCAACGCGGACCCCGTATCCTGTCCTTGCTTTTTGCCGCTTTGCTTTTGCTTTCCGCATGCGCGGGATGGGGGAATACTCCCTCGGATACAGCAGGCACGCAGCCGCCCGGCGAGACCGACGCCGCGCCGAATGCCGTCTCCGGGACGGAGGACGCCGCGCCGTATCACGACAGCGTCCCCGCGCTCGATTTCAAAGGGGACGCGCTGATCTTCTGCGTGCGGGATATGGTAGCCGATGAGATGGTCGTGGAGGAGGCGTCCGGCGAGATCACGAACAACGCGGTCTACAACCGGAACAGTATGATGGAAAAACGCTTCAACGTCACGATCGGCAGGACCGTCGCCGTGGATACCGGGAGCGGGGAGATCCTTGATTTTATCCGGCAGAGCCTTTACGCCATGGACGACAGCTTCAACGCGGCGGCGGCGTATTGTTCCGGAGCCGGCGATCTGATCCTGGAAAACTGGTTCGTGGAATGGCAGAACGTTCCGTACGTCGATCTGGACAATCCGTGGTGGGCCGTCAATATCAACGACGTTTTTACCGTCAACGGAAGACTGTACTCGGCGGTGTCCGATCTGTGCGTGACGAGCATGCAGTACGCCTACGCGTATCTGTTCAACCAGAAACTTGCGGCGGATTTCGGCGTGGAGAATTTGTACGACGTGGTGGACGAAGGACGCTGGACGCTCGATTACGAGTATGCGCTCACGAAGGATATCTACGCCGACACGAACGGCAACGGTCAGAAGGACGACGAGGATATCTACGGGCTCCTGACGGATCTCAACACGAGCCTGATCTGCTATCTGCCCGCCTGCGAGCAGCCGTTCCTCCGTCTCACGGACGACGGGCTGGAGATACAGGTCAATACCGAAAGAATGCTCAGCATCTATGATAAGCTCGATAAGCTTTTCCACGGCACAAACGGCGTGTTCACCATCTATCACGGCCGCGACGGTTACGTGTACGACGACAAGTACAAACTCTTCAAAAACGATATCGCCCTGCTCATGCCGGTCCGTCTGTACGCGCTGTACGATGAGCTGAGCGATATGACCTCGGATTACGGGATCATCCCGTATCCGAAGTACGACGAAACGCAAGAGCAGTATCGCGGTTCGTGTCTGGACGGCTACTCCACGCTCTGCGTTCCCCGCAGCGTGCGGGACCTCGACATGGTCGGCGCGCTGATCGAGGCGCTCTCCTGCGAGAGCAAGAATTCCGTCATGCCCGCGTTCTACGATTCCGCTCTGCAGCATCGGTATTCCAGAGACTCGCGCTCGGCAAAGATGCTCGACGTCATCATGGACGGGCGCTCCTACGATCTCGCCAGCCTCTATTCGGGCGCGACGCAGGGGCTCAAGAACGTGCTGCGTATGGCGATCGTGGAAAATACGCCGATCGCTTCCTACTATGCCTCCAAAGAAGAAGCATACGAAAACGCGGTGGAGCAGCTCTATTTGAAGCTTTTGACGCTGGGGTGAAGCGGACTTTGGCCGGACGCGCGGCGGGAGACCGTGCACAGACCGTTCGGGATATGATCTCACGGCAGGAGGAAAGAAAATGAATAGTCAACGCGGACCTCGTATCCTATCCTTGCTTTTTGCCGCTTTGCTTTTGCTTTCCGCGTGCGCGGGAGGGGGGAATACCCCCTCGGATACCGCAGGCACGCAGCCGCCCGGCGATACCGCCGCCGCGCCGGACGCCGTCTCCGGGACGGAGGACGCCGCGCCGTATCACGACAGCGTCCCCGCGCTCGATTTCGGAGGGGAAACGCTGACCTTCTCCGTTTCGGCCGGACTTTCCTATGAGATATACGTGGAGGATTCCATAGGCGAGGTCACGAACGACGCCGTCTACGACCGGAACAAAATGATGGAGGACCGCTTCCGCGTCAAGATCGCCGTCACCGCCGTCAACAACGAGACCCTTACAGAGCAGCCGGCCTTCATCCGGCAGAGCATGGCGGCCGGTGAGGACAGCTTTGACGTCGCGGCGATCGCCGTTTACTACGTCGGCGCTCTGCTGCTCGACGATTTGTTCCTCGAGTGGGGATCGATCCCCTACGCGGATCTTGACAATCCGTGGTGGGTCAAAAGGATCAACGATACCTTCACCCTCGGCGGCAAACTCTACTCCGCTGTCTCCGACCTCTGCGTGACGACCGTACAGTACACGTACGCGTATCTGTTCAATCAAAAGCTGGCGGCGGATTATCACGTCGAAAACCTGTACGACGCGGTCGACGAAGGACGCTGGACGCTCGACTATATGTATGAGATCACGAAGGATTTCTATACCGACACGAACGGGGACGGCGCGCGGGACGAGGGGGACGTATACGGTCTCGTGACGGATCTCAACACGAGTCTCGAATCGTATCTGCCCGGCTGCGACCAGAAGATCCTCAGTTTCACGGACGACGGACTGAAAATCATGCTCGGGGACGAAAAAGCGCTCGAGATCTATGAGAAGGTTCGAAAGATCTTCAACGAAAGCAGCGGCGTGTTCTCCATCTTCCACGGCTCGAAGGGGTACGTGTACGACGACAAATACAGACTGTTCAAAAACGATTCCGGACTGCTCATGCCGGTCCGCATGTACGCCCTCGGTACAGATCTCAGCGATATGACCTTTGATTACGGGATCATTCCTTTTCCGAAATACGACGAGGCGCAAAAAGAGTATCTGACCTCCTGTCAGGACAGCTTTTCCACGCTCTGCGTACCCAATAACGCCGAGAATCTCGAAATGATCGGCGCGCTGATCGAGGCGATGTCCTGCGAAAGCAGAAATTCCGTCATGCCCGCGTTCTTTGAATCCGCCCTGCAGCACCGGTATTCCAGAGACTCGCGTTCGGCGCATATGCTCGACGTCATCATGGACGGCCGCACGTACGATCTTGCCAGCCTCTTCATATCCGACGCGGGAAGGATCAAGTATTTCTTCTCGGAAACGCTGCGCGACAACAAGCCGTACGTCTCCGCCTTTGAAGCCAAAGTCGGCGCATACGAAACCGCGGTGAAACAGTTGAATCTGAAGCTTTTGGCGCTGGGGTGAAGCGGACTTTGGCCGGACGCGCGGCGGGAGACCGTGTACAGACCGTTCGGGATATGATCTCACGGCAGGAGGAAAGAAAATGAATAGACGATGCGGACCTCGTATCCTATCCTTGCTTTTTGCCGCTTTGTTTTTGCTTTCCGCGTGCGCGGGAGGGGGGAATACTCCCTCGGATACCGCAGGCACGCAGCCGCCCGGCGAGACCGACGCCGCGCCGGACGCCGTCTCCGGGACGGAGGACGCCGCGCCGTATCACGACAGCGTCCCCGCGCTCGATTTCGGAGGGGACACGCTGACCTTCTGCGTGCAGAAGTGGGTCGCTTATGAAATGAACGTGGAGGAGTCCACCGGAGAGACGACGAACGACGCGATCTATGATCGCAACAGGATGATGGAGAACCGCTTCCGCGTTGTGATCGACGAGATCGCCGTCGACGATCCGGGGCACGACAAACAGCTCGAATTTATCCGGGACAGCCTTATCGCCGGAGACAACGGCTTCGACGTCGCGGCGGTCCTGGTCTACAAAGCCGGCGATCTCGTGCTGGAAAACTGGTTCATGCCGTGGGAGACCGTTCCCTACGTCGAACTTGACAATCCGTGGTGGGTCGCGAAGATCAACGATGCTTTCACCGTCCGCGATACGCTCTATACGGCTGTTTCCGACCTCTGCGTGACGAGTATGCAGTTCACGTACGCGTATCTGTTCAATCAAAAGCTGGCGACGGACTATCACGTCGAAAACCTGTACGACGCGGTCGATGAAGGACGCTGGACGCTCGATTATCTGTACGGGCTCACGAAAGATCTTTACGCCGACACGAACGGCAACGGAACAAGAGACGAGGAGGATACCTACGGGCTCCTGACGGATCTCAACACGAGCCTGAACTGCTATTTTTCCACCTCCGACCAGCCGATCATCGGCGTCACGGACGACGGACTGAAGGTGATGCTCGATACGGAGAAAGCGCTCGGGATCTATGAAAAGGTCAACAGGATCTTCAACGAAAGCGGCGGCGTGTTCTCCATATCCCACGGTCAGAAGGGATACGTATACGACGATAAATACAGACTGTTCAAAAGCGATTCCTTTCTGCTCATGCCGGTGCGTCTGTACGCGCTTTACGACGAACTCAGCGATATGACCTCCGATTTCGGGATCGTTCCTTTCCCGAAATACGACGAGGCACAAAAGCAGTACCTGAGCTCCTCTCTGGATAATTACTCCGTGCTCTGTGTCCCCGCTTCCGTGGAGGATGCCGGGATGGTGGGCGCGCTCATCGAGGCACTGTCCTGCGAAAGCAAGAATTCCGTGATGCCCGCGTTCTATGAGACTGCCCTGCAGCATCGGTATTCCAGAGATTCACGGTCGGCGAAGATGCTTGATATCATCATGGACGGGCGGACGTACGATCTCTGCGTTCTCTATACTTCCGCCGCGGGCGGGATCAAGAATTTCATGTCGATCGGGATCCGTGACCAAAAATCGTTCGCTTCCTTCTACGCCGCCAATGAGAACACGTACGAAAAGGCGGCACGGGAATTGTACGATAAGCTTTCGGCGCTGGGGAATCCCGCCGCCGCCGATACCGAAAATCAATAATTAAGGAGATAGAAACATGACGGAAAGCTTCCTTCACGCGCGGCTCGTCTCCTCGCTTGAAAAGGGGATTATCGACAAAATGCCGGAGGACTATCCGGCGCTCGAAAAGATTTCCGTTCTGCGGGGGGAGCATCTGCACTTCCAGCTCTTCCTCCGCCCGGAGCGCACCGAGAATTACAAGTCCTACGCGTATAACGTCGCACTCGAGGGGATCGACGCGGCGGCGTACGAGGTGCTGCAGGTCTACGCGGACTTTCCCTGCTACAACTGCGACGATTCCCGGGAACGCGGGCTGTTCGTGGAAAGCGCGACGGGCATGTACCCCGACGTGCTGGAGCCGCTGGAGAACGGACGCGACGTCCGTCCGCGGGAGGAGCATCTGACGGCGGTATGGTTCGACGCCGTGATGGAAAACGCCGGCGTATACGAGGTGCGGGTGACGGCGCGGCGCGGCGAGACGCCCGCCGCGGAGCTTGCGCTGACCGTCACGGTCGTGGACGCCGAACTCGGGGAGCAGTCGCTCATCTGCACGCAGTGGTTCCACTGCGACTGCCTCGCCTCGTATTACAACGTGCCGGTCTTCTCCGAGGAGCACTGGCGGATCATGGAGAATTTCATGCGCTGCGCCGTCCGGTACGGCATCAACTGTATCCTGACGCCGGTGTTCACGCCTCCGCTCGATACGAACGTGGGGACGGAGCGCCCCACCGTCCAGCTCGTCGGCGTGACGAAGCACGGCGGCACGTATCTCTTCGATTTCTCGCTGCTCAAGCGGTATCTCGACATGGCGAAGCGCTGCGGCGTCCGCTATTTCGAGATTTCCCATCTGTTCACGCAGTGGGGCGCGAAATTCGCGCCGAAGGTCGTCGCGATGGTGGACGGCATCGAGCGCCGTCTTTTCGGATGGCACACGCCGGGCACGGAGGGCGAGTATCCGTATTTCCTATCGAAGCTCCTTCCTCAGCTCGTTTCGTTCCTCCGGGAGGAGGGCGTCCTTGAGAGATGCCGCTTCCACGTGTCCGACGAGCCGAACGAGAACTGCATCGAGGGCTACCGCCGCGCCAAGCAGATCGTCGAGCCGTATCTGAAAGGCTGCACCATCATCGACGCGCTGTCCGACGTCCGCTTTTTCCGCGAGGGCATCATCGACACGCCCATCCCGCACATCGGCGAGGAAGTCATGGAATTCCTCAAGGAAGACATCAAGGAGCGCTGGATGTATTACTGCTGCGGCGGGTGGCACAAGGTGTCCAACCGTTTCCTCGCGTATCCCGCCTTCCGCAACCGCATCCTCGGCGTGCAGCTGTATAAATACGGCTTCGACGGTTTTCTGCAGTGGGGATACGATTACTACTACACGATGGGGAGCACCCGCCTCATCAATCCGTATCTCTGCCAGTCCGGCGGCGGGAACGTCCAGAGCGGCGACACCTTCTCCGTGTATCCGGGCCCGATGGGACTGCCGCTCGCGGCGCCCCGCCTCGCGGTCTTCCACGAGGCGGTCCAGGATATCGACGCTTTCAAGCGCTGCGAGGCGGTGATCGGCCGCGAGCGCGTCGTCGCCCTTATCGACGAGCTTGCCGGCGCGCCGGTGACGATCACGGAATATCCGAAGTCGGCTGAGTATCTGCTCTCGCTGCGCGAGCGCGTCAACGCGATCATCGCCGGGGCGGAGACCGACGCCCTCTGACGCGGGCGGCGGCAGAGGATGCTCCGCGGATCGGAGGCGGACGAGCGATGGATTTTGTGAAGGAAAACGCGGACTCCGCGCGCCTCGCCTATCTGGGCGACGCCGTGTGGGAGGTGCTCGTGCGGCGGCGACTCGTCGCCGTGGGAGACCCGCAGCCGGCGGAAACGGCGCTCGGATACGTGACGGCGCAGGCGCAGAGCGACGCGGTGGAGCGGATCCTCCCGCATTTGACGGAGGAGGAGGAAGCGGTGTACCGCCGCGGCAGGAACTGCGTCCACGCGAATGTGCCGCGGCACGCGACGGTCATCCAGTACCGCCGCGCAACGGGACTGGAGGCGCTGTTCGGCTACCTCGAACTCACGGGGGCACGGGAGAGGATGGCGGAGTTGTTCGATTTCGCATATATTGAAGACGGAACGACGGATCAAGCGGCTTCGGCCGAACCATAAAGGAGGAATCACGATGGATATCATGAATAAGGTGAACGAGCTCGCTCAGGCGGTCGGCGACAAGGCGAACGAGTTGGTCGAGTACGGCAAACTGAACGCACAGATCCTCAGCGAGAACAACGAGATCGACGCGATCAAAAAGCAGATCGGCGACGCCTGCTTCGGGAAATACCGCGCCGGCGACGCGCTCGATCCGGAACTGGAGGATCTCTGCCGGAAGATCGAGCGGCACAAGAAATCGATCGCCGAAAAGCAGCGCCAGCTGCGGCAGATGAAGGGGGATACGGACGGCGCGAAGCAGCGCCAGGCGGAGAACGGCTTCTGCCCGTACTGCGGAGGAGAACTGGTCGAGGACGCGGCGTTCTGCCCGCGCTGCGGCAGAAAGGTCTTCCGGGACGGAGAATAAGGCGAAACGCACCTTGCGCGGGGCGGCTGCCGCTTGACGGCAGCCGTCCGATTTCTTTCCGAAGTATTGACATCGGACGCGCGATGTGATATGATATACACGTGTATTTTTGCCCACGCACCGCCCGGCGCGGCGCGCGGCGCATCCATTTTTCCATTTTTTCGGAGGACGTTCTGATGGAGCGGGAGGAATTCCTTGCGGTATACCGCCATTCCATGGCGCACATTCTGGCGAAGGCGGTCATCGCCCTGTACGGTCCCGAAGTGCAGTATGCGATCGGACCGCAGATAGACGACGGCTTTTATTACGATTTCATGCTTCCGCGGCAGCTCGGGAAAGACGATTTCCCGGCGATCGAGGAGAAGATGCGGGAGATCATCAAGCGCCGCGAGGCGTGGCGCCGCGAGGAGGTCACGCGCGGCGAGGCGCTGAAGATCTTCGCGGGGCAGAAGTATAAAACGGAGCTGATCGAGGATCTGCCCGAGGACGAGACGATCACCGTGTACTACACCGGCGACGATTTCGTCGATCTCTGCCGCGGTCCGCATATCGACAATTCGCAGGAGCTCATGGGCGTCGCGTTCCAGATCAAGTCCGTTTCCGGCTCCTACTGGCGCGGCAGCGAGAAGAACGATCAGCTGCAGCGGATCTACGTGTACGCCTATCCGGACAAGGCGCAGCTCAAGGAACAGCTCGACCGCGTCCGCGAGGCGCTCGAACGAGACCACAAGAAGCTCGGGGCGGAGATGGAACTCTTCATGTTCCACGAGACGGCGCCCGGCATGCCGTACTGGCTGCCGAAGGGCTGGGCGATGTACAACGCCCTGCTCGCCTACTGGCGCGGCGAGCACAAGAAGCACGCGTATCAGGAGATCTCCGGCCCGGTCCTCAGCGAAAAGCAGCTTTGGGTTACGAGCGGTCACTGGGATCACTATCAGGACGGCATGTTCATCGTGCCGATCGACGAGAATACCACCTACGCGATCAAGCCGATGAACTGCCCGAACGCGATCAACGTCTTCCGCAGCCGCGGCCGCAGCTATAAGGAGCTTCCGCTCCGCTATTCGCAGACGGACGTCATCCACCGCCGCGAGAAATCCGGCGAGCTGAACGGTCTTTTCCGCGTGCAGGAGTTCCATCAGGACGACGCGCACATCTTCGTCACGGAGGATCAGATCGAGTCCGAGATCAGCGACATCATGGATATCGCGAAGACGATCTACGCGACATTCGGGCTGACGTACACCGCCGAGCTTTCCACGCGGCCGGAGAACTTCATGGGCGATATCGCCCTGTGGGATCAGGCGGAGGCCGATCTGAAGTCGATCCTGACGAACAAATTCGGCGCGGACGGCTTTGAGATCAACGAAGGCGACGGCGCGTTCTACGGCCCGAAGATCGACCTCGGCATGCGCGACTGCCTCGGCAGACAGTGGCAGATGGGCACGATCCAGCTCGACTTCCAGCTCCCGCTCAACTTCAATCTGAAATACGTCGCGGAGGACGGCTCCCTCCGCCAGCCGGTCATGATCCACCGCGCGATCTTCGGCTCGATGGAACGCTTCATCGGGATCCTGACGGAGCATTTCAAGGGGCATTTCCCCTTCTGGCTCGCGCCGGTGCAGGTCGGCGTCGTCCCGATCCGCCCGGAGCACAACGAATACGCCGCGAAGGTCGCGGCGCTGCTCGAGAAGCGGGGCATCCGCGTCGAGGCGGATTACACCGACCAGAATATGAAGATCAAGATCAAGCACTGCAAGGTCGAGCGCGTGCCGTACGTGCTCGTGCTCGGCGATCAGGAAGCGGAGGGAGGCACGGTGTCCGTCAACGTCCGCGGCGCAAAGGACAACGCGATGGGCGTGCCGCTGGAGAACTTCCTCGCCGCCGTCGATCGGCTCAGCGAGACGCACGCGCTGGAGCTGGAGCAGACGTTCTGACGGTCCGTCCGGCACGCCGCCGGGGACCGGATGGGATCCCGCGGGCGGCTGCCCGGGGGATCTTTGCGCTCTGAGACCATAAGGGAGAAAAACAGGAAATGCTGGAGTTGCAAAACGTCTCGTTCTCCGTGGCGGACGGCGGGGCGGAGAAGGAGATCATACGGAACGTCAGTCTGACGATCCCGGATAAGAAACTCGTCGCGGTCACCGGTCCGAACGGCGGCGGCAAGTCGACGCTCGCCCGCCTGATCGCGGGGATCGAGCGCCCGACGGAGGGGAGGATCCTCTTTCGCGGCGAGGATATCACGGAAAAGAGCATCACGGAGCGCGCCGCGCTCGGCATCGCGTTCGCTTTTCAGCAGCCGGTCCGCTTCAAGGGCATCCGCGTGCTCGATCTGCTCCGCATCGCGGCGGGCAGACAGCTTTCCGCGGCGGACGCGTGCGCGTATCTGTCCCGCGTCGGATTATGCGCGCGCGATTACATCGGGCGGGAGGTCAATGCCAGTCTCTCCGGCGGGGAACTGAAACGGATCGAGATCGCGACGGTGATCGCGCGGGGGGCCGTCCTGTCCGTTTTCGACGAGCCGGAGGCGGGGATCGATCTGTGGAGCTTCAGAAACCTCATCGAGGTGTTCGAGGACATGCGGAAAACGATCCGCGACAGCTCCATCCTCATCATATCGCATCAGGAGCGGATTTTGAATATCGCCGACGAGATCGTCGTCCTGAAGGACGGCGCGGTCGAGCGGCAGGGGCGGAGAGAGGACGTCCTGCCGTCGCTCATCGGCACGTCTGCCGCCGTCGGCAGCTGCCTTGCGGCGGAGAGCGGGGAAGGGAAGCGGAGCGCATGCTGAAACTGGACGAAACACAGAAGAGACTGCTGCGCGAGGTCGCCGATCTTCACGCCGTGCCGGAAGGCGCGTACAACATCCGTTCCAACAGCCGATCGGTCGGGCGGAGATCCACCGCGCATATCGAGATCATCCCGAAGACGGACGTGAGCGGACTGGAGATCCGCATCGAGCCCGGCACGAAGAACGAAAGCGTGCATATCCCCGTCGTGATGAGCGAGAGCGGACTGAAGGAAACGGTCTACAACGACTTCTATATCGGAGAGGATGCGGACGTCGTGATCGTCGCGGGCTGCGGGATCGACAACTGCGGCACGCAGGATTCCCGGCACGACGGGATCCACCGCTTCTTCGTGGGGAAGGGCGCGCACGTGAAATACGTGGAGAAGCATTACGGTTCCGGCACCGGTACGGGACGCCGGATCCTCAACCCCGTGACGGAGGTGTATCAGGAGGAGAACAGCAGCGTCGAGATGGAGATGGTGCAGATCAAGGGCGTGGACGATACCGCGCGCACGACGAAGGCGGCGCTCGCCGCCGGTGCGCGGCTCGTCGTCCGCGAGCGCCTGATGACGCACGGCGTCCAGCACGCCGTCAGCACCTATGCGGTCTCCCTTGACGGCGCGGACGCCGCCGCGGACGTCGTTTCCCGCTCCGTCGCGCGGGAGGATTCCTTCCAGCGCTTCGAGGCGAAGATCATCGGGAACGCGCCCTGCCGCGGGCACACGGAATGCGATTCCATCATCATGGACCGCGCGCGGATCCTCGCCGTTCCGGCGCTGGAGGCGAACGTCCTGGACGCGGCGCTCGTCCACGAGGCGGCCATCGGCAAAATCGCCGGAGAGCAGATCGTCAAGCTGATGACGCTCGGACTGACGGAGAGCGAGGCGGAGGAGCGCATCATCGACGGTTTTTTGCAGTGACGGAACGTCTGCCGGACGGCTCGTCCGTACGGTGTTCACTTTATAAGTCCAACCAGACGAAGGAGGATCACTATGAACAACCAATCCGGCATTCCCGTATGTCCCAAGTGCGGAGCGGCGATCACGGGAAACACCCGCTTCTGCAATAACTGCGGCGCGCCGCTGCCCGTTCCCGGACAGCAGAATCCCGTAGTGAACGCCGGCATGAATCAGGGAATGAACCAGGGCATGAGCGCCAACGTGAGTCAGGGGATGAACCAGGGAATGAATCAGGGCATGAATCAGGGGATGAGCGGAGCGGGGAACTACTACGCGCCGCAGGCCGCCCGTCCGCAGGGATATGCCGCCGTTCCCTCCTATCCGGCGTACGCGCAGCAGCCGCGGTATCAACAGCCGTATGCCGCCGCGCCCGCGTCCGGCATCTCCGCTCCGCTGACCGTCGGTCAGTACGTCGGGATGTTCTTCCTTTCGGCGATCCCCGTCATCGGCTTCATTCTGCTCCTCGTATGGGCGTTTTCGTCGTCGTCGAATCTGAACAAGAAGAATTACAGCCGCGCCATCCTGATCATGAGTGTGATCGTTCTCGTCGTCGGGATTGTGCTTTCGGTCCTCGGCGTCGGCGCCATGGGCGCGATCGGTTCGCTTTTGAGCTTCTGACCGCGGGGACGCCGGCGGGCTCCCGCGGAGGACCGAAAACGGACGAGTCGGGCGGATCGTCCGGCATTCCTTTCGGTATGTAAAATGCACCCCCTTGTCAGACGGTATACCGCATCGTCTGACTTTGGGGGTGCGTTTTTTTTGTGCCGTTTTACGTTTTTGTGTTCTATTTATCAGAGGAGCGCGTCCGCGAACGCCTCGGCGATGATGCGGGAGGCTGCCGGGGAGGGATGGCTCCCGTCCTCCGCGTACATCTCCTCGCCGCGGCGGTACGCCTCGTGCATGCGGTCTCCGGCGTACACGACGAGCGCGTCGTTCTCCCGGCCGCCCTGCTCGTAGGCGTCGTGCGTCCGCTTCTGCATCTCCTCGTGCGTCCAGCCGTTGCGCGCGAGATCCGGGCTCCAGTCCGCGCGCCCCCACGTCTCGTAGAGCACGGGCTTCGCGCCGGCGGCGCGCACGAGGGCGACCATCCCTTTCAGCGCGTCGAGAAAGACCTGCGGCCGCTCGGACGGACGAAGGCTCTGTTCCTGAAGGACGACGTAGTCCCAGGGACCGTTTTTCAGTTTCTCCTGCGCCTTCTGTCCGTATTCGTTGTCCGTGGAGAGAAACTGCTCGAGGCTCCAGCCGCCCTTGAGCGCGCCGTCGACCTCGACGGACGCGCCGCGCTCGGCGCAGATCGCGGCGAACTGCGCGGTCATGTCGTTGAACATAGTGTAGCTGTTTCCGATAAAGAGAACTCTCATGATCCTTCCTCATGTGATTGTGTATTTTGTGAGATATTTTGTGAGCTCGCTTTTGTTTTGTCCTCCCCTTCGGACCACGCGGCGGCGCGGGCGAGGATCTCGTCGGAACGGAGCTTGTCCTCCCGGTACGCGATCCGGAGAAGCTCCGCCGGGACGAAGCCGTCGTATTTCTCGAACACCGGCGTCTCGCCCGGACCGATCAGCGCGTCGAGGTCGATCCCCTCGCGCATGAGCCGCCCCGCCATCGTGCGGAGCAGCGAGGCGCCGTCGCCGCGCTCCATGCGGAACATCAGATAATAGCAGCCGTCGAACTCCATCTTCGACATGCGGAACGTGTCGGCGTACTGTCCGAGGACGCGCCGCAGCGTCCGAAACGACCGCGTCCCGAGCCACGGGAACATCGCCCACGTGTAGCCGCCCAGATGGACGAGCGGGCTTTTCAGCATCCCGGTCGCGCGGGCGACGGCGCGCGCCTGCTTCAGCCTTGCGAGCGCCTCCGGCTTCAGATACGGATACTCCGTATCCTCTTCGAGTACCTGCCGCATCCGCTCAAGGATCCGCGTGTGCACCTCGCCGTAGTCGCCCGGCCATTCGATCTGCATCTTTCCCTGCACGGGATGGACGTAGATGAGCCGGTGCGGGACGTCGAGCTCTTCCACCTCCCACACGCGCCCGGCGAGCGCGAAGCGGTCACCGACCGGCGGGGCGGTCGTGATCGTGCCGATCTCGTCGGAGCCGGAACGCACCGTGAAGTCTTCGGAATCCTTGAATACGGCGAAGAATTTGAAGGAGGCGGTCAGCCGCTCGCCGCGCAGTCCGACGATCAGTTCCTTTTCCTCCGTCATCTCGAGGAATTCCTGCCGGAGCATCCCCTCCAGCAGCGTCCGGTATTCCTCCTTCGGGATCTGCGTGAAGGGCGGCAGGGTGAGGATCTGCTCGCCGAGCGCCTTCGGCGTGAGCGCGCCGCTGGAGGCGAGGACGGAGAGCGTCTGCTGGAAGAGCAGGCTGAACGGGCGGCGGCGGATCGCGGGCGGCTCGATGAAACGCTCCTCCACGTAGAGCTGCACGATGGCGATCGCCCGGAGAAGCTCCCACGGGATCAGCTCCGGGAGCGGCGCGTTCGGCAGCGGCTCCTCCTCGCGGAAGACCATGACCATCTCCGGAGGCGCTTCGCGCCGCCCGGAACGGCCGAGCCGCTGCAAAAATGAGGAGACGGAATTCGGCGCGCCGAGCTGCACGACGCGTTCCAGCTTGCCGATATCGATCCCGAGCTCCATCGTGACCGTCGCGCAGGTCACCGCCATGATTTCGTTGTCCTTCATCTTCGCTTCCGCTTCCTCGCGGATCGCGGCGGAGAGGTTCCCGTGGTGGATGAGAAAAACGTCCGGTTCGCCGCGCCGTTCGGCGATCTGCCGCAGCGTGGCGGTGATATACTCTGTCTCCTCGCGGGAATTGGAGAAGACGAGCGATTTGCAGCCTTTCGTCGCATCGTAGACGTATTCGTAGCCCGGATCGATCGGCGGCGGCTCTTCCGCCTCCGCCGGGACGGGCAGCGCCGTGTCCGCGGCGGCTTCTTCTTTTTTCAGGAGGCGGGCGACGTGCTCCGCGTCCAGATCATAGAGCACGTCCGGACCGAGGACTTTCGGGTTGTCCTTATTGCCGACGGCGGTGGAGATCATGAAATGCGCGAGCGCGAGCCGCCAGCGGAGCTTCTGCGGCGGCAGCGCCGGGACGTACGTCTCCCGCCCGGAGCCGGAGCCGAGCCACGCGGCGGCGGCCTCCGTATCGCCGATCGTGGCGGAAAGCCCGATGCGCCGCGGCTGATGACCGATGCGCCGCGCCAGCCGCGCGATCTGGCAGAGGATCTGGTTGCCGCGGTCCGCGCCGGTCAGCGTGTGGATCTCGTCGATGATGATATACTGCAGATTCGCAAAAAGGCGGATCACGTCGGTCCCGCGGCGCATGAGCATGCTTTCGAGCGATTCCGGGGTGATCTGTAGCACGCCCCGCGGATCGCGGAGCAGCTTTTCCTTGTGCGAGCGGGAGACGTCGCCGTGCCAGTGGAAGACGGGGATCCCCGCTTCCCGCGTCAGCTCGCCGATGCGGTCGAACTGGTCGTTGATGAGGCTTTTGAGCGGCGCGATATAGAGCACCGCCACGCCGGGGAGCGCCTGTCCGCTCGCTTCCGCCTCATAGAGCTGTGAGAGGATCGGAAAGAAGGCGGCTTCCGTTTTCCCGGACGCCGTCGAGGACGGGATGAGCAGATTGTAATCCGTTTCAAAGATCACGCGGGCGGCGATGCACTGTACCTCGTGCAGCTTCTGCCAGCCGCGCGCGTAGATGAATTCGCGGATAAACGGCGCGTACGCGTCGAAAACGCTGTCGTTCACGGCATTCCTCGCTTACAGTTCAAGATCCGCCAGCGTGACGGCGGGCGGCGGCGTCTGCGGGACGGAGGGTCCCTCCTCCGAAAAAGGCGTATCCTCGTCCGCCTCCGCCGAGGCAGGCGGGGCGGCGCCGGCGGAGGCACGGCGGAGCAGTTCCTGCGGCGTCGCCGACGGATTCTGATACAGCAGATCGAGCAGCGTCACGAAATCGCGGATGATCTCGCGCGGCGTGATCATCTCGTCCGCGCCGGCACGGGAGAGCTCCTCCCGGAGAAACGCCGCGGCGTCCTCGTCCGTCAGCGCCTGTGCCGTCCCGTAATACTGCGCGTGCAGCGTCCGCAGACGGAGGATCAGCGCCATCAGTTCGTTGTCCGAGAGCCGCCGCAGGCGGATCACCGGTCCCATCATGTTCTTCATCGGCGTGCCGTCCTCCGCCGTGAAGCGCGCGTCGCTCAGGCGGCTGCGCAGCGCCTCGTAGCTGAACAGCCCGCGGCGCGTGTCCTCGAGGAACCGCGGCGTACCGCCGAGGAGCAGCATGAGCCCCTCCGCCGCGCCCTGCAGCGTATCGTTGTACATGGACAGGATCTTTTCGTAGTTGGACTCGCGGCTGACGCGGTTCGGGATCTTGTACAGATTCACGCATTCGTCGATGAGCACGAGCAGTCCCTTGTACTTCATCAGGCGCACGAGCAGCGCGAGCAGGCGCAGATGCGCGTACCAGTTCCCGTCGCCGATCACGTCGACGGAGCGGAGCCCGAGCGCGGCGCGCGCGTCCGTCTTCGTGCGGAATTCGCCGCGCAGCCAGCGCAGGCAGGCGTCCTCCGCGGCGGTATCGTCTTCCAGCCGCGCGCGCGCCCAACGGACGATGACCGTCACGTAGTCGTAGCCGCAGACCTGCTCCGTCAGCGGGCGGAGCGCGGCGCGCACGCGTCCTTCCGCTTGTGCGCGGTACTCCGCAGCCCCGAGCGAATCCGGCACGTCGGCACAGACGGAGGAGAGAAAGCGGGAGAGGAGCACGGACCACGCGCCCCCGTCCGGGGACGCCTTGCACGCCAGATTCCGCGACAGCTCCCGATAGGTGGCGAGCCCGCCCTCGCCGGAAAGCCTCCGCTCCGGCGAAAGATCGGCGTCCGCCGTTACGAAACCGAGCTCCATCGCGTGCGCGCGCATCAGCTGCAGAAGAAAGCTCTTGCCGCTTCCGTACCGGCCGATCACCAGCCGCATGGAGGACTGCCCCTCCTCGACGCGCGCGAGATCCTCGGTGAGCGCGCGGATCTCATCCGTGCGTCCGATCGCGATATAGGGCGCGCCCGTGCGCGGCACGACGCCGGCGGAGATCCCTGCGAGCAGCGCCCCGAGCAGGCGGCGCGGTACCTTCTGCGCATTCAGTTTCGATGCTCCGTTATCCAACTTGCAACCTCTTCTCTGTAATCGTCGAGCAGCCGCCAGCTTCGTCCGTCGTATTCGAGTACGACGTCGCCGAGCCGGTCGGCGGCATATTCGTTGACGGCGGCCGCCGTCACGTCCGTGATCGGCGGCGTCCCGCCTGAAAGCAGCGTCTCAAGCAGCGCAAGGGCTTCGTCTGACGCAGCGTCCTCCTCTGTCTCAGGAGGAGCATCCGCCGGGGACGTATCCGTCGAGGGCGTATCCGCCGGGGGCGGAGCATCCTCGTCGTCCTGCGGAGCGAGGAGCTCCGTGTTCGTCCAGGATTCCTCCTCGATCGCGCGGGAACGGCTCAGATCGAGCCCTTCCTCCGGCGCGTCGTAGAAGCGCTCGTATGCTTCCTCTTCCGCCGACGCCGCGCGGGAGGGCGTGCCGCGGGAGGCGAAATACGCCCCGACGGCGGCGCGCACCGCTTCCGGCGCGTCCGGCACGGCGAGCCGGGATTTGATCCTGAGGATCCGCCGCACGGCGTTTTCCGCCAGCTTGACGGCGGCGGTGACCTCCGCGCGCATCCCGTAGGAGCGGGCGAAGGAATAATAGTCGATCACGATCCGCCGCTTGACCGTCTGCGCGCAGAGCGAGCCGCAGAACGCGTCCCGCTCCGTGTGCGCCTGCCGCATCAGATCCCGCGCCGGGTCGAGCCCCATCCCGCCGACTGCGGCGGATACCGCCGCCGGGATCCATTCGTCGTAGACGGCGGCGTTTTCCGCATAGTACCGGCTCGCCCGATAACTGTAATCGGAGGCGGCGGCGATGAGCGCGGACGGCGGGAGGAGCGTCTCTTCTTCCTCGGAGAGCGAGGCGATGTAGAACTCCTTCAGCGACGAGGCGCGGATCGCCGTGTCGAGGAGCGGACGCAGCGCCGGCGGCATCGGGATCTGATAGGTCAGGCAGTAGTCGCACATCCACTCGGAGAGATATTTGTCCAGCTCCCGGTAGCGGGCGCGGTACGCGAGCCATACGCCCGCGAGCTGCGCGGCGCCCTCCTGAGGCGCCAGCTTGTCGGGGAGATTGATGATCTCATAGATATACAGAAGGATATACGGGAAATCGACGTCCTCCGGATACGTCCCGGACCGCAGCTGCTCGCGGAGCCAGAGATACCACGCGAGCTGGTCGTGACCGAGCTGCGCGTACTGCGGCATATAGGAAAAATACGGCACCGGCGCGCAGGGCGCGCCGTGCACGGCGTAGTACCGCTGTGCGTCGCTGACGAAGCGCTGATAGAAATTGTACCGCTGCGGCCACGGGTACACCGCCACATGATAGAGGAGCGGCGAATGGGAATACTCTCTTTCCGGCGTGCGGGGGGAAGGGGAGCTCTGCCCCAGCGCCGCGGCGGTCGTCAGACGCGCGCCCTCCGGCAGGCGGATCGAGTCCGCCGTCAGGCGGGGTCCCCGCGTCTTCGTCCCTTCCGCGTCGGCGTGCGCGTCGGCGAGCGGATCGCGGACGATGCGCGTCACCGCTTCCGTCCGTTTCGCTTCCGAGACGATCTCCGAAAGCTCGTCCGCGTCACGTTTCATTGCTTTCTCCTTCCGGTGCGCCGCCCCGGCGCTCTCTCCCGGCGCTCCCGTTCCGCCGTGCGCGGAAGAAGGCGCGCAGAAGTTCCGCGCATTCTTCCCCGAGCACGCCGGGGACGAGCTGTGCCTTGTGGTTGAGCGGATAGGAGCCGAGATTGAGCACGCTGCCCATCGCACCGGCGGCCGGGTCCTTCGCGCCGTACACGACGCGGGGGATCCGCGCGTTCACGATCGCGCCTGCGCACATACAGCAGGGTTCCAGCGTCACGACGAGCGTGCAGCCGGCGAGCCGCCAGCCGCCGAGCCGTGCGCACGCCTCCCGGATCGCCTCCAGTTCCGCGTGCGCCAGCGCGTCGCGTGCCTCTTCCCGGCGGTTCCGCCCCTCGCCGATCACTTCGCCGCCGTGCAGGATGACGCAGCCGACCGGCACCTCGCCCGCCTGTGCCGCTTCCCGCGCCAGCGCCAGCGCGCGGCGCATCGCTTCCGTTTCCGTCATGGCTCGATCGGCTCCAGCATCTTCCGGCGGAATTCCGTCGGCGAGAAGCCGGTTGAGGCGGAGAAGACCTTCGTGAAATACCCTTGATCGGAGAAGCCGCATTCCTGCGCGATCTCCCGCACGGAGCAGTCCGTGTCCGTCAGCATCCGCCGCGCATGGCCGATGCGGACGTCCGTGAGGTATTTCCCGATCGTAACGCCGTACGCCGCGCGGAAGGTATTCATTAGGGTGGATTTGCTGCACCGGAAACTCCGGCACAGTTCGTTCAGCGTGATGCGGCGGTTGTAATTCTGATTCAGATGCACGCGGATCATGTACGCCAGCTCCCGCACCGGCAGATTCATCCGCCCGGAGAGCGTGATGTACTCGGCGCAGATCGTCATGATCCCCACAAAGGAGCGAAAGCGCTCGCTGTCCGTTTCGAGAAGCTCCCACACGGCGCGTCGGAGCTCTTCCTCGGTCCACGTCCCGCTCCCTCTCTTTTCGAGCGCGCGCCGGAAGATGTCCTCCCGCGCGTGCGGCGCACGGTCCGCGATCTGTCCCATCATCAGGTATCCCGTCAGTACGCCGGAATGGTACAGCGGCGCCACCGCTTCGTACAGACCGAAGCGGCAGCGGTAGATATACGGCTCCTCCGAGGCGCGCACGCGGGAGAGCGCCTCCGCATCGGCGCGCAGGCAGGCGAGATACGCGTTCGGGTCCGTCTGGATGAGACGGCAGAACGGCGACTTCTCCTGCGGATAGGCGGCGATCTCCGCGTATTCGCTGTCGTGGATGGAGATGCGGCAGCCGGACACGGTATACAGCTCGCGCAGCACGGTCTCCAGATCGATTTCGTTTTTCATGCGGTCGGTCCATATCCTTTCGGAGCGCATTTTCCCCGGAGGACAGCGCCGTGTCCCCCATTCCGGGCGCATGCGTGAAGAAATACGATATTTTACAAATATATGATACTATAATTCATGGAAAAGTCAAGAGAAAAACGCTATAATTATAGTGAAAAATCAAAAAAACCGGAGGACGGCATGAAGTACGCGATCGGGATCGACTTGGGAGGCACCGGCATCTCTGCCGGACTCGTGGACAACGGGTACGTCATCCTGGATAAAGCCACTCTTCCCACGAACGCGCCGCGTCCCGCGCAGGAGATCGCGGAGGATATGGCGCGCCTCGCCGCACAACTCCAGGAAAGGAACGGCGTCGCCGCGGACCGGGTCGGCATCGGCTCGCCGGGCATCATCTCCGGCGGCATCGTCCGCTATGCGAGCAACCTGCGCTTTGAAAACGTGCCGCTGCGCGCGATGATGGAGGAGTTGACCGGCCTCCCCTGCCGTCTCGGCAACGACGCGAACGTGGCGGCGCTCGGCGAATACGTTGCGGGCGCGGCGCGCGGCGCGCAGTCCTTCGTCATGGTCACGCTCGGTACCGGCGTCGGCGGGGGGATCATCGTCCGCGGGAAGATCATCGAGGGCTTCAACGGCGCGGGCGGCGAGATCGGGCATTTCGTGCTCCATCCGAACGGACGGCAGTGTCCCTGCGGGAAGAAGGGGTGCTTTGAGGCATACTGCTCCGCTTCCGCCCTGGCGTCGGAGACGGTCTGGCAGATGCGGCTCCACCCGGAATCGATTCTTTGGAAACTCACGGAGGGCGATCCCTCCCGCGTGAACGGAAAGACCGCCTTCGACGCGATGCGGGCGGGCGACCCGGTCGGCGAGGCGATCGTAAAGGAATTCATTCAGAATCTCGGACTGGGGCTGTCGAATATCGTCATGCTCCTGCAGCCGGAGGTCGTCGCGCTCGGCGGCGGGATCTCCCGCGAGGGCGAGAGCCTGCTCGCGCCGGTGCGCGAGGTGATGGAGGCGAACGCCTATTTCGATACGGTCACGCCGCGCACGCGTCTCGTCACGGCGCAGTTCTTCGGCGACGCCGGCATCGTCGGCGCGGCGGCGCTCGACTCGTGAATACCGGCGATATGCCGGATGATACAAACGGTAAAGGGCTGTCTCCCGCGGGAGACAGCCCCTTTTGTTTTTCTGCGATCAGGCTTTTCCGGCGGAACCGAAGAGTTCGATCTTCTCGCGGACGGTCGCCTTGATGGCTTCCACGCCGGGGGCGAGCACCTTTCTCGGATCGAAGCCCTTGCCGACGAGATCCTTGCCGTCCTCGATGTACTGACGGACGGCGGCGGTAAAGGAGATCTGGCATTCGGTGTTCACGTTGATCTTGCAGACGCCGAGACGGATCGCCTCACGGATCATGTCGGCCGGGATGCCGGTGCCGCCGTGCAGCACGAGCGGCATATCGCCCGTCTTCTCCTTGACGGCGGCGAGCACGTCGAAGCGGAGGCCCGGCCAGTTGGCGGGATACTTGCCGTGGATGTTGCCGATGCCGGCGGCGAGCATGGTGACGCCGAGGTCGGCGATCCGCTTGCACTCGTCGGGATCCGCGCATTCGCCCATGTTGACGGTGCCGTCCTCTTCGCCGCCGATGGCGCCGACTTCGGCCTCGAGCGACAGCCCGAGATTGTTCGTCAGCTTCACGAGCTCCGTAGTCTTCGTGATGTTCTCCTCGATCGGATACTTGGAACCGTCGAACATGACGGAAGAGAAGCCGGCGGCGATGCAGGCGAGCGCCGCTTCATAGGAGCCGTGGTCGAGGTGGATGCAGACCGGAACGGTGATTTTCAGGTTATCGATCATGCCCTTCGTCATATCGACGACGGTGCGGTAGCCGCACATGTATTTGCCCGCGCCCTCGGAAACGCCGAGGATCACGGGAGAATTCATCTCCTGTGCGGTGAGCAGGATCGCTTTCGTCCATTCGAGATTGTTGATGTTGAACTGACCGACGGCGTAGTGACCGTCGCGCGCACGGTTCAGCATGTCCTTTGCGGAAACAAGCATGAGAAGACCTCCGATACGTATGGAATTATAAGGTACTCTTATTATACACGCATTTTCCGGAATATGCAAGAGGATTTGCAAAAGAAGCGGCGGGAATCCTTTTTTCCGTTCAATCTTTCCCCTCGAGCGCGCGGGCTATCATGTCCGATATCGGCGCGGACGCTTCGCGGTACAGTGCGTCGAACGCCGCGTGGGAGAGCGGCGGAGACGCGTTCCACGTCCGCTCCGCGAGCACGGCGAGGTTTCGCTCGACGATCTCTCCGTCCGTGCGGTAATCGCGCCCCTCCCACAGGCAGAGCTGCGCGCCGAGCACGGCGTCCGTCCGCTCGGCGTCGATGGGGCGGGAACCGTCCGCGTCGTCCTCAAGAAGCCAGCGGGTATATTTCCAGCGGTAGATGTCGGACGGCTGCCAGAATTTCGGACGGGAGGGAACGATATAGAGCGGCTGCCAGGAGGCGTTGACGACGCGGAAACCGGCCTCCGTCAGTTCCCGGGCGTTCTGGTACGTGGACTGGAAGACCATGACGACGGTCTCGCGGGAGATGTTCTCCGTCCCCCGCGCGGGAAATCCCTCCCAGACGACGGGCGTCCGCCCGTGCGCGAGAACGGAATCCGTGCAGCGGCGCACCGTCTCCGAATAGAGCGCGCCGGCGTCCGGGATCCCGTTTTCCCGCATGAAGGCGCGGCACTTCGGGCATTCCTCCCACCGGCCGTAGTCCGCTTCGTCGCAGCCGATATGGATATACGGCGCGTCGGGGAACACGTCGCACACGTCGCCGATCAGCTCGTCCAGCGCCTCGAAAACGCCGGGGTGACCGGGGCAGATCATTTTCTTGTGATCGCCGAAGCGGTCCGGGTACCGTTCGGCGAGCGGGCGCGCGTGCGCCGGCATCTCGATCTCCGGCAGCAGCATGATCCCCCGGTCCCGCAGATATTCCGTGAGCCGCCTCAGCTCCCCGTCCGTATAGGCTCCTTCGCAGGGGAGCGCCGGGAAGCGGCGCGACGGCAGCTTGTAGCCGCACCCGTCCGCGAAATGGAAGTGCAGGACGCTGAGACGGTAGTAATAGCAGAGATCCGCGTAGACGAGCAGTTCCTTGAAGGGATAACTCCCCCGCGCGAGATCGACCATCATGCCGCGCCACGCCGTATCCGGCGCGTCCCGCAGCGTACAGTCCGGCACGGTCAAAGCGCCGCCGCGCCGCCGCAGGAGCTGCAGCAGCGCCGCGCATCCGCGCGAGAAGCCTGAGACGGCCGCGGCGCGGACGGTGACGGCGCCCTGCGCCGCCTCGAGCGCATACGCCTCCCCGGAAAGCGTGCCGTCGAAGATAAGGCGGATCCCGGCGTCCGCTTCCGGCCCGACGGCCGGAACGGAGGCGCCGTACAGGCGCGCGATATACCCCCGCAGCACGTCCGCCTGCCGGGAAAATTCCGGCGGGGCGGAAACGGCGGGAAAAACGTCAAAGAACTCTCCCCCGACGCTCCATTCCTTCGGAACGGGCACGGGGCATACGGCGGGTACGTCTTTCGGGATCATGGCGTCCTCCTTTCCGACGGTCCGCCGCTCACGCGAAGACCGTCACGTCGCGCAGACGCGCGCCCGGCAGGGCGTTCGTCCACTCGACGGCGATATGTGCGGCGCGCAGGCCGGGCGTCGGAATGATGCGCTTGTGCCCGAC
>JAEEYP010000017.1 GCA_016288155.1 Clostridiales bacterium | reverse complement strand
GGCGCGGACGGCGGCATCGGCTCGACCTACAACGTCATGCCGAAGCGCATTCTTGCGATCTATAACGCCTTCCGCGCGAACGACGTTTCGCTCGCCATGAAGTACCAGTCCGAGGCGAACGCGGTGATCGAAGAGGTCCTCCGCTGGGGCGTCATGCCGTCGTGCAAGGCGCTTCTCAAGCTCAACGGCCGGGATTACGGCGTCTGCCGCGAACCCTTCCTCCCCCTGTCCGACGAAGCGCTCGAGGCGCTGGCGAAGGTCCGCGTGGAATAAGCCGACTGCTGCCGAACAAGCCGAAAACCGAAATAGAAAACGCTGTCATCCGGTACATGCCGGACGGCAGCGTTTTTGTCCTTGAAAGCTGTTTGCCGCGATCCCCGTTATTCGATCACTTCCCGCGGGACGCGCTTTGAGACCTTGCACACGACCTCGTAATTGATGGTCCCGGCGAGACGGGCGAGGGTGTCGGTCATCTGACCGTCGTCGCCGCCGAAGAGGGTCACGGGATCACCGACGCGGACGTCCAGCTCCTCGCCCTCGAGCGGGGTCACGTCCACCATGAACTGGTCCATGCAGATGCGCCCGATCTGGCGGTACATCCGGTCGCCGATCTTGACGCAGCATCCGCTGTACGCCCGCTCGAAGCCGTCCGCGTAGCCCGCCGCGACCGTCGCGACGGTCATCGGATGCTCCGCGACGAACTGCGCGCCGTAGCTCACCCGGTCCCCGGGTCTCATCTCGTGCAGATGGACCACGGAGGAGTCAAAACGCATGACGGGGCGGAACCGCTCGTCGATCCCGCCGTTGGGCATGAGCCCGTAAATGATCACGCCCGCGCGCACCGCGTCGAAATACGCCTCCGGGAAGCACAGCGCTGCGGCGGAATTCGCGGTATGCCGCACGCCCACGTCCACTCCGCGGCGCATGAGCTCGTCCGTCACAGCGCGGTAGCGCATGAGCTGCAGCCCGGTATAACCCCCGAAGATCTCGTATCCGCTGAGGGTGCGCCCGTCCATGAGCTCGTCGTCCGCGCAGGAGAAATGCGTGAAAATGCCGCAGACGGCAAGGTTCTCGTCCGCCGAGACCTCTTCGATCTCCCGCACCGTCTTTTCCTGACGCTGCTCGTCCGCGGGGAAGCCCACGCGGTTCATGCCCGTGTCGAGCTTGATGTGGATCTTCAGCCGGTCGGCGGCGCGTTCCCGGCGGCTGTACCGGGCGGCCGCTTCCGAAAGCTCCCGCGCGTTGTCGAGCGACACGCAGGCGCAGGTGATGTCCTTTTCGATCATCTCGCCCACGTTCTCCGGCATGATGTGCCCGAGGATCAGAATGTCCGGGTGCCGTCCGTTCCGATTTTCGATTTCTCTCAGCTCCACCGCCTCATCCTCGGACGAGACCGCGAAGAAATCACAGCCCGCGCCGCCGAGCGTACCGGCGACCGCCGCGATGCCGTGCCCGTAGCCGTCCGCCTTGACGACGCAGATGACGCGGGGCTTTTTCGCGCCCTGCGCCGCGGACTGCTCCGCGACGATTTTGTCGATCGCAAGATAATTCTGTCTGAGGGCTTCTCTCGAAATATACGCCGTGTTTTTGTGCTTCATATCCGTTTCAACTTCCTGAAAAATCACGATCTGAGTCGGTAATCCTCAAAGAGGACGACCCGTGTGCCGCCGCCGAGGTCGGCCGCCCGCACACTTTCGGGCATGCCGCTTTCCCCGAGCGTCAGCACTGCGGAGGAAAAGGCGATTTCGGTCCCCCGCCCGTCCGGGGTCTTCTTCACGGCGGGGAGCGCAAAAACGCCTTTTGTCTCTAAAGGTTCCTGTGCTCCGCAGAGCCCGCGGAACACGGAAAGCAAAAACGCCGCCGCCTCTTCCGTCACGGGGATCTCTTCGTCGCCGGCAGGGGAGGGAAGGATCACGACCCGCGCCGCATGGGGAGAGCAGTCCGCGCGCACGCTCACGCCCGCCGAGCGTTCGGGAGAGCGGACGGTCAGCGTCACGACGGAGCCGGTCTTCTCACCCGAGCAGATCACGTCCGGCAGGTCCGCCGCGCAGGACGGAAAACAAACCGTGAATGCGGCGTCCGACGCGGCGAGCCGGGAGAGGGCGTCCTGCCGGGCTTTTTTGCCGCACGACGCGCACAGCGGCGCGGTGAAAATCAACAGGAGAGCAAGCGGCAGGAGCGCGAGTGCCGACGCCTGGCGGACGCGCCGACGAATTCCGGTGCGGGACGAAGGCTTGAGCGGCATGATAAGATCCCCCGTTTCTGTGATCGGAACGGGGGCGATCCCCCCGCGCTTCGGATCAGTTTACGCGGGGGAAGGGAGTTTTATGCGCACAGAGCTTACCGTCTGACCTCGGTCACGACGGTGCCCTTCGAATTGTAGAACTTCATGACCTTGAGCATTTTGTTCGTGACCTCGAACAGCACGACGGTGCTCTTGCCGTCCTTCTCGAGGCGCGCGAAATAGGAGTCCGGACTCTTCGAGTCGCCGCGGAAATCCTTGATCTCATCGGCAACGGACCACTTGTCCTTGTACTCGTCCGTCGTGGGGGCGATGATGGAGTAGGCGGAAATGAGATCGTCGGAGACGACGGTACCCTTGCCGCTCGCGTTCAGTTCGGAGATGACGAGCTTGGCGTTTGCAACTTCGTATTTGCGGTCCTCGCGCACCAGACGCTGGGTGAACCAGATGAGAGCAATGTACATCGGAACGACGACCGTCGCCCATACTGCGCCGCCGCCCTGAGTGAGAACGATGACCACAACGAACGCGGCCGCGACAGCGATGTAAAGCGCGATCAGCGCGAGGCGCTTTTTGAGGTTCTTGCCCTCCGGTTTTTTCTCTACGGTATACTCCGCGTAGTTGACCGAATCTTCAGCCATGATAATACTCCTTTTCTTATATTTCCGCGCTCCCTTATTCCGCAAAGAGCGCCGCGCGGTTGCCAAAATAACGGATGT
>JAEEYP010000016.1 GCA_016288155.1 Clostridiales bacterium | reverse complement strand
CCTCCGACGCCTCCTCCATCCGCGCCTGCAGCGCGGCGACGGCGTCCCGCGTCCCGCCGCGCAAAATCTGCACGGCGCAGCGCACGAGCGCGCCGTATTCCTCCTCGGTGACGTCGCCCGCGCAGACGCCGACGCATTTGCCCATCTGCCGGTACAGGCAGGGGCGATCCCGCCCGATATCGCGCGGGAAGACGCGGCGGCAGGAGGGGAGCCCGAGCGCGCCCTCCACGGTGCGGATGATCGAGAACGCCGTGGAAACGCCGGAATACGGTCCGAAATAGAGACTTCCCTCCGCCTCGCGGCGGCGCGCCATGGAGAGGCGCGGATACGCCTCCTCCATGCTCAGGCGGATATACGGATACGATTTCGCGTCCTTGAGTTTGATGTTGTACTTCGGCGCGTACTGCTTGATGAGCCGGTTCTCCAGCGCGAGCGCCTCCATCTCCGTGTCGCACACGATGAACTCGAAGTCGCGGACGCTGCCCGCCATCCGGGCGGTCTTGACGTCGTGCGCACCGTGGAAATACTGGGATACGCGGTCGCGCAGCGAACGGGACTTGCCGACGTAGATCACCTTGCCCGATGCGGCGTGCATGATGTACACGCCGGGGGAACGCGGGAGCGCCGCCGCCTTCTCCCGCAGCGCGGCAAGCGTCGCCTCGGTCTGCGCGGATGCCCGCCGTTCCTCTGTTCCGTCCATCCCGTCTCCTCCGTCTTTTTGTTTCGGCCGCGCCGGGCGGAATACGAAACTGCCGGACCCGAAGCGGGCCCGGCAGATACCGATACGATCGCCGATTATTCGTTGAAGCTCGACTTGATCAGCGCGCTGAGTCCCGCAAGGGCCTCCTCCTCGTCCGATCCGTCCGCGATCAGCGTGATCGTCGTGCCCTTGACGATCCCGAGCGAAAGCACGCCGAGCAGGCTCTTCGCGTTCACACGCCGATCTTCTCTCTCTACCCAGATCGAGCTGCGGTAGGTATTCGCCTTCTGGATAAAGAAGGTGGCGGGTCTGGCGTGCAGCCCGACGCTGTTGATGATGGTGACGTCACAAGATTTCATAGTACCGCTCCCGATTCTTCCTGCAATTTCAGAAGGATCCCCGATCGTACGGGGACTCCTTTCATTACTTATAGTATATCAAATATTTCCGCTAAAATCAATAGCTTTTCCCGATTTTTTCATATTTTCGGATTTGCGCAAAAATCGACCGCCGGGAGAGAAAAACTTGTATAGGAAGCAAAAAAACCGCCCCCGGCTATGGACATCCCGCCGCAGAAGTGCTATAATGTACGCGAAAATCAAAAGCACGTCGGCTGCCGCCGGCGCGTTCCCCGCGCATGATCGAAGGAGGATCCCGCGATGACTCTGTCCTGGCTCTCTTCATTCTGGAACAAGATCGGACTCCCGGAGACCGACGTTCCCGTCCTGCTGGAAGACGCGCGTCCCTTCCTTGAGCAGCCGGAGACGCCGGTCTTTGCGACGCGGTTTTTGAGTTGCTCCTATATGGACGACAGCGACGCGTTCCTCGGCGAGGTCGCCGCGGTCGGCGCGCGCACGGGGCTCTGCCCGGAGGCGTCGCACCTGTTTTTGCTCTCTCTCTGCGCCGAACCGCTCCGGGAGATGTACCGCACGCGCGGGATCGACGAAGCGATCTACTGGGACTCGATGCGCGACATGCGCAGCAAGTACACGGAATGCGTGATCAACCGCGGGGTGCGGGGGCTTTCGTCCGTCATGTTCGTCGCGCGTTTCTTCGCATTCGGTCTCTTCGGCATCGGCCGCTTCGAGTATGAATTCACGAAATTCCGCGCGGAGGAATATACCCGGGCGGGGATCACGCTCCGCCAGGGGGACGACGTGCTCAAGATCCACATCCCCTCCGGCCCGCCGCTGACGGACGAAGCGCGCATGGATTCCTACCGCCGCGCGCACGCGTTCTTCCGCTGGCGTTATCCGGACGTCACTCCCATCATATGCTCTTCGTGGCTGATGTACCCCGGTCAGCGGGAATTTCTTCCTCCGGAATCGCATATCCTCGCTTTCATGAGCGATTTCGACATCATTTCCTCCGACGTGGACCCGAATTTCCACAACGCGTGGCGCATCTACGGTCCCGCCGCCTCCCGGCCGCCCGAAACGTGGCCGCGCGACACGCGCCTGCGCCGCGCCTACGCCGAGCGCGTCTGCGCCGGCGGCAGCGTCGGGAGCGGGTACGGCGTCATGCTCTTCGACGGGGAGAAGATCCTGCGGTGAAGCGCGCGCGCCGGCGCAAAATCCGGACGATTTTTGCCCGATCCTATTGACAAACGGGGCGGAATCGGGTATACTAACTGATATACTGCGGTATTTATGCAGAATCCTCATCATACGGGAGTTGGTACGTTATTTTATCCGACGGCATAAGCGACCATATTATGCTTCTGGCGTCCGACGGCATAAGCGACCACGTTATGCTGTTTGCGGCCTTTTTCCTCTGCGTGGCTTTTGCCGCCTATTTTTCCTGTGCGGAAAGCGCCTACGCGGGACTCAATAAGATCCGAATCAAAAATCTGGCGGACTCCGGCGACAAACGCGCCCAGCGCGCAGCGGCGATATCGAACAGCTTCGACCGAGCGCTCACGACGATCCTCATCGGGACGAACGTGCTGCATATCGGCTGTTCCTCCATCGCCACACTCATTGCTGCGACGCTGTGGGGCGAAAACGCCGTGGTCTACGCCACGCTCGTTACCACGGTCATCGTGTTCTTCCTCAGCGAAATGATCCCGAAAAGCTACGCCGCCGCGAACAGCACGCAGGTGGCGCTCGGTCTTTCCGGATCGCTTCGTGTGCTGATGAAGCTCCTTGCCCCGGTAACTTTTCTGTTTATGGGCGTAAGCCGCCTCGTGACGCGCCTTTTCAAGAAGGAGGACGCGCCGACCGTCACGGAGGAGGAGCTCTCCACCATCATCGAGACGGTCGAGGAGGAGGGCGGCATGAGCGAGGACCAGAGCGAGCTGCTCCAGTCCGCGATGGAATTCCCGACCACCACCGTCGCCGATATCCTGACCGCACGGGACGATATCGTCGCCGTGGACGTACATATGACGCCTGAGGAGCTGCTCGCCCGCATCCGCGAGGCGAAGCACTCCCGCCTCCCCGTCTGGGACGGCGGACCGGACAACGCGGTCGGCGTGCTCTCCATACGAAAATACCTGAAGGAATCGATCCGCACGGGGACGCCGGACGTGCGCGCGCTCATGGCGCCGCCGTTCTTCGTGTCGCCGGAGGAGGAGATCGGCGATCTCTTCAAACGGATGACGCAGAACAAGATCAGCCTCGCCATCGTCCAGGACGACGGCGGGAGGACCGTCGGGCTCATCACCGTCGAGGACTTCCTCGAAGAACTCGTCGGCGAGATCTGGGACGAGGACGACGTCGTCGACGAATCGTTCATCAAACTCGGCGGGAACCGCTTCCGCGTCAGCGGCACGCTCCGCGTCGGCGAGGCGTTCTCGCGCATGGGGTACGAATGCCCCGACCGCTCCATTCTCCAGTATCCGGTGCAGGCGTGGGCGCTTTCGTGCTATGGGCACGTGCCCGAGGAAGACGAGGAGGTCGATTACCGCTCCCTGACGCTCCGCGTCGAAAGCATGAGCGAAGGACGCATCGTCTCGCTCGACGTCAAGGTAAACGATCCCGCGCCGCTCCCGGACGGCGCGCCGGAGAGAGGTGACGCGTCATGATGCTCGCCTACGTCGGCATCCTCGTATGCCTGCTCTGCTCCGCCTTCTTCTCCGGCTCCGAGATCGCCCTCACCTCCGTGAACATGATCCGCATGAAAAAAGCGGCGGAGGAAGGCAGCAAAACGGCGGCGGCGGCCTGCCGGATCCTTTCCGACTTCGACCGGATCCTCTCCACGATCCTGATCGGGAACAATCTCGTCAATATCGCCGCGTCCGCCCTCGCCACGGTGATCGCCATGGATCTCTTCCCCGGCGAGAAGGGCGTCGGCGCGGCGCTCGCCACGCTCGTCATGACGGTGATGATCCTCATCTTCGGCGAGATCGTGCCGAAGGTGCTCTCCAAGGAGCACGCCGAGAAGGTATCCCGCTTCTGCGCGATCCCTCTGCGCATCCTCATGGGGATCCTCAGCCCCGTCGTTTACCTGACCGTCGGCGCGGTGGATCTCCTCTCGCGCCTGTGGGGGAAGGAATCGGAGGAAAACGCGCCCTCCGTCACCGAAGACGAGCTCGTCTCCATCATCGAGACCGCCGAGGAAGAAGACGTCATCGACGAGGACAAGAGCGATCTGCTCCAGTCCGCCATCGAATTCTCCGATACGACGCTCGCGGAGATCCTGACGCCCCGCACCGACATGACCGCCATCGATATCGAGGACACGCCGGACGAGATCCTCGAAACGGTGCTCGAGTCGCCCTATTCCCGTCTGCCCGTCTACCGCGACACGCGGGACGACATCATCGGGATCCTGTACCTGAACCATTATCTGAAAGAATACTCCGAAAACAAAGCGGTCGATATCGGATCGCTGCTCATCGAGCCATGCTTCTTCCACAAGACCATGAAGCTCCCCGCGGCGCTCGAGGAAATGCGCCGCCGCAAGATCCACCTCGCCGTCGTCATGGACGAATACGGCGGCACGCTCGGCATCGTGACGCTGGAGGACATCCTCGAGCAGATCGTCGGCGACATCTGGGACGAGACGGACGAGATCGTCCACGAAATGACGAAAACCGGCGAGAATACCTACGAGGCGGTCGCCGACATGAACGTATACGACTTCTTCGAGGAGCTCGACGTGGACACGCGGGACTTCGACTCGGAGTACACCTCGCTCGGCGGCTGGGCAACGGAAATGTGCGCCTCCGATCCCCACGTCGGCGACAGCTTTTCCTATAAGAATCTGTACATCGTCGTCGCGGAAATGGACGATCTCTGCGTAACGAAGCTCAGCGTACGGGTCACGCCGCAAAAGGACGGCGAGGACGAGGAGAAAAGCGATTTCTGAGTCATCCCCGTCTCCTCTCCCGCTCCTCCCGGCGCGGCTCCGCCGCACTGACGCTGAGCAGGCACATCACCGTGATCCCAACCGCACCGCCGATGAACAGTCCCGCGAAAAACGCGATCCATCCCATATCTCACCCTCCGATCCCGGATCGCTTCCGCCCGTCGGCGGAAGCGTTTTCGCTGTCAGCATGCCCGCACGCACGAAAAATATGCGTTCTGATCTTCCGCACGCCGCCGGTGATGCCCGCCGCATCCACCGTCCGAAGAACATGAAAGGAACACCGTCCATGGAATACTTCATCGACAGCGCCGACGCGCGCGCCGTCGCCGACGTCTGCCGCTCCTTCCCCGTCGCCGGCGTCACGACGAATCCGACGATCCTCAGCCGCGTCGGCGGCGATCTCCGCGCCGTATTCACCGCGCTCCGCGCGGCGATCGGCAGCGAACGTCTCCTCCACTTCGAGCCCGTCTCCCCGGACACGGAGGGGATACTGCGCGAGGCGGACGCGGTGCGGGCGCTCGTCGGCGGGCGGCTCGCCGTCAAGGTACCTCCCACGCCGGACGGCCTGCGCGCCGTACCGCTTCTGAAAGATGCCGGCTTCGCCGTGACGGTGACCGCCGTCTTCTCGCCCCAGCAGGCGATGCTCGCCGCCGCCTGCGGCGCCGATTACGTCGCGCCGTACATCAACCGCTTCGACACCGTCTGCGGCGGCGGCGCGGAGCTCGTCCGCGCGGCGGCTTCGCTCCTTGCCGCCGACGGCTCCCGTGCAAAGCTTTTGTGCGCCAGCTTCCGCAATATCCGACAGATCGAGGAGGTCATGGAAGCGGGCGCCCGCGCCGTGACCGTAACGCCGGAGACTTTTTGCGCCATGGCGTCCCATCCCATGACCGATCTGGCGCTGGAAGCGTTCCGCCGCGACTGGCAGCCCATCTGGGGAGACTCCGCGCTGGACGAGCTCCTCGCGCCGGGCGGAAAAGATATGAAAGATATGATTAATAAAAATTCATAATTCTGTTGACATTTCGCGGGACATGCGTTATAATATTCACGATAACGCAAAGGAGGATGCCGCTATGCCGTATTGCCGCGATTACCGCTATTATTATGCGGGAGGCTGCCTGCGTTCTCCTCTGCGCCGAAGCTGATGCTTCGCTGTACCGGAGTCAGGGCGGCCTTGCTGTGTTGCACAGACGGCTGCCCTGCTTCTCATTTCAGGAGGAACGTATGCTGATCAAAATCATTCTGCTGCTCGTCTTTTTCGCCGTGATGCTTGCCGTCGGTCTGTACTACCGCCGCTCCGCCGCGAACGTGAACAACTTCGTGCTCGGCGGCCGCAGCGTCGGTCCGTGGCTGACCGCCTTCGCCTACGGCACGTCCTACTTCTCCGCCGTTATTTTCGTCGGATACGCCGGCCAGTTCGGATGGCGCTTCGGCGTCGCCTCCACGTGGATCGGACTGGGGAACGCCTTCATCGGTTCCCTGCTCGCGTGGGTGCTGCTCGGACGGCGCACGCGCATCATGACGCAGCATCTCGGCTCGGCGACGATGCCGCAGTTCTTTGAACAGCGCTTCTCCTCGCCCGCCCTGAAGCTCGCCGCCTCGCTCATCATTTTCGTCTTCCTGATCCCCTACACCGCCTCGCTGTACAACGGCCTCTCCCGCCTGTTCGGCATGGCGTTCGACGTCGATTACACGATCTGCATCGCCGTGATGGCGGTGCTGACCGCCGTATACGTCATCGCCGGCGGATATATGGCGACCGCCGTCAACGACTTCATCCTGGGCATCATCATGCGCTTCGGCATCGTGCGCATCGTCGCGTCGGTGCTCATGATCAACGGCGGTCTGACCGGCTCGCTCGCCGCGCTCGCCGCCGTCTCCGATGAATCCGTCTCCGATATCCCCGGCGTGTTCAACTCCTTCTTCGGACCGGATCCGTTCAGCCTCGCGGGCGTCGTCATCCTGACCTCGCTCGGCACGTGGGGTCTGCCGCAGATGGTGCAGAAGTTCTACGCGATCAAGGATGAAAAGTCGATCCACACCGGAACGGTGATCTCCACGATCTTCGCCATTATCGTCGCCGGCGGCTGCTACTTCCTCGGCGGCTTCGGACGCATCTTCCCGGTGGACGTCGCGGCGGAGGGTTACGACGCCATCATCCCCGAAATGCTCTCCCGCCTCTCGCCCTTCGTCATCGGCATCACGCTGATCCTCGTCCTCTCCGCCTCGATGTCCACGCTCTCCTCGCTCGTTCTGACCTCCTCCTCCACGCTGACGCTCGACTTCATCGCGCCGACGATCTATAAAAAGAACAGCGAAAAGAAAAACCTGATCACGATCCGTGTGTTCATCGGCGTGTTCATCCTCATTTCCGCCGTAATCGCCATCCTGCAGTACCGGTACAAGATCGCGTTCATCGCGCAGCTCATGGGTCTGTCGTGGGGCGCGCTCGCCGGCTCCTTCCTCGCCCCGTTCCTCTACAGTCTGTACTGGAAGCGGACGACGAAGCCGGCGTGCGCCGTCAGCTTCCTCTGGGGTTCCGGCGTCATGCTGCTCAACACTTTCCTCCCCTCGATCTTCCCCGACGTGCTGAAAAGCCCGATCAACTGCGGCGCCTTCGCCATGCTCGGCGGGCTCGTCATCGTGCCGCTCGTCAGCCTGATCACGAAAGCGCCCGCGCCGGAAAAGGTGGAACAGGTCTTCTCCTGCTATGCGCAGACCGTCACCGTTCCGATCACGGAAACGCTCTCCAAGGGATCCGGAGAATAAAAGAAAAAGCGTCCGGGCGGCAAAGATCGCCCGGACTTCTTTTTTGCCTCTTGAATATTGTCTTAGAATATGATATACTATATACGCCGCGTAAGCGGCGCACGTCCGCGGAAGGGAGGAGGTCGGCTTGGCACAGAACAACGCATCCGGACACAAAAGCATCGCGCAGAACCGCAAGGCGTTCCACGACTATTTCGTCGAGGAAAAGTACGAGGCCGGTATCGCTCTCTTCGGGACGGAGGTCAAAAGCCTGCGCGCCGGACAGGTCAATCTGAAGGATTCCTACTGCGAGATCCGTGCGGGCGAGCTCTGGGCGACGGGCATCCACATCTCCCCTTATGAAAAAGGCAATATCTTCAATCGGGATCCGCTGCGGGACAAAAAGCTCCTCATGCACCGGCGGGAGATCTTGAAGCTGCACGAACTGGTCTCGCGCAAGGGGTACACGCTCGTTCCGCTTTCTCTGTACTTTTCCGGGTCGAACGTAAAAGTGGAGCTCGGCGTCTGCCGCGGCAAAAAGCTCTACGACAAGCGGGAAACCGACGCGAAAAAGCAGGCGGGACGCGACATGGCGCGCGCCGTCAAGGAAGGCGCGCGCGAGTAACGCGGGCGATGAAAATTATGGGGGTGTAAAGGTTTCGACGGGGATTTTGAGGCGTGATAAGCGGGTAGAGGTCGGAGAACCTCTCAAATCATCTCCAACTTCAATTAAACGCCAACACTACTGAACTGGCTGCTGCCTAAGGGCAGCGCGCGGCTTTTCAGCCGCCCGTCTCCGACGTGAGGGCTGCGGCACCTCGGCAGGCGTAAAATCAGCAGCGAACGTGAACCGTGAGTTTGCTTTTGCATCGGTCATGCATCAAAAAGCTACCGCACGGCGGAGCCTGAATACCGGCGCCGCCGCCGGGAAATTCAAATGATATTCTGCACCCGGAGAAGGTCACGTCAAGAGATTTTCGGACGCGGGTTCGATTCCCGCCATCTCCACCATGAAACGGAAAAGGGCACCAAAGGTGCCCTTTTCCGTTTCATCATGAAGCTGAGCGAATCTGAACCCTGCGCTTCGCATCGGCTGACGAACGCCCTCGCTTCACACCGGCGAAGCGCGGGCTTCAGATCCCCGTTGCTTCATTGTGAACAAGAGGGACGTCCAAATGGACGTCCCTCTTGTTCTTTATCCGTCTTAGCGCACGGACAGATCCTTTTCCTTTCCCGTTCCGGTTACTTTTTCAGCGCGTTTCTGATCCTGAGATAATCGTTCGTCAGGATACAGTCGATGCCCATCTCCGCGTACCGCCTCGCTTCTTCGGGATCGTCCGCATAGAACACGTTCGTCCGAATGCCGTGCGCCTTCGCGGCGTCCACGGTCGTCTGGTCGAAATACGGCTTGAAAAGCTGGATCTTCTCGGCGCCCAGAGCGACGGCGCGGTCGACCATGGACAGCATGTCCGTTTTGTTTCCGTCCCATCCGACGCACAGATTGACGTCCGGCGCGATCCTGCGGAATTCGGCAAACGACCTGTCCGTACTGCCCATCATGTAGCAGTGCTTGTGACAGTCGTACTGATGAAGCAGATCGGAGATCCGCCGATACTGATGATCCATGGAGTCGACGTCCCAGATCTTTACGTGGATATTCATGATGACCGTGCAGGCAAACTTCCGCAGGATCTCCTCAAACCGGACGATGCGCAGTCCCGCGAACGCGTCCCCGCACTTTTTCCCGAAATCGAATCGCAGAAGCTCGTCGTAGGTGTAGTCCCACACCTTGCCCGTCCCGTCGGACACCCGTTCCAGATCACAGTCATGGATGGAGACGAGCTCCCCGTCCTTCGTCGACCACAGATCGAACTCGATCTCTTCGGCGCCGAGCGCGATCGCCGCGCCGAACGCCGGCATACTGTTCTCCGGCGCGACGGTATTGAAGCCGCGGTGGGCGCAGATCCGCGGGTACGGCAGAAGATCGTCGCTGGGGATCATCATGCTGCCCGCCGGTCTGTACAGCCACGGTCTGCGGCCCTCCTCGATATAGTCGTGGTGCGATCTCAGGGCACCGAGATATCCCGCCGGTTTGAGATACTTCTCGTTCACGTCGATCTCGCAGACGCCGAGACCGACGTCGTTTTTCATGTTGAGAAGCATCTCGCCCTTCGGGGAAACGACCATGCTGCATCCGCAGACGGGCGAGTCCGCGCCCATCGAGACCGCGGAGCGGATCAGATACGCGTTCGTGTTGTACGCGAGAAATTCGCCGATGACTTCGAGCGCGTGGTGGGTATCCGTTCTCTGATGCGAACAGCCGACGACGATATCGACGTTCTCCCGTGCGATCTGCGGAAACTCTTCATACATGTAGAAGTCGTAGCAGGTCAGAAAGCCGATGCGCAGCCCTTCCGCTTCCAGAATATACGGCTTCGCATAGGAATAACTGTACGCGCAGTCGAGACCGTTGCCGCCCTGCTCGGCGGTCTTTGTTTCCGAGGGAGCCGGATGCGCCTTATCGTATCGGCCGATCTCCCGACCGGAGCGGTCGAATGCATGGGTGGTATTTTTGTATCCGTTCTCCGTCGGAGACGCGTAATTGGCGAAGACGAGCGCGCCGCAGCGCTTTGCCAGAGCCGGGATCTTCCGGGAAAGGATCGGGCGGAACTCTTCGATGCACCGCCTGAATGCCTCGGCGTCGGGCGTTTTTACGGGGATGTCGCAGTATTCCGGCAGGACGATCAGATCGAGCGTGTCGTCGCACTCGTCCATCAGGCGGAGCATGTCGGCAAAGCACGCCCCGGCGTCCTCGTATTTTTCCGAATAAAACGGTTGGATGATACAGACCTTCATGAATACCCGAAATCTCCTCCGTTAACCTGAATGATCCGACGCTTCCTCAATTCAGCTTTTCGTACTTCGTCAGCAGATCGTCGTAGAACTTCATCACGGCGTCCTCGTACTTCGCGTGGAAGGACGCGACGTCCGTGCTCTTCGCCTTGACAAGATCGCCGACGACCCAGCGGAGCTGCTGCCCGGATCCTTTCAGGGTCAGATAGCCGAAGTCCACGATCAGGCTCTTGTGGATGACCTTCAGGATGTCGAGCGCGTCCTCCGTCCGCATGGTCTGATACGAGAGCACGCGCTCGTAGGTCGCGTCGTTCAGCTCTCCCGCGCTGTGCTCGGAGAGCGCCTCGATCACGAGCCCCGCGTTCTCAGCCGAGGCGACCGTGACCGGGATGCCGAGCATCAGAACGGAGCCGGTCAGCATGGAGCGGTAGCCGTCCTGCGCTTCGTCATACTTCGGATACGGGATCGGCGTGAAGGTGTCCGCCATATCCCGATGGTTGACGCAGCTGCCGACGTACGCAGTACGGATCAGCACGCGGCAGGTATTGAACGCCGCCGTATAGTCCGTAACTTTCAGCCCGCGGTTGTCGTCGTTGAAGAGACGGTTCATCTTTTCGAGCAGCGAAGACATCTTATCGATATTGAAGGCGTCGATGAACTCGTCCTGCGCCGCGTCGTAACGGATGAAGCACTCGTCGGAGGAATACTGGAAATTCATCAGATTTCCCCAGTCGCCGATAACGAAGGCGAACTGGTCGTCCTTTTCGAGCAGTTCCCCGTCGCCGTTCAGATCCACCGTGGCGCCGGCCGTCATCTCGGTCATACGGTCGATCGTCCACTGTCCGTTCATGACGATATCGTAGATATACGGAAGATTGATCCGCTCGGCAAGATCGACGTTATAGATCATGCAGGCGCCGAACATCAAAGTCGAGTAGGCGATATCCCCGCACACGTAATAGAGCCTGTTCTTGATGGTAAAGGTGTCGACCTGCTTCTGGTTGTACCACGGCTTATCGAGCCTTACGGTATCGATATTGCGGAGATTGAACAGCGCGTCCTCGAGAGACAGATCGATCATGGTCAGAGGATCGCTGAGCACGGCGGTATAGGTATCGTCTCCGGCGTCTACGTTATCCAGGACCTTGTTCTTTACGTTCCCGCTCTCCACGATGGTGGAGATCTTGCAGTTCAGATACGCCTCGACCGCCCGGTTGCGGTTGTAGATCGCGTCGTTGATGCTGTTCGCCGTGATCGTCTCGGCGTCGCCGTGCGGGAACGTCGCGCCGGTATCCGCGGCGCGTTCCGATTCGAGGAAAACGAACGCCATTCCTTCCAGATCCGTCTTCGGAAGGTCGGCCCAAAGCGCCGCGGTCGGTTCGGTCTCGGGCGCCGCGGTCTCGGGGGCGGCTGTCCCGGCATCGGTCCCGGCATTCTCAGGCGGTACGGTCCCGCCCGTACCTCCGCATGCGGAAAGCAGCAGAGCAAAAAGGAGCAGCATCGCGGTAAGCGTCTTTTTCATCGTGATTCCTCCGATATGATAATTTATGGCAAGGGGTCTTTCATATCAAATTATATCACAATAAAAAATTAAAACAAGATAAATTTTAATAATTTTGTCAAAAAGCATCCGGACGGCGCCGACGGTCCCCTTTTGCCCGCACAAACGCGCCGCCGCTGCCGAAGCAGCGGCGGCGCGTTGTGCCGACGTTCGCGTGCGTCGGCAAGTATGCGGCGGGGGGATCCGGCGATGCGCTCATTCCTCGAGCGCGCCGATCTTCCGCAGACCGTCGAGGACCCGCCGCACGTCCTGTGCGATCGTGTCCTTCGGCGCGTCGAAGCGCTTTTTCATCGCATCAACGATCTCCGCTTCCGTCGTCTCCTCACGGAGCAGCCCCAACACCGCGCCGAGCGTTTTGTTGCCGCGGACGATCCCGGAGAACGACGCGTTCGCGGTAGGGACGAGGATCGTCTCCCCGTCCGACGTGTGCAGAATGTAATCCTTGCTCAGTTTCATGTCGATCCTTTCATCCTTTCATTCCTTCATAGGCGATCCGCGCCGCCTCCGGCTCCATGTTGCAGCCGAGGCGGAAAAAGCGGACGGTCGTTTTCATTTGGTCCAGGAGCGTCAGCGTCTTATCGAGCGCTGCGGGATCCGCCGGACGGTAGGTCTGCCGCACGAGCGTCGGGAATGCCTCGCAGGCGGAGATCGGAGAAATCGTATTCTCCGCCGCACGTCCGAGCAGGCATATCGCCCGCAGCGGAACGGCGACGTTCGCGCTCAGATGATGCTTTCCGTCCCACGGCGTACCGCAGGCGAGCGTCTCGGTGTCCCCGACGTGCACGAGCGGCTTATCGTCGTTCACCATGAGCGCGCGGCCGCCGAACAATTCCCGCCAGAGACGCGTGTGGGTCGATTTTCCCGTCCCGGACGGCGCGAGGAAGAGATATCCCTCCCCGTCCACCGCCACGCACGAGCCGTGCATGAGCACGGTGCCGTACGCCGGGAGCTTTTCGGCGATCTTCCGGTAGACCGCCAGCGTTTCGAGATATCCGTCCGAGACGCGCGGCGCGTCCGCCTGAGCGGACTTTTGCCGCTCGAAGTCGATATCCTCGCGCGTGGTCTCGACGGCGAAGTCTGCCGCGGCCTCCGCGCGGTAATCGCGGCAGAGCCGGTGCACGCTGCCGTACACCGAAGTCACGCGGATGCAGAGCCCCGCGAGACGATATGTGTCCGTCATGTTCTCCTCCTGCGGAAACCCGTCTTGTCTCAGGCGTATGGGCGGCCGCTGATCCGCGCCGGATCCCGCCGATGCGGCATCCCGGCACGATGCGTATAATACCCCGTTTATTATTATACTCGAAATCGTCCGGGAATACAAGACGGAATACTGTCAAAAAACAGAGGGACATCACAGCGCACTGTTACGTATTCTGCCGAAGCGGGGCGCAAAAAGGCGCGGGATAGGGCTTTTTGATCCGGTTGGGGGGGAAAATGATGCGGCGGGAATCTGAAGCCCGCGCTTCGCCGGTGTGAAGCGAGGGCGTTCGTCAGCCGATGCGACGCGCAGGGTTCAGATTCGCTCAGCTTCATGATGAAACGGAAAAGGGCACCAAAGGTGCCCTTTTCCGTTTCATGGTGGAGATAGTGGGAATCGAACCCGCGACCTCTTGAATGCCATTCAAGCGCTCTCCCAGCTGAGCTATACCCCCGAAGCGGTATTATTATAACACAGGAAGGCGCGAAATGCAAGAGGTATTTCGGATTTTTTTCGCAAATCGTGAAAATCAGGCGAGCGTTCTCGACAGAAGCAGGAAAAAGTCGCCGTACAGCCCGTTCAGGAACGCGCGGTTCGCCGCCGTATCGGCGAGATAGAGCTGTCCGCCGCGTTCCGTGACGGTCACGGTGAAAAAGCGCCGATAGATCTCCTGCTGCGGATCGCCCAAATACTGCAGAAGCAGCCTCACGACCGAATTTTTGTCAAACGGCACACCGGCGGCGCGCTGTTCCTCGTAAAACGCCGCAAAGCGGTCGTACGCCGCCGGGAAATTCCATGAGGAGACGGAAACGTCCACCTCGGCGTTCCCTTCCGCCGTGAGGCGGGAAGAAGTGATCTCATACCAAAAGAGCTGCGCGTAGCGCCGCCACATATCCGTCGTGTACGCAACGTTCTCCTCGCCGAACGCGGAACGCAGCTCAGCCGACGCGGAGGAGCCGCCCTGCCCCGCGCATGCCTCGATCACGCTGCCGATCGCATCGGAAACGCTCAGCTCAGCAGCGGGGACGCGGCCGCGCGCATCCGCCGCGAGAAGCGACGTCCCGGCCAGCGCAGGCGTGCGCGTCGTCATGCGCAGCGTGATCGTGGACGGATCCCAGATGAACGTCTCGGCAAAGACCGCGGCGAGGTCGTCCATCCAGATGCACGTATATCCGCCGATGTTGTAGCCGGTGATCTGCTTCTCCCCGATCCACGTCGTGATATTCGTATACAGGTACGGCATCGCGTATTCCCCGGCGACGTGCGTGTTCTTCTCCGGCACGTAGGAGGCGGAATAGGTATCCGGCGTCCCGAGGTGCTCCGGATCGATCACGAGCTTCTCCTCTTCCGGGATCCAACGGACGGAGAAACCGTACTGCATCAGATCCTCTGCGACGATGTACGTGTTCCATGCGATGTTGTAGGAACGGATCGGATAACCGTCGATATACGCGACGACGTCCGTATACAATACCGCACCGATGATCTCGCCGGGGACGGCGGAATACGCCGTTCCGGAAACGCCGGCTAAAAGCAGCAGGATCAGCACCGCCGCCGTCAGTTTTTTCATGGCAGGACCCTCCTTTCCGTCTGCGGGAGCAGGCGCACGGGAAGCGAAATCAGTAGATGTTCTTATTCTCCCGGTAGGCGCGCCATACGTTCTCGAAAAATCCGCCGCCCTCCGGCAGAGGGCGCACGGGACGCCAGCTCACGCCGCATTCGTTCTCACCGTAGGAGACGAGCTGGACGGAGCCGTCCAGCGCCCCGTCGTCGAGGCGGAAGCGGAAGCTGTCGTCAAAGCCGGGCGGACACGCTCCGCCCGCGTCGCTGTAAATCGCGGAGCCGCGGGAGCCGCCGCCGTGGGCGGGGAATTCGCGCATCGCCGTCAGGTACATCCGCTGGGAGATGAGCATATCCCGCAGGCGGTACGCCGTCCTCAGCTGTCCGGGCGAGGCGACGCGGACCGTGTCGGCGAAGTTGGCAAGATCCCTCTCCGTCTCCGTGAGCGCGGCGGCGATCTGCTCCGGATCGCGGATGGCGCCGCCGTATTTCGTCATGCGGGCGGCGGCACGGCGCATGATTTCAGACGCCGTATCCTCCCCCGTCAGCATGGACTGCGTGAGCGCGCGGTGATACGCGAGCGGTCCGGCGGCGGCGGCGGCGAATTCTGCCTCGCCGATCGGCTCGCCCGTGCCGCGGTACGCGATATACTGCGCGGCGCGCATGGAACCGACCTGTCCGGCGTTCAGGGCGCTGCCGCCCGGGCGGTAGACGCCGTGGCTCGCGGCGACCTCGCCGGCGGCGAACAGGTGCGGGACGTTCGTCTCCCACCAGAGATTGATATCCAGTCCGCCGTTGTTGTGCTGGGCGCACAGCGCGATCTCCAGCATCTCCTTCGTGATGTCCACGCCCTTGGACTGATACAGCTCGACGGCGGGCGCGTTCATGTGCGTCAGCCGTTCGATCGGCGTGCCGAAGCACGCGCCGGCGTTTTTCAGATACTCCCTCGCCTCCTCGCGCAGCGCGTCGTAGGGGAGGTCCTCCATCCCGAACGGATTGGAGCGGAAGTCGAGGAAGACGCGGCGGCCGCGCAGCACCCGCTCGCGGTACACGAGCAGATCGATGACGGAGGACCCCTCCAGCGCTTTGCGGCAGTCGAAGGGCCACTCGTACCCCTTCTTGAAGACCATGGAAAGGCACTCCTCGGGCGAGGAGAAATACTCGGCGAGGAATTCCCGCTCCGTTCCGTCGGCGTCCACGGACACGAAGCGCGGCAGCACCTGCATGTACGTGCCGGAGACGTTCCAGCGCGGATTGACGGAGGCGAGGCCGAACTGCCATTCCGTCAGGTTCTTGCCGCGGACGCCCGCCTCGAAGGCGACGCCGGAGGCGCCGCTGTGCCCGCAGGGGTAGACGGTGTCCGCATAGATCCCGGCGGGACCGCCGGTAGCGTACACGATATTCTTCGCGCGGAAGAGCAGGAAGCGCCCCTCCTCATCCGCGGCGCGGGAAAGATCGAGGCAGAGCAGCCCCACGGCCTCCCCGTCCTTCTTCACGACGGAAACGGCCATGCAGCCGTCGAAGATCCGGATCCCCGCCCGCCCGACGGCGCGTTCCAGCGCTTCGGTCATAAGGCGGGAAGTGAGCGGACCGGCGCTCGTCGCGCGGGCGCGCGGATCATGGTCCGTCTTGTAGCCGACGTACTCACCGTACCGGTTCACGGGAAACGGCACGCCGAGCTCGGCGAGACGGATGAAGCAGGGGACGGAGAGCGCCGCCTCGGCGTACGCGATGTCGCCGTCCACGGCCTTCCCGCGGAACAGATCCTCCGCCATCGCCCGCGGCGAATCGGCGAAATCGCCGCAGAGGTTCATCTTATAATACGTCTGCTTATCCGATCCCGTGTTCCGGGACGTCCCCATTTCCACGCCCTCGGTGACGATGGCGATATCGTCCTGCCCGTAATCCCGCAGGCGCAGTGCGGCGTTGAAGCCGGCGGCGCCCGTGCCGACGATCACGGTATTGAGGGACACGACGCGGCACGGCCGCTTGCCGATGACAAGCACGGATTCCGTCATGACGTTCTCCTCCCCCGCGTCACAGGCGCTGGATGTGGAAGCCGCCGTCTACGTCGACGGACTGTCCGGTCGTATATCCGAAGGCGCCGCTCGCCAGCGCGTACACGGCGCGGGCGATGTCCTCCGGCTGTCCCCAGCGCTTGATCGGCAGGATGCCGACGTCGTTTATGAGATGGTCGTACTTTGCCTTGACCGTCTCCGTCATGCCGGTCATGATGATGCCCGGACGGATCTCGTTGACGATGATGCCGTACTCGGCGAGCCGGTCGGCGAAGAGCGTCGTGATCATGGACACGCCGGCCTTGGAGATGCAGTACTCGCCGCGGTTCGTGGAACTCGTGTAGGCGGACATGGAGGAAATGTTGACGATGTAGCCGCGCACGCCGTCCTTCTCCGGCTGCTCGATCATGCGGTTGGCGAAAAGCTGCGTAAGGAAGAAGGTCCCCTTCGCGTTGATGCCCATGACCCAGTCGTAGCTCTCCTCCGTCATGTGGAGGATGTCGTTGCGCTGGCGGGGCGCAACGCCCGCGACGTTGACGAGCACGTCCACGTGACCGTATTTCTCATATACGGCCTCGACGAACGTCCTGCGGGAGTCGGAATCGCTCAGATCCCCGACGAAATACGTGACCTTGCCGCCGAAGCGCGCCATCTTCTCCGCCGCTTTCTCCGCGGGCACGAGATCCATGGCGGCAACGGCAAAGCCCTCGCCGACGAATTTTTCCACGGTAGCGTAGCCGATCCCGCCGGCTGCGCCGGTAATCACTGCGATCTTCATGATGATCCTCCTGTTTTGCGTTATTGCGTAATCCGGCATCGCGTGCCGTTATTTTCCCATGACCTGGCGGCGGTAGATCGGCAGATACGTCTCCCGATCCCGCACGGGACAGCCGGGCGTACCGCCGGGCGTGCGCATGATCTCCGTGCATTTGCCGCAGGCGAGGCAGACCTTCTTCGGATCGAGCCCGCCCTCGCGGCAGATGTCCCGCGCGCAATCCGGATAGGCGAGCGTTTCCCTGCCGTATCCGGCGAAATCGAACCATCCCTGCTCCACGGCGGCGGCGGCGACGTGCGGCGATACCGCGCCGAGATAGGACAGCCCGGAGGAGATGACCCGCATGCCGGGCACGGCGGCCGCGACCTCGGCGATACCGGTCAGCATCCGGGCGACGCCCGCCATCGGATGCTCCGGCGGATCGTACGTGCCGGAGGCGAACGGACGGTTCACGTGCGGGTTGAAGTACGGATTGCCCATCGTCAAGTCGGCGATGACGACGCCGTCGGCGGCAAGGCCGCGCACGAGGCGGATCGCCTCCGCGTAATCCGGGACGATCCCCTCCCCTTCCCTCACGCCGAAGCCGTACGGATAGGGGAAGCCGTCGTAGATATTCACTCTCGTCGAAACGAGGAAGCCGGAGCCGCACAGGGCGATCGCCCCGCGCACGGACTCGCGGAGCAGGCGCGTCCGGTTCTCAAAGGAGCCGCCGTAGCGGCCGGGACGCGTGTAGGCGGAGAGCAGCTCGGAATCGAGATACCGATGGCAGCACTTGACGTCACAGCCGTCGAATCCCGCCTTCTCGGCGAGGCGCGCGGCGGCGGCCAGCTTATCCCCCACCCGGTCGAGATACTCGTCCGTGACGATGCGGGAGGCGTCGATCGGATGCTCCCCCTCGAAGATCGGGTTGTTGTAGGCGATCCACGGGGCGGGCTTTCCCTCGGGCTTGCTGTAGCGGCCGGAGTGCGTGAGCTGCATGAAGATGAGCGGCGCGTATCCGTTCTCCCGCATACACGTTTCGCGGATCTCCTCCGCGAGCGCGGCGAAGCCCGTGTAGTTCTTTTCGTCGATATAGAGTTGACGGGGATTGGCGCGCGCCTCCGGCAATACGGCCGTCGCCTCGAACCACACGATCCCCGGTCCTCCGTGCGCGAAGCGCAGGTAGCGGCGGCGCGTCAGTTCGTCCGGCAGACCGTCCGGCGTGCCGTCGCAGCCCTCCATCGCCTGATACGCGATGCGGTTGGGCGCCGTGCGGCCGCCCACGCCGATCGGCGTGTTCAGTATGGAGCAGTCCTCCGAATACGGCAGGGCGACGGACGCGGCGGCGCACTGCGCCTCAAAAGCTTCCCTTGTCAGCGGAACAGATGTCGGCATGCGTTCTCCTTTCGGTGCGGAAGCGATCCTTCTCTTTCTATATTATAGTATCATTTTTGCGGAATTGCAATCCATATCGTGCAAAAAGATCCCCGGCGGGACCGATTTCGGACTCAAAAAAACGAAAAGAAGGGCGGACCGCCGAAACGGCGGACCGCCCGATGGGAACAAGCGATCGGTCACTTTCCCGCAACCGTGACGCCGCCGACCGCGGCGTAAGGAAGGACGGAACTCCCGTCGGCGACCGTCTCGCGGGAGACGGCGACGACGTTGTTCAATATCTCCGCGAGGTTGCCGGAGATCATCGTCTCGCTCAAAGCGGTCGTGATCTTTCCGTTCTCGATGAGGAAGCTGTTCTTCGCCACGCCGGAGAAGTCGCCGCTCGTGCCCGGCTCGCCGCCGGAGAAGCGCCCGACCCAGATGCCGCGCTCGATCCCCGCGATGATCTCCGAAAGCGGCTTGTCGCCGCTGTGCATGATGATGGCGCCGCTCGCGTTCTTCGCGCGCGGCAGGCCGGTCTTGCGGGAGACGTAATCGGAGAGCATGAAGCTCTCGAGCACGCCGTCGCGGATGACGTCGTAGTTCTCGCTCGGATAGCCCTCGCCGGTGTACCGCTCGCCGCAGACGATGCGCTCATCGAGCGGCGCGGCGGACAGCGTAATGCGGGGATCCGCCACGCGCTGACCGAGCTTATCCTTCCAGAGGCTCGTGCCGTCGAGCAGTACGGAGTCGCCCGCGAAATTCTCAAGCAGCGAACCGAGGAACTCGCCGAGGGAAGACGGCGGCAGGAGCGCCACGCCGACGAACTTGCCGTCGAGCGGCACGGTGTCGATCTGCCGTTCCACGTTCGCCAGATCCTCCTCGATGGAGCCGAGCGTGATGAACGGCGCGTCGAGCGAATCCGTGCACACGTAAGAACCGAAGAAGGAGGAGGATTTCTCGCCCTCGTGGGCGGAGAACATCAGCTCGATCTCATAGCAGCCGTACAGGCGGGAATACGCGGCGCCGAGGCTGTTCTCATAGACGGAAGTGACCTTCTTGTGCGCCACGATCATCTGCTCCATGAGGATCTTCGGGTGGCGCGCGCCGATGTCGCGCATCAGTTCCTCCGTGCGGTCGAAGAGGCGGTCGAGATCCGCTTCGGGCGCGCCGTCCGTGAAGGAAGCGTTCGCCGTCTCCGGCGCGAAATCCCACGCGGCGTCCGCCTCGCCGGAGGCGGCGACCGCCAGGCAGTTTTCCGCCGTCTGCCGGATCGACTCCCCGTCGAAGCGGTTGACGGAAACGGTGCCGCGCCGCCCCTCGCGGATCGCGGCAAGGGCGAGAGAATTGTCAAAAAGCGTGCGGAAAAGGCTGAACTTCCCGCCGTCCACGTTGAATTCGTGCGTCTCGGTACAGCGCGCCGTGCACTGCGCCTTGTCGGCGCCGGCTTCTTTGAGCGCCGCGAGCGACGCGGCGGCGACCTGTTTCAAGTCGTGCATATCCGTTCCTCCTTCGTTATTTGCCGCCGACCATGACGCGGCAGCGAAGCTCCGGACCGCCGAGGCCGACCGGCATCGGCTGCTTCTTGCCGCAGAAGCCGGAGCTGTCCCACTTTACGGTATCGGAGACCATATCGACCGTTTTCAGCATCTCGAACGCCACGCCGGAGATCGTCGTATCGAGCAGCGCCCGTCCGAGCTTCCCGCCGCGGATCTCATAGCCGAAGGTCACGCCGAACATGAACTCGCCCGTCGTGTCCGCCTGGCCGTTGTTCGTGTCGATGAGATAATAGCCGTCGTCCACGGAGGCGATCATGTCCGCGAGCTTGTCCGTCCCGGGGAGGATGGCGGTGTTGCGCATGCGGATAAGCGGCTCGTCGGAGAACATCCACGCGCGCGCGTTGCCGGTCGGCGTCATGCCGAAGTGCGCGGCGGTCTCGCGGCTGTTCATATAGCCGACGAGGATGCCGTCCCGGATCAGTTCCGCGTCCGTCGCCGGCGTACCCTCGTCGTCAAGGACGACGGGCAGCGGCGTCGGACGCCCGAAGGCGGTGTGGGCGAAATCGACGAGGCTGACCTTATCGGAGGCGACGCGCTTCCCGAGGCAGTGCGCGGCGACGCTGCCGCCGAGGACGAGATCCGCCTCCACGGTGTGGCCGACCGCTTCGTGCGCGAGCATCCCGGCGAGCGTGCCGCTGAGGATGCAGGTCTTCTCCCCTGCGTCCGGATAGATCCCCTCGCGCTTCTGCATCAGATGCTCGTACAGGCGGTCGATCTCCTCGTACATCGACGCGGGATCCTTGAAATTCTTCTCATAGGTGCCGCTCCCGCCGAACACGGTATAAAGCTCGATCGGCGTACCGGAGGTCGTCTCCCCGTTCAAAAACACGTACATATAACTGCGGGGCGAAGCGGTGTGACCGCCCGCGCCGTCGGAGACGGCGAGGATCTTCTCCATCGAATCGGAGGTCGCAACGACGGTGCGCGACGCGAGGGAGGGATACTTCTCCGCGATATAAGCGTCGATCGCCTTCGCAAAATCGGCGTAGTATTTCTGCTCCGGATCGGTGAAGGGAGCGACGGCGGGGATGGAGGAAGCGGGGATCGGGGCGATGGGCGCCTTGTCCGGCGAGGGAGCGCGCCGCGCCATGAAGCGGGCGTTCTCGTCCGCCGCGCGCACGACGGAGGCGACGGCATCGGCGGAGCATTCCGCCATGGAGGAAAAACCGTAGACGCCGCGGCGGTACACGCGGGCGCTGACACCGGAGGTCTCGTTCTTCGCGTTCCCGATGAGGTTGCCGCCGCGCAGCGTGACGCGGCAGGAGCGGTTCATCTGGGCGCGGAGTTCCGCGTGAGCGTCGGAGGGGAGCAGCTTCGCGGCGGAGGTGATGATATCGTCAAGCATGGGATCGTTCCTTTCTTTGTCGTATTCCGGCGGAGCGGATCACAAAATCCCGATCACGGCGCCCATGGCGCCGCGGAGACCGTGCCCCGCGCGGTGGGAATGGAACTGCGCCGGGTCGCAGGCGGTGCAGAACGGCGCGGCGTCGAGCTGTCCTTCGCCGAGCCCGGCGGCGAGGAGCAGCGTGCGGTTCATGGCGGGGAGATCGGCGTACAGCGCGCTCCCCCGCTCGCGGATATGCGTCCGGGCGAAATCCCCGCCCTGCGCGGCGCGCACGGCGTCACGGAAATCCTCCCCGACCTCATAGCAGCACGCGTGGATCGAAGGACCGACGGCGCAGCGGATCGAGGAGCGTTCCGCCCCGGCGTCCAGAAGCATCCGCACGGCGGCGGGCGCGATGCCGCCGACGGTGCCGCGCCATCCGGCGTGGACGGCGGCGGCGAGCGG
>JAEEYP010000015.1 GCA_016288155.1 Clostridiales bacterium | reverse complement strand
ATCCCAGTACGACGCGGAGAGATCGAGCCACGGCAGCGTCGTCAGGCTGCGGTAGATCCCGTCCGTCGCGGTCCCGTACATGAAGTACGGCGCGTCGACCGCGATCTGGTAGGTGCAGTCGCCCGCCATCGCGTCCTCGCGGAGCCGCTGCTCGAGCTGGCGTCCCTGCCCGCCGATCGTGTCGGACTGCCCGAAGGACTCCGCCGTGATGGAGATATTGTACTTTTCCTCGAGCATGAGGTTGCGGTCGTAGACCGCGTCGTTGAAGAGCTCGCCGTTCGCTTCCTCCCGGTCGAATTCACCGAACTGGGAAGCGGAAGCGATGCGCAGCTCGTCTCCGTCGAAGTCCCGCGCCGGCAGCATATCAAGGCGCAGCTGCGCCTCCGTCTTCGGCTGCTCCGGCGCCGCGGCACCCGCCGCCGTGCCGGATGCCGCGGCAGTGTCGGCGGGCGTCTTCGCGGGACCGCCGCCGCACGCGGCGAGCGGGATAAGCATCGCGGCGGCGAGGAACAGAATCACGATCTTTCTCATGGCACACCTCAAAATCGATGATGATCCGCACGATTGTATTGTACCACACCGCCCGTCCGGTGTCAAGACCGATCCGGGATCTCCGGCGGGAGTTGACAAATCCCGCGCGATGATTTATAATAATGATACGTACGCCGCGCGCGGCAATGATTCAGCATTCATCGGAGGGATCCATATGGATTTCAAGGTCATCAGCTACAACACGCTCCACTGTTCGGACTGGAAAGGAAAGGTCATCGACTACGACAAGATCGCGTCCGTCGTCGGGACCGCCGACGTCATCGGCATGAACGAGATCCGCGGAAAAGGCACGAACCCCGCATATGAGCCTCAGGTCGAGATCATGAGTCAAAAACTCGGCATGAACGGTTATTTCGGACAGGCGATCCTCTTTTCCGGAGACAATCCGTACGGCAACGGACTGCTTTCCCGTTATCCGATCCTGCGGACGCGCACCGTTCCGATCCCGGATCCGCCGCGGTATCTCTGCGATAAATACAAGGAAACGCGCGCCGTGATCGACGCGACGCTGGACGTCGGCTTCCCGCTGCGCGTGCTCGTGACGCATTTCGGGCTGAATCCCGCCGAAGCGGCAAACGCGGTGGATACGGTCGTCTCGCTTATCGACGACACGCCGACCGTACTCATGGGAGACTTCAACCTCACGCCGGACGATCCGCTGCTCCGCCCGATCCGCGACCGGATGACGGATACCGCCGACTTCTTCGACGACAAAGGAAAACTGAGCTGGCCGGCGGACGAGCCGACGATGAAGATCGACTACATGTTCGTGCGCGGACTGGACGTCGTCTCCGCCGACATCCCCGCGACGGTCGTTTCCGACCACAGACCGTATGAAGCCGTTCTGCGCACCCGCGGCTGAACCGCGGACGCCGGACGGATCCGAAGCCGAATATGTAAACCGCGGGGGCGGCGCTGCCGTCCCCCGCGGTTTTGTATTCCCGTCGGCGATTGACAAAATCCGCAGCACGGTATATAATGATGGCAGTATGACTTTCCAAGGGGGGGATCCGCCTTGCTGACCGTTCTGTTCATCATCGAACTGCTCGGTACCGTCGCCTTTTCCGTTTCCGGCGCCTCCGTGGCGATCGAGAAAAAAATGGACGTTTTCGGCGTCGCCATGCTCGGTCTGGCGACCGCCATCGGCGGCGGCGTCACGCGCGATCTCATTCTCGGCAACACGCCGCCCGCCATGTTCCGCGAGCCGATCTACGCGCTCCTCGCGCTGGCGTGCGCGCTCGTCGCCTTCATTCCCGCCGTTCGCCGCTTCATGACGGACCGCCGGGTCCTCTGCGGCCGCATTCTTCTGATCCTCGATTCCGTGGGACTCGGCGCCTTTACGGCCGTCGGCGTGCAGGCGGCGTTCGACGCGGGCTTTGAAGACAATCTGTTCCTTCAGATCTTCGTCGGCGTGATGACCGGCATCGGAGGCGGCATCCTGCGCGACGTACTGTCCGGCAGTACACCCTACGTTTTCTCCAAGCACTTCTATGCCTGCGCGTCCCTGATCGGCGCCGCCGTGTGCGCCGTCTGCTGGAAATCGCTCGGCGAGGCGCCCGCGATGATCCTCGGCGCCGCGTCGGCTTTCATCCTGCGCCTCTGCACGGCGCATTTCCGATGGAACCTGCCGCGTGCGTGACGGCACGCGAATTTGCGGCGGGACGATTTCCGCTCCCGTATTTACACAGAGACGAAAATATGTTATAATGATGGCAGGATATACGAGCGCACAGGCGGCGCAGAGCGGACGTCTGTCGGCTCACCGCGTTCTCCCATTCTGTTGCGGCAGGAGGCGTCTTCCCATGCTGAACATCCCGAAGATCTCCGTCGGAGACACGCTGGAGCTCAAAAAGCCCCATCCGTGCGGAGCGCGCACCTTTTCCGTTCTTCGCGTCGGAAGCGATATCCGCATCGTCTGCACCGGCTGCGGGCGGGATATGACGCTCGAACGGGTCAAACTGGAAAAATCGATCCGCAAAATCATACCGACCGTCCCCGACGGCGCCGGTTCCCTGCAAGGAGAAGGGCAGCCATGAATATGACCGAAGTCAAAAGTACCCCGCTCCCCGACGGCGCGGACGAGAATGCGACAGTTTTACCGGACGCCGCGGACAAGCCGGCGGCGGATCCCGCCCCCACCGGCGGGCGGATCGCGCGGCTCTGGCACGATAAATGGTATCTCGTCCTCTGTTTCTCCGTTCCCGCTGTTCTGATGTTCCTCATCTACGTCGCGCACCGCGTCTATCCCTTCGGGGAAGAATCCGTGCTCGTACTCGATCTGAACGGTCAGTACGTCTATTATTTCGAGGCGCTCCGCAAGCTGCTGCACGGCGAGGGGAGTTTCCTGTACTCCTTCGGACGTTCCCTCGGCGGGGAGTTCATGGGGATCTTCGCGTACTATCTCGCCAGCCCCTTTTCCTTCATCGTCGCGCTCTTCCCGAAGAAGTACATCACCGAAGCGCTGCTCGTGATGTTCCTTCTCAAGACCGGGCTCTGCGGACTGAATTTCGGGATCTATCTGGGGGCGACGCGCCGCCGCAATCCGGTCGCCGTGATCCTCTTCTCGACGATGTACGCGCTCTCCGCTTACGCCGTCGTACAGCAGCACAACACCATGTGGATCGACAACGTGCTCTTTCTGCCGCTGATCCTGCTCGGCGAGGAAGCGCTCATCCGCCGCGGGAAATACCGGCTCTTCGTCGTCACGCTGTCGCTCGCCGTACTGAGCAACTTCTACATCGGTTACATGACCTGTATCTTCGTCGCCGTGTATTTCTTCTACAGTTATTTCAGCCAGACGCCGGAGGAGCGCAACCCTCTCGGGCTGAAGCATCACTTTCCGCGGACGCTCGTGCGGATGGGCGTGTACTCGCTGATCGCCGTCTGCATCGCCGCCGTCATCATCCTGCCGGCGTATTATTCGCTCACGTTCGGCAAGACGACGTTCTCCAATCCGAACTACACGTTCACGCAGAAATTCGATTTTCTCGACGCGATCTCCAAGATGTATTTCGGTTCCTACGATACGGTGCGGCCGGAGGGGCTTCCTTTCCTGTATACCGGGATGCTGACCTTCCTTCTCCTCCCGCTGTACTTCCTCGCTCCGCATATCCGCGTGCGGGAGAAGATCGCCGCGGGACTGCTCGTCACGTTCTTCTTCATCAGCTTCAACGGGAGTACGATCGATCTCATCTGGCACGGCTTCCAGCGTCCGAACTGGCTCAACTACCGCTACAGCTTCATGCTGTGCTTCGTCTTCCTCGTCATGGCGTACAAGGCGTTCGAGGAGATCCGGCGCATCGGCTACCGCTCTATCATTCTCTCCGTCACGCTGATCGCGGGACTGCTCCTCATCCTGCAGCGAATGGACCTCTCCAATCTTCCCGATCTCGTCGCCGTGTGGCCGTCGCTCGCCTTCCTCGGCGTGTACCTGCTGCTCATGCGCGCGTGCACGGACGGGCGCGGCGATATCCGCGAGACCGGCGCGCTCATCCTCGCGCTCGCCGTATCGCTCGAAATGTTCTGCGCGGGGCTGGTCAACGTCGTCTATCTCGGCGCCGACGTCGTGTATTCGAGCCGTACCTCCTACCGTTCCTTCATAGACCGCCTCCAGCCGATCGTCGACGAGCTCAAAGGGCAGGACGATTCGTTCTATCGGATGGAAAAGACGATCCACCGCAAGACGAACGACAATCTGGCACTCGGCATGCGCGGTCTTTCCAATTCGACCTCCACGCTGAACGCGAGCGTCATCGAATTTCTGCGCCTCGCCGGTCTCTCCTCCAAATCCCATTGGACGAAATACTTCGGAAGCACGCCGATCGTCGACTCGCTGCTCGGTATCCGCTACGTGATCACCGAAAATTCCGCCAATCCCTCGCCGCTGTACGTTCCGTATTACGCGGACACGGACCGGTCGCTCACCGCCTACTACAATCCGTACGCGCTCTCCGTCGCGTTCGGCGTGAGCACGGATCTGGAAGAGTACGATTTCGGCACGAAGGAAGTCATCTCCCCCTTCGTGCGGCTCAATCAGCTCGTAACGAAGATGCTCGGAGAATCCCGGACGCGCAAGCTCTTCCGGATGGCGAAAACGGACAATATCGACTATACGTACTGCGACGTCTCCATGGTCGTCGGGCATAAGAAATACACGCCCTCGGAAGACGGCAAAAAAGCCAAGATCACCTACACGCTGACCGCGGAAAGCGCGGAGGTGCTCTACTGCTATTTCCCCAGCGACTATCCGCGGGAGATGAGCATCACCGTCAACGGAAGAGCGGTCGGAAGCTTCTTCGCCAACGAGACCTTCGCGATCCGTTCCCTCGGCACCTTCGCGCCCGGCTCGGAGATCAAGATCGTACTCACGCTGGAGGATAAGGAACTCTACCTCGCCGCGAGCGAGCCGTTCTTCTACTATCTCGACGAGGCGGTCTTCCGCGACGTGATGGAAAAGCTCGGCGATTCCGTCTTTGAGATCGAAGAGTTCACGGAGGATTCCTTCCGCGGCGCCATCAGCGTGGCGGAGGGGGACGAGCTGATCTTCACCTCCATCCCCTACGACGAGGGATGGGTCATCACCGTCGACGGAGAGAGTGTGCAGCCCGTGCGCGTGTGCGGCGCGCTTCTGGCGTTCGAAACGACGCCGGGTACGCACACGCTCGTCATGGAATACCGACCCTCGTGCGTCCGGAACGGGCTGGCGCTGACAGCGCTCGGGCTGGGACTGTTCGCCGTCTCGATCTGCGTCGGCTCGATCAGGGCGCGCCGCAAAAAGAAGCCGGCGGACGGTGAAGCGGACGGCGAGGCTCCGGAGAACGGCGAAGCCGCCGAGCCGCCCGCGGACGAACGGGGATCCGAGGCAGAGGAAGAACGCAAAGCAACGGAAGATACTACCCAAACGGAAGATACCACCAAATCGGAAGAAAAGGAAGATACGCCATGATCTACTGTCTCACAGGGCAGCTGCTCTTCACAGACGCGCTTTCATACACGGCGGTGATCGACTGCGGCGGCGTCGGTTACAAGGTATCCGTGACCTCCAACACGTTCACGAAACTGCCGCCCGCGTCCGATCCGCCGCAGAAGGTACGTCTCTACACTCACATGCAGGTGCGCGAGGACGGCGTCGATCTCTTCGGCTTCCACACGACGGAGGAGCTCGACATGTTCCGGCTGCTCATCACCGTCTCCGGCGTCGGGCCGAAGGCCGCGATGTCCATCCTTTCCCTGATGACGCCGCAGAAGCTGGCGGTCGCCGTCGGGCAGGAGGACGCGAAAGCGATCGCCAAGGCGCCGAACGTCGGTCCGAAGACCGCCGCCCGCATCATCGTCGATCTGAAAGACAAGCTCGCCAAAGCCTTCCCCGGCGGCGGCGAGAAGAGCGCCGCCCCCGACGCGGTCTCCGCCGCATCGGACGGGAGCAAGCTTTCCGACGCGCAGGAAGCGCTCCTCGTGCTCGGATACACGCGTTCCGAAGCGGCGGCCGCGCTGAAAAAAACGGATCCCACGGCTTCCCTCGAGGACATCATCCGCGCCGCGCTGACCGTCCTTATGAAGCAGTGACGCGCCGTGCGCGGAAAGGAGGCTGAAGAGCATGGATGCGAACGAATTGGATTTTGAAAACCGGATCGTGACCGCGGAATACACCGCCGAGGACACGGACAGCGAAAACAATCTCCGCCCCCGGACGTTGGAGGAATATATCGGTCAGACGAAATCGAAGGAAAGCCTGAAGATCTACATCGACGCCGCGAAGCTGCGCGGCGAATGCCTCGATCACGTGCTGCTCTACGGCCCGCCGGGCCTCGGCAAGACGACGCTCTCCGCCATCATCGCCTCGGAACTCGGAGTGAACCTGCGCATCACCTCCGGTCCCGCCATCGAAAAACAGGGGGATCTGGCGGCGCTGCTCACGAATCTCGGTGAAGGCGACGTTCTCTTTATCGACGAGATCCACCGCCTCCCGCGCCCGGTCGAGGAGATCCTCTACCCCGCGATGGAGGACTTCGCCATCGATTTCATCATCGGCAAGGGTCCCTCGGCGCGCAGTATCCGGCTGCCGCTCCCGCACTTCACGCTGATCGGCGCGACGACGCGCGCCGGACAGCTGACGACGCCGCTGCGCGACCGTTTCGGCGTGCTGCTCAAGTTGGAACTGTATACCTGCGAGGAGTTGTCGCAGATCGTACACCGGAGCGCCGGGATCCTCGATATCCCGATCACGGACGACGGCGCGCTCGAGATCGCTTCCCGTTCGCGCGGCACGCCGCGCATCGCCAACCGCCTCCTCAAGCGCGTGCGCGATTTCGCGCAGGTGCGCGGCGACGGCAGCATCACGCTGGAGACGGCGCGGCAGGCGCTGCGCATGCTCGAGATCGACGAACTCGGACTCGACAACGTCGACCGCCGTATGCTGCAGACGATCATCGACTTCTACGACGGCGGCCCGGTCGGGCTCGAAACGCTGGCGGCTACCGTGGGCGAGGAAGCGATCACGCTGGAGGACGTCTACGAACCGTATCTGATGCAGATCGGCTTTCTCAGCCGCACGCCGCGCGGCCGCTGTGTGACGAAACTCGGATACGACCACTTAGGCGTACCGTACGCGCCCGCGGACAGCGCGCCCGCCGCGTCTTCCGCCGCGCCGCAGATCGGTCTCGGAGAGGATGAAGCGTGATGCCGTCCGACAAGACCGCAAAGGAGAATCCGCACGTTCATCACCGGAAGCGTCTTACGGCGCGGTACGAGCGCAGCGGATTCGACGATTTCGAGGAACACAACATTCTCGAGCTGCTTCTCTTTTACGCGATCCCGCGCGCGGATACGAATCCGACGGCGCACGCGCTGATCGACCGCTTCGGTTCCCTGTACGGCGTGCTTACGTCGCCGCAAAGCGAACTGACGGCGGTGCGCGGCGTCGGTCCCGCCAGCGCTTCCCTGCTCCGCTCCGTTTTCGACGCCGGACGCGAAGCGATGCTGCGCCGCCTCACGGCGGATCCGCTCGATCGCTACGAACGGCTGACGCTGTACGCCGCGCATTGGTTTGCGGGCAAGCCGGAGGAGACCGTCGCGCTGCTCCTTCTGGAGGACGACAGCCGCCTGCACGAAGCGGTGACGCTCTCCGACGATCCGCTCTTTCTCCCTGCTTCCTACCTTGACGCGATCCGCGAGGCGGCGCACGCCGCCGGATGCCGCCGCTGTATCCTGATGCACAGCCACGCGCCGGAACCGGTCCTGCGGCCGTCGCCGGAGGATCTGGTGCTGACGGCACGGCTGTGGGAAGAGCTCGCGCAGGACGGTATCGCGCTGACCGAGCACCTGATCGTCAGCGGCTTCGACTGCCTGCCGATCCTCGACCGCTCGCTCGGACGCTCCGTCTCCCCTTACCTCCATCCGGGTCAAAAGCCGCTTGCCGAGGATAACGAATTCTGGCTCTGACGTTTTCCCGAAATACAGGATCCCCCGCTCGCCTTTCGGCGAGCGGGGGATCGTTTTTTGATCCGGCTTCAGTCAAAGGTGAAGTGCACGGGCAGACCGTCGCGCGTCTTCAGCGGCACCTCGCCGCGGATCAGCGGAAGGATGTAATCGAGGCACGGATCGGTGACGTTGTTGCCCCGTTCCGTGATGAATTCCGCAGGGACGCGGCGCTCCTTGTTCGCGATCCGGCGCACGTCCGCCGTCTCGAAGGAAACGGAATACCCCTCCTGCTCGCTTGCACGGATGATCGTGATCATACACCCCGTCGCGCCGAGGATCGCCGCTTCGACGCCCGCGCTGCCGGCGGCCGCCGCCTCCGTCATGTCGGTCAGCGACATGCAGTGCGCGCCGCAGCGCTGCGGCAGGCTGAGCTCGATGGAGCGCACCTTGCAGCCGAATTCGTTCTTCACGATGTGCTCGAGCGTCCGCGCGGCGCCGGCGAGATACTTATGCCCGAACACGTCCGTCGATCCGCTCTGCTCGCTCGCGCCGACGTAAGTACCGTCGTCGAAGCGGATGCCTTCCGACACGGCAACGACGAGATTCGGCTTTTTCTCGAACGCCGCGCGGATATCGGCGAGGAACGCCGGCGTGGAGAAGATCGCCTCCGGCAGATACACGAGATCCGGCGCGGCGCCGCCGACGATCCGCGGCAGAGCGGCGGCGGCGGTCAGCCAGCCGGCGTCGCGTCCCATGATCTCGACGATCGTCACGGCGGGCACCGTGTAGACGGCGCAGTCGCGGACGATCTCCTGCATCTCCGTCGCGATCAGCTTCGCGGCGGAGCCGTAGCCGGGAGAATGATCCGTCCCCGGCAGATCGTTGTCGATCGTTTTCGGCAGACCGACGACGCGCATGTCGTATCCGGACGAAGCGATATAAGCGGACAGCTTGTCCACCGTATCCATGGAATCGTTTCCGCCGATGTAGAAGAAGTACCGGATGTTCCTCTCCTTGAAGATCTTCACGAGTTTCTCAAACAGCGCGGGGTCCTTTGCCGGATCCGGCAGCTTTCTGCGGCAGGAACCGAGCGCGGCGGCAGGCGTCTGCGAGAGAAGCGACAGTTTCTCTTCGTCCGCACCGCCGTCCGGCGCCGCGAAGATCTCGGAAAGCGGGATCAGGCGCTCCTCCAGAAGCCCTTCGATCCCGTTGCGCATTCCGTACAGCGCCGTGACGACGCCGCGCGCCCCCTCTCCGAACGATGCGCGGATCACCCCCGCCAGGGTCGCGTTGATTGCCGCCGTCGGTCCGCCGGACTGTCCGACGACCGCCGCTCCGATCAGTTTCTCCATATTCTTTTCCGGCTGTGCCGTTCCTTTCTCCGTTCAGTTTTTTGGATGCTGTAAATATTATAACAAGCAAGTATGTACAAATCAAGCGCATACGAAAATTTTCCGGAGTTTTTCCGATCCCCTCCGCACTTTGACAGAATTCGCACGCCGGACGGGCTATACTGTTGGCAGACCGGAAAACATCAAAGTGAGGTGACTGCATGACTGCTCCCACGACCGGCGTCTCCGTCTATCAGAACGACGGCGCCCTGCTCTGCATCCTGTACGGCGAGATCGACCATCACACGGCGCGCACGATCCGTACCGAGATCGATACGGCGCTGATGCGCGCGCGCCCCGCGCGGCTGAAGCTGGACCTCTCCCGCGTGAGCTTTATGGACAGCGCCGGACTCGGATTGATCCTCGGACGCTTCCGCTCCGCTTCATCGATCGGTGCGGACTGCGTCCTGCTCGATCCCGCGCCCGGCGTCACGCGCATACTCGATCTGGCGGGGATCGAGCGGCTGATCCGTATCGAACGCAGCGCGTCCGCCGCGGGCGCGCCTCAGAAAGCGTAACGCGGCACACAGAAAGGAAGGTACATCATGAAAAAAGCAGCAGCAGTACAGAACGAGATGCGCCTGACGCTTCCCTCCCACTCCGTAAACGAAAGCGTGGCGCGCGCGGCCTGCGCCGTGTTCCTCTCCCAGCTCGATCCCACGGTGACGGAGCTCTCCGACGTGAAATGCGCCGTTTCGGAGGCGGTAACGAACTGCATCGTCCACGCCTACCCGGACGGGATCGGGGAGATCTACATACACATGCGGATCCAGGAGGGACGCGTGTTCCGCATCGAGATCCGTGACCGCGGATGCGGGATCGAGGACGTACAGAAAGCGCGGGAGCCGCTCTTCACCACGGACAGCGAGCACGAGCGGAGCGGGATGGGCTTCACCGTTATGGAAAGCTTCATGGATTCTCTGCGCGTCATCTCCGCCCGGGGGAGCGGCACGAAAGTGACGATGACGAAAAAACTGGCGCCGCTGCCCCGCCGCTCCCGCACATGACGGACGCCGACACCGTACAGGAGGAAAAGTATGCGGACAATCTTCGTTATCTCACGCTGGCAGGCGCGGGAGACGAGGCTGCTACCGCCCATCTGATGGAAGCGAACGCCGGACTCGTCCGCTCCGTCGCGTACCGTTTCAGCGGGCGGGGCGCGGAACTGGAGGATCTGATCCAGATCGGCTCCATCGGGATGCTCAAGGCGATCCGTTCCTTCGACACGACGCGCGGCACCGCATTCTCCACCTACGCCGTTCCGCTCATCTTCGGGGAGATCCGCCGCTTTCTGCGGGACGACGGACCGATCAAGGTCGGACGGCGGCAGAAAAAGCTCGGCGCCGTCCTCCTCGACGCGCGGCAGCGCTTCACGGCGGAATACGGGCGGGAGCCGCAGCTCGGCGAGCTGGCGGCGGCGTGCAGCGTCACGGAGGCGGACGCCGTGCTCGCCCTCGACGCGATCGCTCCCGTCCATTCCCTCTCCGAACCACTCGGCGGCGAGGATCCCTCCGAGGAGTTCGCGCTCGAGCAGGTGCTCGCCGACGAGGACGTGATCGAAAAACGGATCGACCTGCTCGCCCTGCGCGAATCGCTGAACAAGCTCCCGCCGCTCTGGCGGCGGATCGTCGTCCTCCGCTATTTCCGCGAACTTTCGCAGCAGCAGACGGCGGACCGGCTCGGTCTGACGCAGGTGAAGATCTCCCGCGAGGAGAAAAAGATCTTCGACTTTCTGCGCAAAGAGCTGAACGGAGACTGACGGTCCGTAAAACGGAAAACTCCCGGTGCGTCCGAAGACGCACCGGGAACTTTTCATTTGGGGGATCAGGTCATTCTGTAGTAATACACCGCGCCCCTGAAGCGGCCTTTTCCGTCCTGCGCTTTCGCATGGAAGAGAACGTCGCCGTTCGCGCCGGGCGCGAACACGTTGAACTCGTTGCCTTCCCCGCGCTCGACGAAGTGCTCCATCCGCACGCCCTGCACGGTGACCCACGCATCCCGGATATCGAGGTCCAGGCTGCCCTCATACGGGCGGAAACTGACGTGGTACTGCCCCGCTTCCGGCGTGTAGAAACCGATGTCGAACACGATCTCCGCGTCGCCGTCCTTGATATCGAACAACTCGTCGCCGTATTCGCGGATCTTCACCTCGCCGTATACGATCGGCTCCGGGATCTTCGGCGTGACGCCTGCGTAATGCGCGGAGATCGAGCGGATCAGCGGCGTGCCGACGTGCTTGAGCACGCGGATGCGGACCTTGTCCGTCTCGAACGGATTGAAGTAGTCGATCTTCTTGTGTCCGACGGAAACGCCGTTTGCAAGATGCACCCACTTCTCGCCGTCCCATCCCTCGATCTCATACATGCGGATCCTCTCGCCGCCGGACAGCTCCTCCATCGTGACAACGTGGTCGATCACCGTCTTTTTGCCGAGCGGCAGCTCCACGATCTCGCCCTCGCCGGAACGGGAGGCGATCGGATGACCGAAGCGGCGGCGGATCTCCTCGCCGAACTCTTTCATGCGCTCCATGTCCTCATCCGGGATACGCCCCGCGGGCGCCGGCGCATGATTGATGAGCAGATTCGCGCCGTGACCGACGGAATTGTAGTACATATCCATCAGCTTCTCGATCGGATTGAGCGGATTGTCCGGAGACATATTGTAGACGAAATTGCGTTTGCGGAGCTTCGCGTCGCATTCGAGCGGCATGAAGCAGTCGCCGTCCGGATTCCCGTGCCTCTGGATCGCCACGCCGGTGATGCCGTCGAGACGGCTGAGGCTGTTCCACGCGGGATCGGAGGCATAGCCCTGCTCCTGCCCGACCCAGCGGATATTGGCGTACTTGCTCTGGAAGATGATCGCGTTCGGCGCGTACTTCTTCAGGATATCGCCGATATCGAGCTGAAGCGAACCGTCGAACCACAGCTCCGCCACGTCGCCGTATTTGCTCAGCATCTCGGTGATCCAGCCGCGGTACAGCCTCGTGTACTCCTCCTGCCGCGCCGGATCCTTCGTGATGCCGCCGTCCACCGCCTCCATGCAGTCCGTCCGCCCGGTCGTGTAAAGTCCGAGACGGACCCCCTGCTTGCGGCATTCCTCCGCCAGAAAACGGACGGGATCACCGCGGGGATCGTCCTCCGGATACGGGGAGTTGGAAAAGTTGAACGCGCCGTACTCGCTCCTCCAGCAGCAGAGACCGAGGCAGTCCTTCGCGCCGAAAACGACGTACTTCGCGCCGAGCTCCTTCGCGGAACGTATCCACTGCGCCGGATCGAGATCGTCGCACCGGATCGTCCCCGCGGCTTCCTTCTGCAGCTCGAGATTCCACGGCTCGGCGGCTACCTTGGCAAGGAGCGAATCCTTGATCTTCGGGTTCCAGCCGAGAAACATACCGAGCTCCATGTCCAGCCATTCGTACTGCGCAGTCGACGGACGGGCGAGCGTCGCCGCTCTGCGTTCTTCATTCATGTCCATATCAGATCCTCCTTTTTTGCGGATGACGGACGCCGCGTTCCATGCGGCGTCACGCACAGCGGATCACGCCATCCGATAATAATAGACGGCACCCTTGAATCTCCCGTCGCCGTCCTGCGCCTTCGCGTGGAAAACGACGTCGCCGCCCGAGCCGGGCGCGAACACGTTGAACTCGTTGCCTTCCCCGCGCTCGACGTACTGGTCCATCCGCACGCCGTGCACGGTGACCCACGCGTCCCGGATATCGAGGTCCTTGTTCCCTTCCAGCGGACGGAAGCTGACGCGGTACTGTCCCGCGTCCGGCGTGTAGATGCCGATGTCGAACACGATCTCCGCGTCGCCGTTCTTGATGTCGAACAGCTCGTCTCCGTATTCGCGGATCTTCACCTCGCCGTAGACGACCGGTTCCGGCACCTTCGGCGTCACGCCCGCGTAATGCGCGGAGATCGAGCGGATCAGCGGCGTGCCGACGTGCTTGAGCACGCGGATGCGGATCTTATCCGTCTCGAACGCATTGAAATAGTCGATCTTCTTGTGACCGACGGAAACGCCGTTCACGAGATGCACCCACTTCCCGCCGTCCCACGCCTCAATCTCGTACGCGCGGATCCTCTCGCCGCCGGACAGCTCTTCCATCGTGATGACGTGGTCGATCGCCGTCTTTTTGCCGAGCGGGAGTTCCACGATCTCGCCTTCGCCGGAACCGGTGGCGATCGGATGACCGAAGCGGCGGCGGATCTCGTCGCCGAACTCCTTCATACGCGCCATGTCCTCCTCCGGGATGCGGCCGGACGGCGCGGGAGCGTGGTTCATCAGCAGATTCGCGCCGTGACCGACGGAATTGTAGTACATATCCATCAGCTTTTCGACGGGATTCAGCGGGTTGTCGGAGCTGGGGTTATAGCACCAGTTGCGGCGGCGCAGGCGCGCGTCGCATTCGAGCGGCATATAGCAGTCGCCGTCCGGGTTGCCGTGACGCTCGATCGCCACGCCGGTGATGCCGTCGAGACGGCTGAGGCTGTTCCACGCGGGATCGGAAGCGTAGCCCTCTTCCTGACCGACCCAGCGGATGTTGGCAAACTTGCTCTGGAAGACGATGGCGTTCGGCGCGTACTTCTTCAGGATATCGCCGATCTCCAGCTCCAGCGAGCCGTCGAACCAGACCTCGATCATATCGCCGTATTTGCTCAGCACCTCGGTCAGCCAGCCGCGGTAGATCCTCGTATACTCCTCCTGCCGCGCGGGATCGCGGGTAAAGCCGCCGCCGGGCGCGTCGAGGATATCCGTCGCGCCGGCGATATAGACGCCGAGACGGATGCCGGCCTTCTCGCACTCCTTCTGGAGCGTGCCGAGAGGATCGCCGCGCGGATCGTCCGCCGGATATTTGGAATTGGCGAAATTGAAGGTGCCGTATTCACTTCTCCAACGGCAGAGACCGACGCCGTGCTTCGCCACGAAAACGATATACTTCGCGCCGAGATCCTTTGCGGACTGGACCCACTGCGCCATGTCGAGATCGTCGCATTTCAGCGTCTCGGCGCACTTTTTCTGCTGTTCAAAATTCCACTTCCCACCGAAGTCGGTGGAAAAACTGGGAAACCAATGGAAGAACATGCCGATCTCCATGTCCTGCCATTCGTACTGCGCTGCGGACGGACGGGCAAGCGTCGCTGCCCGCATCTCTTCGGTAATTGCCATACTGAGTCTCCTTTTTGTGTGATGAACGTCCGACGCGGACGCCTCGCCTTGATTATGCAACAATTTCCGGAACTTGTCAAGTACTTTCATAAAATCCGCCTGTTTTTTTTCGTACCGGCACAACAATCCTCCGGCGGCGGCGTATTTTTTTGCCGTACCCTATTGACAGGCGCGCCGCGCGGTGCTATAATATATGAGCATTGAGGAAGGACGGCGGCGGGTCGGTCATGTGCCGGAATGGCGGAATTGGCAGACGCCCGGGACTTAAAATCCTGTGCGACGAAAGTCGCGTACCGGTTCAAGCCCGGTTTCCGGCACCATCCCTTCCCTCTCTCATATCGCGGGGTAGAGCAGCTGGTAGCTCGTCGGGCTCATAACCCGGAGGTCATGTGGTTCAAATCCCATCCCCGCAACCATTTAGAGAGTTCATAACGGATTTGAGTTATGGACTCTCTTATTATTCTAGGAGCGAGAAAATACTGATGATTAATTGGATGTATTTCCCAAAGAATAAAACTCCCGACATTGTATCAAACAAGATAGTCGAAGCATTTTCTTCTGTTGCTCTAAATATCGATTCATATACATATCGGTATAGCAGCAATGATGTGCTCACAATAGCCCGTCCCTATCTTGAGAAGATTGGATTCGATGTTGAGAAAAACAAGAAAAGTCAAGGCAAAGTTACCGTTCCAGTTCTTTATGGCCTAAACGGACGAATCGAAAAATCATTCGATGCCGATGGGTATTATAAAGAAAATGGGTATGTCGTTGAAGTCGAAGCCGGACGAGGAGTAACCAACTACCAGTTTCTTAAAGACTTTTTTGAAGCTTGTACTATGGCAGACGTCAATTATCTCTGCATAGCAGTTCGAAATATATACGAATCCGGCAATCTAAGATCAAATGATTTTGAAAGAGTGTGCCGCTTTTTCGAAGCACTTTACGCCAGTAATCGTCTTGAAGTTCCTCTTTCAGGGATACTAATAATCGGTTACTGATTCATCGTTGCTATACCATACCCATAGAATACATCGGTTTTTTTATGTACCGGAGCAGGTTTTCCTGCTCCTTTTTGTTTATCCTCCTTCCTCACATTCTTCTCCGTCGTCGCCGTAGTGTACCTTGATCGGCGCGCAGGAGATATACTCCACCGAAACGCCCTGACGGGTATCCTCCGAAAAGCGGGTCTGTTCGTCCGGGATCTCAAGATACCCGACGAAGCGGTAGTAGATCACCACACGCTGGGTGCGGTTTTTGCCCACGCCCTCGGTCTCGTGCACCTCGATCCGGTCGATCAGCTCGGTCAGAAGATTCTTTGTCAGCATCTTCATTTCCATAAACCGGCGGATCGCACGGACGAACTTGTCCCGCTCATAGCGGCGGTCGTCAAGGTCTTTCAGCTTCTCCTGCAAAAGAACGATCCGCTCCTTCAACCTGCCGCGTTCCTCATTGTACTCGCGGGAGAGAATCATAAAATCCTCGTCCGAGACCTTTTCGCTCAGGTTGTTCTCGTAGAGCTGCTTCAAGAGCTTCGGGATCAGCTCCAACCGCTTGGTCGCTTTGGTCAGCTCCCCGGTCGTCTGCTTGTGAGAGGTCTGATACTCCTTATCGCTCTTTCGCGCCAGGATCTCGGCGAAACGGTCCTCGTCGTCCCGCAGATAGTCCGCGAGCCGCCGCAGTTCCATCGTCACGATGGTGTAGAGCGCGTCGGCGCGGATATAGTGCCGGGTCTTGCAGGTCCCGCGATAGTCCTTTTCGTAGTTTGAACAGGAGAAAAAGTGGATATCCTTATTGGTGGTGCTGGTGTGATACCACAGCTTTTTCCCGCAGTCCGCGCAGTAGACGAGATCGCAGAAGATGCTTTTCGGTCCGTTTTCCTCTTTCGGCGGGCGGCGCTTGGTCTTGCCGATCAGCTTCTGCACCTTTTCAAAGGTGGAGCGTCGACAATCGGTTTCCGCATTTGTTTATCTCAAATGTGTCCTTCGTCCCGCGCGGGTATTCGAAAACAAAGGATCAGGCGCATCCGAACCTGCCTGATACACCTGATACATAAATACAGGCGTGGAAACCAAAGAAAAAAGGAAGTCCGTTATGAATGCCCGAAACGGTGCGAATAGCGGTAACGGATCTGACTCAAAGCACAGCTTTGCCACAGCCGGACAGACGGAATTTATATGCAAAAACACTTGAAAAGATGCTTGCCTTATGCTATAATAGCAGTGTAAATTACGAAGAGGCGGCTCATCGCGCCCGGGCGAATCGATTTGCCCCGTTACCATGAGGAATTGCAATATACCTGTTATCCGAAAGAACGGACATATATTTTGTTTGGAGGACAGAAATATGAAAGTAAAAGGGATCATCTGCATT
>JAEEYP010000014.1 GCA_016288155.1 Clostridiales bacterium | reverse complement strand
TTCGACGAAGCGGAAAACCGCATGCACACCATCAAGGCCGTCATGGCGGCGACGCTCTGACGCCGATCCCGAAAGAGAAAGAAGGCTTCGTATGCCGAAGGATAAAAGCATCCACAAGGTACTCGTCATCGGCTCCGGTCCGATCGTGATCGGGCAGGCGGCGGAGTTCGACTACGCGGGCGCGCAGGCGTGCCGCGTGCTGCGCGAGGAAGGGATCAACACCGTCCTCGTCAATTCCAATCCCGCGACGATCATGACGGACAAGCATCTCGCGGACGAGATCTATCTCGAATCGCTCAACGCGGAGACGGTCGCGCGCATCATCGAGAAGGAGCGCCCGGACGGGCTCCTTGCCGGGCTCGGCGGGCAGACCGGTCTGACGATCGCCATGCAGCTCACCCGGAACGGGACGCTCGAAAAATACGGCGTCCGCCTGCTCGGGACGGGCATCGACGGCATCGACCGCGCCGAGGACCGCGAGCTGTTCCGCGACACCATGCGGGAGATCGGCCAGCCCGTCGTCCCCTCCGACATCGCCGAGGACGTGGAGAGCGCCGTGCGCATCGCGGAGCGGATCGGCTATCCGATCATCATCCGCCCGGCGTTCACGCTCGGCGGGACGGGCGGCGGCATCGCCGACGACGAGGAACAGCTCCGCGTCATCGCGCGCACCGGGCTCGATCTGTCGCCGATCACGCAGATCCTCGTGGAAAAGTGCATCTCCGGCTGGAAGGAGATCGAGTTCGAGACGATGCGGGACGAGAGCGGCTGCGCCGTCTCCGTCTGCTCCATGGAGAACATCGATCCGGTCGGTATCCATACGGGCGACTCCATCGTCGCCGCGCCCGCCCTGACGCTGACGGAGCGGGAGTTCGCCATGCTCCGCCAGGCGGCGCTCGACATCGTCGCCGCCATCGGCATCATCGGCGGCTGCAACTGTCAGTTCGCGCTCAAGCCGGACGGCTCCGAATACGCCGTGATCGAGGTGAACCCGCGCGTGTCGCGTTCCTCCGCCCTCGCCTCCAAAGCAACGGCGTACCCGATCGCCAAGATCACGACGCGCCTCGCGCTCGGATACCTGCTCTCGGAGATCCGCCACCCGGTGACCGGCTGTTCCCTTGCGGGATTCGAGCCGGACGTCCACTATATCGTCCTGAAATTCCCGAAATGGCCGTTTGAGAAATTCGCCGGTGCGAGCCGCCGCCTCGGCACGCAGATGAAGGCGACCGGCGAGGTCATGTCCATCGCGCCGACGCTGGAGGCCGCGCTGCTCAAAGCCGTCCGCGGCGCGGAGATCGGGCTGGACACGCTGAACGCCCCGCCGCTCACGGACGACGATATCCGCGTCCGCCTCGCCGCGCAGGACGACCGGCGGATCTTCACGGTCTTCGAGGCGATCAAGTCCGGCATATCGATCGAGGAGATCTACGATATCACGAAGATCGATCCGTATTTCCTTGAAAAGATCCGGAACCTCGCCGTCTTCGAGGAAAAGCTCGCCCGCGAGGGCGCGACGGCGGAGAACGTCCGCACGGCGAAGGAATTCGGCTACACGGACGCGGCGATACGCCGCATCGGCGGCGCCGACACGCTGCCGGAAACGCCGTTCACCTACCGGATCGTGAAGACCTGCGCCTCCGTGTTCGGCACGGATCGCCCGTACTTCTATTCGCAGATCGGCGGCGCGTGCGAGGCGCAGTCCTTCACCCGCAGCGGGCGTCCCGTCGTCATGGTGCTCGGCTCCGGTCCGATCCGCATCGGCCAGGGGATCGAGTTCGACTACAGCTCCGTCCACTGCGTGTGGACGCTGAGGGAGATGGGCTACGACGTCGTCATCGTGAACAACAACCCGGAGACCGTCTCCACCGACTACGACACGGCGGACAGGCTGTACTTCGAGCCGCTGACGCCGGAGGACGTGTGGAACATCATCCGCGTAGAGAAGCCGATCGGCGTGGTCGTCGCCTTCGGCGGACAGACCGCCATCAAGCTGACGAAATTCCTCGACCAGAAAGGCGTGAGGATCCTCGGCACCTCCGCCGAAGGGATCGACGTCGCCGAGGACCGCGCGCGCTTCGATGCGCTGCTCGAACAGTTCGCCATCCGCCGCCCGAAGGGGATGGCGGCGACGACGCTGGAGGGCGCGGTCGAAGCCGCCGAAACGCTCGGCTATCCCGTGCTGCTCCGTCCCTCCTACGTGATCGGCGGACAGAACATGACGATCTCCCGCACCAGAGAAGATACCGTCCGGTATATGGAAAAGATCCTCGCCGGAGGGATCGAGAACCCGGTGCTCGTCGACAAGTACATGCCCGGCATCGAGCTGGAAGTCGACGTGATCTCCGACGGGCGGGACGTGCTCATCCCCGGCATCATGGAGCATATCGAGCGCGCCGGCGTGCACAGCGGCGACTCGATCGCCGTCTATCCGCCCTACAATCTGAGCGATCCGTTCCTTGAGAAGGTCTGCGACTGCTCGGAGAAGCTGGCGCTCGCCCTCGGCACGAAAGGGCTCGTCAACATCCAGTATCTGATCTACGAAAACGAGCTCTACGTCATCGAGGTGAACCCGCGCGCGTCGCGCACCGTGCCGTACATCAGCAAGGTCACGAACGTGCCGATGGTCGATCTGGCGGCGCGCGTCATGCTCGGCGAGGCGCTGGAGGATCTCGGCTACGGGACGGGGCTGTACCGCACGCCGCCGTACTGCGCCGTCAAGGTGCCCGTCTTCTCCTTTGAGAAGCTGACGGACGCCGACTCGATCCTCGGACCGGAGATGAAATCGACCGGCGAGGTCCTCGGGATCGGCAAGAGCATGGAGGAGGCGCTCTTCAAAGGGCTGACCGCCGCCGGCTTCCACGTTCCCGCGCCGGACGCGAAAGAGGGCGCCGGCGTGCTCATCAGCGTCTCGGAGAACGACTACCAGGAGATCATCACGCTGGCAAAGCGCTTCTACGATCTCGGCATCCGCCTGTACGCGACGAGCGGGACGGCGGCGGCGATCGCGCAGCTCGGCATCCCCGTCGACTCCGTCCGGCAGGAGGAGATCCCGGCGCTCCTGACGGAACGCCGCGTCTCCTACGTCGTCTATACGGGCGCCGTGCACGACGCGACCGTCGGCGATTACATCCAGCTCCACCGCCTCGCCATGCAGCGCGGCATCCCCTGCCTGACCTCGCCGGACACGGCGAACGCGCTCGCCGGGATCATCGAGAGCCGCTACAGCACGCGCAACGTCGAGCTCGTGGACATCAACGCGATGCGCCCGTGGAAGCAGAAGATCCGCTTCACAAAGATGCATTCCTGCGGGAACGACTACATCTTCATCGAGAATTTCGACGGACGGATCACCTGTCCGGAATCGCTCTGCGTCAGTCTCTGCGCGCCGCACTACGGGATCGGCGCGGACGGCATCGTCCTCATCGAGCCGTCGTCCGCCGCCGACGCAAAGATGCGCTCCTTCAACCGCGACGGGAGCGAGGGGCGCATGGCGGGCAACAATATCCGCTGCGTCGCCAAATACCTGTACGACAAGGGCTGCGTCCGCAGTGAGAACATCAGCGTGGAAACGGCGAGCGGCGTGCACGGCATGAAGCTCCATCTGCGCGACGGGAAGGTCAGCTCCGTCACCGTCGACATGGGCCGCGCCGTCTTCACGCCCGGCGAGATCCCCGTTCTCCTCGAAGGGGAAAAGATCCTCGACCGCCCGCTGAGTGTTGCGGGGCGGGAATACCGCGTCAGCTGCGTGTCCGTCGGGAACCCGCACTGCGTCGTTTTCTGCGACGCGCTGGACGGTCTGCCGCTTGAGGAGATCGGTCCCGCGTTCGGACACCTGCCCGTTTTCCCGCTCGGCGTCAATACGGAATTCGTCCGCTACGTCAACAAAACGACGCTGCGCATGCGCGTGTGGGAACGCGGCAACGGCGAAACGCTCGCCTGCGGTACCGGCGCCTGCGCCGCCGTGATCGCCGCGTGCGAGAACGGACTGTGCGAGAAGGGCACGGACGTCACCGTGAAACTGCTCGGAGGAGACCTGACCGTCAACTACACGGACAAACGGATCCTGCTCACCGGCAGCGCCGTCTCCGTCTTCGAGGGAGAATTCGAATACTGAGCCGCGCAGGCGCGGGGAGGACGGCGTCCTCCCCGCGCTTTCTTCTGCAAACGCCTAATTTCACGCGCGTCCCTATCGGGTGCCGCCTGAAGCGAGGAATTTCCCGCAAATAACGGATCATTTTGTCAAATCTCTTGTATCCCGGCGAGGAATCTGTTATAATTAAGGATGGCGGTCTGTCCATCCGATTTTATGCAAACGCCGAATATGCCGCACGGCAGACCGATTTTTGAAAGAACCGCGAAAATTTCGCCGAAAGGCTTGCAAAATGCGCTTTATCGTGGTAAAATGATAAAGCAATAAAGCGACAGGGGGCAAATAATACGGGCATGAACTCCGATACGCTTCGCCTCAGGCGGGAAGAACAGGCGATATTCCGTCTGCGCGCGCTGTACGAGACCTACGGCTACGCGCAGTACAAAATGAGCAAATTCGAAGAATACGATCTGTACGCGCACAACAAAAGTTTTCTCGTTTCCGACAACGTCATCACCTTTACCGATACGGACGGGAAACTGATGGCGCTCAAGCCGGACGTGACGCTCTCCATCGTCAAGAACACGAAGGATCAGCCGGACGCGCTGCGCAAGGTGTATTATAACGAAAACGTCTACCGCGTCTCCGGGAGCACCCGGTCTTTTCGGGAGATCATGCAGTGCGGTCTCGAATGCATCGGCGCCGTCGACGCCTACTGCACGGCAGAGGTGCTTTCCCTCGCGCTCGGAAGCCTTGCGTGCGTCTCGCCGGATCATATTCTCGACGTCTCCCATCTCGGGATCCTTTCCGAGGTGCTCGACCGCGTCGGCGTCTCCCCCGAGGGGCGGCAGACGCTGCTCGCCCATATCCGTCAGAAGGACCGGCACGACGCCGAAGCAGTCTGCGCCGCCGAGGGAATCTCTCCCGAACGCGCGGAGCCGCTCATGCGGCTCATGGCGCTCAGCGGCACGCCGCGCCGGGCGCTTGCCGTGCTTTCGGCGCTCTACTCCGACGAGGCGTGGCGGGAGCGGGTCCGGGAGGCGGAACGGATTTTGTGCGTGCTGCCGGAGGAGCGCGTCCGCGTGGACTTCTCCGTCGTCAGCGATATGGATTATTACAGCGGCATCGTGTTCCAGGGCTTCGTGAACGGGATCCCGACCGCGGTCCTCAGCGGCGGACAGTACGACCGCCTCATGGAACGCATGGGACACACCTCGCACGCCGTCGGATTCGCCGTCTATCTCGACGCGCTGGAAGCGCTGACGGACGCGCCGCCCGCCTATGACGCGGACACCGTCCTCCTCTATGACGCGGACGCGCCGACGGACCGTCTCCTCGCGGCGGTGCAGGCGCTGGCGCGGGACGGAAGCACCGTGCTCGCGCTCCGTTCCCTGCCCGCCAAGCTGCGGTGCCGCCGCGTGCTCCGCTTTACGGAAGAGGGGGCGAAAGAGATATGAAGGAAATGCTGAATATCGCCCTGCCGAAGGGAAGGCTCGGCGAGCGGGTCTACGACATGTTCGATGCGGCGGGCTACGCCTGCCCCTCCATCCGGGAGAACAACCGGCGTCTCATCTTCGAGAACGAAGAGACGGGCGTGCGGTATTTCTGGGTCAAGCCGTCCGACGTCGCGATCTACGTGGAACGCGGCGCGGCGGACGTCGGCGTGGCGGGCAAGGACATCCTCCTCGAATACGCCCCGGACGTGTACGAACTGCTCGATCTGAAGACGGGCGTCTGCCGCATGGCGGTCGCCGCGCCGGAGGGTTTCCGCGACGATCCGCGCCGGACGCTGCGGGTCGCCACGAAATTCACCAACATCGCGAAAAGCTACTACTCCGCGCTCGGACGCGACATCGACATGATCCGCCTCAACGGCTCGATCGAGCTCGCGCCGATCCTCGGACTCTCCGACGTGATCGTCGATATCGTCGAGACGGGCGCCACGCTGCGGGAAAACCATCTCGAGGTGATCGACACCGTCGTGCCGATCAGCGCCCGGCTGATCGCGAACAAAGCCAGCAGCAAATTCAAGGACGGCGCGATCGCCGCGCTGAGCCGCGCGCTCGCCGACCGGATCGGCGCGCCGCAGGCGTGAGCGCCGCCTGCCGTCCCGACACTGATATTTACTGATATTTTCTGAGAAAGGTACCGTATCCATGATCCGAATCTTTCCCTTCGGGGAGGTCGACGCCGCCGAGGTGTTCGCCCGTACCGCCCCCGCCGTCGACGTGGAGGCCATCGTTTCCGATATCATCGCCGCCGTCCGCCGGGAAGGCGACCGGGCGCTGTACGCCTATACCGAAAAGTTCGACCACGCCGCGCTCACCTCGCTCGCCGTCTCGTCCGAGGAGATCGGCGAGGCGCTCGCCGCGGTGGAGCCGGAGTTCCTCGCGGTGCTCCGCCGCGCCGCGGACAATATCCGCCATTTCCATGAGCGGCAGGTGAGGAACAGCTTCCTCATCAACGACCGCGACGGCGTCGTGATCGGGCAGAAGATCATCCCGATCGACCGCGCCGGACTGTACGTTCCCGGCGGCACCGCCGCCTATCCGTCGACGGTGCTCATGGACGCGATCCCCGCGAAGATCGCGGGCTGCCGCGAGGTCGTCATCGTGACGCCGCCCGGCAGGGACGGAAAGATCAATCCCGTCATCCTCGCCGCCGCGTCCGTCGCCGGCGTCGACCGGATCTTCAAAGTCGGCGGCGCGCAGGCGATCGCCGCGCTCGCCTACGGAACGGAGACGGTCCCGCGCGTCGACAAGATCGTCGGACCGGGCAACGCCTTCGTCGCGGAAGCGAAAAAGCAGGTCTTCGGCGCCGTCTCCATCGACATGATCGCCGGACCGAGCGAGATCCTCATCATCGCCGACGCCAAAAGCGATCCGGAGCACGTTGCGGCGGATCTGCTCTCGCAGGCGGAGCACGACAAGATGGCGAGCGCCGTGCTCGTCACCGATTCGCCGGAGTTGGCGCTCGCCGTGCGCGACGCGCTGGAGCGGCAGATCCCGCTCCTCCCGCGCCGTGAGATCGCCCGCGCCTCCATCGACAACAACGGCAAGATCATCGTCGCGGACACGATCCGTCAGGCCGTCGATATCGCCAATGAGATCGCACCGGAGCATCTGGAACTCTGCGTCGACGATCCCTTCGATTATCTGGACGGGATCCGCCACGCCGGTTCCGTCTTCCTCGGGCGGAACTGCCCCGAGGCGCTCGGCGACTATCTCGCCGGTCCGAACCACACGCTGCCTACCGGCGGGAGCGCCCGCTTCTCCAGCCCGCTCTCCGTCGACGATTTCGTGAAGAAAACACAGTACACCTACTATACGAAGGAAGCTTTCTCGCGCGCGGCGCCGGACATCATCCGCTTCGCCGAGCGGGAGGGGCTCCACGCCCACGCGCAGAGCGCCGCGATCCGCCTGGAAGAGAAGACCTGAGCGCGTCCGACGCCGAAAAAGGAGCCGCCTATGAGCCGTTTTTTCTCCGATAAATTCGCGTCTCTGACGCCGTACACGCCGGGGGAACAGCCGCGGGACGCCGCGTACGTCAAGCTGAACACGAACGAATCCCCCTTCCCTCCCTCGCCGAAGGCCGTCGCCGCCGCCTCGAAGGAAGCCGAGCGCCTCATGCTCTACTCCGATCCGGACGAGCGTGCGCTGCGCGAGGCGCTCGCCGCGCTCCACGGTCTGACGCCGGATGAATTCCTCGTCACGAACGGTTCGGACGAAGCGCTGTACTTCGCCTTCTCCGCCTACTGCGACGACCGGCACCCGGCCGTCTTCGCCGATATCACCTACGGCTTCTACCCGGTCTTCGCCGCACTGCTCTCCCTGCCGACGCGCGTCGTCCCGCTGCGGGAGGACTTCACCGTCAACGTCGACGACTTCTGTCCGGCGGGCGGCACCGTCTTCCTCGCCAACCCGAACGCCCCGACGGGGCTCGCGCTCTCCCCCGCCGAGATCGAGCGGATCCTCGCCGCCAACCCGGACTCCGTCGTCCTCGTGGACGAGGCGTACGTGGATTTCGGCGCGGAAAGCGTGCTTCCGCTGATCCGCCGCCGGCCGAATCTCCTCGTCGTCCAGACCTTCTCCAAATCCCGCTCCATGGCGGGGGCACGCCTCGGCTTCGCCGCCGGCTCGCCGGAGCTGATCGCCGATCTGAACACGATCCGCTGCTCGATCAACCCGTACAACGTCAACCGCATGACGCTCGCCGCCGGCATCGGCGCGCTCGCCGACGAGGAGTATACGCACCGCAACTGTCAGACCATCATCAAGACCCGTACCCGCGTCCTCGCCGAAATGCGGAAAATGGGCTTTTGGGCGACGGAGTCCGTCACGAACTTTCTCTTCGTGCGGCATCCCGCCCTCTCCGGCGAGGCGCTCTATCGCGCGCTGCGCGAGCGCGGGATCCTCGTCCGCCATTTCGGTACGCCCGCACTGAACGATTACAACCGGATCACCGTCGGCAGCGACGCGCAGATGGACACGCTGCTCGGCGCCGTCCGCAGCATACTGGAGGAAAAGTCATGAGAGAAGCGACCATCGTCCGCAGGACCGCGGAAACGGATATCACGCTCACGATGAAACTGGACGGCAGCGGCGCGTCGGAGATCGACTGCGGCTGCGGCTTTCTCACGCACATGCTGACGCTCTTCGCCCGGCACGGCCGCTTCGATCTGACCGTCTCCTGCAAGGGGGACACGCAGGTAGACGACCACCACACCGTGGAGGACGTCGGCATCGCGCTCGGCGACGCCTTCGCCCGGGCGCTCGGCGACAAGCGCGGCGTCGCGCGTTACGGTCAGACGATCCTTCCGATGGACGAGGCGCTGGTCCTCACCGCCGCCGATCTGTCCGGCCGCGCACACCTCTCCTGGGATCTCCCCATCCCGACCGAGAAGGTCGGCACCTTCGACACGGAGCTCGTGGAAGAATTCTTCCGCGCCTTCGTGCGTCACGCCGCACTGACGCTCCACGTGCGCGAGCTGGCGGGCTCGAACGCGCACCACATCATCGAGGGCGCGTTCAAATCCGCCGCGCGGACGCTGCGCGCCGCCGTCGCCGCCGATCCCGCCGCCGCCGGAGAGATCCCCTCCACGAAGGGGGTTCTCTGATGATCGCCATCATCGACTACGGCGTCGGCAATCTCTTCTCGCTCTGTTCCTCCTTCGCCGCCATCGGCGCCGAAGCGGAGATCGTCCGGGACGCGGACGCGCTGCGCGCGGCGGATCGCATCGTGCTGCCCGGCGTCGGCGCCTTCGGGGACGCGGCGGACAAACTGCGCGCCTCCGGTCTCGCCGCCCCGCTCTGCGAGGAGGCGCGCGCCGGAAAGCCGATCCTCGGCATCTGCCTCGGCATGCAGCTGCTGTTCGAGAAAAGCTATGAATACGGCGTGCACGACGGTCTCGCCCTTCTGCCCGGCGTCATCCGTCCGATCGCCGAGCGGATCCCCGCCGGATACAAGATCCCGCACATCGGCTGGAACGCGCTCACCTTCACCGGCGCTCCCTCCCCGCTCTTTTCCCGCATCAAAGATGGGGACTGCGTCTATTTCGTTCATTCCTACGCCGCGGAAGACTGCGGGGACTGCGTGATCGCCACGGCGGAATACGGCGCGCCGCTGACCGCCGCCGCCGCGCGCGAAAACGTCTTCGGATGCCAGTTCCACCCGGAGAAAAGCGGCGAGGTCGGACTTTCCATCCTGCGCGCGTTCTGCGAAATCTCGTAAATGATACGGAGGACACCCATGCTCCTGCTTCCTGCCATAGATCTGTACGAAGGCAAGGTCGTGCGCCTTCTGCGCGGCGACTACGCGCAGCGCACCGTCTACAGCGACGATCCCTGCGCCGTGGCGGCGGATTTCGCCGCGGCGGGCGCCGAGTGGATCCACGTCGTCGATCTGGAAGGCGCGCGGGACGGCACGACGCCGAACTTCGACGTCATCCGCTCGATCCGTGACTCCTCCGGCCTCCGGTGCGAGGTCGGCGGCGGCATCCGCACGCTGGAGACCGCCGCGCGCTACGCGGAGGCGGGGATCGACCGGATCATCCTCGGCACCGCCGCCGTGACGGACCCGACGCTTGCCGCCGACGCCGTGCGCCGCTTCGGCGAGAGGATCGCCGTCGGCGCCGACATCCGCGACGGGCGCGTCGCCGTGCGCGGCTGGACGGAGGCGTCACAGTTCGACGTCTTCTCGTTCGGCGAACGCATGGAGGCGGCCGGCGTGCGTACGATGATCTGCACGGACGTTTCCCGCGACGGCGCGATGCAGGGAACGAACCTGCCGCTCTACCGCATGCTTTCCTGCCGCTTCGGCATGCGGATCGTCGCCTCCGGCGGCGTCTCCTCGCTGGAGGATATCCGCCGCCTGCGAGACATGGGACTGTACGGCGCGATCCTCGGGCGGGCGTACTACGTCGGCGCGGTGGACCTGAAGGAAGCGATCGAGGCGGCGTCATGATCACGAAACGCATCATTCCGTGCCTCGACGTGAAGAACGGGCGCGTCGTCAAGGGCGTCAACTTCGAGGGGCTCCACGACGTGTCCTCCCCCGTCGAGCTCGCCGAATACTACAGCCGCGCCGGCGCGGACGAACTCGTTTTCTACGACATCACCGCCTCCGCCGAAGGAAGAGCGCTCTTCACCGATATCCTCACCGAAACGGCGCGGCGCGTCTTCATCCCGCTGACCGTCGGCGGCGGCATCAATACCGTGGCGGATTTCGACCGCGTCCTCAAATGCGGCGCGGACAAAGTCAGCGTCAACTCCGGCGCGATCCGCCGCCCGGAGCTCGTTGGCGAGGCGGCGCGCCTCTACGGCGATCAGTGCGTCGTGCTCTCCGTCGATGTCAAGCGCGTGGACGGAGAATTCCGCGTCTTCGCCCGCGGCGGGCGGGACGACACGGGGATGGAAGCAATCTCGTGGATCCGCCGCTGCGTCGACGCGGGCGCGGGCGAGGTCGTCGTCAATTCCATCGACACCGACGGCGTCAAGGGCGGCTTCGATCTCCAAATGCTCGACGCGGTCTGCCGCGCCGTCTCCGTGCCGGTGATCGCCTCCGGCGGCGCCGGATGCACGGAAGATTTCATCACGCTCTTTTCCTCCCTGCCCCGCGTGGACGCGGGGCTCGCCGCGTCCATCTTCCACTTCGGTGAAGTAAAGATCCGCGATCTCAAAGAAGAAATGCGCCGCCGCGGGATCCCCGCGCGCATCTGATACGGAATAAGAAAGGCATCCATATGCTCAACATCGATGAACTGCGCTTTGACGAGCGGGGGCTCATCCCCGCCGTCGTCGTCCACGCCGTGACCGGCCGCGTGCTCACGCTCGCGTACATGAACCGCGAAAGCCTCGAGATCTCCATGGAGCGCGGGCTTACCTGCTTCTGGAGCCGCTCCCGGCAAAAGCTTTGGCTGAAGGGAGAAACGAGCGGCAATTATCAGCACATCGTATCCATCACCGCGGACTGCGACCGGGATGCGCTCGTCGTCAAGGTGGAGCCGGACGGTCCGGCCTGCCACCTCGGTACGGAATCCTGCTTCAACGATCCCGTCTGGGAGAGCGACGAAAGGCACGAGTTCTCTTTGCCGATGCTCATGAAGCTGATCGAGGGCAGGAAAACGGAAAAAGTCGAGGGCTCCTACACGAGCTATCTCTTCGAGAAGGGGCTCGACAAGATCCTGAAAAAGGTCGGCGAGGAATCGACGGAGGTCATCATCGCCGCGAAAGCGGAGGACAAAAAAGAGACGATCTACGAGATCGCCGATCTGACCTACCACGTCATGGTCCTGATGCTCGAGGCGGGGATCTCGCTCGAGGATATCCACCGCGAGCTCGCGTCCCGCCACGTGATCGACAAAAAGGTCAAGCAGGAAAAAATGACGCAGTGACGCCGCCCGCGAAAACCAACGATACTGTACGAGGTGAGAATATGCCCGATCCCTCTCCGCTCACGCCGGTCGCTCTCCGGCACGCGGACGCGTACGAGCCCGAAGCGCTGCGCGCCGCACTCGAAGAAATGGGAACGCAGCTCGGGATCGGCGTCTCGCATTTCTCCGGCCGCCGCGTCGTCGTCAAGCCGAATCTCGTCGCCGCGATGCGCCCCGATCTTGCCGCCACCACCGAACCGGCGCTGCTCGGCGCCGTCGCCGATTTCCTCCGCGCGCACGGCGCCGGGGAGATCCTCGTAGCGGAAAGTCCGGGGGGGATCTACTCGGAAGCGGTACTGCGGCACATTTATTCCGTCTGCGGCATCGCCGAGGCGGCTGAGGCCGCCTCCCTCACGCTCAATACGGACACCTCCTCCGTCACCGTCTCCTGCCCCGACGGGAAAGTCTGTCATTCCTTTTCCGTGATCCGTCCGATCGCTGAAGCGGACGTCATCATCGACCTGTGCCGCCTGAAGGCGCACGCGCTGACTCGCCTCAGCTGCGCCGTCAAGAATTTTTTCGGCGTTGTCCCCGGCGTCGAGAAATTCGAGATGCACTCCGCGTATCCGACGATGCCCGTCTTTTCGGAGATGCTCGTCGATCTGTGCGGGATGCTCTGCCGCACGCACGAGGTATGGGCGATCTGCGACGCGATTACCGCCATGGAAGGCAACGGTCCGACCGGCGGCACGCCGCGCCCGCTCGGCGTGCTGCTCATGAGCGCGTCGCCCTTCTGCCTCGATCTCGCCGCCGAGCGGCTCGTCGGCTGGGACGGTACGATCCCGACGACGCAGGCAGCCGCGGCGCGCGGTCTCTGCCCCGCTTCGCCGGACGAAGTGACGATGGTGGGCGGCGATGCTCCGCCGCGGATCCTCAAGGATTTCCGCGAACCGGATACGTCCTCCCAGCACTTTCTGCGGAACCTGCCGAACTTCATGGGCGGCCGCTTCGCCCGCTCCATGAGCCCGCGCCCGGTCATCGACCGCGCGCGCTGTCTCGGCTGCGGTGTCTGCGTCCGCTCCTGCCCGCGCCATACCATCGTGATGGAGACCGCCCGCGGAAAGAAACGGGCGCGCATCCGTCCGGACGGTTGCATACGTTGTTTCTGCTGTCAGGAACTCTGCCCGCACCGCGCCGTCAAGATCCGGAAAAACCCGCTTCTTCTGCTGATCCAGCGTATCCGATAAAAATCCAGATAAAGGATCGATACCATGTTCACTGAAATCGCACCCGCCAAGATCAATTTGTTCCTCGACGTCGTGCGCCGCCGCGAGGACGGAAACCACGATCTGTTCAGCTGTATGCAGACGGTCGGTCTGTGCGACACGGTCGCCGCCGATCTCCGGGAGGGAGAGGGACAGACGATCTCCCTCACCTGCACCGACGCCTCTCTGCCGTGCGGCGAAAAGAATCTCGCGTACCGCGCCGCGCGCCTCTTTATGGAGAAGGCGGGACCGGCGAACGCCGACCTCCGCCTCCATATCGAAAAGCGGATCCCCGTCTCCGCCGGACTCGGCGGCGGCTCGGCGGACGCCGCGGCGACGCTCCGCCTGCTCAACCGCGCCTACGGTATGCCGCTGTCCGATACGGAACTCTGCGCGCTCGGCACGCAGCTCGGCGCGGACGTCCCCTTCTGCATCACCGGCGGCACGTGCCGCTGTGCCGGGATCGGCGACGTCCTCGAGCCGGTAGGCGGCAGGCCGGATTACACGGTGCTGATCGCCAAAAAGGGCGAAAGCATGTCCACAAAGGAGGCGTTCGGTCTTCTCGACGAGCGTTTCGGCGACTTCTCCGCCCACGTCCCGCAGGACCCGGAAGCGGTCTATGAGGCGCTGCGCTGCGGCGACGTCCGCCGCCTCGCCTCCTGCGTATACAATATTTTCGAGGAGGTCGTCCTCCCCGTCCGTCCGCACGCCGGGGAGCTGAAGGACGTCATGCTCCGCTGCGGCGCGCTCTGCGCGCAGATGAGCGGCAGCGGTCCCTCCGTCTTTGGGATCTTCCGCTCGGATGCGCGCGCCGAGCTGTGCGCCGCCGCGCTGCGGCGCCAGGGGATCTTCGCCGCCGTGTGCCGTACCGTCGGCTGACGGCGCCGTAAGCAGGGGAAGAACGTCCCGGCTGAGATGCGGGGACGGCCGAGATATCCATATTCATAAGGAGATGCGTCATGAAAAAGCTTCTTGTCCTGATGCTCGTCTGCCTGACGGTCCTTTCTCTCGCGTCCTGCGGTCTGAAAAACGACGGCCAGACCCCCGGCGGCTCTCAGACGCCGAACGGCGGCAGCGGCGGCACGTATCCGCGCGTGACGTATTACGACGGAAAGACCGGCTATCAGTGGGCCGCCTCACTGCAGAACAGCCATCTGCAGTACACGTACGGCGAGGACCGCGGCGACGGAAACGGCGTCGTGCCGCTCCCGTTCGAGTTTCTGAACTGCGAGGACTACCACTATCACAAGAGGTACACGCTCGTCGGCTACGACGAGGCGCGCAAGGGGACTCTGTCCGAGCCGGACGACCACGTCGCCATCGTATACGAGAACGGGAAGTACGTCCTGTACGACTTCTACAGAAAGCTCATCGTGGAGGATTTCCCCTTCACGGAGGTCTATGAGGACAAGACCTTTTTGCCGGAAGGGATCGGTTCCGCCGCCTTCGGTCTCTATAACGCGACGCTGAAATACGAAGAAGGCTCCTCCTCGCGCGGCAATACGGACACCTACTGCGAGCGCTTCGAGATCACGCCCGTCACCTCCCTGTGCGTCAATGCCAAGGGGTACGAGCTGAAAAAGAGGATCGTCACGCACGGTCAAGCCGACCACGTCTCGCAGTACACGGAAAAGAAATTCATCTTCGACGCCGACACGGAGATCGGACTGTACGCCGAATTCTATTCCGCCGACGATCCGAAGATCAGAATGGACGAGGCGGCAGGCGAAGCGTATTATGAATACACGAGCGCCCTGTCCGTCGCGGTCGAGGTCACGCTCTACAAGATCGGTCGCGTCAAGCCGTCCGACGTGACGGCGAAGGTCAGCGAGATCCTGTCCGGCCACGAAGCGGAATACAAGCGGATCAGTTACAGCGAATACGGCGACATCTTTGAATGAAACCCCGTCAAAAGTGAAGACGTCCCCGGCAGAAATGCCGGGGACGTCTTTCGTTCGGTTTTTCATCTTTGCGGCTGCTCCGTCTTCTCCGGCGGCGGCACCTCGGGAAGGGAGAACCAGAAGGTGCTCCCGTGCCCGACCTCGCTCGTCACGCCGAACTGCGCGCCGTGCAGAAGCAGGATGCTCTTCACGATCGACAGACCGAGACCCGTGCCCGTCACCGCGCGCTTGTAGTAGTTCTTGACCTTGTAATACCGATCCCATATCTTCGACAGCTGCTCGGGAGGGATTCCCTCGCCGGTGTCCGTCACCTCGATGCGGCAGTTCCCATCCGCGCAGATCTGGCGGATCGTCACCGTCTTGTCCTCGCCCGTATAGTTGATCGCGTTGTTGACCAGATTGTACAGCACCTGGAGGATCTTCGACTTGTCCGCGTAGATATACGCGTCCCGGTCGCAGGTAAAGGTGATCGTGTAGCCGTCGTGCGTCCGGAGCTTCGCGTAACGGTCGAGCGTCGAGCGCACCGTGTCCGTCAGGCAGATCGTCTCGCAGGAAAGCGTGCGGTTCCCGCCGCTCAGGCGCGACAGATCGAGGATGTCGTTTACGAGCGCCGTCAGGCGCTCTGTCTCGTCGATGATGATCTGCATGTTCTCCGGCGTCATCTCGCCGGGGATGTCCCGCATCACCTCGCTGTAGCCGGAGATCATCGTCAGCGGCGTACGCAGATCGTGGGAGATATTGGCGATCAGCTCCTTCTGCATGGAATCGAGCTGTGCGAGCTCGCCCGCGGCGTAGTTGAGCGCCTCGCCGAGCTGTGCCGTCTCCCGGCTCCCCGACTCCTCGAAATGCACGTCGTAGCTGCCGACCGCCAGCTTCTCCGCCTCGCGGCTCATCTGCACGACCGGACGCGCGATCCGGCCGGAGAGGAGCACCGCGAGAAGCGCCGCGAGCAGGATCAGGATCCCCGTGACGATGCCGAGCTGCACGCGGAGCGTGTCCGTCGTCGAGCCGACCGGCTCGATCTCCGCGTCGAGCACGATGAGCAGCGTCCGCCCGGCGTCCGTGTGCGCGAGGCACGCGGCGAGCAGCGACTCCGGCACCTCCGCCTCCGCGTCCTCACCGGCGAGGACGCTGTCGCGGATCCGTTCCGTATAGAACGACTCCCTGCTCGCGCCGGCATACAGGCGGTTCATCATCGTCTCCGAGGAAACGTTGTGGATGAGACAGCCGGCCAGGATATGCGACTGGGCGCGGCGCGAGGCGTACTGCCCGCTGATCTCGTAGACGGAAATGCAGATATTCGTATGCAGCGCCAGCCGGTCCGCCTCCTCCTGGAGACCGTCGCTGTCCGCACAGCGCGTCAGCACGGAGGCGACGCGCCGCAGCTCCTGCCGCCGGACCGATTCGTACATCGGCTTGAGGAGCACCGTCTGGAACAGCCAGAGAAGCGCGAGCATGAGAAGGATGAAGAGCGCGAAGGTCATAAAGATCTGCCCGCGCAGCGGCAGGGTGCGCAGACGCTTCCCCGCGGCAGAGCGCGCGTTCATAAGATCTTCCCCGTGTCGAAGCGGTAGCCTACGCCGCGCAGCGTGACGATATAGTCCGCGTATTTGCCGAGACTGCGGCGAAGAAGCTTGATGTGCGTGTCCAGCGTCCTGTCATCGCCGTAGTAGTCGTAGCCCCACACCTCGGAGAGAAGCTTCTCGCGGGAGAGCGCGATGTTGCGGTTCTTCAGCATATAGAAGAAAAGGTCGTATTCCTTCGGCGACATCTCCACCCGCACGCCGTCCGCGGTGACGATCCGCGCCGTCAGATCCGCCCTCAGCCCGCCGAGCGTGACCACCTCGTTCTGCGGCTGCGGCGGCTGCGGCTCCTCGGCGGCGCCGCGCACGCGCTTCATCACGGCGTCGACGCGGAGCATCAGCTCCTTCGGCGAGAAGGGCTTGACCACGTAGTCGTCGATCCCCAATTCAAATCCGTTGATCCGGTCGTACTCCTCGCCGCGCGCGCTGAGCATGATGATCGGGATCTTCGAAAACCGGCGGATCTCCCGGCAGGCGGAAAAGCCGTCCAGCTCCGGCATCATGATATCGATGATGAGGATGTCGTACCCGCCCTCGCGGCAGAGCCGCACCGCGTCGATGCCGTTGTCCGCTTCCGTCACGGTGTGCCCCTCGTAGGCGGCGTACTTTGCGATCAGACGGCGGATCATTTCCTCGTCGTCCACTACCAGAATGTGATACATGTCGTTCCCTCTCTCAGAATTCGGCAGCTTCCCCGTCCGGGATACACTTCACGGTCCGGCGGTCCCCCGCGACCTCGATCAGCCCGCCGACGTAGTATTCCGTCCCGTCCTCCCGCTTCACGGAAGGGATGGAACAGACCGCCGTCGGGAAGGCGGCGTCACGCTTCCCTTCCGCGTGGGGCGGAAGGATATACGCGCGGTGCATGTGCCCGCAGAGGAGCAGATCGATCCCCATCTCGGAAAGCAGCCGCGTCCACTCGTCGTACACGTCGTTCTCGATGTCGAACTGTCCCTTGTAGCGTTCGACGATCGGGATATGGCATACGGCGAGGCGGGTCCTTATGCCGGGAGCGGCGTATTCTTCCTCTTTGCGCTCGATGAGGGAATGCAGATACGCCGTCTCCCGCCGACGGTGCTCCGAGAAAAACACGGTACCGCCGTACTCGACGCTCCCGTCGTCCTTGTCTTCGCCGCAGTCGAGCACGAGCCCCCACAGCGACCCCTGCCGGAAGGAATAGAAGGTCTCGCGCCGTCCGTCCCGGCACGCCGTGGGGATATAGTCGAGCAGCTGCTGCGCGGCGTGGCCGCGGGTATCGTGGTTCCCGCGGGAATAGACGATCGGGCGCTCGCCCCGCGCCGCGCCGGCGGCGAGAACGAACGCGGTGCGAAAGTGATCCGTCGTGCGGCTGCTGTCGTTGATGTCGCCGTTGAGCACGATCAGATCGCATTCTCCCGTCTCCCGGTACAGCGCGAGCGGTCCCTCGGTCCGCGCGTGCGTATCCGCGAACTGGAAGATCCGGTACGTATCGCCTTCGAGCGGCGTAAAGACATATTCACGGCGTACCCGCTCCACGCCCTTCGGATAATACGGCGGCTTCTCCGCGTACTCCACGAAGACCACCGTGTACCGGCGCGCGCGGTCCAGCGCTTCTCCGGGGACCGGGATCTTGTGCACGTTCCCGTACCGGAGCACGCCGGCCTCCTCGTCCGTATACCGCACGCCGCCGATCTCGACCCAGCCGATCCCGGCGACGTCCGTGAAGAAGATGATCTGATAATCGTGCCCCACGACGAATACGCCGGGGTCGTATGGCATCGCCGCGATCTCAGCAGCGGCTGCGTTTTCCGTGTCCATATACTTTATCCCTCCCGATGAATGATCCTTTACTCCGTCCCCGCGGCAAACGCCGCCTGCACCGCGAAATACCGCAGTACGCCGTCGGCGATCCCGTCAGCGGCGCGCTGCGCGCCGCCGTTCAGCATGAATTCATACTCCTCCGCGTTCGTCATGAAGCCGATCTCGATGAGCGCGGAGGGAAATTTCGGATTCCGGCAGAGGGCGAGCTTCTGCCGGGACGTGGTCAGTTTCGGACGGCTGAGCGCGGAAGCGACGGACTGCGCGAGGCAGTCCGCGAGCAGTTCCCCGCCGTCCGCCCACCAGAGCCCGAGCGTCCCGCGGACGAAGCGGACGTCCGCCGTGTAATCGAGCGAATTGTGATGCAGCGAGATCGCCAGATCCGGCCGCAGGCCGATCAGCCGCTCGACCCGTTCCATGATCGGCACGGTACTGTCGTCCTCGCGCGTCAGGATGACCTCGGCGCCGAGCGCGCGCAGCGCGTCCGCCGCCGCCAGTGTGACGGCGAGATTGAGATCCTTTTCGTCCTGCGCCTCCTGTTCCGTGTGGAGCGGACCGCGCGCGCCGCTGTCCGCGCCGCCGTGTCCGGCGTCGAGCACGACGGTCACCCCGGCGAGCGGCGTCTCCGTGGCGGGCAGACCGCGCGGACAGCGCAGGAGCACCGTCGCCCCCTCCTCGCCGTATACGAAATCAAAACCGTAAAAATTCACCGGATCCTTGAGCTCGAAGCGGTACCGGACGCAGTTGTCCTTCGGCGGGTACAGGATCCCGACAGAAGAAAAAAGCGGGTTGTCCTCCATCTCCGGCTCCGTCGGCGCGCTCGCCGCGTTCACGTTGTACAGCGTCAGCTCGAACGCACCGTCACGGAGCGTCCCGTTGTGGGGCACGTTCCCGCTCAGTCCGAGACGGATGGCCACGTCCGTCCCTTCGCGCACCGCGCGTACCGAGGAGATCTCCGCGACGGGGATCTCCGTCCCCGGCGGCAGTTCCTCGCAGTCCTTCTCATAGACGTAGCCGCCGACGCGCAAAAGATACATGCCGTTTCCCTGCCATACGGCGTAATCCGTCATCCCGGCGGACTGTACGGAAAAGTCGTCGTAATAGTAGGTGTTCAGTCCCAGTTTCAGTTCCGCGTCGTCCGCCGTCACGCGGATCGGGAGCACGGCGCCCTCACCGCGCACGCGCACGAGCGGACCGTCCGCCTCGGCGGCAGTCTCGCCGAGTACGGCAAAAACGCGGAGCTGTCCGAGCGACAAAATCTCCCCCGGCTCCGCCGTCGGAAGCGTGCAGCTCCCCGTATACGTCGCCGCCGTCCAGACGCCGCCGGATCCGCCGACGGACGATTGCCGCATCGCGACGGCCTGTCCGCCGACAACGGCGGTGACGGCGGCGCCGGCGGGCGCGCGGCAGGTGACGGTCAGCGTGCTCCCGCTTTCCTTCAGCAGATCCTGCGCGGGAGAAAGCGCCTCGACGGCGAAAACGTCCATGCCGCCGTCGGCGGGCGCCGCCGCCCCGGAGGGCGCCGTGCCGCCGTAGACCGTATGCGCATAGGCTTCCCCGTCCTGTTCGAAAACAAACGTATTCTCTCCGGCGGAGAGCGGCACGTACACGGAGAAATATCCCCCGCGCGTCCGGCTGACCTTCTCGCCGTTCAGCGTCAAAGGCTTGTCCGGGGAGGACGAGCCGAGCAGATACGTCGCCGTACCGTTCACGTACGTGCCGGCCGGCGGCGAGCTGACGGATACGCCCATGCCCGTCGGCGACGGATCGGCGTACAGGATCGACACGTCGTACAGCCCGCACAGCTCCGTGCGCAGATCGTGGCTGTTGCGGCGGATCTCGTCATAGCCGTAGAAAATGCTGCCGCGGTAGGTCAGCTCGCTGCGCGCGTAGCGCACCTGCTCGGAGATCTCGCCGTCCGGATCCGTCCACTCGTCGTAATTGTACGCGCCGTGAGATATGTACAGCTGCACGCCGGTCCCGTCGAGCACCCGGTTCCACCAGCGCACGAGCTCGTCATACGGCGCGACCTGCGTCGTGAACCGCCAGTAGATCTGCGGCGCGAGGAAATCGACGTATCCTCCCTCCGCCCACGCGACCGGATCGCAGTAGATGGCGGAATAGGACTGGAGCCCGCGCGTGGCGGAGCCGCCGTTCTTGCCGTTGTCGTTCTGCCAGATCCCGAACGGAGCGACGCCGAAGGCTACGTCCTCTCCGGCCGCCTTGACCGCGTCGAAACAGGCGCGGATCAGCTCGTTCACGTTGTTCCGCCGCCAGTCGGCGAGCGTCATCCCGCCGCCGAAGCGCGCGTAGGTGTCGGCGTCGTCGAACGCCGCCGTCCCGCCCGATGCGTCCGTGACCGGATACGGATAGAAATAATCGTCGAAAAGGATCCCGTCCACGTCATAGTTCGCCGCGATCTCGCCGACGCCCGCCGCGACGTATTCCCGCACCGCCTCGATGCCCGGATCCAGATACAGCCTGCCGTCCGCGTAGGCGACCGTCCATTCCGGATGCATGCGGGCGGGGCTGTTCTCCGGCAGCGCGTCGACGTCCGTCTGCGGACGGGAGGCGGAGCCGGTCGTCACGCGCAGCGGATTGACCCAGGCGTACACGCGGACGTTCCGGTGATGCGCCGCGTCGACAAGATAGCCGAGCGCGTCGAGCGTGAGCGTGCGCGAGGAGGAGAGCACGGAGGAGACGGGAAAGAGCGCGGAAGCGTACAGCGCGTCGCACGTCGGACGCACCTGAAAAAAGACGGCGTTCAGTCCGGCGGCGGCGGCGTTGTCCAGGATATCGTCGAGCTCCGCGCGCAGAGCCGCCGCGGTAAGATCCGGCTTTGAAGGAAAGTCGATATTCGCGGCGGACGCGATATACACGCCGCGCATCTCGCTCGACGGGTCGATGAGGGACATCATGCGCACGTCCGCGCGTCCGGACGGCATGGGAGAAAGGAGCGCGTCTCCGCCCTCCTCCCGCCGTCCCGCGCAGCCCGCGAGCAGAAGAAGGCAGAGCCCCGCGACAAGCAGCCGGACCGCCGTCCGTCGTTTCATCCTCTTCCCCTGCCTTTCCTTTTCGTTCCGATGCGGACGTTCCAATCTATGCCTGACCAAAGAAAAATATGTCTCCGGCACGTCCGCGGTCTCTTCTATCATGATACCACATTTTTCGGCAAAATCAAGCATGTGCGTGTAAATAATCGTCGATTCCCGCCCGGATCTTCTTTTTTTGAGATTCTCTCTATCTTTTCCGCCCCGTTTATGCTATAATGTAGGCAAGAAAGAGTGCCCTCGCGGCGCACACCATAGGAAAGCGGAACATAATCATGAAACTGATCGAGATCCTGAAAAAGCCCGCGCTCTCCCTCTCCTTCGAGGTCTTCCCGCCGAAGACGGATTCCGCCTTCGACAGCGTCCGGCACGCGACGGAGGAGATCGCGCGGCTCGCGCCCTCCTTCATCAGCGTCACCTACGGCGCGGGGGGAGGCACGAGCCAATATACGCTGGACATCGCGCGCAACATCATGGAGCGCTACGGCGTGCCGACGCTGGCGCATCTGACCTGCGTCTCCTCGACGCGCGCAACGGTCCGCGAGAAGATCCGCGCCATGAAGGAAGCGGGGATCGAGAACGTCATGGCGCTCCGCGGCGACATCCCGGCGTCCATGGAGAACAGCGACCGCAGTCTGTGGGACTATCACCACGCCGTCGAGCTCGTGCGCGAACTGCGGGAGAGCGGCGCCGGTTTCTGCATCGGCGGAGCGTGCTATCCGGAGGTGCATCCGGAGAGCCCGAACCAAAAGGAGGACATCCGCCGCCTGAAAGAAAAAGTGGAGGCGGGATGCGAATTTCTGACGACGCAGATGTTCTTCGACAACGCCCTGTTGTACAACTTCTTATACAAGATCCGGGAAGCAGGCATCACCGTTCCCGTCGTCCCCGGCGTCATGCCGATCACGAACGGGACGCAGGTCGCCCGTGCGATCAGCCTCTCCGGCTCCTTCATGCCGCAGCGCTTCAAGAGCCTCGTCGACCGCTTCGGCGACGATCCCGCCGCCATGAAGCAGGCTGGGATCGCCTATGCGACGGATCAGATCATCGACCTGTACGCCAACAACGTCACGCACGTGCACGTATATTCCATGAACAAGCCGGACGTCGCCGCGCGCATCTGCGCGAACCTCTCCGACATCCTCGGGAAATGAGCGGCGTACCCGTCTCCGTGCGCGTCTGCGACGCGCCGCCGCTCTCCCGCGGGGAGATCCGGCGCTATATGGGACAGCCGGTACGCGACGCGGAAACGGACGCGCTGCTCGAGGAATGCCTCGCGCGCTCCCTCGGCGTCCTCACGTACCGCGTCTGCTTCGCGCACTGTCCGCTCGCCGCCTCCGGGGACACGCTTTCCCTCGGCTTCGCCGAGGTACAAAGCGCGGACCTGGCGAGGCATCTCGACGGATGCGCGTCCGTCCTCGTATTCGCCGCGACGCTCGGCGTCGGGCTCGACCGGCTGATCCTGCGGGAGAGCCGCCGCTCCCCCGCGCACGCGCTCTGCCTGCAGGCGATCGGCACGGAACGGATCGAGGCGCTCGCGGATCGCTTCTGCGCGGACGAGGCGGCGCGCCTCGGCCCGCTTCGCCCCCGCTACAGTCCCGGTTACGGGGATCTTCCGCTGTCGTTCCAGACGGAGATCTTCCGTGCGCTCGACTGTCCGCGCCGCATCGGGCTGACGCTGACGGAAAGTTTGCTCATGTCGCCCACAAAATCCGTGACCGCCGTCGTCGGCGTCGAATCCGGGAGGGACTCATGGATCTGAGAGAGTATATGAAGGACCGTCTGCTCCGCCTCGACGGTGGGACGGGAACGATGCTGCAAAAAGAAGGACTTCTGCCCGGCGAGGCGCCGGAGAAGTGGAACCTGTCCCATCCGGACCGGGTCCGCGCCCTGCACCGCGCGTACTACGACGCCGGGAGCGACGTCGTCACCGCCAATACCTTCGGCGCGAACCTGCTCCATTTCTCCCACGCGGAGCTCGATTCCGTGATCTGTGCCGCGATGGAGAACGCCGCGCTCGCGCGGGAGGACGCCGGAGGAGGAGACCGTTTCATCGCGCTCGATATCGGTCCGAGCGGGCGTCTTCTGCGCCCGCTCGGCGACCTCGATTTCGAGGACGCCGTGCGCCTTTTCGCCGCGAGCATCCGCATCGGCGTCCGCCGCGGCGCCGATCTGATCCTGATCGAGACGATGAGCGACAGTTACGAGACGAAGGCGGCGCTCCTCGCCGCCCGTGAGAACTGCGATCTTCCCGTCTTCGTGACGAACGTCTACGGCGAGGACGGCCGCCTGACGACCGGCGCCTCCCCCGCCGCCATGACGGCGCTCCTCGAGGGGATGCACGCCGACGCGATCGGCGTGAACTGTTCGCTCGGTCCGCGCGCGCTCCGTCCCGTCGTCCGGGAACTCCTTCGCTGCGCCTCCGTCCCCGTTATCTGCAAACCGAACGCCGGACTGCCGCAGCTGTGCGGCACGGAAACCGTCTACGACGTGACGGCCGAGCAGTTCGCCGCCGACATGGCGGACATGGTGAAAGACGGCGTGCGGATCGTCGGCGGCTGCTGCGGCACGACGCCGGAATTCATCCGCCGCCTTACGGAGGCGACGTCGTCTCTCACGCCGCTCCCCGTCGTGCCGAAGGATATCCGCTGCGCGTCCTCCGGCACGCACGCTGTCGTCTTCGGCGGCGAACCCGTCCTCATCGGCGAGCGGATCAATCCGACGGGCAAAAAGCGCTTCAAGGAAGCGCTCCGCGCGGGCGACATCGACTATATGCTCCGGGAAGGGATCCGCCAGCAGGAATGCGGCGTGCACGCGCTGGACGTGAACGTCGGTCTTCCGGAGCTCTGCGAGGAAGAGATGCTGCCGCGCGCCGTGTGCGAGCTGCAGGCCGTCACGGACCTCCCGCTCCAGATCGACTCCTCCTCGCCCGCCGCGATGGGACGCGCCATGCGTCTGTACAACGGCAAGCCGATCGTGAACTCCGTGAACGGCAAGGAGACCTCCATGCGCGAGGTCTTTCCGCTGCTGCGCAAATACGGCGGGGTCGCCGTGGCACTGACGCTCGACGAGAAAGGGATCCCCGACACCGCCGAGGGACGGCTGCGGATCGCCGAGAAGATCGTGGACCGTGCGGCGCTGTACGGAATCGCGCCGAAGGATCTGATCTTCGACCCCCTCGCCATGACGATCAGCGCGGACGCGCACGCCGCCGCCGTGACGCTCGAAACGGTGCGCCTGCTGCGCGATCGGCTCGGCGTCTCCGTCTCTCTCGGGATCTCCAACGTCTCCTTCGGGCTCCCGTCCCGCGACACCGTGAACGCCGTCTTCTTTGCCGCCGCGCTCGCCTGCGGACTGAGCGCCGCGATCCTCAATCCGTACTCCGATGAAATGATGCGCACCTACCGTACCTGGCGCGCGCTCGCCGGGCTCGACCCGGACTGCGCGCAGTACATCGAGATGGCGTCGCGCGCGCCGGATCCGACTCCCGCCGTCCCCGCGCCGGCGTCCGCTCCCGCGCCGCGGGCCGAAGACGGGGGGGAGAGTTCGCCGCTGCGGGACGCGATCCGTCATGGACGGCGCGAACAGGCGGCGGCGCTGACGGACGAGCTTCTCAAAACGGAAGCGCCGCTCTCGATCATCGAGGGGGAGATCATCCCGGCGCTCGACGCGGTGGGCCGCGGCTTTGAGGCGAAGACCGTCTTCCTCCCGCAGCTCCTCATGAGCGCGGAAGCGGCGCAGAACGCCTTCGGGCGCATCCGGGACGCGATGTCCGGCCATGCGGAGCCGACGCGGATGCGCGTCGTGCTCGCCACGGTGCACGGCGACATCCACGACATCGGCAAGAACATCGTGCGGCTCCTGCTCGAGAATTACGGCTTCGCGGTCACGGACCTCGGGCGGGACGTCCCGCCGCAGCGCGTTCTGGACGCCGCGCGGGAGACCGGCGCGCCGCTCGTCGGGCTGAGTGCCCTCATGACGACGACCGTTCCGGCGATGGAGGAGACGATCCGGCTGCTTCATGCACAGCTGCCCGGCGTCCGCGTCGTCGTCGGCGGCGCGGTGCTGACACAGGAATACGCCGATCAGATCGGCGCCGATCACTATGCGCGCGACGCGATGGAGACCGTCCGCTACGCGGAATCCGTCGCCGCCGGACTCACGAACTGACATACGTACAAGGAGGATCCACCCATGCTGAAAGAAAACGTGCCCGCGCCCGATTTCTCGCTGTCCGACAAGGACGGACAGACCGTCTCCCTCTCCGACTTCCGCGGAAAGCGCTTCGTCCTCTACTTCTACCCGAAGGACTCCACCTCCGGCTGCACGCGGCAGGCGTGCGCGTACGCGGGACTGTGGGCGCGGTACAAGGCGCTCGGCGTGCCCGTCGTCGGGATCAGCCGCGACAGCGCGGCGTCCCACCGGAAATTCGCCGAGACGAACAGGCTCCCCTTTCTGCTTCTGAGCGATCCGGAACTGACGGCGATCCGCGCCTACGACGTCTGGAAGGAAAAGAAACAATACGGGAAGGTCTCGATGGGCGTCGTCCGCACGACGTACGTCGTCGGCCCGGAAGGGACCATCGAATGGGCGCGCGAAAAGGTCAAGCCGGACACGGACGCCGAGGAAGTACTCGCGTTCCTCACGGCGCGCACCGCGCGGTAAGTCGGACAAATACAGCGGCAGCCCCCGATGACGGGGGCTGCCGTTTTTTATTTTTGTTTTCGCACGGTTCAGTTTTCCGGCGCCGTTCCGTATTTCCCGATCCCGGCGATCGTCCCGAGGATCTCCCGCCAGATCTCCTCCCGACCGGTCTCGTTCAGGATCTCGTGCCGCATTCCGGGACAGAGCTTCGCCGTGACACAGCGGTATCCCATGTCGGAGAGGAAGCGCGCCGCGCCGTTGAAGCGGCGGCGGCTGGTCATCACCGGATCGTCCTCGCCGGAGAAGAAGCAGATCGGCATCTCCGGCCGCCGGACGTTCCAGCGCTTCGGCTGATACGCCCGCTTCAGAAGCGCGTACAGCGTCTCATAGCCGTTCAGCGTGAAACGGAAGCCGCACGCCGGATCCGCCGCATACGCGCGCCGGTTCTCCTCATTGACGGAAAGCCATGCGTTCGGGTCCGTCTCCTCCGGGAACGCGGCGGAAAACGGGGAAAGCGAAATGGAATCGAGCAGCCCGGAACGCGCGCGTCCGCCGCGGAAAAGCGACAGGATCCGCACGAGCGCCAGCCCGCCGTTCACCGCGGGATAGGCGGAGATCTCGCCCAGGAGGATCAGCCCGTCCAGCTTTTCGTCGTGTCCGGCGGCATACGCCCGCGCGACGAGCGTTCCCATGCTGTGGCCGAGCAAAATGAACGGCGCGTCCGGGTACCGGCGGCGCAGCACGCCGCCGACCTGATCCGTGTCGCTGAGCACGCCCTCGACGGCGTTTTCCCCGAAGTATCCGTAGTTTTTCTCTCCCGCCGTCTCGCCGTGCCCGCGCATATCGTGGATGATGACGGCGCCGCCCGCCTCGGCGAGATACGTCATGAACGGTTCGTAGCGCAGTCTGTGCTCCGCCATCCCGTGCGCGATCTGGACGCAGAAGCGCACCTCGGGCGGAATGATCTCCGTCACGGCGAGGCGCGTACCGTCCAGAACGCTCTGCAGCGTATACGAATCCTTTTCCATTCCGTTCTTTCGTCCCTCTTATCCTTCGTGCTCTTCCGTCAGCGTCGTGAACTTCGTGTACTGGCCGAACCACGCCATCTTCACGTTGCCCGTGGAGCCGTGGCGGTTCTTGGCGATGATGACCTCCGCGGTGCTCTGCGGTCCGCCCTCTTCCGATTTGTAATACTCGTCGCGGTACAGAAAGAGCACGATGTCCGCGTCCTGCTCGATCGCGCCGGAGTCACGCAGATCGGACAGCATCGGCCGCTTGTCCGTGCGGGATTCCGGTCCGCGGGAGAGCTGTGCGCAGCAGATCACCGGGACCTGCAGTTCCTTGGCAAGGAGCTTCAGCCCGCGCGAGATCTCCGCCACCTCCTGCACGCGGTTGTCGATACGGCGGTCGCTCTGCATGAGCTGCAGATAATCGATCACCACGAGTCCGAGATCGCGGACGCGGCGCAGCTTCGCCTTCATGCCCGTCACCGTGATCCCCGTCGTATCGTCGATGAGGAGCTGGCATTCCGACAGATGGGAGGCGGCGTGCGCCAGTTTCGTCCAGTCCTCGTCCGACAGCTCGCCGGAGCGGAGACGGTAGGAATCGATCAGCGCCTCGCTGGACAACACTCTCGTCACGAGCTGCTCCGCCGACATCTCAAGCGAAAAGACGCATACCGCCTTCTTCGTCGCTGCGGCGGCGTAGGTGGCGAGGTTCATGGCGAAGCTCGTCTTGCCCATGCCCGGCCGCGCGCCGATGAGGACGAGATCCGTCTTTCCCAGTCCGACGAGCACGCGGTCGAGCCCGGAAAAGCCGGTCGGCATCCCGAGCACCTCCGCTTTGTTCTCGACGACCTGATGCAGCCGGTCGTACACCTGGACGAGCGCGTCGCGGATATGGATGAAATTCTTGTTTTCGTGTCCCTCGGCGACGGAGAAGATCTTCTGCTCCGCCATCTCCACGAGATGCGGGACGTCGTCCTGCTCGCCGTAGGCAGCCTCGGAGATCTCCTCGGAGGCGCGGATCAGCGCGCGCAGGATGCTCTTGTCGCGCACGATCTCCGCGTAGTCCTTGACGTTGGACACGCTCGGAACGATCTCCGAGATGAGGCGGATATAGTCCTTGCCTCCCGCCTCGTCGTACACGCCGTTCTTTACGAGCTCGTCGAGCAGCGTGACCGGATCGATCGTCCGGCTGCGCAGATACATGCCCTGCATCGTGCGGAAGAGCTCCTGATGCTCCTCCAGCTGGAAATCCTCCGCGTCGAGGACTCCCGCCAGCCGGTCCATGCAGGACGGATCGATCAGCACCGCGCCGAGCACGGACTGTTCCGCTTCAAGGGAAAACGGCATCCGCCGGCTCAATTCACCGTTCATCGCCGCTCACGCTTTTTCCACGATCAGATGGAACTTCCCGCTGATCTCCGGATAGAGGCGGATCTCCACGTCATAGGCGCCGAACGCCTTGATGCTCCCGTCAAGCAGCAGTTTCCGGCGATCCACGGAGATCCCGTGCTGCGCTTCGAGCGCCTCGGCGATGTCCTTCGCCGTGACCGCGCCGTACAGACGGCCGTCGTCGCCGCCTGCCTGCGCCGTCAGGCGGACGGTGATCTCGGAAAGCTTCTGCGCCGTCTCAAGGGCGGCGGCTTTCTCCGTCTCCGCCTTGTGTACGCGCGCCGCCTCTTTCGTCTTCAGTTCGTTGAGGATCCGGGCGTCCGCCTCCGTGGCGAGACCGCGCGGAAAGAGATAATTCCGCGCATACCCGTCGGAGACGTTGATGAGGTCTCCCTTCTTTCCCTGGCTCTTTACGTCTTGGAGCAATACGACTTTCATTCTTTTATTCCATCCTTTCTTTTTCTGTCGTCACGCGGGCGCGTCGTTCCCGTTCACTGCGCCGCTTTGTCCGGGGCGGGCATCTCCGTCCCGTCGAGATACGAATCGATGGCGCTCTTGAGCAACAGCAGAGCCCCCTGCACCGTCGTTCCCTCCACCTGCGCACCCGCCGCGTCGAAGTGACCGCCGCCGCGCAGCTTCTCGAGGATCACCTGCACGTTGATCGTGTCGGAGGAGCGGGCGGAAATGTGGACGACGTCGCCGATGCGCACGAGCGCGAAGGACGCCTGCACACCCGCTACGGTCAGCAGCTTGTCCGCCGCCTTCGCCGCCGTGACGCGGTCTCCCGCATCGCCGTCGCCGTCGCCGAGGGCGATCGCCGTCACGCCGCGGTAGATCACGACGTTCGAGTGGAACTTCGCCTCCCGGATAAAGTCCTCCAGATCGGTGCGGAAGAGGTTCTGCGTCTCCGCGGGCGACGCGCCGCGGTCCCGCAGGTACAGCGCCGCACCGAAGGTGCGCGTGCCGGTATTCTTCGTGAACTGCTTCGTATCGACCAGGATGCCGGCGAGCATCAGATTCGCCTCGTCCGGCAGAAGCATGCCGTCCGGCAGCGCCTGCTCGAGCATCTCGGCGACGAGTTCGCAGCACGCGGAAGCGGAAGGCTCGATATACGAAATGAGCGGCTCGCGGGCGAACTCCGCCGTCTTGCGGTGATGGTCGATCAGGACGACGTTGTCCACGTTCTCCGCCAGCTCCGGATTCTCGAAGATGGCGGGATTGTTGACGTCCACGATCACGAGCAGCGAGTTCGCGTCGACGAGTTCGAGCGACTCGCGCGTATCGACGAGCACATCCGCGTAATCGGGCACGCCGGCGAGCAGCGCCCGGCAGCCGGCCAGGTTCGGATCCTGGAGATCGGTGACGATGTTGACCTTCGCACCGCAGAACATGGCGAGGCGCGCGATGCCGACCGAGGCGCCGAAGGCGTCGAAATCCGCGTAGCGGTGCCCCATCACGATCACGTTGGACGCGCGGGAAATGTGCATGATGAGTTCGTTGGCGATCACGCGGGCGCGGACCTTCGTCCGCTTCTGCACCGTCTTGCTCCTGCCGCCGTAGAACTCGATCCCGTTCTCCCCCTTCACGACGACCTGGTCGCCGCCGCGCTGGAGCGCCATATCGAGGGCGGTGGCCGCCGCGCGTTCCTTCTCGTCGAAATCGCCGCGGATCCCGGCGACACCGATGGAAACGGTGACCGGCAGTTTCCCGTCGCCGACGCGGATGTCGCGGATACGGTCGAGAACGTCGAACTTCCGCACGATGCAGTCGTCGAGATGGCGCGCCTCAAAGACGAACAGATACCGATCGCGCTCGTATTCCTTGAGGATCCCGTCCGTCTGCGCCGCCCAGTCGCGGAGCACGCTCTCGATCTGCACGGCGACGGGGCGGAATTTCTCCTGCTCGTACTGGAGCATGTCGTCCAGATTGTCGATGAGGATATAGGCGACGACCGCCTCGCTCTGCGCGAGCTGCACGTACAGCCGCTCCGTCTCCGTGACGTCCGTCATGGAGAGCAGGCAGAATTCCCGTTCCTTCACGCTGAAGCGGTACGGCTGGCAGCGGAAGGAGGATTCTCCGATGCGTACCGCGGCGCCCTCCCCTTCGTTCTCCGAAAGGATGGAAGCGAGCGTCCGGCTGAGAAAATCGCTCACCGGGTGCCCGTACAGCTGGGTATGGAGCGGACTGACGTCCGAAAGCGCGCGGTTATACCAGATCACGCGCTCCTGTTCGATATCGCAGATGAACGCCGGGGCGCTCTGGTGCATGACCGTCTCGACCATGATGTTGCCGAGCAGCGGCGATAGCGTCTGCCCGTCGGCGCCGTGCGGTCCGCGCCGGTCGGCGTACCGGAAGATCAAGACGGACGCCGCGAGGAGCAGAGCGAGCGCCGCCGCGCCGAGGATCCACAGGGGAATATCCGTCAGCGTCCCTAAAACGGCGACGAGCACGATCAGCACGGCTGCCGCCGCGCCGATCAGCAGGCCGTTCCCGTAGCGGCCGGAGAGCGAGACCGTATTTTTGGATTTCGATTTCGGCATGTGATTCCTTTCCCGCCCGCGTCAGGATCCCGTCCCGCGGGAGCGTCGAAATACGAGGAAGACGCCGCAGAAGGCGGCGGCGGTAAAAAACCAGTACGTTTCAAAGAGAGCGAACATCACGGCGAGGAACACCACGCCGAGCCGGGCGAACGATCCGAGCCGCTCCGACGCACGCAGACGGCGGATGCCCGCGGCGAGCGCGTCAAGCGCCAGCGGCCACGTCAGGATCAGTGAAAGATTGGAGAACGCGACGTACAGCGGCTCCGTCTTCTGCCTCACGGAAAAGAGCAGCGCGAGAAGGCGCGACGCCGCGAACAGCACGGCGCACACGCGGCTCGCCTCCGTCCGCCATCCCCGGGGAAAGAAGACCTCCTCCGCGCCGAGCACGGCGACGATCCGATAAAGCAGCGCGCAGACGGCGAAAGCGGACAAAAACAGAAAACTGAGGACCATCGCGGGCATCAGCGTGACGCCGTAGTCCCACAGCGCCTCGGCGCTCTCCGGCGACAGGACGGAAAGCGTCCCCTCGGCGGTCTCGACCGTCCAGCTCTGTGCCGCTTCCAGAAAGGAAAGACGCATCTGCGTCAGAACCGTTTCCGGAGACTGATCGTTCACAAAGAGCCATACGGCGGCGGCGCCCGCCGCGCCGACGGCGCCG
>JAEEYP010000013.1 GCA_016288155.1 Clostridiales bacterium | reverse complement strand
TCACCGGGAAAACGATGAACCAGTTCTGGATCAGACCGGCGAGCAAGAAGCCGACGAAGGAGACGGCCGCGACCGTCATCGCGTAGCGGATCTGCGTGGAAACGTGATTGATGTGGTCGCACTGCGCGCCCGCCGAGGACATGATCGTCGTATCGGAGATCGGGGAGCAGTGGTCGCCGCAGACCGCGCCGGCGAGGCACGCGGACATGCCGATGATCATCAGCGTCTGGTTGTCGCCGAAGATGTTCGTGACGATCGGGATCAGGATGCCGAAGGTGCCCCACGACGTACCGGTCGCAAACGCGAGCAGGCACGCGACCGCGAAGATCACGGCGGGCAGGAAGGACGACAGCCCTTCGGCGGCGCTCTCCATCAGCCCGGCGATGAATTCCTTCGCCTCGAGCAGCGCGGTCATGTTCTTCAGCGCCGTCGCCATGGTGAGGATGAGGATCGCGGGGACCATCGCGGTGAAGCCCTTCGGGATGCACGCCATGGCGTCCTTGAAGGAGATCACGCGGCGGCAGATGAGATAGATCATCGTGAGCACGAGCGCGATCAGGCCGCCCCACGGCAGACCGACGGTCGCGTCCGTGTTGGAGAACGCGCCGATGAAGTCGCCGTCGTAATCGGCGCCGCCCCACATATCGACGCCGAAGAAGCCGCCGACGTAGACGAGGCCGAAGACGCAGAGGACGATGAGGAGGATCACGGGGATGAGCAGATCGATGACCCGACCCTTGTCGTTCTCCTCGAGCTTCTCCTCGGAGCGGTTCGTCGAGACGCCCGTCGTGAAGAGGTCGCCCTTCTCCTGCGCGTTCTTCTCATGGAGCGCCATCGGACCGTAGTCCAGCTTCATGAAGGTGATGGCAAGGATGAAGACGAACGTGAGCAGCGAATAGAAGTTGTACGGGATCGCGCGCACGAAGAGTTCGAGACCGCTGAAGTCCGTGCCCTCCGTGTAGCTGGCGACGGCCGCCGCCCACGAGGAGATCGGCGCGATCATGCAGATCGGCGCGGCGGTCGCGTCGATGAGGAACGCGAGCTTCGCGCGGGAGATGCGGTGCGTGTCGGTGACCGGCATCATGACGCTGCCGACCGTCAGGCAGTTGAAGTAGTCGTCGATGAAGATGAGCACGCCGAGCAGGAACGTGACGAGCGCGGCGCCGGTGCGCGAGCGGATGTGCTTCTGCGCCCAGCGGCCGAACGCCGCCGCGGCGCCCGTCTTATTGATGAGCGCGACGAGCACGCCGAGGAGCACAAGGAAAAGGAAGACGCCCGCGGTGTCGGCGATGGCGCTGATGAAGCCGTCGTTGATGATGGCGTCCATCGCCGCCAGCGGCTTGAACGACGCGGCGAGGAACCCGCCGCAGACGATGCCGATGAAGAGCGAGGAATACACTTCCTTGGTGATAAGCGCGAGAGCGATGGCGATCACGGGCGGGATGAGCGCCCAGAAGGTACCGGCAAAGCCGCCGGATGACTCTTCCCCGTCGGCGGCGAACGCCGGGACGGTACAGAAGAGGAGCATCACGAGCACCATGACAAGGGGTAAAGCGATGCGTCTGAGTTTCATGATATCCTCCTGATCGGTAAGAGTTGGATCCCATGCATAACAATAGCACATTTCTTTCGTTTTGTCAAGAAAAAACCGCATATTTCCCGAAAAAAGATGAATACTCTGAATTTTCCCGTGCCTTCCGCGTCACGTCCCGCCCGCCGGGGCAGAAAAAGGGGGGAGGGACCTCCTTCCGGAGGCTCCTCCCCGCACCGCGTACCGCGGCTCAGTCCGCCGGCTCCACGAGCGCCGCGCGGCAGACCGGCAGCTCGAAGGACACCTTGTCCTCGTCCGTGAGCAGTCCTTCGGCGCCGCGCACGCGGACCGTGCGGTGCCGCACGTTCATCGTCACGCGCGCCGGTTCCTCGTCCGTGCCCGTGAAATCGCTCGCGTTCATGATCCAGAGCGCCTGCTTCCCACTGCCGTTCCGCTCCGTCATCTGCCCGATGAGCAGTGCTCGGCCGTTTTCGGAGCGGACGTCGAAGAAGACGCCCGTATCCAGCGCTGCAAGCGACTCCATATGACAGCCCGCCGGGATCGGATCGCCGTCCGGGAAGCCGACGAGGTACGTGTTCACGCGGCGGTAGCGCATGTAGTCGTCCGCGACGGCGAGCGCCTCGTGATGCACCGTCTTCAGGCGGGCGAACTGCACGTTCGGCTCGCCGTCCGCACCGATGATCTGCGAGCCCTCCCACCAGCCGATCATCTCCGTGCCGAACGCCATCGCGGCGTTCACCTGGAAGCGGAGCTTGTTCTCCGTGATGTCCGCCGGGAGGTCGTTGATCGAGCCGCACTGGAGGATCGTCCACATGCGCCGTCCCGTTCTCCGGCACGCATCGGCGACGAGCCGGAGGTTGTCGAAGAACTGACCGGGGCGCGGATTGTCCTCGTGCGCGTACATATAGTCGTCGAAGCAGATGTAGTCGAGCCCGACGCATTCCGTATAGCGGCGCAGATACTCCTCGTAGGAGCGGGTGCCGAGCTGGCTCTTCGCCTGCTGTTCCGTGTTCTCCGCGACGGAGGCATAACTCGGATACAGATTGATGAACGGGAACTGATGCGGGAAGTTCCGGTCGATGAAATCGAGCACGACGCCGTAATGCGGCAGATCGAGCGCGGACGGCTCGTCGCACGCGTTGATCGACCAGATCGCCGGATGATCCTCGAAGCGCGCCGCCGCCTTCTCATAGATGGAGATCGGGTTCGTCTCGGCGAACTTGCCCTGCCAGGGATCGCCCCACCAGCCGGGTACGGTGCCGTGCTCGATCGCGCCGACGCCGTATTTCTGCATCAGGTCAAGGAAACTCTTCGGAGCGCCTATCAGATAAATGAACATATCGAGCCCGCAGTCCACCGCCATTTTCAGATGCTCCTCGTCCCAGAATTTCTCCGGGAAGTAACACATGGCGATGTGCAGCTTCGTCGGATCCATGCGTTCGTTCATAGACGTGTCCTTTCTTTCATTCGGATGATGGAAAAAACGAGGAAACGCCGGAGCTTCCGGCGGAAAAAATCAGAATCCTGCGGAGACGGAACGTCCGCTTTACCGGCCGTTCCCGATCTGATCGAAAGCGCCCGTCAGATCCCCGGGAAACCTGAGACGCGATTTCTCATACGCGGCGGCGCCGCTCGGCGGACATCGCCCCGACGACGGGTCCGAGCGGCTCCCCGTCCGGTTCGGGTATCGGCGAAGACCTCTTTTCCCGGCCGACAGCGGAAGCGCTCCTCCCACCGCGCGGTTCGCGTTGTAAACGGTGCCGCTGATCTGACCGGCGCTCGGTTCCTCCGCCAGTACGGAAAGGGGCGCCGGAAGCGGCAGCAAGAAGGCGGACGGCGGGGAAGCCGCCCGCAAAAAAACGTATGCGGCAGGAACGCAGGGCGTCTTCTTTCTTTTTTCTCTTCCTGAGTTTACTGATTCGAAAAAATATTATTGGCATTCAAATTGGAACCTGCGGAATCGTCCGAAAATTTCACCTTGTTCATGGCATTGTCGGAAACGATACAGTTTCTGCAGCCGGTCAAAACGATGCTCCCGGAGAAAACGCCGGTGTTTTGCCCGAACACACAGTTTTGGCATTTGTCAAACGTTATCAGGTTTTTGTAATTCGTTCCCGTGAAAACGGCGGCGCTTACGATGCTTCCTTTGCTGTTTTTGAAGTACATACCGTTATTGACGCCGTTCTCGCACGCGTTGTCCACTGTAAAATTGGTAATCGTCACATTGCTGTAGTTTTCCGCCGTAACGGCTGTCGCCTTTTCATTATCAAGGTGGAAATAACAATCGGTAATATTGGCAGTCTGGTAGGTCTGCGTTTGTTTGGCATAGAGATAGATCCCGGCGCTGTGAACGCAGTCCATAGACACGGCGCTGATGGCGATATCGCCGCCCCAGCCCGAAGAATTCGAAATGATCGCAATACCGTAGTTTACCGCGCCGGCGCACTCGAAATTCGTGATTCTCCTGTCGCCGATATTGGTACCTACGGCGCCGATATCGTTGATATCCTTGTAAGCGTAGGTAACGGAATTCGGAGATGCGTATCCGTAGTAAATATAGTCGGTTATCAGAATCCCGGTACTCCCCTTGACAGATCCGTCAATGAAGATACCGCGGACCTCCCTGCCGGGAAGATCTCCCCCCGTCGTACCGTGACACAAATTGAGGCGGAGGCCGTTGACATTGACGGCGTGCAGCCCGTTCTGGCTTTTCGCCCAACCGCAATCCTCAAACGTCAGATACATCGCGTCTTCAATGTAAATGGTGTTTGATCCCTCTCCTCCCATTTCTGTTCTTGTGAATTCCAGATCCTTCACGGTAATGCCTTCGAGAGAGCCGTCATAGGTACCGCCCCCGGTCGTTCCCGTGATTCTCAGGACGTCTTTCTCAGTATCCGTCATACAGATGCCGGGGTAGACTTCACGCAGTTTGCTGACTGTTCCCTGAAGCGTAAGATGCGATTGATTCTCGGTTATTCTGATCGTGTCGGAAACGATATAGGTTCCGGCTCCGAAAACGATCTTACCGTATCCGTTCGGAAAACAGTTTATGGCCTGCTGAATCGCCGCGGTACAATCGGTAACGCCATCGTCCGCAGCGCCGAACCATTCGGGATAACTGATCTCGTTCTCCTTCAGGATCACCTCTCCCCCGTCAAAAATCTGTGTGACGCCCGCGTCTATATAACGGTTAAAGGTCACGGTTACGCCCTCATCAACAGAGAGGAGGGCTCCGTTCTCAAAGGTTACGGGAGTTTTTACGGTAATATCTCCGGCGATCTTATAGTTTCCGGCAGGTATGAAAAGCGCCGCAGCCTTTTCACTGATGAACGCCGCGCTGTCGTCATCTCTGCCGTTTCCTTTTGCTCCGTTGTCCAGTATGGAAATCATCCCGTCCGCCCCTCCTTGGCGATTCACCATCCCTTCTTCATCTTCTGCTGTGTCGATGGGGCTGCCTCCGCAGCCCGCAAGCAGCGCCGCAAGCGCGAAAGCAGCGAAAGAACCGACAATTCTGCTGTTCTTCATTTCCGTTCATTCCTTACCTGTCACGTCAAAATCGTTGAAATCCAAGGCTTTTATAGATTATTACCTCAGATCGGGGCGGAAGCGGCCCGGACCCATGCGAGCAGTAACCGCGCAGATTGATCTGCCTGAACGGTCATTCGTTCCCGCGGACCGCGCGCCACGCCTCGGTCAGCCGCGCTGCGCTCCACGCGGCGTTGGCAGGGCTGGTAGACGGAAGGCGGATCGCTCCGATCCCCGTCAGCCGCCGCTGGTATCTCTCATACAATCGGTATGCCGCGGTGCCGTTGGCGAAGACGTGCGCGATCGGCGCGCCGCCGAGGATCGGCGAAAGGTCCGTCGGCGTCACGCGGCGGATCGCGCTGTCTGCGCTGCCCTCGATCTCACAGGAGAAGGCGGCGTCCCACAGCGCCAGATGATGCGCGAGCAGAAACGTCCGCTTTTCCGGTACGGTCCGCGGCGTTTCTTCCTCCCACACGGCGGCGAGCACCGCCCAGAAGCGGTTCTGCGGATGACCGTAGAAGAAGCCCTCCGCCCGCGAGCGAGCGGAGGGGAACGAGCCGAGGATCAGCGCCGTGCACGCTTCGTCCCATACCGGAGGAAAGGGATGGCGCAAAAGCCGCTCCTCCCCGTGAAGAGCATCCGTCGGCATCATTCGGGCGTGCGGATGATCTTGCGCGGGCATTTCGAGGCGCAGATCCCGCAGCCGACGCACTTATCCGGGTCGATGGAGGCGATATCGCCGCCGGACAGCGAGATCGCGCCGGACGGACAGTTCTTCTCACAGATATGGCACCCGATGCATCCGGCGTCGCAGTACAGGCGCACCGTCTTGCCCTTCTCCGGCGAGACGCACTGGACGAAGTACTGACTGTCGTACGGGATCAGGCGGATGATCTTCTTCGGACATTCCGCGACGCAGACGCCGCAGGCGCGGCACTTCTCGCGATCCACGCGCGCGACGCCGTCCACGATGGACAGGGCGCCGAACGCGCATTTGTCGACGCAGCTCCCGAGTCCGATGCAGCCCGCGGCGCAGAATTTGTCGCCGCCGCCGAGCACCTCGGCGGAATGGCAGTCCGTGATCGCTTCATAATCATAGCGGTGCTTGGCGCAGCCGCGCGTGCCGGAGCACATCACGTGCGCGACCATGCGGCGGCCGGACTTTGCCTCGACGCCCATGATCGCGCCGATCTTCTCCGCCGTGCCCTCTCCGCCCGCGACGCAGGCGTCCGGCTTCTCTTCGCCGCGGACGATCGCCTCCGCCAGAGCGGAGCAGCCCGCGTAGCCGCAGCCGCCGCAGTTGGCGCCCGGCAGGCAGGAGAGCACCTCGTCGATGCGCGGATCCTTCTTCACGGCAAACACGTGCGAGGCGACCGCGAGCAGAACGCCCATCAGAACGCCGAGTACGGCGAAGATCACGACGGGGATCCAGATTTCACCCATTGACGACGCCCCCTCTCAGGAAAAGCTGAAGCCGGAAAAGCCGGAGAACGCCATCGCCACCAGCCCCGCCGTGATCAGAAGCAGCGGAAAGCCGACGAACGCCTTCGGCGGGTCGGCGTACTTGAGACGCTCGCGCACGCCGGCGAACAGAACGATCGCCAGCGTAAAGCCGAGCGCCGCGGAAAACCCGTACAGTACGGATTCGAGGAACGTGTACCCCTCGCTGATGTTGAGGAGCGCCGCGCCGAGCACGGCGCAGTTCGTCGTGATGAGCGGCAGATAGATGCCGAGCGCGCTGTAGAGCGCGGGCACGAAGCGCCGCAGGAACATCTCGATGAACTGCACGAGCGAGGCGATGATGAGGATGAACGCGATCGTCTGCAGATACTCGAGTCCGAACGGGGCGAGCAGAAAATGGTAGACGCCGTAGGTGACGGTGCTGGAGATCGTCATGACGAAGGTCACCGCCATCCCCATGCCGAGCGCCGTGTCCGGCTTCTCGGAAACGCCGAGGAACGGGCAGATGCCGAGGAACTTCGAGAAAATGAAGTTCTCCGTCAGGATCGCCGTCAGCATCAGAAGAAATATATTGCTCACAGATCATCCCTGCCTTTCTTCGATCGGTCCGATCGGTCCCGCGCTCTCCGCCGCGGGGCTCGCCGCGTCGGCGGAGGGCGTCTCCGGCGCCGGCTCCGCCGCCGTTTCCGGGGTCTCCGGCTCCGCGGATCCGTCCGTCTCTTCCTGCGCGGGCTTCTCCGCCACGGCGGCCGCTTCCTTTTTGGCGACCGCGCCGCGCAGCGTATTGAACAGCGCGCAGAGAACGCCCAGCGTCAGAAACGCTCCGGCAGGCATGATGAAGATCGTTACCGGCGCGTACCAGCTGCCGAAGACGCGGAGTCCGCCCGTGCCGTCGGCGGCGGCAAAGAGCACGCCCGTCCCGAACAGCTCGCGCACGAAGGCGAGCGCCGTGATCGCCAGCGTATAGCCGATCCCGCACGCCAGCCCGTCGACGAGCGACGGGACCGGTCCGTTCTTCGAGGCGAACGCCTCGGCGCGTGCCAGAATGATGCAGTTGACGACGATCAGCGGGATGAACAGACCGAGCGATTTCGAGATGGCGGGGAGGAACGCCTTGACGATCAGATCCACCGCCGTCACGAAACCGGAAATCACGATAATGAAGGAAGCGATGCGCACCTGCTTCGGGATAAAGCTCCGCAGAAGCGAGATGAAGAGATTGGAGCAGACGAGCACCGCCGTCACGGAAAGTCCCATGCCGAGCGCGTTCACCACGGAGGTCGTGACCGCCAAAGCGGAACACATGCCGAGGAACTGCACGAAAATGGGATTCTCGTCAAAGATCCCACGGCGCATCTGCCGCCAAAAAGTATGCTGCATACTACGTTCCCGTCCTTTCCTCCGTTTTTAATTCTCCGGCACGTCCGGGTTCTCAGGATTTTCCGAATTCTCGGGATTCTCAGGGTTCTCAGGATTCTCAGGGTTTTCCGGGTTCTCAGGATTCTCAGGGTTTTCCGGATTCTCAGGGTTTTCCGGTTTTTCCGGGTTCTCCGGGTTCTCCGGGTTCTCGGGATTCTCCGGGTTCTCGGGATTCTCCGGGTTCTCGGGATTCTCCGGGTTCTCGGGATTCTCCGGGTTCTCGGGATTCTCCGGGTTCTCGGGATTCTCCGGGTTCTCGGGATTCTCCGGGTTCTCGGGATTCTCCGG
>JAEEYP010000012.1 GCA_016288155.1 Clostridiales bacterium | reverse complement strand
ATCGTAGGTTTGGTGGGCCGTTGCCCCGCCAACTGCCTAATCGGACGCGAGTCCATCATACACCGATAAATCTTTGGCAGAAAAATCATGCGACCCCTCTGCGTTATGCGGTATTAGCGACTGTTTCCGGTCGTTATTCCCCTGTGTATGGCAGGTTACTCACGCGTTACTCACCCGTCCGCCACTAAGATGAACCCGAAGGTTCATCTCCGTTCGACTTGAATGTGTTATGCACGCCGCCAGCGTTCATCCTGAGCCAGGATCAAACTCTCTGAATGATTCTATATCATGCGCCATAGACGCATCATATCTTCCTTCAGAGCATTTTCGGCTCTTACTTTTTAGAGTTACTGTTTCAAAAGAATTCTTGGAGTCTTTTGTTTGTCTTGTTGTTCAGTTTTCAAGGAGCACCGCTGCCCTGCGACAGCCTGTATATTATATCACTACCCCCCTCTCCCTGTCAATACCTTTTTTGAAAAATTTTAAACTTTTTTCAGGACAGCCAAAAGGAGGCAAAAACGCATATCCGACGTCCCGAACGCGCATACTTCACAAAAGAGGTGATGCCTGCTTGATAACCGTCCTTGCGCGCACGCTGATCATCTATCTTCTCCTTCTCGTTTCCATGCGGCTCGTCGGCAAGCGGCAGATCGGCGAGCTCCAGCTCTCCGAGCTGATCACGACGCTGATGCTGTCGGACCTCGCGGTGCTGCCGATCTCCGACGTGGGGATCCCCATCACCTACGCGATCCTTCCGATCCTGACGCTGCTCTCTCTCGAAGTGTTCATCTCCTTCGCCGCCTCCCGCGTCCCGGCGCTGCGGCGTATTTTCTTCGGCGCGCCGAGCCTCCTGATCTGCCACGGAAAACTGGACCGCGCGGAGCTGGCGCGGCTACGGATCGGAGTCGGCGAGCTGATCTCCGAGCTGCGGCTCAAAGACGTGGAGGACGTCGGGGACGTGCGGTACGCGATCCTGGAAAACAACGGCAAGCTCTCCGTCTTCAAAAATGCCGCCGCGTCGCCCGTCACGCCGGACGACGCCGGGATCGCCGTCACGGAGAAAGGGATCGCGCTGCCCGTCGTCATCGACGGAAGGCTGATGCCGGAATCCATGAAGCACGCCGGAGTCAGCCGGGAATGGATCGAGAAAACGCTGGCGGAGCGCGGTCTGCGCCGATGCGAGATCCTTCTCATGAACGTGGACGAGCAGCGGCATTTTTCCTATATAAAAAAAGATGCGCCGGGGCGCATCGTGCGCCAGGACGGAACGGCGCCGCCCGCGCCTCGGAAAGCGAAAAATTAAGGAGGAGACTCATGCGTTCGCTCATCACCGCCGCGGCGCTCTTTCTCGCGGTCCTCGCGTGCGTCGGCGCCAACGGCATCTTCATCCACCGCAGCGCGGCCGCGCTCTCCCGCGAGGTCACGGCGCTGCCGGATTCCGCCGCCGCCGCAGACCCGTCCGCGCTCGCCGATCTGCGCGCCGCGTGGGAACGGTGCCGATATCGGATCTGCCTGACCGTACCGGCCTCCCGCACGGACGGGATCGAACTCTCTTTCAGTGCCATGGAGTCCGCCGCGGCGCTCGGCGACGACGTGCAGTACCGGCAGTCCCGCGCGGCGCTGCTCTGGTGGCTGCACCGTCTCCACAGCGCGGAAGCCTGCACGGCGGAAGGGATCCTGTAATCCCTCTTTTGTCCCTTTCCGGTTGACGGACGCCTCCGGATATGGTATCATATATAAAAGAAATCCATATCCTGGATCGGAACTGCGTCCCGCCGGGACGCGGAAAGGAGCGCACCGTGAAGCGCCGGACGGCGTATCTGATCTTCTATCTTCTCAGCGTGCTCTGGGGACTGCCGCTGACGCTCGCCGGAGCGGCGGCGTTCGCCGTGCTCCGCGCGGCGGGCGTGCCGGCGCGGCGCTTCGGTCCGTGTCTGACCATGACCGTCGGCCGTCGCTGGGGCGGGCTCTCGCTCGGTCCTTTCCTCTTCACGGATCCGGAGGGATCGAAGTATCTTCTCCTGCACGAGAGCGGACACGCCGTGCAGAACGTCCTCTTCGGACCGCTGACGCCGTTTCTCGTCAGTCTGCCCAGCGCCGTCCGGTACTGGATCCGCACGGCGGGCGAGCGGCGCGGACGCACCTTCCGCCGCCGCTATGAGGACGCGTGGTTCGAGCGGCAGGCGACGCGGCTCGGAAAGCGCTGGATAGGAGACGCGCGGGGGAGCCTTTTAGAAAAGGCTCCCCCGGACCCCCGCGAAAACCTTTGACAAAAAGAATGACAAGGTGAAGCGAAAACCGTTAGGCTTAATTTTTCGCTTTACCTTGTCCTGTTTTTGCCATAAAAGTTTTCGGGGGGGAGTTTTGAGGGGGACCTTTTCTCAAAAGGTCCCCCTCATCGTATTCCCCCTTCAGATCTGGTACTGGCTGTTGAACAGCTCCGCGTAGAAGCCGCCGCGCGCGAGAAGGTCCCGGTGCGTCCCCTGCTCCACGATCTGTCCGTCGCGGAGCACGAGGATCACGTCGGCGTCCACGATGGTGGAAAGCCGGTGCGCGATGACGAAGCAGGTGCGACCGCCCATGAGGCGGTCCATCGCCTTCTGGATCAGCAGCTCCGTGCGCGTATCCACGTTGGAGGTCGCCTCGTCCAGGATGAGCAGCGGCCGATCCGCCAGCATCGCGCGGGCGATCGTCAACAGCTGCTTCTGCCCGGCGGATACGGCGGTGCTGTCCTCGGAGATGACCGTATCGTACCCCTGCGGCAGGCGGCGGATGAAGGAATCGCAGTACGCCTCGGCGCAGACACGCTCGATCTCCTCCCGGGAAGCGTCGGGGCAGCCGTACGACACGTTCTCCGCCACGGTGCCCTTGAACAGCCACGTGTCCTGAAGGACCATGGCGAAGAGCCGCCGACTCTCCGCCCGGGAGAGCTCCGAGACGTCCTTTCCGTCGATGAGGATCCTGCCGCTCCCGATATCGTAGAACCGCATGAGCAGATTGACGATCGTCGTCTTGCCCGCGCCGGTCGGTCCCACGACGGCGACCTTCTGCCCGGGCTGTACCTCCATCGAGAGATCGCGGATCAACGGCTTTTCCGGATCATAGGAGAAATCCACGTGTTCGAAGACCACGCGTCCCTCGGCGGGCACCGCCGCGGTCCCCTTCGGATCCTCCTCCTCGGGAAGATCGAGCAGAGTGAAGACGCGCTTCGCCGCCCCCTTGACCTCCTGCACGTAGCTGAGTCCGAACGCGATGTTCTCAAGCGGCGAGGAAAGCTGGCGGGCAAAGAGGATCACCGTGACGACGGTGCCGACGGGCACGCCGCGGCGGAGGATCAGCCAGCCGCCCAGGATCGCTACGGCGATATAGGCGAGCGCGTCCACGAAGATGATGACGGGCTGGACGATGGACGAAAGAAAGTTGCCGAAGATGCCGCTCTGCTGATGGCGGCGGGAGAGTTCGTCGTACTTTTTCTGGAGCGTCTCTTCCCGATTGAACGCCTTCGTCGCGGGATAATTCGTGTACGCCTCCTCCGCCAGCGAGGTGAGCTTCCCGCCCAGATCGAAATGCTTGTCCCAATGCTTCTCGCCGAGCGTCGCCATTTTGGCGGAAAGGAAGACGGACAAGGGCGAAAACAGGACCACGGGGATCGCCATGCGCCAGTCGGTGAGGAACAGTATCACCGCGATGACCGCCATCTGCAGAAAGCCGGTGAGTAAAATCTCGACGATACCGTAGATCGTGTCCGCCATGGTGGACACGTCGTCCTGCATCCGGTCGATGATGTCGCCGGCAGGCGTCTTGTCCATGTAGGAGACGGGCAGGCGGCACAGTTTTTCCGACAGGCGGACGCGGAGCCCCGAGGTGAAAAAGCGCGTGACGACGTTGTTGAGCAGATAGGTGTTGCCGTAGCTGAGCGCTTCCCGGAGCGCATACACCGCGAAAAGGAGACAGACGCCGGGCAGAAGGCTCGCCGCCAGTCCGGGCTCCGGCTCGCGCGCCCAGGCGTACAGCCGATCCACCAGACGGCCGAGGATCTCCGGCGACGCCACGGCGCAGCCGATCAGGAGCAGGCACAGAAAGGCGGACAAAAGGATCCACCCCCGGATGCGCCTGACCTCCGATAAGAGCCGCAGCAGCGTCTCGTCGATCAGACGGCGCTTCTCGGCGGGCTTGTTCGTTGTTTCAGTCTTTTTCACAGAGATCCGCCTCCCGTCTGGGAGAGAAAGATCTCCCGATAGATCGCGCACGTCTCAAGAAGCTGCGCGTGCGTGCCGATCCCGACCAGGGCGCCGTCGGAGAGGACGAAGATCCGGTCCGAATGCATGGCGGAAACGACCCGCTGGGTGATGACGATGCGCGTTTTCCCCGCCAGCCTCTCGTTCAGCGCGCGGCGCACCTTCGCCTCGGTGATGAAATCGAGCGCGGAGAAGGAGTCGTCGAAAATATAGATCGGCGCTTCCTTGAGGAGGGCGCGGGCGATGGCGAGCCGCTGCTTCTGACCGCCGGAGACGTTCGTCGCCCCCTGCTCCAGCTTGAAGTCCAGTCCCGCGGGCTGTTCGCGCACAAAGTCCGCGATCTGCGCCAGTTCCAGTGCGTCCCAGATTTCCTCGTCCGCCGCGTCCGGCTTTCCCATGCGGAGATTCTCCGCCACGGTCCCGGCGTAAAGCATGGATTTCTGCAAAGCGCAGCTGACGTTTTCACGCACGTCCTTCGGCGAGAGCCCGGCGGCGTCCCTGCCGTCGAAGAGGAGCTTCCCCTCCGTGGGGCTGCGGAACGCCAGAAGCAGCTCCGCGAGCGTGGTCTTGCCGGAGCCGGTCCCGCCGATGACGGAGACCCATTCTCCCGCGCGGACGTGCAGATCGATCCCGGACAGCGCCGGCGCGGGGCTGTCCGGATAGGTGAAGCCGACGTTCTCCAGATCGATGTTCCCGGAGAAGCGCAGCCCCTCGGCGGGACGGTCGTCCTCCACGCCCTTCGATTCCGTGACCTGGCTCAGCCGCTTGGCGGCGACGCGGGCATGGGGAAGCAGGACGATGGAGAAGGAAACGGAAACGATGGCGTTCAGGATGATGGCGATGTACTGGATCATGGCGAAAATATCGCCCGGCGTGAGGACGCTGCCCCGCTCCATGCGGATGCCGCCCACGAAGACGACGAGGAGCGCCGCCGTGTTCAGAACGAAGCCCGCGAGCGGATCGATGATCGCCATGCTGACATTGGCGCGGATGATATTGTCCGCCATGATGCGCGTCGCCTCGGTGACGCGCTTGTGGGCGTGCGCCTCGCGGTCAAAGGCGCGGATGACGCGCACGCCGCGCAGCCGTTCGCGGACGAGATCGTTCTGCTTGTCGCAGTATTCGTCGGATACCTCCCACAGATGAGCGATCTTCCGGCTCAGCAGAAGGAACACGGCGAGAAGGAACGGCACGGCGGCGAGGATGATGAGCGAAAGCCGGAAATCCTTGCGCATGCACAAGGCGACGCCGCCGAGAAACATGAGCGGGATGATGACCATATTCCCGCAGAGCATGGAGATCAGCCAGTTCAGCGTCCCCACGTCGTGGGTGGACCGCGTGACGAGGTTGGACGCGCCGATGCGCCCGACCTCCGCCAGCGTCATGGTGTGTACTTTTCGGAAAAGCGCGGAGCGCAGGCTCCACGTGTAGCCGGAGATCACGTGATAGACGACCCAGTAGCCCCCCGCCACGGAGGCGAGGCTCACAAGGGATACGGCAAGCATGAGCCCGGCGGTGCGCAGGATCGCACCGAAGGCGTCGGCGTCCGCCGCGCCCGCGACGCCCTCGTCCAGAACGGACGACATCAGCGTCGGGAGCAGCAGACTGCATACCGCCGATATCGCCATCAGAACGGTCGCCAGCACGACCTTGCCCCTATAGGGCTTGAGATAGGATAACAGTTTCTGCATGGATTCCTCTTTTCTGTAAATGCAGGTGTCGAAATGTCGTCATTGCGCGAAAGCGTCCGGGATCCGTCCCGGGGCAAGGCGCGCCGAAAACAAAGACACTGCTTTCTCCGGAAAACCGAAGTCGGACGGTGTCTTTGTCTTCCGATATGTATTAGATACTATTCCGTTTTTCCCGACGTCAGCGGTCGGCGACCCGAAGATACACGCCGCCGCCGGCGGGAAGATCGAACGTGTTCTCCGTCACGGGGACGAACGTTTCGGTCTCGGTATCGAAGATCTCAAGCGCGGCGTCCGCTTCCACGGTGCAGCGGGAGGATTCTTCATAATCCTTGTTGGCGATGATGAACGAGCCGTCCTCAAAGAAACCGACCGTGTAATCCCCGCCGCCGATCGCGCAGATCTCTCCGTATCCTTGGGACGGGAAGAACGTCACGTGTTCCCGGTCGTCTTCCCATCCGACGTGGAACACCGCCGCCGAGCGCGTCTGCGCGACGCGCTCCCCGATCGGTCCGATGACGGCGTTGACCGCCTGCACGTCGTAGTAATGCGCGGTCCGCTCGCCCGGCATGGTCAGCATGGCGTTGTAAAAACCGGCGGACGGCGTCCAATAGGTGAAGTATGACAAAACGGTACAGCCGTAGGCGAGCGTCTGCCATGCCAGAAAGGAGATTTCCTCCCGCACAAGGTAACGGCTTTTGCCCCATTCCGACAACTGAACGATCACCATATACGGAACGCCGTGTCCGAGGGCGCTGTGCCGGACGTCTTCCAGATTGAAAAAGAATCCGATATTATCCTTTTTCGTCAAGCCGGCCGTATAGGCGCCGACGTCGGCCGGATCGGTGATATCCGTAAGCTCCGACTTTCGGGCAGTCCATTTGAGGTGATAATGATCATAGGAGAGCAGATCCGGCTTCACGGTTTCCAGATAATGCTCCAAATATCTCTCATAGTAACCGGGTTCATCCGACGGATCCGGATAATCCGGAAAGATGTTGATATAACAGATGCGGTCCGGATCGTACTTGCGGAACAGTTCGACAAGCGCTCCGAGCAGCGGAAACTTTCCGTCCTCCGGCTCGTCGATGAGGTCGTACGCATACAGCGCGGGATAGTCCCGGAAGTCGTCGACGACCGTCCGGACGACCGCGTCCAGCGCCTCCGGATTCTCGAGACGCGTTTCCCAGTCGTTGTACAGAATATCGATGAGGCGGTCGTCACGAACGGCGGCGCGCACGCCGAGCTCCTCGCACCAGCGCAGCGCCTGCTGCCGCTGCTCTACGGATCCCGAATCAATTGACAGCAGGTTGAATCCCGCGTCGACGGCCTCCCGATACCGTTCCAAAGATTGGTTTTCGGCGGGGATGCCCTGGTAGTATGTAATGTAGTAGTGTTTGTCGTCCGGATCCGCCGTCGGTTCATCCGTTTTTTCCGTATCCGTCTGTTCTATCGGAACGGTCGTTTCCGCCGTACCGGACGGCTTCCCGGAGGTCTCCGTCGGATCGGCCGTCCCCCCGGCGCACGCCGCCAGACCGAAGATCATCGCGGCGGCGAGCAGAAAGCAGACCGCGGACCGCGAACCGTTTTTTTCGAGCGCGTTCTTCATGACAGGATCGCCTTCCCCTTTCCTCCGGCCGTACGCCGGCCGATCAGTAATTCCCCCAAAAGAGCGCCAGGACCCCGTCGTAATACTTCTCCGCCTTCCCGCCGTTCTTCTCGTAATAGGACACGATGTCGGGCCGGGACTTGTCCGCCAAAAGCCCGTCGAACCAGAAGGCGACGCCCTTCCAGTTGTCATAGACGTATCCGAGATCGAAGACGCGGGACGCCACGCACAGGTCCATCATCTCCGTATCCTCCGGAGAGGACGCGTACCGCTGCTTCAGGCAGACGTCGAAGAATACGGGCATCACCTGCTTGTAGCTCTCCGCGCAGAGCGCCTCCGTCATGATCCCGACGAATTCGAGGTCCGGCTCCGAGACCAGAACGGCCAGCGCCTCGTGGTTTCCGTCCACCATCGTCCGGTATTCCGCCTGTTCCTCGTCATATTTCGGATACGGGATCACGCCGTAGTCGTGATTGAAATCGGCGAGATACAGAATCGTCCCGTCGAGATACGCGTTGCAGAGCAGGCAGCCGTACTCGGAGAAGCGGAGCATGCCGTCCCGGTGCACCTTGCTCGTCCAGACGCCGGCGGTCTCGTGAAGAAGGCTCCAGCACTTGTCGTAGACGTCCGCGAGATGCTCGGTGAGGTAGTGATACTCGAGCTCGCCGTCGTCGCCGCGGGAGAAGATCATGTTGCCCGTCGACCAGAAGTACGTGTTCAGATTGGAACGGGTATCGGTGCCGAGGCCGTAGTAGTCGCCGTCGTTCGCCTTGCCGTCGCCGTCCTTATCGGTGTAGACCTGGCGGCAGACGGTCCCGAGCGCGTCCAGCGTCCAGCGCCCCTCCTTCACCGTATCGTAGAAGTAGTTCCCGAGCTGATAGTTGTTCGCCTCGTCCCGGTCGTAGATCATCACGTAGGTGCGCCCCACGGTGGACAGCGCGAAGTCGCCCATCGCCAGAAAGCACCTGCCGTTGATCGTCAGATCCTCCACGTTTGAGGCTGACCACCAGGGACGTGAGAAATCGACGTGGGGGATATCGTACCAGTTGAGGTAGCATTCCTCCAGCGCGTTGCCGCCGCTGGAGACCACCTGATAGCAGATCAGGTCGTAGGCGTTGTCGCCGGAGTCCACGGCGTTGAAGATCGCCCGCGGCCCGTCGTCATAGGAGGGAACGGTGGAACGGACGATCCGCGCGTGAAAGCGCTCCTCCACGGCGAGGTTCCGGTCAAAGACCGCGTCGTTCACCCGCTCGCCGGTCTGATCCTCCACGGTGACGTATTTGCCGTAATCGTCATCGTCCGTTCCGAAGACGACGAAGTCACGCCCCTCGAAATCCGCCTCCGGCAGATTGTCCGCCTCCGCCCGGCGCTGCGCGAGCGGATCGTCCTTCGTCTCCTCCGGCTCCGCCGTGTCCGTCGGCGGGGCCAGCGTCACGCTGTCCGCCGTCCCGGAGGAAGACTCCGGCGTTTCCCCGCCGGTCTGAGAGCATCCGGCGACGGCGGGAAGTACGAACAAAATCGCAAGCACAAGGGCAAATATCCGCTGTTTCATGATCGTTTCCTCCGAATGATCGGATCCGCCGCCGTCAGCGGTCGGCGACCCGCAGGTACACGCCGCCTCCGGCGGGAAGGTTGAACGTATTCTCCGTCACGGGGACGAACGTTCCGGTCCCGATATCGAAGATCTCAAGCGCGGCGTCCGCCGTCACGGTGCAGCGGTGGGGCGCCTCGTAATCCTTGTTTGCGATGATGAACGTGCCGTCCTCAAAGAAGCCGACCGTGTAGTCCCCGCCGCCGATCGAGCGGATCGCGCCGTAGCCCTCCGCGGTGAATCGCGTCACGTGTTCCCTCTTGTCCTCGTCTCCGACGTGGAACACCGCCTCCGACCTCGTCTGCGCGATGCGCTCCCCGATCGGGCGGACCGCGGCGTTGATCGCCTGCACGTCGTAGTAGTGCACGGTCTTCTCGCCCGCTTCCGATATCATACAGTTGGT
>JAEEYP010000003.1 GCA_016288155.1 Clostridiales bacterium | reverse complement strand
TCTTTTTTGTTCTCTATCAAGTATTGAACAAGTATTGAATTCAGGATCAAATCACGAATTCAGATCACTGCTTCAAGACTTCTGTCATAAGGAGAGGAGCCCGGCTCCTCTCCTTATGGATCCACTCCCGCCAAGGGGGCTCTGCCCCCTCCGGCCACCCCCGGAGGCTTCGGCGCTCGACATCCGCTGACGGACGTGCAGCGGTTGGGGGCATAGCCCCCAAGCCCCCCCATTGGTGTTATGGGCGAGGGTCGCTCGGTAACGGAACAACGGAGAGAAAGCGGAAGCGTTAGGCAGCGGAAGCAAATATAGTTCGCCGGAGGCGCGGGTACAAAAAACTTCCTCCTCGTAAGAGGGGGAAGTTTTTTAGATCTGCGGATGGGGCTTTTATTTGGACACCAGTTCCAGCGTGTCCTTGGCGATCATGAGTTCCTCGTTCGTGGGGATCATGAGCATCTTGACCTTCGCGTCAGGGGTCGAGAGATCGTACTCCGTGCTCGTATGCTTCGCTTTCACGTTGATCTCCTCGTCGATCTTCACGCCGAGGAACGCGAGCTTGTCCGCGATGCGGGTACGGTACTGCGGATTGTTCTCGCCGATGCCGCCGGTGAAGACGATCGCGTCCACGCCGCCCATCGCCGCGGCAAAGCCGCCGATGTACTTCGTGAGCTGGTGGCAGAGGATGGACTCGACGAGCTGATAGCGCTTGTTGCCCGCCTTGGCGCCCTCTTCGATGTCGCGGTTATCGCTCGTCACGCCGCCCGTCACGCCGAGAATGCCGGATTTCTTGTTCATGATCGTATCCATCTGATCGGGGGTCAGGTTCTCCTTGCGCATCAGGAGCGGGATGATCGCCGGATCGATGGAGCCGCAGCGCGTGCCCATGATGATACCCTCGAGCGGCGTCAGACCCATCGTCGTGTCGAAGCACTTCCCGTTCATCACGGCGGAAATGGAAGAACCGTTGCCGAGATGGCAGGTGACGAGCTTCAGGTCCGACCTGCCGAGCATCGCGGCGGCGCGCATGGAGACGTACCGGTGCGAGGTGCCGTGGAAGCCGTAACGGCGGATGCGGTACTTCTCGTAATACTCGTACGGGAGCGGATACAGGTACGCGTAATCCGGCATCGTCTGATGGAAGCCGGTATCGAAGACCGCGACCTGCGGCACGCCGGGCATGATCGCCTCGCAGGCGCGGATGCCGGTGAGGTTGTGCGGATTGTGGAGCGGGCCGAGCTCGCAGCATTCCTCGATCGCCGCGATGACCGCGTCGTCGACGAGCACGGAGCCGGAGAATTTCTCCCCGCCGTGCAGCACGCGGTGTCCGACCGCGGAGATCTCCGACAGCGAGGAGATCACGCCGTGCTCGGCGGAAACGAGCGCGTCGAGCACGAGCTTGACGGCGGCCTTGTGATCCGCCATCTGGATATCCGTCTTGAACTCGCCGTGCGCGTCCGATTTGATCTTGAAGTTGCCGCCCGCGATGCCGATGCGGTCGCACATGCCCTTCGCGATCACCTTTTCGGTCTCCATATCGATGAGCTGATACTTGATGGAAGAGCTGCCCGCGTTGATAACGAGAATTTTCATGAGGTACCGTCCTTACGTATAAATTATTAAAAAATGGAATATCAGATCCCGCGGCGTCGTGCGCCGACACGTTACATTATAGCACAGAAAACGGGAGCGTGTCAATACGTTTCGGCAATCGGCGCGGATTTCCTCCATAGATCCTCTCTTCTGCCGGAAAGTCCCGTCTTCCCGCGCGCGCCGTTTTGCCTCCGCTTCTTGATTTCCGGCGGAAAATGTGGTATGCTGTATATATCACCGCACGTAAGGAGTCCCCGCCATGAAGCGCACCGTATCTCTTCTGCTCGCGTTCTTTCTTCTGCTCGTCTCCTCTCCCGCCCGCGCCGCGGATCGGGTGATGGGATGGGTACTGTACACTGACATCGTCGCGTATATCGACGGGCATCCGATCCGCTCCTACAACATCAACTGGAACACCTACGTGATCGTGGAAGAGCTCTCCGACTACGGCTTCCGGGTCGAGTGGATACCGGAGGCGGGCAGACTCGTCGTCCATCCCGATCGGCGCGCGGGCGACGCGGGATACACGGCGGCCTACGTGCCGGTCCCCAACATGCGCGTCGCCGGCGAAGCGGCGATGCCGTATTATTACACGAAGATCACGACGTGGATCGGGACGGAGCAGGTCACCGGCTATAATATCGGCGGGTACACCTGCATCTGCATGGACGACCTCGCCGCCTTCTTCGCCGCCGACTACGTGTGGGATCCGGACGCGAAGGCGCTGCGGCTGACGACGCGCGGCGGCGCGCTCGAACCGGTGCGCACCGATCCCGCCTCCGGCGCCGCCGCGTATACGGAAAATGGCGGGCGGATCGACAGGGACTACGCCGTCTCGAACGGCGGCGCGTTCAGCTACCGCATGACGTCGGAGACGCCGGTGTATATGACGCTCGCTCTGACGATGAAAACGGATCCCGGCGCGCGCTGTCTCGTCTCCATGGACGTGAAGACCGCCGGAAACGCCGTGAAGACGAACGTCGCCTTGAACGGCTCCTACGGCAAGGAGACGGAAACGACGGGCACGACGGACTGGCACGTCGTCTCCCAGACGTGCGAGGCGGACGAGAACGGGACGATCCGGCTGCACGTGCTGTTCGGCTACTCCGAAGACCGCGCCGCGGGAACGGTCTGGATCGACAATATCTCCGTCGTCAAGGAACACGTGTGGGACGGCGGCACCGTCCTCGGCACGGACGGGACCTTCACCACGGTGCGCTACCGCTGCGCGGACTGCGGAGAGCTTCGTCTGCTCCGCATCCCCGCCTGCGGTGACGGGACGCGGTTCGTCACCTCGTACAGCACGCTGAACGGGCTGGAATTTTCGATCAGCGGCACGGCGCTCACCGTATCCGGCAGGATCGTCCGGGAAGGGATGGACAAGGTCTGGCTCGCGTGCGGGGACGTCTACGAGATCCGGGAGGTCGGGAACGGGGAGTATTTCTCGATCACCCTGCCGCTCGACGCGGTAACGGAGGAAACGAACGTCACGCTGTTCACGCACGTCGCCGGAGGAGAGAATTTCCAGGGCCTCATCTGGCGGACGGTGCGGCTGTATCCGGAGGAGGGCGGCTACCGTTTCGTCAGCTCCCCCGTGCTGGAGCACAACGTCAGCGTATCCTCCCGGTATTCCGACCCGGAGATCATGCTCCGCCTCAACGTCTCGGACGAGGTGCGTGATCTTTCCGACCGCATCGTCGGCGGCGAGACGGATACTCGGCAGAAGATCCTCGCCCTGTACCGCTGGGTGACGGAAAACGTCTACTACGACTACGATTATTTCAGCGGGCGGAGCAAATCGCTCGCCATGTATCCGGAAGAGGTCCTCTCCGCCCGGCGCACCGTGTGCTCGGGGTACGCGAATCTCCTGACGGCGCTGCTTCAGGCGCAGGGGATCCCCGCCTCCTCCGCCCAGTGCTTCGCGCTCGGCATCAGTCAGGACGGCTTCGATTCCGCAGCCGCGGAACGCGCGAATCACGCGTACGTGCAGGCGTACCTCGCCTCCGAAAACCGCTGGCTTTTGCTCGATCCGACGTGGGATTCCGGCAACGCCTACGAATACGGCACGTACCGCACCGCGCCCGCGAAGCTTCTGTACTTTGACGTTTCCTGGGATTACATGGCGCTGGAGCATAAGATCTTCCCTCTCCCCTGACCGCACGGTCCGCAAAAGCCGGATCGGAAGCGAAACGCTTCCGATCCGGCTTTTTGCATACCCGGCGCGGGAGCCGCATAGAATGCGGCAGAGAGACGAAAGGAGGCGGGAGCCATGCGCTGGGGCAGAAAAGAAAAACGACCCGCCGCGCCCACCGCCGATCCGGCGCCCGCGGCGCGGGCGGCGGCGGTGCTCGGCGCGCTCGCCGTCTCCGTGTTCCTGATCGCGGCGGCAGGACAGAGCGACGCCCCGTCCCCGGTCGTATCCGACGCGGACGGGGCGATCGCCGCGCTGTACGCGGAGCACGCGGGGCTCGTCTCCTTTCTCGGCATAGACGAATACTTCCCGCCGCGCGCCGTCGCCGTCTCCACCCTCCCGGCGGAGGAAGAGACGGAGGCGAGAACGTTCGCCTCCTACCTGTACGAATCGCTGCGCGCGGTCTTCGCCGGATCATGAGCGCGCCTGCCTGGCTGAACGCCGCATCCGGCGTATTGTCCGCCGTCTGCGCAGAAGCCGTGCCCTGCCTCGCGGCGGCGCTGCTCCACGAAGCGGGGCACGCGCTGGCGTGCCTGTCGCTCGGCGTGCCGATCCGTCATTTCCGCCCGCGCTTTCTCGGCGCCGTGATCGGCTACGACGCCTCCGGTCTCTCCTACCGGCGCGAGGCGTGGATCGCCGCGGCGGGACCGGCGGCGAATCTCCTCGGCGTGCTCGCCTGCCTGCCCGGCGAATGCGGGCGCGGGCGCGCGCTCTTCGGCGTCGCGTGTCTGGCGCTCGCGTTCTTCAATCTTCTGCCGATCCGCTCGCTCGACGGCGGCACGATCCTCTCCGCCGTTCTCTTCGAGCACCTCCCCTGCCCCGTCGCCGCGCGCGCGGAGGCGGCGGTCTCCGCCGTCTTCGCCGTGCTCCTCTTCGCGGCGGCGGCAGCCGTGCAGCTCCGCTGCGGCGGGAACCTCTCGCTGCTCCTTCTTTCCGTGTGGCTGCTCGCGCGCGTCAGCGCGGGGAAATGAGCCGATCGCCCGCACGGATCCGTCTAATCCGTCGCCGACGCCATGATCACGGCAAAGCGGTCAAGGCGTTTATCATACACGGTAAGGCAGAGCGTGCCCCACCATTCACGGCCTTCGTCGAAATAATCCGACCAGTCGGTCGTCCACGTAAAGACTTCCAGTTCATCCTGCCCCTTCGGGAACAGGGCGGCGTTGACTTCCCGGAAATCGTCCGCGGTATACCGGCGCCCCCCGGGCGGCATGAGAAACGCCTGCCAGTACGGACGGCTGCCGCCGTCCGTCACCTGCCCGTACCGGGACGCGTCTCCCGTCGGATGCCGGTCCGTCCCCGTCCGCAGCTCCTCCGGAAGCGCAAACAGATCCTTTGCCGGGATCAGCTTCCCGTCCGCTTTCCCGACGTCAAAATGCCATATCGCCTCGTCGTTTTCATCAACGAACAGCTTCCGGCACGCCCGAAGCAGCGCGTCCCGATGCGCGTTCAGACCCGTCCCGATGTGCTCGTTCGCCACAAGGCAATAGTCGACCGCGGCGTCGGGATATCCCGCGATCAGCTCGCAGAACGGATCGTCCTCGATGATCCTGCAGAACTCCGGGCGCGGGCTTTTTTCTGCGGCGACGGTTTTTTCCTTTTTCTTAGGCTCTTTTTCAGGCTTCTGTGTTTTTTCTTTTGCGCGCCCGTGAAAAACTTTTTCCGCCTCGTCGATTTGGACGTCGTACAGCCCGGCGGCATATTCGACCATCCGGCAGAAATCCTTCGCATCGTATTCCCTGCCGGTGATCGAAGCGACCGTTTTCCCGTCCGCAAAGCATTCCAGAACGTCGAGCGGATCGAACGCGTTGTGCACCGCCGTCATGCCGCCGCGCTCGTCCGCAACGTACAGACACGGCTCGTACGGATGACAGGAAAGGACGTATCTCGCGCCGTTCGCCGAAAGATACGGCTGACCGCCCTCCAGTCCGAGCGTATAGCGCTCGTCCCGGTATACGACGACCGCCTTGCTGCCGTCCGGCGGCGGGGCGGCGCGTCCGAGCTCCTTTTCCGATCCGTTCGACCGTTTCGATTCTTTCGATTCTTTCGATTCTTTCATCGCATTCTTTGTGCGGCGTATCCCCGCTTCGTTTTTTCGGCGCCGTTTACAGCAGCGCGTTCCGCCCTTCCAGAAGCACGGGGTGTCCTTCCACGTATCTTTTGCGGAACACCTCCGCCGTTTCTCTGTCCGCGGCGATCTGTTTCGGATACTCTCCGTTGATCTCGACGTATTCGTTTTCGCTGATCTCGCTTGTGGTGAAATAGTCGTCGTTGCGGTCCGGATAGCCGTGCCACGCAAAATACTGTCTTTTTCCGTTTACCGTCCTGTAGCCGCATCCGAAACGGACCTGATTTGATATCACGCGAAAGCAGCGGTCTTTTTCCTTCTCCATTTTGTCCCCCCCGGCCGATCCGCCGCGTTCTTTCGTGTTTTTTATCACAGTTTCAGCGCCGCAGCGATCTCGTTCTCCGGCTCATATCGCTTGCGTCACGCAGGCTTCGGCAACGCCGTACGGATCGCTCGCCGCAAAAGGATACCGCGTCATTTCCCTTGAGGTCATAAACGTCGTCGAAGTTCTCATAGGTGATTTTTTCCGTTCCGGGGAACGTTCCGGCTGCGCCGAGCCGCCCCGAGAACGTGCCGAGTACGCGGCCGGGAGAAGACGCTGATCCTCTCCCGGCCTTTTTTGTATACAAGTACCTCTTTACCAATTCCCGCGCCAGCGGTCGACGAGAAGCGTCAGAAATTCCCGCGCCATGTAATGCGGGAGCATCACGCCGGTGAACGGCGCGGCGATCGCGCCGACCTCCTCCCAGCCGCACGCGGCGGCGAGCCGGACGGAACGGAAGACGTGGAAATTGCTCGTCACGACACAGACGCGCGCCTCCGGATCGCCGCAGAGCTCCCACGCGAAGCGCATGTTCTCCGCCGTCGTGGCGGAGCGCGTCTCAAGGAGCATCCGCTCTTCGGCGATCCCCGCGCCGAGCAGATACCGCCGCATCGCCTCCGCCTCCGGGATCGCCTCGCCCGGCCCCTGCCCGCCGCACAGAACGGCGACCGTGCCGGGATTGCGGCGCAGATACGCCGCCGCGGCGTCGAGGCGCGCCGTCAGCGCGCTGCTCGGCGTCTCGCCGTACACCATCGCGCCGGGGACGATCACCGCGTCGTATCCGTCCGCGCAGTCCGCGCCCATCCCGGATATCACGAGCGCCTGTACCGCGCAGAAGAGCGCGGCGCCGACGAGGATCGCACCGCGGAGGACGGCGGCG
>JAEEYP010000011.1 GCA_016288155.1 Clostridiales bacterium | reverse complement strand
TTTGACGCAGAAGCCCTCGGTGCTGTCCTTTCCGGAGCGGACGAATACGACTGCCACACGCTTGCGGCATCTGGAACACATAATCATAGAATTCAGTCCTTTACTTTGCGGTTAACCCCGACTCAATATCGTTGTCTGAAAATAACTCTTCCGCGAAAACCCGCGCGGCGGATTTCCGGCACGCGCCGTCCTTACCTGAACAGTCCGTACAGCAGCTGCAGCGGATTGACCTTCAAAAAGAAGCTGCACACGACGGTGTGATTCACGACCTCGTCTCCGAACACCTTCGGTTCGACCGCCCCGAGCCCGCGGACAAGCACCGCCAGCGCGATGGAAAGGATCCACACGAAGAAGAGCGCTTCGACGACGCCGAACACAAGTCCGAGCGCAATGTTCGGACCCTTCAGGACCGGCATGCTGAACACGAGATCGAGCACGGCGGTGAGGATCGAAAGCAGAATGAAAGACGCGATGAAGAGGATGAGGAAGGCGATCACGGAGGACAAAACGTTCACGGTCCCCGAGCCGATGTCCTGCGCCAGCCCGTGCACCGTCTCCTCCGACGCGTCGGTCACGCCGCGCATGCGCCCGATGAACTCGCTCATGTCGCCGCTGAAGCGGTTCAGAAAATCGGTCAGGCTGCTGTCGAGATCGGTCGCGATCTTATCCAGGTTGACGACGCCGGTCGCCGGATCGCGCGCGAGAGAGTTCAGTCTCTCCGCGATGCCGTCCGTGATGCTGTCCCCGAGGAAGCGGCCGCGGATCAGGGCGGCGAGCAGGGGTGTGAACGCGTAGGCCGCCACAGCGGAAACCAAGGTGGTGGCGACCCCCATGACCGAGCGGACAAAGCCCTTTCGCGCGCCCGCCCAGATGCAGAAGCCCGCTGTGAAAATCAAAATGGCGTCGATTACGAATGACATTGTTTCACCTCAATTCTCTGATGGATCCGTCGCTGTAAAGATCTGATACGCGGACGTCTTCTGGCACAGCATCGCGCCGGTCGTGAGGGGGATCACGTCCACGATCTCACCGGATTCGGGTTTCATCGTCTCCGCGCTCCCGTCCGGTCCGATCCGGATGACGGAATCGGGAGTCATGACGTACGCGAGCGCGTCGTTCGGATCGCGTCCGGCGCGAACGCCGGAAACGCGGGTTTTCAGTTCCTCGTCGCAGAGGGGCGTCCCGTCGCGGTCAAGCACGAGGACGCGGTTCTGACTGCCGAGCGCGTTGACCTGTCCCACCACGGCGACCACGCCGCCGCAGATATCCGCGGAGCGCAGGGTCATGCCGGAGAGCGGGACGGAGCGCTCCATCACGCCGTAGCTGTTGTAGTAGTAAACCGCCTGATCGCAGAGCACGACGAAGCCGTCGTCCGTCGCCGCCGCCATGAGGGGCATGCTGTGGGGATGGACGTCTTTCGCGATCGAGGCCGTCTCGCCGCGCTTGTTGATTTCGATCTCGCAGCCGAAATCCGTGGAGGCGGCGACCGCGGAAGCGACAAGGAAGTGCTCCCCGTCCGGCGAGATCGCGGTGCAGAGTACGTAGCCGTCCTTGTAGCTCGCCATGGTGCGGTTGAACGCGGCGTTCGTCAGCTCCACGACGAATTTCGTGTCGTGGGAGCGGGTCGCGAGCACGAGCGAGCCGTCCGCGGCAATATCCGCGGCGATGATGCGCTCCTCCGTATTCTTCTCCACGATCCGCGTGAGCTGGTTGTACACGGCGTACCCCGTCCCGCCCAGATCGTACACGAGCAGATACTTGTCGGCGGGCACGAGCACGGGACTGCTGTAGCTCAGGGTGTCGGAGAAGATCAGGGCGCCGTTTTTGTCGTAATAGCGGTAAAAATCGTTTCCGCAGACCGCCATCCCGCCGCGGAACCAGGCGAACTCGGTATCCTGCGAGCCGTTGTAGACGATCCGGTCGAAGGTTCGCGCGCCCTCGTCCGCCGCCGTGCCGAGATCCCGGACAAGATAGCGCATGTTTTCATAGGTGATATAGTCGGAACCGAAGGCGAACGCGCCGAAGACGAACAGCGCGAACAGGACGGTGAGCAGGATCCCTGCCGCCAGATAGCGTCTTGAGACCTTTGCGTAATAGCGGTTGACGGCCGGCTCGATCCGGTTCGCCACGCTGAGCTTTTGATTCTGCTTGTCGCGGGAGGTCATCGGCGTTCTTCCTTTCTTTCGTATTTCGCGGGGGTTAGGTCATGCTTTGCACGGGCAGCGCATTCACGCTTCACGCTTCACACTTCACAGGCAGAGCCAGTCGATCGGTCTGCCATAATCTACGCGCGTGAGGCAGAGACCGTGCGCGGGAGCGGTGCGCCCTGCGCGCGAACGGTCGCGCGCCGCGAGGATCGCTTGAAAATCCTCGGGCTCGAGTGTGCCGTACGCGCAGTCTGCGAGCGTTCCGGCGAGGATGCGCACCATGTGGTAGAGGAACCCGTCCGCCGCGGCAAACAGGGTGATGCTCTCCCCTTCCCTCCTCACCTCGAGCGCGCTCAGCGTCCTCGTCGCGTCGGTGATCTTCGAGCCCGCCGCCATGAAGGACGTAAAATCGTGCGTGCCGAGGAGATGCGCTGCCGCGCGGTTCATCCGGTCCGTGCCGTCCGGGGGGAGGGGACGCGGCAGACGCCACGCGACGCGGGCGGAAAAGGGGTCGCGCCACGGAGCGTCGGTCATGCGGTAGCGGTATTCCTTGCCGAGTGCGGAGTAGCGGGGATGGAAATCATCCCCGACCGCCGCCTCGCCCGCGATCGCGATCTCGGGGGGCAGAAAGCGGTCCATCGCCCGGTGCACGCGCCCCACGGGGATGGGGAGCCAGCGGTCCCCGCGCGCCTCCCGCGGCTCAACGGCCGCGCAGAAGCCCGTCGCGTGGACCCCGGCGTCGGTGCGGCTGCACCCCGTGACCGCGCATGGGAAGCCGAGGCATTCCGAAAACGCGCGGGTCAGCACCCGCTGAACGGAGGGCTTCGGTGCGTCCTCGTCGTTCTGCGCCTGATACCCGCAGAA
>JAEEYP010000010.1 GCA_016288155.1 Clostridiales bacterium | reverse complement strand
ATACCGCCTTCAGGCCGTGCTCAAACGTCCAGTCCAGCTGCCCGTTCAGATCGGAGATCTCCCCGATCCTCCACGCCATATTCCCGACCCATGCCATTGCTGCCGCCTCCGGTCCCGCCGAAGGCCGAACGTCCGGTCTCCGGCGTCGTATTTGTTTCAGTATAGCACATTTTCGGCGCGGATGCAAGAGCGGGTACGGCGGGTCTATCGGAAAAAGCGGCGCCGGACAGCCGGGCGGCTTCCTCAGCGGATCAATCGGGCCGGAAGGAATCCAGCTTCTTTTCGATGGATTCTTCCGCTGCCGCGTAGGCGGAGGCGACGTTGCCGGAGCTGACCGCCCGCTGCATCATATCGCTGATGCCGATGCTCGGACCGAGAAACGAGATCTCGTAATACGCGGAATCGAAGATGATATCGAGCATGGCCGCGTCGTCGGGCGCGTCCATCCGGCGTCCCTTCAGCATCTTTTCATAGACGGCTTCCGTGAGCGGCTGGGAAAGATACGCCCAGTATTCCGTCAGGATGCCGGTCATCTCACTCTTCTGCGAGGTGACGGGGATCACCCACGCGCAGGCGAACTCGTCGCTTAGCGCGTAATAGCGATCCTGTTCCTCATCGTATTTCGGCATCGGACAGACGCCGAACGGCGATCCCATATCGCCGAATTCATTGATGCACATAGTCGGCGTGCCCTCGAGGAACAAAAGCTGATCCGTTACGAAGCGCGAGCGGGCGAACGCGTACTCATGCGGATACCCGGCAGTGTTCTGTCCGGTCCACATAGTGCGGTAGCTGACCGCGTGCGTCTCGTCGTCCCTCAGCGCGATCACCTTTTCGATCGCGTCGATCATCCGGTCGTCCAGCGGCGCGAGAACGGGATAATTGTCCTCGTCCCGGACCGTCATCCGCACGCCCATGCCGGCCGTCATCCGGAAAGCGACCTCCGTCTGGTACATGATCCCCCAGCGGTCGTAGGTCGTCATCCTGCCGTCGCCGTCGAGGTCCTCGGAAACCTGCTTCACCATATCGCACATTTTGTCGAACGTCCACGTGCCGTCGTACACGTCCTGATAGGGAAGCGCAAGGTTGTAGTCCGTGACGAGCTTCTTGTTGAAGGCGAGGAAGTAGATCGTCGTCGTTCCGAAAAAGTTGAAGTCCCCGACCGCCATGTACAGATGCTCGCCGAGCGACATGTCCCGCGCGAAATTGGAATCCCACCACGGATTCTCGAAATCGACGTACTCGATTGCGTTCCAGTCCTGCATATAGTCGTCGAGCGTCAGCGGGAAGATCGTGCGCTTCTGGTCCGACAGGACCTCGCACCAGTCGTCATACGCGGCGACGTTCTTCTTCATTTTGTCGTAAGGCGAGGTGTCCGGGAGAGGAACGAGTTTGATCCCGAAATGATCCTCCAGCTTGATATTCCTATTATACACCGCGTCGCCGACCACGTCCCCCGTCAGGGTATCCGCCCATACGTCCGTGCAGTTGTAAGAAGACGTCCCGAAGCGGTACATGACGCGGAAGGATTCGCCGTCGTATTTTACGTCGGGGATATCGGGAACGGGTCCGGTCTCCGCGGGCTCCGTCTCGGTATCGGGAACATCAGTCCCGACGGATTCGGACGGCGGCGGGGCGGCGGTGTCGGTCTCTTTCCCGGCTCCGCCCTCGCCGCATGACGCGAGAAGGAGCGCCGTCAGGAGCAAAATCACCGTGATTCGGATCTTCATAAACATGTCCTCCTTTTTGTTCTTTTGATCTCATTCTCATTCTCGTTCTCGTTCGGTCAGTCTTCCATCCAGACGCCGGTGTCCTTCCAATCCTGAAGCGCCTGGGCGAGGTCGTCCGGGCCGGGCTCATAGGGCTGCGAGGAGACGGGGATGCTGACGCGGCCGTGCTCATCCGGGAAGGGAGAGGAGCGGTCGTACTCATATCTGCGCCTGTCTTCCTCCCGGCTGAAATCCGGGACGTCGAATCCGATGTTGCCGGTGAGGATACTGCGATGCGCGAGGATCGCGCAGGAAGCGATATTCGTGGCGCGGTAGACGTTCCAGTACGGTTCCCTGCCTTCCTCCACGGCGCGGAGGAAGTGCCAGATGGCGAAGAAATCCCCTCCGCCGTGCCCGGCGCCTTCGGCGAGCGCGCCGAGCGCCGGATCGGACCACGGGGCGTCGTATTCGCGGTAGGACTCGGCCCCTTCCGGGACGTCCCAGCCGTTGTAGGTCAGCCGCACTCTTCTGTTGTCGCGGGTACAGTCGATCGTTCCCCGGTCGCCGGCAACGCGGTAATAGTTGCCGTGCTGCGCGAAAGCGGCGCAGCCGGTGACGCGGAAAACGATGTTCCGGTCGGTCTGCAGAAGAAGTACAGCGACGCGGTCCGCGACGTGCGCGGCTCTGCCCTTCATCAGATCCGGATGGAAGGACGCCATGGCGGTCACGCGCGTGGGCATCGCGTCCGTCATCTGCATCAGGGGTGCAAGGGAATGACTGAGATAGTACGAGCGCGGGAGCCAGTTCCGCCAGTGGGTCACGGAGGGCGCGAGGGAATTGGAATCCCGGCGGCACGTGGGATGGACGTATTCGCCTTCGGCGTATACGATCTCGCCGAGCGTCCCGCCCCGGCAGACCCGTTCCATCTCCTGGCTCGAGCGGAAGAAGGGATAATTTTCGAGAAGTCCGAAGATCTTTCCGGTCTCCTCCTTGGCACGAACGAGCGCCACGCCGTCCGCCATGGTCACATTGGAGGTCGTCTCGCAGAGGACGTGCTTGCCGGACCGCATGGCGGCGATCGCGTACGGCGTATGCTCCGGGAAATAGTTGCACAAAAGGACGACGTCCATATCGTGGCGGATGAAGGAAGCAAAATCGCCGTACAGGGCGACGCTTCGATTCTTGAAGCACTTTTCTTTGCAGTAGCGGAGATGGAATTCCCGGTTGTCGCACAGCGCCACGACATCGGCGCCGGAAGCCTCGATAGAGGGGATCAGCGAGCCGCCGCGCCCGACATCCGTGCCGCGGTAACCTACGCCGAAAATGCCGATTCTCAGTTTTCTGTCCAAAAGGGAAATCGCTCCTTTCTTTTGAGGATCTGCGGATCTTGGATTGATTATAGCAGATACGGCGGCCGCTGTATATAGTCAAAGATGACCACACTATGCATTTTTATGACTTGCTTTCCGTTTCCCGCCGCGGCGCTTGATTTTTCTTCCGATTTCTGCTATAATGCCTATACACGATTTATACACGGAGGCGAAGCATGAGCGAAAGCGGAGCTATGATCCGGCCGGAGGAAAACGTCTGCCTGAAGACGAGCCGAAGCGATCCGGGACAGGACGTGTTTCCCTTTCAGTTCGTCTTTGAGAGCGCGCCGGGGAAACTGACCTTCCCGCGCAAGCACTATTATTACTGCCTGTACCTCGTGACGGAGGGGACCGGTACGCTGGAGACGGAGACGAAGACCTCCGATATCAGGCCCGGCGATCTGTTCTTCACCTTCGCGGGGCAAAAGTATTCGTTCACGAACATCCATAAGCTGAAATACATGTATATCTCGTTCGTCGGGACGGATGCCGCCGCCATGCTCGCCGGGTACGGCGTGACGGAGCACGGCCGCGTCCGGTCGGGAAACGAGATGCTGATCGACCGCTGGATCAGCGCCGTCGGGCTCTGCACCGACGACAATCTCCCCACGCTCACGAAAGGGCTTCTGTACTTTTCGCTCGCGCTCCTCCCCGCGGACAGAGACGACGCGCCGAAAAAGCAGGACGACGTCGTCGCAAAGACGATCGCCCTGATGGAGAAGAGCTGCGGCAGCAGCACGCTCTCGCTGTCGTACGTCTGCTCGCTGTACAATTATCACCCGAGCTACCTCTCCCGCCGGTTCCGCGCGGTCACGGGGCAGAGCTTCTCGGAATACCTGCGCGATCTCCGCCTCCGGAAGGCGGAGAAACTGCTGACCGAGGACGATATGACCGTCACCGCGATCGCCGCCGCCGCGGGCTATACGAGTTATATGTATTTCGCCCGCGTCTTCCGCCGGGCCGTCGGCTGCACACCGACGGAATTCAGAAAGAAAAACCGTAAATGATCCTATCCCGGCGGAGCCGATACAATCATCACGACGAAACGACCCGGAGGTACGTCCAATGCGCAGCGTAAAGATCAACGAAGCGGAAACTATTTTCGAGCCGTACTGGGACAGCGGCGAGTCGTATCCGGACCATCACAAATACACCTGCCTGTCGCAGTACCGGGTCGGCCCGGCCGGCGCGGGCGAGACGAGCGTCAACTGGTGCTCCGTGCGCGTCGCCCTGACCGCGCAGGAAGGGGATGCCCGCACTCCCTTCTGTATGGAGCGGGACTGCAAACTGCGTGTCGCCGGGTACGATCGTCTCATCCTCTTCGCCTGCGTCCCGCAGTCGGTGGAGTTCCGCCTCGTCTGCGCCGTCGACGGGCGGGAGCAGACGGTCCTGTCCTGCACGGGAAAAGGGAAACAGGGCGAGTACGCGGGTGAGATCCGCGGCGAATGGGTGACGGGGCTCCGGCTGGAGTTCACCAACACCGCGCCGGAGGAGAGCGTCGTCGATCTGAGCTGGATGGGACTGCAAAACACGGAAAAAAAGGCGGCGCTCCTCGCCCGGGAGAGCCCCTATACGCCCGACTGGGAGGGCTGCTTCAGCGGAGAGATCGAGATGAAGCCGCAGCTCGGCGTCTTCTTTGACGAGAAGGGGCTGGAAGCCATCCGGGAGAAGGTGAAAACGCCGGGCTTCAAAGAAGCCATGGACCATCTGCGGGAACGCGCGCAGAGCGGTCTGACGATCGAGCCCGAGCGGTACGTGGGCGAATTCTGCACGAATCATGATTACCGCTGGGTACGGGAGGAAGACAGGCAAAAGCCGGAGCTGAGCACAATAATGTCCGACCTGGCGTTTGTCGGTCTCGTGGACGAAGACCCGGACATGCTCAAAATGGCGTGCCGCATGGCGCTGACCCTCGCGCACAGCACGTATTTCTGCGAGAGCATCATGGGCGTCTTCCCCGGCGCCGCGTGGCATCACAGATCGTTTTTCGAGGCAGTGATCTGCAGCGCACTGGTCCGCGTCCTCGACTGGGCGGGGAGCCTGCTCAGCTGGCACGGGAAGAACGTCATCCACGACGCGATGATCATGAAGGGTCTCCCGCGGATGGACGCGGACGTCAAGACCATGGACTACATCTGGAAGATGAACCAGGGACCGGACTTCACCTCCGGCATCATCATCACGCTGCTCGCGCTGAGCCGACGTTTCCCGCGGTATATTCCCCGCATCGACGAGGCGGAGAGAGATCTGCTCAGCATGTGGGACCAGTACGTGTTCTCCGACGGCGGCTCGGGGGAAGGGCCGAACTACTGGAGACATACGCTGTGCAGCATGAGCGACGCGCTGTATCTGCTCGCCCGATACCACGGCATGAGCATCGCGGAGTATCTCCCGGCGTCCGTCCGGAAGAGTGCGCTGTTCGGCGAGGCTTTGTTCACGGACGACGGGTATACGTACGTGCCGGTAAACGACGCGGACGTGAACGGCGTATATTCGAGGCAGGAGGTCGGGCTGCTGGCTGCCGCCGACGCCGGAAATATCTGGCGCAGCCTGAACGACCGTCTGCTCGACCAACCGGGCGGGGGGATCTCGGACGTCATCTGGGGGAAGCGGTACGGCGTGACGGCATCCAAAGCCGATCTGCGGGAATTCATCAGCCTCCCGGTCACGGGACACACGACGCTGAGGCGGCAGACCGAGGACGTGGGCACGGTGAGCCTGCACGCCGTCAGCGGGGCGATCGTATTCGGACACGCGCACGGCGACAAGGGTTCTCTCCTTCTGGAGGCGGACGAAACGCCGCTCCTCATCGATCGCGGACGCGCCTCGTACAGCGGAACGGAGAACATCGTGCTCGAAAAATCCGAGCGGCACAACGTCGTCACGGCGGTGAAGGACGGCATCCATCTGACCCAGGAAACGGAAGACCCCGCGTGCGGCGCGGCGGTACTGCGATCCGAATACGAAAATGGCGTATTTACCTACGAAACGGACGTCGCGGCGAGCTGGAAGGGCGTGTTCCACAAGAACGTCCGGCGGATCACCTCCGACGATCCGCACCGGTACGTCGTCGAAGACGAGCTGGAGATCGACCCGGAATACGAGATCTGCTTCGTCCTCAACACGTACGGACAGATCACCGAGACCGACGGGGGCTTCCTCATCGAAGACGGCGGCAAAAGGCTGGCGGTCATCCCCCGAAACTGGCGCCCGGACAAGGTCGAGGCCGGTCCGTACGGGCGGAACGGAAACGGCCGCCCGGTCAACAGGCTGTGCCTGTATCGGGGCGGCGCGGAACACTGCCGGCTGACGACGGAGCTGATCCTTTCGCGGGAAGGCTGAGCGGTATCGCCGCGTCCCGCCGGGGACGGGACGGGCAGGTCTGACGCCCGGAAAATACCACTGGCGCGCGTGGATGCCCCGGACCTACTACGTCACGCACGCGCTCGGCCCGCTCATGCACGTCACGGGAGAGATGCCCGTCAAGGTCAACGCCTTCGCGATACACTCGGACGTGCCCGAGCAGTACGACGATTTCCGCCGCAACTACGACGCGCTCGCCATGATGAACGTCATCACCGACGACGGCGCGCTCTTCCGCTTCACCGGCTGCTCCGCGATGGGGTCCCGCAGCGGATACCGCTTCGCCGGGGAGAACGGCTGCGTCGAGACCGGGCGGACGCTCGGCTCGATGGTGAACCTGAGCTATCAGCCCTGGCTGATCCCGGAAGGAGAGGAACGGAGCCGGACGTACGATCCCCAATGGCCCGCGAACGCGGAGCTTGCGGAGAAAGCCGGTCACGGCGGCGGCGATTTCCGGCCGGTATGGAACTTCATCCGGTACCTGACGAAGGGGGCGGAGCCTTTCTTCAACGTCTACCGCGGCGGCGCCGCGGGTCCGTTCCCCGGGTCGGGGCAATGTCCGCCGGGCGGTTGACAACCGCCGGGAAATCCTGTATAATGCTTATCAGATCACATCCATCGCTCCGGGAGGAATGCGTATGGCGCGGTATATTGGATTTGATATCGGAGGCACGAAATGCGCGGTGTCCCTCGGCAATGAGCGCGCGGAGGTCTTGGACTCCGTCCGCTTCCCGACGGAAGCGCCGGAGACGACCGTCCCGCGGCTCCTTGAGGAAGCCAAGCGGCTGGCCGCCGCGTCGGACGAGCCGGTCCGGGCGGCGGGGATCAGCTGCGGCTCTCCGCTCGATCCGGCGCGGGGCGTCATCCAGTCCCCGCCCAATCTGCCCGGATGGGACGGCGTGGAGATCGTGCGCATGACGAAGGAGCGGCTCGGCGTCCCCGCCGTCCTCTGCAACGACGCGAACGCCTGCGCTCTCGCCGAATGGAAATTCGGCGCGGGACGCGGGTGCCGGAACATGATCTTCCTCACCTTCGGCACCGGGATGGGCGCCGGCATGATCCTCGACGGGAAACCGTACGGCGGCGCGAACGGGAATGCCGGCGAGGTCGGGCATATCCGCCTCGACCGTTTCGGACCCGTGGGATACGGAAAGCAGGGATCCTTCGAAGGCTTCGCCAGCGGCGGCGGGATCGCCATGGCCGCGAAGACCGCCGCGATCGAGAAGCTGCAGCGCGGACAGACCGTCGGTTACTGCCGCTCCTACGATGAACTCGGTGCGGTGACCGCGAAGTCCGTGGCACAAGCGGCGAGGGCGGGCGACGGGACGGCGCGCGCGGTATACCGGCAGGCGGGCGAAATGCTCGGACGGGGGCTGTCCGTCCTTGTGGATATCCTCAATCCGGAACGGATCGTGATCGGGAGCATTTTCCAGCGCTGCGCCGATCTGCTGCGGGAGCCGATGGAGCGGGTGATGAAAGAAGAATGCCTCCCGTTCTCCCTTGCGGCGTGCGAGGTCGTACCGGCACAGCTCGGCGACGACGTCGGCGACCGCGCCGCGCTCGCTCTTGCGATATCCCTCGACACGGACTGAACGAAACGGGAGGATCTTATGGAAAAGATCGATGCCCTGATCGGCAGATACCCGAAGCTCGCCGACTGCCGCTCCGACATCCTCCGCGCGTCGGAGCTTCTGATCGGCGTGTTCCGGGAAGGCGGGACGCTTTTCACCTGCGGCAGCGGGGGGAGCGCGGCGGACGCGGACCATGTCGTCGGGGAACTGGCGAAGGGCTTTCTGAAAAAGCGGCCGCTCCGGGCGGAGTTGTATGAGAAGCTGAAGGCGGCGTATCCGGACGGGGAGGCGTTCGCCTCCCGGCTCCAGGGAGGATTGCCCGCCGTGTCGCTCCATTCCCAATCCGCCCTCCTGACGGCGTTCGCCAACGACTGCGACCCGTCCATGGCGTACGCGCAGGTCCTTCTGGCGCTCTCGAAGCCGGGCGACGCGCTGCTCGCCCTCTCCACCTCCGGCAATTCCGTCGGCGCGGTGAACGCGGCGAAGCTCGCAAAGGCGATCGGCGTGACGGTGATCGCGCTGACCGGGGAGCGGGAGTCCGCCCTGTCCGCGCTGGCGGACTGCGCCGTCCGGGTCGGGGAAAGTGAAACGTACCGCGTGCAGGAGCTCCATCTCCCGGTCTACCACTGGCTCTGCGCGAAAGCGGAGGAAGCCTTTTTCGAGGAATGATCGTCCGGGAGAAGCCGGGGACTCCGGCGCGCCGAACGTGCCAACCGATATCGCAAACAAAAGCCGCAGAAAGGCGCGCAGCCGCGCGGAGGTATCCGGGATGAAAGAACGGTACGATCTTCTGATCATAGGCGCCACCGTATACGGCGCCGCGGCGGCAGAGAGGTACAAGGATCTCTCCGTTGCCGTTCTCGAGAGCGGATGCACCTGCGGGGCGGAATTCTCCGCCGCCTGGAAGGGCGAGAAGGCAAGCCCCGCCGACAACGCGCTGCATCGCGCCTTGTCGGAGCGGCGCGCCGTCCGGGACGGTACAATCTGGCTTCCGGCGGTCGCGCCGGTGACCGCGCGGCTTCTTTCTGAGACGGGAGCCGACTGCTTTTTCTTCTCAACGATCACGGACGTCCGCTCCGGCATCGGCGGATATGCCGTTCGTTTTGTCTGCTGCGGCGTCGAATACCGCCTGAACGCCCGCACGATCCTCGACACGACGAGCACGTTCGTCACCCGCGGTTGGTTCGGCCGGAAAAAGCCGGGATCGGCGAAGATCACGCTGAACTGCATCGACGAGACCGGCACGATCCATAAAACCGCCGTGGACGGAGATCCCGACCGCGCGCGGATTTCCGTCCGATGCGAAAAGAAGATCGCCATGATCGCGCATGAGCCCGACGTGACGCCGCAAAAAAGCGACACGGAGCTCTGGCAGCCGTCCGCGGCATACGGCGACGCGGTCGCGGCGTATGAAGCGGGACTCCGGGCAAGGCTGCCGGAGCCCGCGCCCACGGCGATCCCGGCGGTCCATGACGAAGGGAAGGCCGACGTCATCGTCGTCGGCGTCGGGACCGCCGGGTCCTCCGCGGCGCTGAAAGCGGCCGCCGAAGGGATGAGGGTCCTCGCGATCGAGAGTATGCCCTATCCGGGCGGCACGGCGACCGCGGGCGGGATCTATTCCTACTATTACGGCTTCAAAGGCGGTCTGTATAAAGAGATCGACGGCGCTGCCGCGGCGGATACGTCGTTTACCCCCGCACGGGGCGTCGGCGGACAGCCGAAGATCCTCGCGCTGCTCTCGGCGATGCAGAAAGCCGGCGTCGACCTGCGCTGCCGCGCGTCGTTTGTAAGAGCGGAAGTCTCGGGCAGCCGCGTCACCGGCATCCGATGGATGGAAGACGGCGAAGAACACGCCGCGGCGTCCGACGTCGTCATCGACTGCACCGCGGAAGCGGCGGTCTGCGTCAGCGCCGGGTGCGCGATGCGCGGCGGGAGAGCGTCGGACGGCGGATACCAGCCGTTTTCCAGTGTGTATTTCAAAATGAAGCCGGACGGCTCCACCGGCTCCGGGTACTGCGACAACGGCACCCTCGATCCGTACGACGCCGACGATTTCGGGAAAAAAGTGCTTGCCGCGCTTTGTTCGTACGTTCATCTGCGCGGCGATTACAGCGACCGGAGCTATCTCGGCACCGCCCCGCTGATCGGGCTCCGCGAAGGGAGAAAGATCGTCGGCGAGGAGACGGTCGCCTTTAACGACCTTGTCCGCGGCCGCCATACCGACCGGCCGGTGTATTACGGACGCTCCAACCTCGACAATCACGGAAAGGACGACGCGCTGGAGGACAGGATCTACCGCGACTGGGTCACGATCGCCGGGATGTGGGGATGGTGTCTGCCGATCCCGGTCCCCGCGGGCGCGCTGATCCCGAAAGGATGGGACGGTCTTCTCGCGGCGGGAAGGGACGTTTCGGTCGAACACAACCTCGCCATGGGACTGCGCATGAAGGACGACGCGTACAAGTCGGGAGAGGCGGCCGCCGTCATCGCCGCCCTGTCCGTCAGGCGCTGCGTCCCGGCCCGTCAAGTCGACGCGGATGAGATCCGGGCAGAACTGATAAAGACGGGCTGCCTGAACGTCGGAGAGGACGTCATGGATCTGGAAAAGCAGCCGGACGCCGCGCGGTATCACGAACCGTGGTGGACGGACGACGAAAAAGAGATCCGCGAACAGCTCGCGGGCGACGCGCCGGGATACGCGATCTGGTCGGCGGCGATGAACGGCAGATCCGCCCTTCTGCGGGAACTGCTTGAAAGCGGGGACGTCAACACCCGCCGACACGCCGCCTTGTCGCTTTCACTGACGAAGGATCCCGCGGCGCTCGACGCGCTTCTCGAAACCGCGTTCAGCCGGGACGGATTCATCCCCCGAAGCGGAAGAAAATACAACCATCTCCGCGCGGTCTCCGCGATCTCCGCGCTCGGACGGCTGGCTGATAAAAAAGCCGCGGAGCCGCTTCTGACCCTGCTTGGGGATCTCGACTTTACCGGAGAACTGACGCCGACCGACGCGTGCGTGGCCGCGGACGCGGACGATATCCGCTTCGAGTACGAATCGCATATCATCGCGGCGCTGTGCGAGATCGCCGCCGAAAACCCGGACAAGGCGCCCGCGATCAAAGAACGGCTGAAGGAATCCATGCGCGGCCGCCGTTTCCTCGTCTCCATGATGGGTACGCGCTCCGAGATGAAAAAAGACTGCACGGACAGTCTTGCCGGGCTCGTGGAAAGGATCTCATGCCGGGAAGGGACCGCCGTAAAAGAATAAACCCTCCCCGCCGCCTCAGCAAAACGAAAACAAGTCCCGAAAACCGACGTTTTCGGGACTTGTTTTTTACCCAAGCGAGCGGATCCCGCCGCACTGATCCGGCGATGAGCGCAGGGGATGCCATCCGCATTCTCCGGCGCCGGCATGCGTCACCGATCCTCCGCCGCCTCCGGGCGGATCGTCCACGCCTGCAGGCGCAGCCGGTCGGAGAGCCAGCGATCCGCGAAATCCTCGGCGTGCATCCACGTGCCCTCAAAGCGCAGATCGCGCAGCGCCGGGTAGACGTCCTCGTATTCGCACTGCTGCCGCCGGGGCGTGACGGTCACCGCTTCGGCGCCCTGTGCGGCGCCGAGCATGGCAAACAGAAGATCCGCCGGGCCGACGCGCCGTCCCCCGATCTCAAAATACGGCGGCAGAAAGCGGTCCGGGCTGCACTGCGCCGCCAGCGCGCGGATCTCCTCGGCGGACAGCGCCGTCGGCTCCGTCACGCCCTCCGGCTCGGCGAGGAAGCCGTGTACCTTGTCCGGATGATATTCGTCGGACTCCGGATGGAGCAGAAAATGCCGCGCCGCATAAAACGCGTCCGCGACGGACAGCGACACCGGCTCCGTCACCCAGCGAAAGCGTTCCTCCAGCGACGCCCGGATCGCCGGCAGCTGCGCGCGCGTCACGGTCCGGCCGTAGATGTCGGCGAGCGCGCGGTCGCGCAGCTCGTCAAACGTGCAGATCCTGAACCGCCCGTCGGTCTTCAGCGCGTCCAAAAGTTCGCGCATGCGGCGGTAGTACCGCGCCGTCTCCTGCGGCGTGCAGCGCTCGGGCTCCTCCCACTCGTACATGGGATGCAGGTTCTCGCCCTTATAGTTGACCGCGTCCCAGAAGATCCGGTACAAAACGCGGTTCGGATGGTTATAAAGGAACACCCGGCGGCGGGACGCGGCGTCGTCGAGGAACGCCTTCACGTCGAACGTCTCCCGCGCGAAGAACCACTCCATGCATCGGTCGTAGTCGGTGTGGAAGCCGTTGCAGTAGTACACGCCCGCGCCGTCCGGCGTATTGAACAGCGAGCCGGGATAGAGCGGGATCCCCCAGTCCGCGTAGGTATACATGGCGACGTAGGACATGCTGTTCCCCGGCGGGAGCGCCGCCGGGAAGGAATCGACGCCGCACGCCGCCTTGACCATGCCGATCCCTTCGCTCTCCTGCCGCTCGAGCTCCGCCCGCGCCGCCGCGTAGTCCTCGATGTCCGTGTACTCGTTGATCGTCGGATGGACGCTGTGCCGCAGCGAATGGAAGGAGATCGTGTGGTACCGCAGCGCGTCCAGCACGTCCGTGCGGCGATGGCGCACGAACTCCCGCGCCAGGTAGCCCACGACGTTGAAGCTGGCACGCACGCCGTACTCCTTCAGGATCTCCGCCTGATCGCGCACCGCGTCGCTCGCGGTATCGCTCGTGAAATCCTCCGTATCAAAACTGAAATAGACCTCGGTCATCCGTCTCGTCCCCCTTCCGGTTCGTTTATACTATTCTACCCCCCGGCGCCGGTTTTGTCAAGCGGGTGCCGCACGGAAGATTCACGCCGGATCGGCTTTTCTTTTGGCGCCGCCCGACAACTTCACCAGCTCGTACCGTTCGTCGCACAGCGCGGCGACCTCCGGCGAATGGCTGACGAGGATCACGCATTTGCCCTGCTCCGCCATATTGCGGAATATGGCCATGATCTCGTTCTGTGTATCGGCGTCAAGGTTCCCGGTCGGCTCGTCCGCCAGGATGATATCGGGATCATAGGACAGAGCCCGCGCTATGGCGACCCTCTGCTGCTGACCGCCCGACAGCTTCAGGATCCGTCTGTTCGCTTCATCCTCGTCGAGCCCGACGCTTTCCAGAAGCTCAAGCGCGCGCTTGTTCTTGTCCTCGGTCTTGTATCCCGCGATATCCATCGAGAGGACCACGTTCTCGAGCGCCGTGTATTTCGTCAGCAGATTGTAACTCTGGAACACCACGCCGATATACTTGGAGCGGTAGACGTATTTATCGATGGAGGCGATGTTTTTGTCCTCGTAGAAGATCTCGCCTCTCCGGGGATCGGTCAGCCCTGACAGCAATGACAGAAGCGTCGTTTTGCCCGCGCCGGATTTCCCGATGATGCAGTACATTTTCCCTTTTTCGAAATCATAGGAAACGTTCTGGAGAACGGGGGTGACTCCGTATGATTCCGTGTCTTCGCCGTTTTCACTGCTTTCGGCGCCATCGTCTCCGTCGGTATCTTCATCACTGACCGGAGAGAGACCGTCCGATCCGTTACAATACGCGGTCACGGTATAGTAAAAATCCGAAACGGATTCCGCCGCGGCGTATTTCTTATATTCGTCGACGGTCAAGGACGAAGCGCTGCCCATGATATCGGAAAACTGACTTCTGTCGAAACCGCCGAAGCCGCCGAACACATCGCCGCCGGAGGAGCCGATCCTTCCCATCTGTCCCGCGCGGTCGCAGGAGATCGTCGCGGTGATGCTGATCCCTTCCAGCGCGGACGCTTTCGCGCTGGCGGCCGCCTGCCTGATCGATAAGCCGAGACACGCGGAGACCGCGATCACAAGGGCGATGATCCCGATCAGGATATTGCGCCCTTTGGATCGGCCGATGCTCCTGAATGCGTTTTATAAAACTCCTCGCATGTCATATTGCGCCTCCCGTTCTTCGTTTTCCGCCGGTATTGTAACACGCCAACCTAAAACGCACTTAAAAGCACGAAAAAAAGGAAGCGGATCTTTCATCCGCTTCCCGAGGATTTTCTGCGCTCACAGAGGAAGGGTGACCGTCACGGTGAAATCGTACCCGTCCTTCGTCGCCGCGGTGATGGTGCCGCCGTGCGCGTCCGTGATCGCCTTGGCGATCGAGAGTCCGATGCCGTGCCCGCCGGTGCCGGAATTCCTCGATACGTCGCTGCGGTAGAACCGGTCGAAGAGCCGCGGCAGATCCGCCTCCCGGATCTCTTCCCGCGTCACGTTGGCGACGGTGAGCACCGCCGATCTTCTGTGCGCCGCCAGCGTAACCGTGATCCCGCCGCCGTCCGGCGAATACTTGACGGCGTTTTCCATAAGAAGGGAAACGAGCTGCCGGACGGCGTCGGGGGAACCGCACAGCGTGATATCCGGCACGACGTCGGCGGTGAGGGTAAGATCGTGCGACGCCGCCGGCGCGCGGAACGAAGCGACCGTCTCTCCGACGAGATCGGAGAGCGGGAACTCGATCTTCTGTATCGTATGCTCCGCCTCTTCCATCTTGGAAAGGAGAACGAGATCGTTCGTCAGCTCCGTCAGCCGCTTCGTCTGCTGGCGGATGTCGGCGAGCTCTTCTTTGTCACCGTCCGATTCGAGCAGATCGACGTTCGCGTTGATGATCGTCAGCGGCGTCTTGATCTCGTGTCCCGCGTCGGAAATGAAGCGCTTCTGTTTTTCATAGCTTTCGGCGATCGGCGCGACGATCTTGCCCGCCGTCAGCACGAAGGCGATGAAGACGACGACGCAGCCGCCGAGGCCGACGATCACGCTGATCCAGAAAAAGCCCCGGAACGAGTCGAGCTTCCGCCCGCAGTCGAGGAAGAGGATCCTCGTGCCGGTCTCATCCGTCGTTTTCACGTAGCGGAAGCTGCCGATGAAGCCGCGCTGACCGCCGCTGCCGAGCGCCCTGCGGATATACTCTTTCGCGGCATCGTCGTCGACGGAAACGATCCGCGACAAGTCTGACTGGAGGATCTCGCCGTCGGCGGACACCATGACGGCGAAAAATCTCGATTCATACGGTACCTCGACCGACATGCCGCGCGGAACGAATTCCATGATATCCTTCGGGTCTTTCCACGGCGTCCCTCCGCCGACAAACGGCAGGTTCGGCTGAGAGAGCACGTCGAGGACGGAATCGGCGTCCGCCGTCACCTCCCGGTAGTTCACGAAATTCATGATGAGCACGAGCACCGTCATGAGGAGGAACATGAACGCCGTCCCGGTGACGAGGAATTTCCGTTTCAGTTTATCGATCATGGACGTCCTCCAGCGAATACCCGGCGTTCCGCGACGACTTGATCTGGATATCCGCGCCGAGCGCCGTCAGCTTCTTGCGCAGATACGAGATGTACACCCACACCACGTTGATCTCCGCCTCGGCGTCGTAGCCCCAGATCTTCTCCATGAACATTTCCGCCGAAAGGACGCGGCGCGGATTGACCATCAGATATTCCATCATCTGGTATTCCTTGTTCGCCAGCCGGAAGCTCCCGGTGGGAGAAGAGAGCTCGTACGTCGCGCGGTCGAGCGTCACGTTGCCGACGGTCAGCTTCGTGTCCGTTTCCGATTTCGCGCGCGTGATGCTGCGGATGCGCGCCAGCAGCTCCCGCGTGTCGAACGGCTTCGGAAGATAATCGTTCGCGCCGCTGTCGAGCCCGAGCACGCGGTCCTCGATCTCCGATTTCGCGGTCAGCATGAGCACCGGGATCTGATTTCCCTCGGCGCGGATCCTTTTCAGCACCGTGATCCCGTCCATCTTCGGCATCATGATGTCGAGCACCGCCGCGTCGTAGTTGCCCATCTCCAGATAAGAGAGCGCGTCCTCCCCGTTGTACACGGCGTCCGCCGAGTAGTTGTTCTTCTCGAAGATCTTGACGATCGCCTTGGAAAGCGCTTTTTCGTCTTCAGCCAGCAGAATACGCACGTCGTTCACCTCCCGATGATATCCGATTATAGCACCGTATCCTTAAACGAAGTTAAAAGGAAGCGGATTTTCCGGCGATCTCACGGTCGTCGTTTTTTCCGTCAGTGTCCCGCGGGGATCACGCGGAAACGCACCTCCGGCATCCCCTCGTACCGCCCCTCCTGCTCGACGGCGAGACGGCCGTCCTCGTACCGGATCGCCGTTTTTCTGTACTCGCCGTCGCGGTACCGGAGCGTGACGCCGTCGTCCTCGACCATGCGGCCGCTCGCCCGACCGTCCCCGTCCGGCCATACCCTGACGAGGATCTCGTCGAACGTCCTGTCGCCGATATACTTCCCCGGCTCCACCGTCGGGATCGCGGAGCCCGCCTTCACGAACAGCGCGCCTGCCCGTCCCTTCGGCGGCACGTAATAAATCCACTGCCCGCCGTCGTACTTCTCGCCGGTGAAGAAATCGAACCACGCGCCCGCGGGGAGGTACAGATTGCGCTTTACGCCGTCCTTTTCCGTTTCGGCACGGCCCAGAAACACGCCGACGAGCAGAGAATCGCCGAACATGTACTCGCTGAGCATGTTTGAAACCTCACCGTCCTCCGGATACATGAGCGGCAGCGCGCGCATGATCGGCATGCCGGTCTCGTACGCCTGCACGGCGGCCGTATAGATATACGGGAACAGACTGTAGCGGAGCTTGTCGTACTCCCGGAAGATCTCCTTGTCCTCCTCCTCGAGCAGCCACGGATGCCGCCAGTAATTCCAGCTGTTGAGCTGCGACCATCCCTGCAGAAAACCGAAGTGGACGGATTCGCGCGAGAAGACGTCGAGGTCGCACGAAACGTTCGAATGGCCGCACATGCCGTCGTTGAGCATCGAGACGAGCGTGCCGAACCCGCCGCCGGTATCTCCGGTCCAGGTCGCGGCGAAGCGCTGGATGCCCGTATATCCGCTCGGCGTATAGATCATCGACCGTCTGCCCGTGTAGTCCGAGAAGCCGAGCGACATCTGCTTCGCCAGAAGGAGCGGATACAGATTGTGCGCCTCCTTGTCCGTCATGCCGTTCCCGTACAGGCGGTCCGGATGGTCGAGGACCTGATACGCCCCGTCCAGCTTGAAGGCGGACACGCCCTGATCGACGAATTTTTTCAGATGCTCGAACCAGCCCTGCTCCGGGTCGGTCTCGGTGTCCATTTTCCGCGACGGGTTCACGAAGTGCTCGTCTTCCTCGAAGCGGTCGGCGGCAGTCTCGTACCCGCCCGTGTTCAGCTCCGTCGGTCTCTCTTCCGTTTTTTCGTTCCCGAGCAGGCGTTCTTCGAAAAAGGTAATATCGTAGTCGCAGCACAGCCAGAGGCTCAGCTTGAATTTCAGGCGGGCGACCGCGCCGAGGAACGTATGCGGTCCGACCGTGGCGTAATACGGAATGTAAAACCGCTCGGGATGCCACGCCTTATTGACGGACTCGTCGTAGTTTTTTTCCATCCAGCCGGGTTCGAGACCGAGGATGTCGCAGGGGATGTCCTCGCGCCGGAAGTTGAGCCCGTCGTCGATCAGCTCGCGGGCGTCTGCCTGCGTATTGCAGACGAAGGTCAGACCCATCGCCCAGCGCGGGAGCAGCGCCGGCCGCCCGGCGTACGCGGTGTATCTCTCGAGCAGCTCGGCGTAATCTTTTCCCGTGAAGACGGTGACGTCCGGGACGGAGGCGCGGCCGCTCACGACGAGCGCGTCCCCGCGCGACGCGCCGACGTCGAAGAAGTGCTCGAAGGTCGTGTTGACCGCAACGGCCCATCCGCGGCTCGACATCAAATACGGGATCGGCCGATAGCTTTTGACGTCCGTCACCCACATGCGGTAGCGTCCCCCGCGCTTGTCGAGCGACGTGCGGTCGACGTCGCCGAGACCGTACAGCCGCTCGCCGGGCCGGAGCGGAAATTCGACCCGCCAGCCCCGCGCGTCGGCGGCGAGGGACAGCGAGGTGATCTCCTCCCCGCTTTCGTCCTTGAATATCACTCTGTCCCCGCGGATCTCGTGCGCCGGGAACCGACCGCCGTCCGTTTTCGGAAGGAAGCCGTATCTGTCCAGCCCGTTTTCTTTCGCGCCGGCCGAGCGGATCCGCATCGCGCCCGCAACGGGCGAGGTGATCTCGTATTCTTTCTCTTCGATCGTAATTTTCATGATCGGTTCCTTTTTGTCGTTGTATTCTGTTTATTCAAAGTTCAGCGTGTACGGCACGGCGCCCTTCATCTCGGTCCGGATGCGGCACTCACCGGTCGGGAGCGTATCGAACAGCGGCAGATCGACGCCGTCGCCGGTGATCTCCGTCTCGGCGAAGACCTTGCCGTCCGCGTCCCGCAGCGCGTCTGTGATATCGGCGCGCCGCACGGTGCCGGCGGTTTTTCTTCGCGGGGCACGGGATCCGCTTCTCTGAACACTCTGTCCGTTCTCCTTTTCCGACGATCCTATGGAGAATTATAACACCGTCCGCACCGGGTGTCAAGAAAGCCGTGCGGCGCTGAGGAGCGACGTGATCTTCTCCCGCACCGGGGCGGTCTCCTCCTCCGTGAGGAAGCCGAGCTGAATTTCCCACGAGGCCGTGCCGCGCGGCGGCAGAGTGCGCATCTGCCCGTGTTCCTTCGCGTACCGGTATCCGAGATGCTCGCAGGTGGCGGGAAGGATCATCCCCATCGCGTCCTCGTCCCCCGTCCGGGAGATCCAGCGGATCCCGTACGGCAGAAGGACCGCCGGATGGCGGACCCAGCACGCTCCCGCGCCCGGCAGGTACTGGAGCGTGTGGGCGTACCCCTCCTCATCGGCGCGATAGCGGAGCGTGAAGCAGATCTCGGGAAGATAGCACTGCCCCTCCGCGCCGACGCGGTCCATCGCGGACGGATCCTCCTCCAGCCGCGTCATATAGTCTCCGAGCGCGCGCTTCGCTTCTTCGGGGAGCGCCTCCGGGATCGCGCGGTGGACACGGACGTGCTCGGCGTCCCGCGGCGCGCTGTCGATCAGGACCGCCCCGTCAAGCGGGCGGAAATTGACGTGGCACAGATAGGCGTACTCCATCGGCGCGGAGCGGAGGTTCTCGATCGTCACGCCGACGGTGACGGTCGCTTTCCCCTCGTACAGGCGGCAGCGCGGCGAGAAGCGGCAGCCGTAGGTGAACGAGATCCGGCAGTCCAGCCGTCCGCCGACCTCCATGTAGCTGCCCGTGCCGTCCGTCCCCGCCTCAAGCCACGCCTCGTCGTACGGATGGTTCGGCAGCTCGCCGTGCTGCGGATGCTCCGCGTCCGGCGCGCCGATCGAGCGGAGCCCGCAGTGATACAGAAATCCGCCGTAGGTCCTGAGAAAATCGGTCGTCGCCCTCGGTTCCGCGATGCCGGTCTTCATCTTCAGATCCCGGCCGTCGAAGCGGAATTCCCAGATCTGCTGTCCCTGGAACGGCAGGATGACGAACCACCCGCGGCCGTTCGCGATCCGCAAAGCCTCGACGCCCGTCGAATAGCGGAACGCGGACGCCCGCATCTCGCCCTCCTCGGCGAGCAGCGTCTCCTTCTCCGTGAAAAACGCGCGCCTCAGATACAGTTTCATCTTCTTTCCCCTCTTTTCGGATATGTTTTCGGTCGGCCGCCCCGCAAAGAAGAGGCCGCGCGCCTCCCTGCGGGAGGAGGCGGCAGCCTCTTTTTCGTTTTGTCAGCGGATCGCGCGGTCGAGATCGGTCAGCGTGAGCTCAAGCATCTTCCGGCCGAGCTCAAGATTCGCCTCGGCGGAGTTCGCCGTGAACCAGTGCTTCACGTCGCCGACGCGCTCCGGCTTTACCGCCTCGGGATACAGCGCCATAAGGAGCGAGCACTCGTACGTCCCCGCGTGGTCGTACCCGGTGGCCCGCTGCGCGGCGGGAGACATCGCCGGGATGACCTTGATCCACGAGAAAGGATCGTCGCCGCCGCCGAGATTCGCGTAATAATCGGCGAAGCTCTCGCTCCCCCACCAGCCCTGGCCGAGCGTCCGCTCGAGATAGCGCATCGTCGCGCGCTTTCCGGCCTTCATGTAGGAGAGCGTCATCGGCATGAGGCTCCCCTCCTCAAACTGGTGATGGATCACGACGTAGATATTGCGCAGCCCGGCCGAGAGCATGCTCATGAACACGTGGAAAACGTATTCCTCGAACACGGTCTCTTCGACGTGGACGGTGCCGGTCGTGTCGCCGCCGACCGCCCAGCTCGCGGGGCTGTAGCTGATCGTCGGCGCGATGATGATCTCGCGGCGTTTGGCGAGCTCGCAAAGGAGCCCCTCCACGATGAGCGTATCGCAGCCGTAGGCGCAGTGCGGCCCGTGGTATTCGACCGTGCCGCCGGGGATCACGACCGGCGTGCGGTCCTTCTTCGCTTCGTCCAGCTCGCGGGGAAAACAAAAGTCCAGTTTCATATTCCTCTCTCCTCTCCGCGTGCTCCCGCCTTATTCGGCGTAGCCCAGCGTCGTATAGAAGGCGAGATTCGTCTGCCGGTTGTCGAGGCGGCCGTACTGCACGACGATCGGACAGCTGGAGACGAGCTTCATGGCGTACTGCGTCTCCTTCGGGACGACGTATCCGCCCATGTCGTCCGGATCGTTCATGTGGAAGCAGCGGACGCGGTCGGCGCCGACGCGCCAGACGATGTCCGACACGCTCTCCCGGTCGGTGAAGTACAGCTTCACCTCGATCACCGCCTCTTCGGCGCAGTCGTTGACGATGATGATGGATTCGTGGCCCTTGAGGATCCCCTCTCCGGCGGGCGGGAGCTCGCAGTCGGGGATCACCCATTTTTCTTTGCCCATACGGTCAGAAGTCAAGTTCGATCAGTCCTTTCTCAAGATAATCGGTCATGGATTCGCAGCCGTCCTTTTTGACGACGACGCCCTTCTCCCAGCGCGTGCCGAAGGTCGGGCCGGAAATGAAGGTATCGACCTGGAAGGTCATATTCTCCTCGATGATCCAGTCGGAGGTCGTCTCCATCCACGGCGCCTCGACCTCGATCATGCCGGTACCGTGGCACGGTCCGTAGACGAAATTGTCCTTGTAGCCGGCGTCGACGTACATCTGGTAAAACTCCCGCGGGATCTTGCTGGCGGGGATGCCGGCCCGGAGGTTCTCGCAGGTCCAGTTGTGCATCGCAAGGCAGAAATCGATATACCGGCGGCGGTCCGGCGTGATCTTCCCCATGACGACGGGCAGACCGACGGAGGGAGAATAGCCGTCGATCTTCGCCGAGAGATTGAGCTGGACGATGTCGCCCTTCTCGATCACGCGGTAGCTCGAGCGGCTGATCGCGTGGCGGGTGGACTTCTCGCTGAACACGTACATGGGAAGGCCCTCGTACTCCGCGCCGTTCTCGTAGATCACGCGCTCGGCGACGCCGACCATCGCGAGTTCCGTCACGCCGGGCTTCAGCGCCTTGATCACCTCGTCGGTGGCGATATCGACGATGCGGAAGCCCTCGCGGATGCAGGCGATCTCGTTCTCGCTCTTGATCTTGCGCAGTTCGACCATGATATCATTGCAGACGGAGATCTCCGCCTTCGGGAAGTTCTCCTTCAGCCCGTCGAGGATCGGCAGCGTGCACTCGACGTAGCTGCCGAGGCCGATCTTTATGTGCTCGCCCGTCACACCGATCGAGCGGAACGCCTCGCGGAAGGTATCGGCGGTCACCTCGGGATAGGCGGGATCGGCGCTCTCACGGAATTCCTTTAAGACGAAGACCTTCTCGATCTTTCCGAAATCGCGCGCGAACAGCGGGGATTCGGGACCGACGAAAAGACAGGCGTCGCCGCCGGCCGAGATCGCGACGCCGGCACGCTCGAACAGCGGCCAGAAGCCGCTGAAATAGCGGGCGTTCGCGTAGTCCGATTCGGTGCTGACGACCAGCATGACGTCCAGTCCTCTTTCGCGCACCATCTTCGCGGCCCGGGCGATCCGTTCCTTATACTCGTGATCGGGGATACAGATCCTTGACATGGCTCACTCTCCTTTTCAATCACGCCGCAGCGTTTTTCGTTCGTCTTCATTATAACCGACCGCCCCCCCGTTTGTCTTTGGCGAATGGTGCGGTTTTTTTGCAGGATCGTAACAATCTTTACGATTGCATAAACGGCCGGGATGTGTTATACTATACGCAGCATACGAAAACGGGGGAGGCAGCCGCCGTGAAATTCAAGCTGAAGACGTTCGACGACGTGATCCGCATCACGCGCATCGCCAACATCCACTATTTCGAGTTCACGAATCGGTTCCGTACGCAGGAGGACCGCCACCCCTTCCGCGAGCTGATCTACGTGGACCGCGGTTCCGTCGAGGTCGGCGCGGAGGACTACGAGGGTCCCGTGACCATGGGCGAGGTCATCGTCCACCGGGAGAACGAGATCCACTCCATCCGCTGTCCCCCCGACGGCGCGCCGAACGTCATCATCATCGGCTTCGCCTGCCGGGACGCATGTCTTGACGTGCTGGCACGCGCGCCGACGAGGCTGACGCCGGAGCAGCAGCGGCTCCTGACCGACGTCGTCAAGGAGGGGCGCAGCGTCTTTCTGCCGCCCTACGACGTGCCGAACCTGCCCGATATGAAAAAGCGCGAAGTCTATCCGTTCGGCGCGGATCAGATGATCCGCCTCAAGCTCGAGACCTTCTTCATCGAGCTGCTCCGCTCCCGGCAGAGCGGCGAGATCCTGCCCTCGTCCTCCGCCCCCGACGGCAAGCTGCAGAAGATCCTGTCGTACATCGACGAGAACTACACGCAGCCGATCCGGCTCGAGGAGCTCTGTTTTTTGTTCGCGACGAACAAATCCTCCCTCTGCCGCGCGTTCCGGGAGGAGTGCGGCGAAACGATCGTCGCCTACGTCAACCGACGGCGGATCACGGAGGCGAAGCGGTATCTCCGCGACGGGCGGTACTCTGTGACGGAGATCTCCGCCATGACGGGATTTTCGTCCGTCCATTATTTCTCCCGCCTCTTCAAGCAGTACGAGGGACAGTCCCCGACGGAGTACGTCGGGTCCATCCGGTCGCGGCTGATGCTGTAGGGACCGCCGCGCCCGATTTTCGCCGTCACAAAAAAAGAAAACATCCCGGAAACGCACCGTTTCCGGGATTTTTCGCGGTCGGATCGCGCGCGACCGAACGGCAAAAAGGCGCTGCCGCAGCGTCAGCGGATCCGTACTTCCGCGTAGTCCAGCACCGCGTCCTCCGCGGCTTCGAGCCGGATGACGTATCTGTCCGCGTCCCGCGCGGCGATCGGGCACCCGTACAGTTTGACGCCGCTTTTCGCATATCCGGCGTCCGTGGGAGTGAAATCGAGCGCCGGCGCCGGGACGGTGCAGGGACTCCATCCCGTACAGTTCTCTCCGTTCACGGAAACGCGGACGGAGGCGGGAGAGCCCGCGGAAAAGCCGAGGATCAGTTTCGCCCGCGCCGAGGGAAAGACCCGGCCGACCGGCAGGGAGATCTCCTTCACATCCCCGGCGCCGACCGGCAGCGGCAGCGGCTTGTATCGGGCGCATCCCGCGGGGGCGATATCCTGAAACGTGACGATATGACGCCTGGGAGAAGAGAAGATCGTCTTGCCGCTGCCGCAGCGGCGGATGACGTCTTCGGTGCGCCGAGCGTACGCGGCGGCGGCGGCGTTCGTCGGATCCCGGTACGGATTCAGGTAGTAATTGTACAGATACACGGCGTCCGCGCCCTGTGAGACGTAGGCGGCCGCGAGCCCGTTCACCACGTCGGCGTCCGCGTGGGCCGGACCGCCGTCGTTTCTCAGGCACAGCGTCTCGATCCCGGCGCTGATCTCGGCGGACGGCATCCTTTCCTTCCAGCGGGCGATCGGCATATCGTTGTCGCAGGATTCCCACCGGGGCGTGACGTTGACGTGCTCCGCCAGACCTTCCCGCACCCAGGTCTCGGGATCGAACCCGTAGACGAGACACTGCTCGATCTCCCGGGGCAGACGGACGATCCGCTTGATCTTATGTCCCCGTTTTTTCTCAGCGGCCTTCGTGATCCTATCCGCATCGCGCATGAAACCGTTCATGATCTCTGCTTTGTCCGGACGGTTCACGTAGTCGAAGCATACGGCTTCCCGCATGAAATCCATCTCCAGCCCGTCCACGTCGTACCGATCCAGCTGCTCCGCCATATAATCCAGCATCCGGCGGCGCACCTCCGGCACGGCATAGTCGAAGCAGTTGCGGTAATACCCGTACGCGCCGCCGACCATCCAGCCCTTTTCCCGCGCTTCATAGAAGAAATCGCTCCGCAGAAAAGAGGCGACCTCGTCCGGGCAGTGGCAGTCGTTCATGCGCACGGACAGCCACGCCTCCATACCGCGCTGACGGCACCGGCGGAACCATACGCCGTACGGATCGATCCCGTGCGCGTACCATTCATAGATCCCCTTGTACTCGTACCGGTCGTACCGGACCTCCACGCCGTTTTCCGTACGCCGGTCGTGCAGGGCGAGGCTGTCCGTCCAGACCCTGCTCGGCGTCGCCGAATACTGGCAGAAAACGCAGAACGCCAGCGCGCGGATCTGCGTGTCGGCGTACTGGTCCACGAAAGGCAAGAGGGTCTCTTCGGCAAAGGGACCTTTTTCCGCCGCTTCGTTCAGAAAGGGCGTGTTGACGGAATTGATATCGACGTTCAAAATGACGCCGCCGTTCCAGTCGAGAACGCTCATATCGTTCCTCCCGCACGTATTCTTGATCGCGCCGCACGGCGCGGGACGGTCTTCTTTCTCCGGCGCGCCGCCGGGGAGAAGAAGGCGTTCGTCATACCCATTGTACCCTATCCGACGGGATTTGTCAATACGGAACGCCGCTCGATCGGGATACCGCCGATGGAGGATCTCCGCGCGCCGCGCGTCTCCGCGAGCTGAAAAAAAACGTCCGGGCGACACAGATCGCCCGGACTTTCGTTTCGCTTTATCAGGCAGTGCGCCGGGCCCGCGGCGCGCCTCACAGCTTCATTTTGCCGGAGTATTCAAGCACCTTGATGAACAGTCCCCCCTGCACGGTACGGTTCCGGAAACGGCGCATCTCCGCGGTCACGGTATAGTACCAGTCCGTCAGCGGCGCGCGGGAGAACGAGCGGTGATACCCCTCCCACAGCGGCGCGACGAACGCCTCGAAATCCTCTTTCGTGTCCGCCAGCGCCGCGGTCCACACGAGCCAGTCGCTCTTCGTGTACGTCTCGCGGCAGTCGAGCGGCATGCCGTACGGATTGACATGCTTTTTGTACGACGCGAACTCGGAGTTGACGACGGTCCGGCCGATCAGCCCCGTGCCCCACAGCTTGTCCCAGACGAGGTTGTACTTCATGCTCCACGTGCCGGGACGGTCGAACGCGAGCCGGAAGCTCCCGTCGCCGTTCGCCGCCGTCTTCACCCAGCCGTCCGCCATCGCCTGGGCGCGGGCGAGATACTCCGCCTTCTTCGCTTCGTCGCCCATCATCCCCGAAAGGATCCCGAGGCCGGCGATCCCCATGATCGCCTTGAGCGACAGGTTGCAGTTGTGCGCGAGGTGCCCGGCGAAATCGTCGGTGCAGAGCTGATTCTCCGGATCGCTGCCGTGCTGTTCCAGATACTTCACCCACGCCTCGAAGAGGTCGAGGTTTTCCCGCACGAACGCAAGATCCCCGTCGGCGACGGCGGCCGCCGCCGCCATGACGAGCATATTCCCGCACTCTTCCACCGGCATCTGCTTCTCCGGCTTCAGTCCCCCCGTCTCGCGGTCGAGCCCGTACCGCTGACCGTTCACGATCGGATAGCGACCCGCGTCGTGCGGCGCGAAATCGAATCCCCACGCCTCGCTCCGCGCGAAGCGGACGATCGGACGCATCATGCCGCGCACGAGCTCCGGGTTGTAGAGGAGGAAGAACGGCATCGACGGGTACGAGACGTCCACCGTCGCGGCGCAGCCGTTGGAATGGCATTCCTTGGAGATGAGGAGCAGCTCGCCGTTTTTATCATATACGACCTTGTGCGCGGCGACGACCTGCCGGTACGCGAGCTCCAGGATCTCCGCATACTTCTCGCCGCCGGCGCGCGTCGCGTCGACGAACAGCCGCTCGTCGAGCGCCGCGGCGCGTGCGAGCATCTGCGGATAGTCCGCGTACGCTTCGGCGATCGCTTCGGTGATCGGTTTGCCGTCTTTGTTCCAGACGGAGCGGAGCTTGTCCCCGAAATAATCGATGGAGGCGACGTCGTCGTAGGAGAAGGTGAAGAGGACACCGCGCGTTCCGTCGGTGGCAAGCGGAGCGGATGCGGTGAGGAAGGTCATCGTCCCGCTCTCCCCGTGCGGCGCGTCCTCCGTGAACGGGACGTCGCGGGTCTCCGCCCGGACCGATCCGTCCTTCGCCGGCACGCCGAGGTAGAAATACCCCCAGTCGATGCGGATGTCGTCGCCGTCGTTTTCGAGCACCGGCTGGCTCACGCTGCCGATCTTTCCGAGGGCGATCCCGCCGGACTGCAGCGTCTCCGCGGTCAGTTCGTCCTGCCCGCGGTAATTGAGGCAGATCTCCTCGCTGACGGAAACGGAGACGGAGACGGCGTGCGCCTCTCCGTCCTCGGAGGAGACGGAGATCTCCAGATAACTGACCGGGCGCGTCAGGATCGGCAGATCGTCCGGAAAGAGCGTCGAGGTGAAGCGCGCACACAGCGATACCCCGGCGGCGGAAAAACGGTATTCCGTCGAGAGCGCCGTGATCCGCACGTCGGTCTGCTCCATCGCGGGCATCGGATCGCCCGGAAACAGCCGTCCGAGGAAGCGGTAGGGGACGCCGTCGAGGACGGCGACGCCGAGGATCGTGTTCGGCTTGCCGGTCCAGTGCACGGTCACGCTGTCGGTAAGGCGGTCGCTCGGCGACCAGACGGAAAAATACGGATCGACCGTAATGAGGGGCGTCGCGGGTGCTCGGAGCATCATGATACGTACCGTCCTTGTCGTGAATTTCTGACTTGTTTTTCTTTTTTGTGATAACGGCATCCGGCGGGCGGCGCGTCGGCGGGGACAGGACACGTTCCGGCGCGTCCGTCATCCAAAAAAACGGATCCGCCCCGGACGTCCGCCCGGATATATGGTATCACGAATGCCCCCGTTTGTCAATAACGAATAATCCCCCGAAGACCGGCGCCGTATTCCGCCTCCCGCCTCCCGCAAGCCGATAAGGTTTCCCCAAACGATCCGCGATCTGTTGACACGCACATGGAAAAATGGTATACTTGTTAAGAAGACTCAATTACTTTTTTCGGAGGTCCGTCTCATGAAAAAAGCACTGCTCTTTTTCCTCGCCGCGGCGATGCTTCTTCCGCTCGCCGCCTGCTCGGGCAAGACGACGCCCGACAAGTCCGACGTCTCCGCCTCGTCCGACACGGACGGAGACACGTCCTCCGCTCCCCCGGCGGATACGGCGCCGGAATACGTCGTTCCCGACGAACTCCCCGAACTCAATTTCGACGGCGAGGCGTTCCGCATCCTCCAGGGCACGGAGGGGAACTGGCTGTACACGGAGGAGCTGAACGGAGAGAACCTGAACGATACCGTGTTCGAGCGCAACAGACGGCTGGAGACGCGCTTCAACGTCGTGATCGAGGAACCGAACACCGTAAAGACGGACGTGCTCATCGAGATGGCATCGCAGCTCGTGCACGCGAACGACGACGTGTACGACGTCGTCTCGCAGCCGCTCGTCAGGATGGGCAACGATCAGACCTCCACGTCGTTCGAGGTGCTGCGGAACGTGCTGACGCTCCCATACATCGATCTGGACAAACCGTGGTACACGAAGGGTCTGCGGGACGCGATCGTCGACGACAGGCTGCTCGCGCTGACGGGCGATATGACGCTCAGCTACACGAGCGGGACGGTCGTCGTCTATTTCAATAAGACGAAATGGATCGACTATCTCCATTCGACGGACGATCTGTACCAGATCGTGCGCGACGGCAAGTGGACGGTCGACCGCCTCATGAGCTACTCCGTCGATCTGTACCACGACGTGAACGGCAACGGCAAGCGGGACGAGGATGATTTCTACGGCTTCTCTCCGGTCTATAACGCCTCCGTGAACGCGTTCGTCTACGGCTCCGAGCTGCGCCGGATCAAGATCGCCGGAGACTCCTGGGCGACCTACGAGATCGTGCAGGATATGTACAACGAGAAGCTGATCGATCTGTATATAAAGCTGAAGAAGCTCATGACCGAATCCCAGGGCGCCGCCGTCCTCGTCGAGTACGCGGACAACACCGAGACCTTCATGAGCGGCAACGCCCTGTTCACCTCGCTCAGCGTATCCGCCATGACGACGCCGGAGATGGTGGCGATGGAGGACGATTTCGGCGTGCTCCCGATCCCGAAATGGGACGAGGATCAGCAGGAGTATCATACGAACGTCGACTGCATGGTCGCAAGCATCGTCGGCGTCTTGAAGACCGTACAAAACGTCGCCAAGGTCGGCGCGATGATCGAGGCGATGAGCGCCGCGAGCTACACGGACGTCATGCCCGTCTACTGCGAGTCCGTGCTCGAGCTGCGGCACGCGCGGGATCCGGAATCGAGCGAAATGCTGCGCATGATCATGGACACGCGCGTCATGGACTGGGAAACGCTGTACGCCGGCTCCGGCGGATGGGTGACCGGCCGCCAGAGAAAGCTCATCAGCGGCGCGAACGCGCCCGAGATCGTCAGCGGGATCGCGGAGAGGCTCCGCGACGTCCAGAGAGTCTACGACGCCACCCTTGAGACCATTCTGAGTCTGGAGTGACCGGACGCAATAAAAGAAAACGCAAAAAAGCCCCGGAAGCGTGAGTTTCCGGGACTTTTTGCTTGCGTGAAAGAAGTTCGGAACGCGGCACGCTTTCGTTTTACGGGAAAGTGAGCCGCGGTATTGTCCGCGCGATCACTTCCGTCGCAGAATGAACAGCCAGCCTTTTCCGGCAGCGATGGGGATCAGCGCATCGGAAGCAAACGTCGCTTCCTCCTGTACGTCTTCCACGAAAGGCGCGTAGAATTCATAATCGCCTTCGATGCCCAGCTGCTCCTTGTTCACGGAGAACAGGAAGGATCTGTCCGCCGGACACCAGGACGCGGCGGCGATCAGTACGTCTCCGTTCTCTTTCACGTACGCCGTGACCCGTACAAGGTCGTTTTCCGCCGAAACGGGGCAGGCGGGATCCCACCAGCCCAGCATTTTCGCCGACGATATGCCGAATTCTTCCCACAGCTTCCAGATCTGCCAGGAGATCCCTCCCTGCTGCCAGCCCATGCGCGCCGTCATACCGTACACCATGCCCCTCCACGGATTCCCGCCGCCGTGGAGCATCTCCCCCATCAGGCCGAAAGGGATCCCGGAGATCTCGGTGAGATAGTACTCCGGCGAAACGTCTTCATAATGATAGCCTTCGCCGTTCCAGAGGCTGTCGGCATAGGCAAAATGCTCCAGGTACAGATTGGCGGGGGATACGTAGCCGTAACACGGCATTTCGTGATCGTTCCCGCAGTGGATGTCGATATCGCAGCGTTTCCCGCTGTGCTGCATGATCCGGCGTACCCGCTTCATGATCCGCCGGTCGTAGCCGATGCCGTCCAGATAGACGCCGTCGATCCCCACCTCCCGGATCATCCAGTCCAGTCCGCACAGATAATAGTTGAGGAGCCGGGAGAACGGCTTGGTATGGACGGCGCAGTCCTGCTCTCCGTCAAACAAAAACTGATGCCACGCGCCGACGAATCCTTCCGTCAGATGCTCGTTCAGCCAGGGACCGCCCCTGCGCACCGTATCCCATGCCGGCAGCTCGGCTTTTTGGGAAGGATCCAGAATAAGACCGGCGATCGCGGCCGCCCGGGAATCTTCCGTGTAGATCTCCCCTCCGAGGGATCGGAACGCCCAGATCTCCGCGCAGTAATCGGACAGCTCCCGCACGGTATAGTACAGTTTATAGCGCATCCCCGTCTCATGGGCTTTCCGTACGTGTTCTTTCAGTTTCGGAGCGACCCGGAAGGGATAATTGATATTCTCGTTCAGCATGCCGCCCTGGTGCAGATTGATGATGGTGGCGCCGTGTTTTTTCGCATAGTCCAGATCCGGCACCCGCTCCTCGCCCCAGCCGTCGGTATGGTAGATATGCTCATGCCAATGGCGGTCCTTATCGATCGGATGGAAGGGCGTGGTGATCATATGGAAATGCAGTACCTCCGTCTGACCGGCCCGCATGCGGATGCTTCCGGTGATCCCTTCGAGCAGCACCGCGTCCGGGGTCTTCCGCACCCTCATTTTGCCCTTGCCGCCGTTTTTCCACAGAGACTCAAAACAGGTGGATTTGCCCCAGAATTCTTCCTCGGGCATGAGCTTCAGCTGGATGCCGCCCCGCACGCCGCCGACCCACGCGTGGTTCCCGACGTATTTCGGATCCCACCGGTACTCCCACTGGGCGGGGACCCTTCCGCCCTCATAGGACAAGCCCATAAAAGACTCCGCCGCGTGCTCGGCGACGGGGACCCGGAGGGTGAAGGCGTACTCCCCTTCCGCGAGCGCCGTCAGCGTCATCCGGCAGTCTATGTGCCCGTCCGCTTCGTATTCCGCCCGGCTTTGGATCCGGATATCACAGCGGACGGCTTCCGCCTCCATGACGGTGGTGACCGCGTTCCGGATCTGCCGACGGAGGGAAATATCCCGGTCCGTTTCCGCCGCCGGCCCGGTCTTTTCCGCGATCAGCTCCACGGGAGACGCCAGGATCTCGGTCGCGGTGTCGGCGAGTTCCGCCGCGTGATCGTATCGGCTGGTGAAAGACGCGGGAAGCCCCAGAGGTCCGACGGTAAGACGCTTCCCCATGAAGTCCATGCTGCGGCCGTCCGATCCGTTTTCGATCGGCTCGTACGGGGCAATGGGATCATCCCCGATGCCGATGGCGGCATTGAGCCAGAACAGTCGGCTCATCCGCCAGAGATCGTCGTCGCCGTTGTTGGGCACAAGGTCCGGCGTTATCGTCAAAGCGATATCCGCCGTCTCGGACGCGTCCGCGTCTTTTGCCGTCACCTCTGCCGTGATGCGCAGCGACTCTTTGCCCGACAGAGCGGGATCCTCCAGCCGCAGACCGCACCATAAAGAAAGTACCTGTCCCTTGACCGCGTCCCGGCAAACGGTGAATTCCCGTCCTTCCGCGTCCCGCCCCTGCAGATTGAAGCAGACGGCGGTGCCCCGGGGCAGCGTCCGACCGTGCGCATCCCGGAAAGCGACCCGGATATCGTGCAGGTCCGTGCCGGCGATGACCGCGATCTGAAATACGTAATGTTCGTTTGCGCAGGCGGTATCCCGAAGAGTACGCAGAGAGGAAGCCGGCGTATCCAGCCAGACGGCGGGAAGCTCGTACTGCATCCGGATCGGACGGAGCCGGGATTCCGGCACCGCCATAAAGGGACTGCCGCCCGTAAAGGCCGCCCGCTCCGCCGCCGTCATGGGAAATTCCATGGGATAGAACGAATCGAACGCCGTGCGGCTTTCATAGCGCAGCACCGCGGCGTCGGGGATATCCGCAAAAGACGCGGCGGCTTTCCAGTCATCGGACGCTTTCACAGCGTCGGCTGGCAGATATTCGGTAGACGGAGACCACCAGTCCCCCCGCAGAACGAACGGCATATAATAGATCTCGTACAGACCGTCGGCCGGGGCTTCGAATACGATCACGCCGGTCTCCCTGTCCGCCTTTTCGATGAGGATATTCTCCGATATCCCGGAGCCGACGCCGTTCTCCGTGGGCGTATCCGCGGAGGTATACCGGATCTTTACGCCGATCTTCTCCGGGTACAGATCTCTCCGCCGCCAGGGAAGCACCGCGCGCACGTACGTGCTCCGGGGCGCTTCCACGATGAACCGATGATTGCCGAACCCGGCCTTCAGATCCCACGGGACGGATGCGTTCCCATACGCGATCTTATCCATAACGACCTCCGATAAAAAATCACGGAATACGTCCCCGCGGCGGGGCTTCGCCGCGCCGGGACGCCGCAGATGCACGAAAAAAGGGACGCTCCCGGTCAGTCGGACGCTTCCTGCGCGCGGCAGCAGATCTTCGAGGGGATATACCGGAACGTCTGTCCGTCGGGGAGAAAGGGATCGCGGAGATAGGCCGCCGCCGTTTCCATCGCCGTGCCGACCTGCCGCGCGATATCCTGATTGCAGGAAGCGGTGTATCCGGGATAGAGCGTGTCCGGTCCCGCCTCGGTGAAGCAGTCGTGGGAGAGCAGCACCGGGATATCGGTCTTCATGCCGACCTTCAGAACGGCCAACGGCAGATGGAAATTGCCGAACGGCATATAGATACAGGAGTATCCCCTCTCCACCCGGCTGAACAGGGACGCGAACCGGGAGGGCAGAAGCTTGGGATTGCTGAAATCCTCCGCGCGTACGTCGACGATCGAATAGGCATCGCCGCAGTCCGGATGATACCGCTCCAGTACGTGGAGGAATCCCCTGATGCGGGCAGAAGCGTGGCGCGTGCTGCTGTTCAGGATAACGGGCGTATACCGCGGGTAATGCTTCCAGAGCCACAGACCGATCTCTTCGCCGTCCTGATAGGGATCGGCCCCCACGTACACGCTGTTCGGCAGTTCCCCGTATACGGAGAGCAGGATCACGTACACCCCGCCGTTCTGCATGGCCGCGAGCCTTTCCTTGATCGCCGGAGAGAGGTCGGCGGACAGGATCACTACCCGGGCGCCGCATCGGACCGCCTCGTCCAGATACAAAAGAACGGTCTCGTGATCGAGCAGGTGGGAGTAGACGTTGTATTTCACGGAGAACGGGATATGCTTCAGCTCTTCTCTCATGCGATCGTGAAAGATATGCCAGAAATAGCCGGGCGTGTCCGGAACGATGCAGTATATGCTGCAGGGCTCGGCCGCGTCGCCGATCCCGGTGCGGAGAGCTTCCTCAAGGACCCGCTGGCGGGTCCTGCCGTCCACCCCGGGACAATGCCGGACGGTGCGGCTGACGGTGGACTTGCCGAGTCCCAGTTTTTTTGCCAGATCACGGTACGACTGATCTTTCATAACGTCTCCTCCCGTCCCGAAGGATCACGCTGCGAACGCACGCCGATCGATGCGACAGAGATATCCCCTGTTCGCTTTTCAGGAGTATTATAACACATACCGCCCCCGCGCGCAATACGTTTTTCGCCCCCGATCCCTCCGCTCAGGTACCGCGATCCGGCGGATCCGAACGCAAACGCGCCCTGATTTATATAGAATGACCAAAAGACGGGGAGAAATTTCGTTGATCCCGTACATGACATGGGACGGTCGCGCTATGTTACAATAATAGGTAACAAAAAAACGCGCGGACGGCTTCCGCGGTTTTTCTCATCGAAATGAAATTGTAAATACATAAAGGAGAATACGTATGAAAAAACTCAGATTCGGCATTTTCGGGCTGGGAAGAGGCTCGAGCTTCATCTCCATCCTGCAGGACTTCGAGGAGGCGGAGATCACCGCGCTCTGCGAAAAGGAAGAGGGAAAGCTGAAATCCGCGGGCGAACGCTGCCCCGGCGCGAAGCTGTTCCGGGATTATGAGGAAATGCTGGACAGCGGGCTCGACGCCGTCATCCTCTGCAATTATTTCCACGAGCACGACGTCTGCGCGTGCCAGGCGATGGAGCGCGGGATCGCGGTCTTCTCCGAGTGCACCTCCTCCCCGACGCTCGCCGGATGCGTCCGCCTCGTCGAGACCGCGGAGAGTACCGGCGTGAAGTACATGCTCGCCGAGAACTACCCGTTCAGCGCCGCCCTGCTCGAAATGAAGCGCATCGTGAGCGAAGGGAAGCTCGGGCGGATCCTGTACGCGGAGGGCGAGTACAACCACGCCCTGCCGCGTGAGGGACTGGCGGGTCTGACGCCCGGAAAATACCACTGGCGCGCGTGGATGCCCCGGACCTACTACGTCACGCACGCGCTCGGCCCGCTCATGCACGTCACGGGAGAAATGCCCGTCAAGGTCAACGCCTTCGCCGTCCATTCGGACGTGCTCGAGCAATACGACGACTTCCGCCACAACTACGACGCGCTCGCCATGATGAACGTCATCACCGACGACGGCGCGCTCTTCCGCGCCACGGGCTGCACCGCGATGGGATCGGCCAGCGGATACCGCTTCGCCGGCGAGAACGGCTGCGTCGAGACGGGGCGGACGCTCGGCTCGATGGTGAACCTGAGCTATCAGTCGTGGCTTGTCCCGGAAGGCGAAGAACGGAACCGGACGTACGATCCCCAATGGCCCGCGAACGCGGAGCTTGCGGAGAAAGCCGGTCACGGCGGCGGCGATTTCTGGACGGTGTGGAACTTCATCCAGTACCTGACGAAGGGAACGGAGCCTTTCTTCAACGTATACCGCGGCGTCGCCATGTCCGCCGTCGCGATCCTCGGCTGGCGCAGCTGCATGGAGGACGGCAAGACCTTCTATATCCCCGATTTCACAAAGAAGGAAGCCCGCGACGCCGTGCGGGACGACGATCTCACGCCGTTCCCGGACGAAAACGGCCGCGTCACCCTCCCCTGCGCGATCGGCAAAAAAATGAACGGACATTGACTTCAGGACCCGAAACAAGGCTTTTCTTCGACGTGGTGAGACTCTCTTTGAGATATTGCGATCGTGCGCTTCAAACGTGCCGGACCCATACGGCGGCGCCTCAAGTCCGGCACAGCAGGCAAGAGAACTTTTGCTTTTGAAAGGAGTTCCTCATGAAACGGATCATCGCTTTGTTTCTTGCGTTTGTGATCCTTCTCACCTGTACTGCGTGTTCAGCGGGCCCCGGCACAAGCGGCGAAACGCCGAACGACTCTGAAGAAACTCCCGAATCCACTGCGGCGGTCACGGAAGAGACCGTAAACGCCGGACCTCCGAGTCCCATCCCGGACGGCACCTATTTCAACGGAAGGGAATTCCGGGTGCTCTACCGCGGTGATGACGCGAACGCCTATAAAATCACGGACGCGTTCGTTGAAGAAATGAACGGCGACGTCGTGGTCGACGCCGTTTACGGCAGAAACCTGCTCATGGAAGAAAAATACGGGATAAAGTTTGTCAAGCGCCCGGAAAAATCTCCTACCGAAACCGCCGTGAGGGAGACGATCAGCGGCGATCAGAGCTATGACGTCATGATCGACTGTATGATCACCGGTTTTCCCCGCGCACTCGAAAACTATTTCTACGACTTCAACAAACTCACCTATCTCGATATCGCCGATCCCTGGTGGGACGCGAACATATCCCGTGATCTGACGGTCGCCGGACACCTCTTCCTGATCGCCGGAGACGTCACCTCCCGGCCGATCTGCGACGCACGCTTCATCTATTTCTCGAAGGGCATCATGGACGTCTGCGGCATCGACTATCCCTACGACATGGTGCGCGAGGGGACGTGGACCATCGACAGAATGATCGAAATGGTGACGAAAGCCACGGCAGACCTCGACGGCAACGGGATAATAACGGCTGACGACCGCGTCGGATTCCTTGAGGAATCCTCCAACAACTTCCTGACGGGCTGCGGCGTGGTCTTCACCGAGAACGACGAGTACGGCATCCCCGATATCGCCTGCATCAACGAAAGGACCGTCGCCGCGCTGGAAAAAGTACAGGCGCTGTTCGGCGTCCCGAACTGCACGCTTACTTACGAGGACGCCGCATCCGGCCGCGACACGAACGGTTATCCCCACATATGGGAGTACGTGCGCAGCGTGTTCTTTGCGGGGAACCATTTCCTGTTCGTACAGAACGGGGCGGGCGAGTCTTCGTCCTTCCGCGACATGGAACCGGGCTACGGCGTCCTTCCCAACCCGAAACTCGATGAAAAACAGGAAAACTACTATCATCTTGTGGATCCGTATTCCTGCGCGTGGTTCATGCCCTCCGATCCCGCGGACGCCGCGTTTACGGACATGATCTTCACCGCGTGGGCGTATCACTCGGGCGAGGTGCGGGAAGCCTACTTTGAGAAAACGCTGAAATACAAGAGAATGGACGCGCCCGACGATTCGGAAATGCTCGATCTGATCTTCCGCTCCATGCGCTACGAGGTTTCCACGCTCTGTGATCTCGGCATCTCCGGCATGCTCGTCAAAGCGTTCAAAAACGGCAGCCTTATATCCACCTATGAAAAAGACGAAACGGCCATCAATAAAAAACTCAACGACCTGGCCGACGATATACTCGCTCTCGGAAACTGATCCGACGAGAGACGTTTTCAGGATCGCCGTCCCGCAGAGGGAGATCCGTACGGAAATCGGCAAAAGAAAATGAAGGAGAAAAACATGGATACAAGAACCATGATGATCGGCGAGGAGACCGTCAGAGAGTGCCTGACCGTCGAGGACGCGATCGGCTGCGTGGAGCGGACGTGGACGTGGTACGGCGAAGGCAAGGTGGTCATGCCCAATAAGATCACGACGGATATGAGCGCGCTGGGCGTGCCTTCCTGGTTCAACTCCATGCCCGCCTACATCGGGCCCATGGACGCCGCGGGCATCAAAGTGGTCGGCGGCTACGACGAGAACAAGAAGCTGGGGCTGCCCTATATCAAGGCGACGGTTCTGCTTACCGATCCGCGCACGGGTCTTTTGCGCGCCGTCATCGGCGGCGACCGGATCAACGACCTGCGCACCGGCGCGCAGCCCGCCATCATGGCGCGGCTCCTGGCGTCAAGGACGGACACGGTCACGATCATCGGCACCGGTCTGCAGGGGTACATGAGTCTTCTGTGCATGAGCCGCGTGCTGGATATCGGAGAGGTGCGTCTGAGCGACCTCTCCGAGGAAGCCATGGACCGCTTCATCGCGCGCTTCGACGCGCCGAAATTCCGGTTCGTCAAGTGCCGCACGAACGAAGAAGCCTGCCGCGGCTCCGATATCATCGTCACCGTGACGAACGCCGACGCCGATCTGGTACAGCGGGAGTGGATCAAGCCGGGCGCTTTGGTCATGACGATGGGCTCCTACCGCGAGACCTCCTTCGACACGGTCCTGAAAGCCGACCGCATCGCGACGGATCACGTAGGTCAGTCCCTCCACCGCGGCAACGTCAAAGAGCTGGCGGAGCAGGGACGGATCACGGCGGAGTCCTTCGACATCGTCGTTCCCGACGTGCTGGCAGGCAAGGCGGAAGGCCGCCGGAGCGCGGACGAATACATCTACGCGCAGATCATCGGCACCGGGATGCTCGACGTGGCGCTGGCAGCCCTCCTTCTGGAAAAGCTCCGGGCAGCCGGGAAGGCACCGCACTTCTTCGATATGGCGAAATAAGGTCCGCGCAAATGCGGAACGCGCCGCGGACACGAGTCCCGGCACCCCCTGAACGCAAGGCCCCCCGAAAGCTCTGCAGACGCAGGCTTCCGGGGGTTCTTCGTATAGGGCGGGGTCATGGATCCTTGACCGCGCGAAAGATACGCGGGGGAACGAAAACGGAACGGGATGCGGCGGCAGGCACGATCCGCGAGGCGGCTTTCACAGAAGGATCCGCACGTTCCGACAAAGTTCTCTGAGAAATTCCGCTTGTTCGGCTTCATCGGGCCGGCGTCCGGAAAACTTCACACGCTCGATGATCATCCGGATGGATTCGAGCTCGGACGGCGCAAAGCGCCCGGCGCGTTCCGCCTTTCGCTGGACCTCGCGCGGCGTGTCGGAATCGGAGATATCCGGCGCGGCCCGTTTGTACAGTCGGCAGAGCGTGCGGTAGGCGTACCCGATCTTCCCGTCCTGCGAGCGGATGCGGGACAGCCGCCGCAGAAACTGCGCGTAATCATCCGGGGTCCGCTCACTGAATTCATATTCCCGGATCGCCGCGTTCTGCGTCGCGCGGAGATCCGTTTTCCCGGGCGTCCGGGTCCTGTCCTGCTTGCGGTAGGTAAACCCGAGCAGCATGAAAAGGAGCTCGAAAATCATCGTGAAACCGAGAAAGATATTCTGCGCCAGCCATTCGGTGATCCCGGCGGACTCCGCGAAAAAACTCCTGCCGCGCGGCGTCCGGCTGAATACGAAGAGCCCGAACGACAATAAGACGGCGAGGAAAAGGAACACGACGCTCAGCCCTGCGAGCGGTGTCGTGCGGAGCACCGCGTCCACGTATTCTTCCCGTCCGTTGCCCGCGCCGAACCAGACGAAGCTTTTGAACAAGAGCCACAGCGCGTTCAGCGGCAGATACGTGAACGGCAGAAACAAAACGGTCGCGGCGGCAAAGAACAGCGGATACGCGAGCTTCGTTTTCACGTCCTCGCCTCCTTCCGGTACGTGCGGTAATAGAGTTGGACGTCCTCGGGGATCCCTTCCGTGTCGCTGAAGGACGAGGTGATCCAGAAGACGGTCTCGAACCCGAGATCCTGCATGGAGCGGCAGAAATCGCGCATCACCGCGTCGAAGTAGGGCGATACGACGACGAGATTCCTTCCGGTAAGAAAGCGGTCCGGCTCCTCGGCGACGGCGTAGAACATCGCATGCGCCGGGCACGCCACGCCGCCGGAGATCCGCGCGAGCATCCGCATGAGATTGTGATAGTCCGGCAGAGACGCCGCGTCGTCCGAGCGGGAAAGCACGTGCTCCCCGATCTTCTCCTCCTCCGAGAAGGTATCCGAGACCCCGTTGAACAGAACGCGGACCGGTACCTCGTACGCGGAGATCTCGTCGATCAGGGACGCGGCGACGGAGATCCCGAGTTCCGTGAGCGCCCTCGAGCTGATCCCTCCGGTCAGGGGATCGAACCGCTCGTAGGCGCGGGACTGGAGGTTCAGAAGGATCGTCAGATCGCGCTCTTCGGTGAATCCGTTCTCGTTCGCCATCCATTCCCCGACGGCGGCGGATTTCTTCCAGTTGACGCGCGACAGCGGCTCGTTCAGGTAGGGATGCACGCCGATGAACTCGAGCGGATCGGGGACGGGCGAGCGGCTCACCTCCACCTCCCCTATGACGTACGGCGCCGTCGTGAAGTGCTCGTCGAGGTCCATCACCGTCGGATAGACCGTCACGGCGTTGAAATGGCCGGAGGGAACGGGCATCCGGAAGGAAACGAGATCGAGCAACAAGGTCTTCTTCCGCACGATGACCGCGTGATCGATCACGTACACGCCGCGCCGGACCGCGTTCACCCAAAACCGCCGCCGGACGACCGATCTTGCCGGGATCACGAGCGCTTCCTTGTGGTCCACGGTCCCCGTGTCCCCGAACGTCAGCCCTTCGGGCAGACTGAGGTAAAGCTCCGCGTGCGGATGCGGCATGAGAGAGGCGTTTTCGATCTCCGCGTTCAGAAAGAACCCCTCTCCCTCGATGAGATCGGTGCCGCCGGTCGCCCGGCTGTCGAGAAACAGACGGCAGGAGAGCCGGGTCTTCAGGGCGGTGTTCACGACGCTCCGCAGAAGCATGGCGGAAAACACGCCCGAGACGGCGAGCGCAAGGAAGAGGAAAACGAACTCCGCCGTCATGTCAGTCCACCGGGGACGGGACCGACGCGACGATCCGTTCTATGATCTCCGGCGCGCTCCGGGAAAGCTTCAGTCGGTTCTGCGCCGAGGACAGCACCCTGTGCGCGAGGACCGGGACCGCCGCCCGCTTCACGTCGTCCGGGAGGACGTAGTCACGCCCGTCCGTCGCGGCGAGCGCCTGGGACATGCGCAGAAGGTGCAGCGTCCCGCGGGGAGAGACGCCGAGCCGCAGCGCGGCGTCGTTCCGTGTCGCGGATACGAGGGAGACGACGTAGTCCGTGATCTTCGGGGAGACGGCGACGGCTTCCACCGCCTTCCGCGCCGCGAGTACGTCCTTCGCCGCGCAGACCGGAGCGATCCCGTCGAGCGGCGTTTCGGAGCCGTTCAGCCAGAGGCGCGCCATGTCCGCCTCTGCCGTCCTGTCCGGATAGCCGATGCTGAGCCGGATCATGAACCGGTCGAGCTGGGCTTCCGGCAGAGGGAACGTCCCCTTCGACTCGACCGGATTCTCCGTGGCGATGACGAAAAAGGGCTCCGTCATCGGATAACTGGTCCCGTCGACCGTGACCTGATATTCGCCCATGCACTCGAGCAGAGCGGACTGCGTCCTCGGCGTTGCGCGGTTGATCTCGTCCGCCAACAGCACCGAGCAGAACACGGGACCGGGTCGGAAAACGAACGTCCGCGACGCGGGATCCCAGACGTTCAGCCCGGTGACGTCCGCGGGGAGCAGATCGGGCGTACACTGGATCCTCCGGAACGGACAGTCGAGAGACCGGGCGAGAGCCTTGGCAAGCGTGCTCTTTCCGGTCCCTGGCACGTCTTCGAGGAGAACGTGTCCTCCCGCGAGAAAAGCAGCCAGGACGAGTCGGATGCGCTCTTCCTTCCCGACGACGGCACGGGAGAGAGAGTCCGACAGCGAGCGGGCAAGCGTCGATACCGTCATGTCATACCTCCGGTTTTTCGGATTCAACGATCGTTTACGGATTTGTGGCTTCGGGCGGGGAGTTTGTCCGCCTCGGTCAAGGATGCGGCGGCTCCCGGCGCCTCCCACGGAGGCTTCCCGCACTTTCCGCGGTCGTGCGTCCGGGCAAAAAACACCGTCACGGCGGAGAGGGACCGGCCGTCCCTCCCCCGTTCCTGCAAGCATAGTATAACAGAAGGGCGAAAAAAAGTAAAGGCTTTCTCCGAAAGATGTCCGGCGGAATAAGAACGGAGCGGCATACGGCGGCATCCGCGAACCGCGAGGCGAGTTGCCGCCGGGACACGGATTTTTGTCAAAGCGGGAATTATATTCTCCGGCGCCCTTCATTGACTTCACGCGCCTCTCATGATATACTTGTATCCGGATGAATACGGAAAAATGAGGATGCGCGTCACAGGCTTTGTTCGTCCCGGCTCCGTCCCGCCTGCATCGCCGGGAGTTTTTTCACGAAACGGCTCCCGATACCCGTCATGCAGAGCGGCGTCGGAATGCCGTTTGCAATAAATCGTGACGGCGGCCGTTTCCCCGATCGGATCCGGGTCCTCAGGATCTGCCGCGATCCTCCAGTTCCGTCAGCAGACCTTTGACGAATGGCTTCACCAGATCCTCCGCTCTCAGATCGCACGTCTGCGCAAGATACGTCAGGATGTCATAGGGGATCTGTACGTTGTTTTTTCCGTGCTCTGAGCCGCCATCCTTCCGATCCCGAACGCTTCGATCCGGACTTCGATCGGATCCGGCTCCCCGCGCCAGTATAAGAACATCTTTTTGTTCCGTATTTTCGTCAGACGGTTCGATACCAGCGCGGCGGCGGTGCTGACGCCGAAAGCAAGCAATAGCGCCGCGGGGATCGCCAAAGCGGGCGAAACGAATTCCATGATATGATAGATATCCGGCCAGCCGCCCCTCGACTCGCCGATCACGACCACTTCGATAAAGTAGACGATCATATACACGGATAAAGGGATCATCCCGAGCAGCCGATCCTTCCATGAGAACAGGTACCCGCTCTCCATCTGGAAAAAGGACATGAGGATCAACAGCGGACAGATCACGTGCGTCGCGAGATTCGAACCGCCGAAGGCGTCGTCCGGAGACGCCCAGCTGATAAAGGCGAAGACGACGACCATCGTGACCGCGATGGTCGTCGTGGCGACGTAATGTATCACAGCCACCCATTTCGGCATGGTGAAGCGCTTTTTCCGGATCCCTTCTACGGCGTAAGGGAATATAAAGGCCGCCGAAAGCGCCGCAAGCGCGTTGGAGAGCATCGTATAGTAGATAAAAGAGGTGAATCCGTTTTCGTGAGAGGTGCCGATCATTCTGTCCACGCCTGCGATGATGCCGTAAAACGCGAACGTCAGCGTCAGTATCACGCAGCAGAGAGCGATCACGCTGCGCCGCCGCAAAAGTACGGTAAGATAATCACGGATACGTATTTCTTTTCCGTCATTCATTTTGACCGCCTCCCGTTCGGTTCGTTTTTTTCCTTTTGATGATCGCGTCCGCATAGACCGAAAGCATCGCGTCCGCAAAAGAGTCGCTCGAAAAGTCCTCCGCCTTCAGCGACGAGTACCGCCCCATGTCCGCACGCAGCATCCCGTCCCCCAGGATCCGGGCGGCATAATCGCCGAACTCCTCCTCGGAGTGATAGATCAAGCCGTTTTTATCCTGTTCCAGCATGCCCTCCAGCGCGCCGTCGGCACGGCAGAGCAAGGGCAGACCGCTCGCGAGAGCCATGCGGCGCGGCGTCCTGTATATGGATCAGATCGGGCTTCCACTCCTCGAGTTCTGAAAGAAGCGGATCCCGCATCGCAAAACTCATACGCATACCGGGATAATAGAAGGCGGGAAACGACCTGATAAAATAGTCGTCCCTGTCGCGAAACGACGTATTCCGGTCGGACAATGAGAGCGTTTTGACCTCGTGTCCGCGCCGTCGAAGACCGGCGCACAGCGCCAATACGGACGCCGTGATCCCGCCCGTGTTGAATACGCAGCAATCCGTAGAGATCAGTATTTTCATCTTTGGATTCCCGCGATCCGGCCGACCGCTTCGGGGATCGCTTTTTGTTTGCGTAAGACGTTCCGGACCGCCCCGCCGATCCCCGCGGCGGCCGCGGTCATGACGACGTGTTCGCCGTTTTCCGCCGATGCGTCCGTCGGCAGAATGCAGAGCATCCTGCAGCCCGCCGGGATCATGAATACCGTTTTCTTCACAATACCGTCTCCTTGCCGTTTCCTCGATCGCCGCCCGATCTTTCCCGTTCATCGATCCCGAATTGTACGTACAAACCGTCGGTATAATGATACTTCAAAACCTTCCGAAAGTCAATACGGTTTCCGGCGGGATCCGCCCGTTTTGAAGCACACGGCAAATAAAAGAACCGGGCGGCGAGGCATAGCGCCTCGCCGCCGTAAGCCGTTTTTATGTTGACCGCTTCGCGATGAAAGTCCCTCGCTTTTCAAAAGGAAGCTGTCCGGGAACGGTTTGGGGACCGTGTACGGACGCCGGGACCTGTTTTTCCGAAAATGCCGTCCCCGCCGCGCCGGTCACTCCAGATTCCAGATGGTCTCCATGATGTTCTCGTAGATATTCTGGACCGCGTTGACCCGCTCGACGATGCCGGAAACGAGCTCCGGGCAGTTGAAGGTATTGACGAGCTTTCTCTGACGGCTCGCCCAGCCGTCGTAGCCGGAGTAAAGCGTCTCCCAGTCCATGACGCGCGTGTCCATGATCATGCGCAGCATCTCGGAGGTCTCTTGGTCCCGCGCGGCGCGCAGCTCGAGCACCGTTTTGCAGTAGAGCGGCATGACGTAGGTGTAGCTCATCGCGCTCATCGCCTCGATGACCGCGCCGACCAGCTCCGTGTTCTGCACCGTTTTCAGGATACCGATGACGTCCGCGCTCCCGTTGTCGACGTTCGTGTAGTATTCCTGCTGGTCCTCGTTCCACTTCGGTACCGGGAGGACGCCGAAGTCGTCCTCCATCGCGACCATCTCCGCCGACGTCATCTCACCCACGCTGAACGAGGAGAACAGCGCGTGACCGCTGAGAAACAGGCGATTTCCGCCGTAGTCTTCGTCGTAGACGCCGTACGTGGTACCGTCGGAGTACGCCATGAAATTCCGGAGCTTGGAATACAGATCGACGAGCGGTTCTTCGAGCATATCCTGTACGATCTCGCAGTCCTCGCCCACGATCCGGATCCGGCGCACGTTGGAGCCGTAGACCCACGCGTCCACACAGGCGATGAAATACGGCTCAAAACCGTAGAAATCGTCCTCGTCCCGCTTGGAGTTGCCGTTTGTGTCGTTATACAGATCGGCGGAGAACTCCATCATGCGGTCGATCGTCCATTTGCCGTCCCGGACGATCTGGTACAGTTCGTTTTCCGTGTGGACGTAGTCGTCCCACTTCGATTTGTTGAAATACACCACGACGGTGCCCGCCGTGTAGCTGAGCGTATAGTCGCCTGTCAGAAAGAGGAGCTTCCCGTTGATGACCGCGTCCTCCAGCCCCTGCGTATACCACGGATTGTCGATGTCGATATACGGGAGTGTGAGCACGTTCCTGAAAACGCCCTTGGACAGGGTGGTCTCCGTCCGTCTGAGGGACTGCGACACCATATCGTACGCGTCGTCGCCCGCCGGGACGAGCGTAGAGATCAGATCTCTTAGGTCGATCCAATCAAGGGTATTCGGCTCTTCGATCGTGATATTGAAGCGCTCCTCCAGCGTCCGGTTGCGCTCGTACACGATATCGTTGAGCTGTTCTCCGTTCTGTTCCTCCACGTAAAACCAGTTTTTCGTGGTATACTGAAGGATATCGAAGCTTTCTCCGTCGAAATCGAGCGCCGGGACGGCGTCGACGGAGGTCAGACTTTTGTCCTCCGTCACAGGCGCCGTAACGGAGCCGGCGTCGGACGTGCCGGTGTCTGCCGGATCCTTCGGCTTTTCCGAGCAGGAGACGAACAGCGGCAGAAGCATCGCCGCGGCGAGGAATAGGATAAGCATTCTTTTCATGATGTGCCTCCCATTGACAGGATGGATCTCTCCAAAATTTTGTTCATTATACCATTTTTACGGGGGATGTCAACTATAAGCTGAACACATATATAAATGGGAACGCCGTCCGTCGGCGGCGCGCGGTTCGGGAGGGGAGCGCGGAAAGGACGGAAGCGTCACGCGGAAGCACTCACCTTCCCATGCCGGAATCCCAGTAGCAGGGCGCCGTATCGAAATGCCATTTACCGCAGTCGATCGGCGAGACGGTGAAATCGCCGGGCGTATATTCGGCGACCTCGTATACCTCGTTCTCCACGCATTTTTTCGCCAGGGCGAGGTTGTACGCCGCGTAGGTCTCCGGTATGGAGGTCTTGATATATTCCCTGAAGTCACAAAGCAGCCCGCCGCGTTCCCCCGGCGCGGCCTCCCGGACGATCCGCCGCACGGAAATAGTCCATCTGCGTTTCGCTCAGGGGGCGGAACGCGTAATACCCGATCGTTTCCAGCGTGTTTTCGTTCACGGATCCCTCCTTGTGCGGCGCGCATCCGCTGCCGCCGACCGCCAGCATCGCCGCGATCAGCAAAGCGGACAACCGGACGAACGACGTTCGTTTCATGGCAGAGCCTCCGATAATGCAGCCAAACGGAGCGACGGGCCGAAGCCCATCCATCCGTTTGCTTTCGTTTACCGGATCTCAGTATAACACACAGGCGGAGCTTTGTCAACAAAAAAGCCGCCGCGGCGCGTTGACAAACCGCCGGCGGGATGTTATAATGAGACCGACGATACTTGATACATGCAAGACCGACAAATACTCTTTTTCAACCGAAGGAGAAACGATCATGCCGAACATCCACGTCGATTTCCGGCGTAATACGGGAACGATCAAGCCCATGCACAGCGTGAACAACGGACCCGTCGCCGCGCCGGCGCACGGTCTCGGGAATTTCGACGACTACGCCGCCGCCGGCTTCCCGATGGCGCGCACGCACGACGCTTCGTTCGCTCCGGCGTACGGCGGACCTCATACCGTCGATATCCTCGCCATTTTTCCGGATTTCGACGCGGACGAGAACGATCCCGCCTCCTACGACTTCGATCTCACGGACGAATACATGGAGAGCATCCTCGCCTCGGGCACGAAGGTCTTCTACCGTCTCGGGAACCGGATCGAACACGAGTCGAAACGGTACGGCTCCCTCCCGCCGAAGGATTATGCCAAATGGGCGCGGATCTGCGAGCATATCATCCGGCATATGAACGAGGGATGGGCGAACGGTCATCGGTACGGCATCGAATACTGGGAGATCTGGAACGAGCCGAACCTGTATCCGAAATGCTGGGACGGTCCGCTCGAGGATTTCTTTCCGCTCTTTGACGTCGCCGCGCGGCATCTGAAGAAATGCTTTCCGCAGTTGAAGATCGGCGGTCCCGCCGTCACCTCCGTCCACGAGGACGGGTACCTGAACGACTTCTTTTCGTACATGACCCGCGATCCGGCCGATCCGACGCCGATGGATTTCTTCTCGTTCCACCATTACGGAAAGGATGCGTACGACTACGGCGCCGTCTCCGAGAAAGCGCGCGCGCTCTGCGACCGGTACGGCTATACCGAAACGGAACTGATCCTCAACGAATGGAACTACGTGGCGGGATGGAAGCGGGAAGAGCTGCTCTGCAGCTATTACGCGATGATCGGGCTGAAGGGCTCGGCGTTCGTCGCGGCGTCCGTACTGGAGGCGCAGCGGTCCCCGCTCGACCATCTCATGTACTACGACGCGAGATACGGCACGAAATGGAACGGGCTGTTCGATTACTACACGCAGAAGCCGCTCAAGACCTATTACGCGCTGACCGCGTTCGGTGCGCTCTACGGGCTCGGCACAGAGGTCTTCTCGGAGTCGGACACGCGCGCCATCCACGCATCCGCCGCGATCTCCGAAGACGGCGGCGAAGCGGCGGTCATGGCGGCGTATTACGAGGATCATCCGTCGGTGGACGGCAGCGGGACGGGATCCGAAACGGTGGACCTGACGATCGCCTGGGAAGGCTTCGCGTCCGGGGACGGGGTCGAGGCAGAATACCTGCTCCTCGACGCGGATCACGATCTGACCGCCGTGACGAAGGAGACCTTCTTCGGCGCGGCCGGGGCGCACATCCTCCGTCTGCCGCTCTATACGACGGTCCTCGTGAAGCTGAAAAAAAGATAAGAAGCAAAGCGGACCGCACCTCGCGGAGCAGCGGCGGACGGGCGAAAGCGCCTATCGGAGGCGGTGTGTCCACGGCAGGAAGAATGCGAGCGGACACCGATAAACTAAAACAAATCCGCGAGCGGCCGCTCGCGGATTTGTTTTGTTTGGTGACTGAGAAAAGGACGGCGCGAACATCGGGGCGATGAGAGAAAAGGGCGAGGACAGAACGGACTATTGACCGCATTCGCACGAGATCCGGCACGAGAAGCTCACCGTCCGATACCCGAACTCCGCGGAGTCGAACGCGCCGCACCGGGATTCCGGGCGTGACGTCGGTGTTTGGGTCTCGTCCATCGGAAGCGCGCCGCGGCTCAAAGCTTCGGCGGTGATATACGCGAAAGTATAACGGTACGCCTCCTCCGTACGGAAATCCGGATCCGGCATGACGGCGATATTGTTGTTCACGACAAAACCGTTCGCACGCTGCAGCCGTCCTTCCGCGATCCCGACAAAACGGCCGTCCGCGAAGAGTCCGAAGCAGAAGACGCTGTGCTCCTCATTTCCGAGCTCATATCTCTGATACAGCTCCTGTTTCAGATGCGGAAGACGGTATTTCCAGCTCTCGCGGGACGCATAGTGTTCCTCAATGAGCGGCCAGTCTTCATAGCGCAGCTCCCGGACGGTAAAACCGACCGGAGGCGCGGGGACGTTCGTCTCCGCCGTGCAGGCGCGGATCTCGCTGCGCTCGACCTTCCGGACCGTCACCCCCCGTGCGGAGAGCGCAGCGATGATCGTTTTGTCGTCGTCCAGCGTGTAAATGTTCATACCAAACCGTTCGCCGCGGAAGGTACGGAGATAGTGCGCGATTTTGTCCCAGTCGTTGGAGATGATCTCCCCTTCAAACCGACCGTCCCATTCCGTGAACCAGACGAATCCGTCCCGAAGATCGCCTTCCGCGAGCGCCGCGCCGCCGTTGTTTTTGCAGTCGATCGCCGCCATTCCATATCTCAGTGCGTCCATTTCCAGCATCCGGTCGATCGCCTCGTTCGGGTCAACAGGGTGAAATGAGGGAAATTCATGCGTCAGACGCGCGGCGATCGTGTCGTTGAAGAATTCCCCGTAGAGCGGTTCCGTTTTTTCATGCTGTTTCCGATATTCCGTGGGTGAGACACCATACTGTTTCCGAAACGCGCGGCATAAAGCCTCCGGCGATTCGTACCCGCAGTCGAGCGCGATCCCGAGCACGTCCCGGTCGCTTCCACACAGCAGCCTCGCCGCTTTTTTCAGCCGGGTCACACGAATGTACTCCATGACGTTGAACCCGGTGTGCGCAAGAAAGATCCTGTTGAAATAGTCCGTCGAAAACCCGGCGTGTTCCGCTACGTCTTCGATGGTCATGCTGCTGTCTGACACGTCCCTCCGGATATATCCGACAGCTTTTGTGATCAGTTCGCTGTTTTCCATGATCTATTATCCTCCCAATGAATTCAGAACACGGCCGGCCTATGTCTGTGACTGTATTATATCACGTCTCACAGCCTTTTGTCCTGACCGAAAACGCCGAATCATACGAAGCGGAATCGTCGGGCGAACAACAAATTTCAAAGTGAATTCACGGCAGATCCATTGTAAGATCATTATACCCAACCACGCTTGAAAATGGCGGCAGGTCATGGATGTTCCGGATCTTTTTCTCGAAGACGGGCTCTGCTTTTTTCGCTATTTGGGAAAGGTCAAAATGAGTCTGCGGCAAAAAGGCGTCTCAAAGTTTTTTCTCTTTGAGGCGCCTTCTCTCTGTGGGGAACCGACACCCGCCGCTCTTCGTCGGCAGGACGCGCTTTGTAATTCGGGAGGGAGCGTCATCCGGCAGTCTTACCGTCCGGACGCTTTTTCGCACGCCGCAACGGAGGTTTCCACCGCCCGCACGGTCGCCGAGGCGGCTTTCTTTCCGTTTACGATCAGCGTGCGCGCGGTATCCTCCGGGTCGCTCGCGGCGTCTTCTCCCGTCCCGCCGCAGGCGGCGAGCGGAAGGAGCAGCGCGGCGGTCAAAGAAAGAGGAATGCTTTTTTCATGGGGGACCGTACAGATCAAAGCAGCCTTCTCGTGAGACGGATCGCCGAAGTTTCACCAGTATTATAACACCGGGGTCCGCGCCGTGTCACCGGCACGATTAGCCGGATATCGCGTCCATCGTCGCGGCGATCGCATGGACGATGGACTGTTCCCTCTTCTCCATCGAGGAGACGAAGGTATCCGCCTTGCCCGTCAGCGCGTCGGCGATCATATTCTCGATACCGCCCCAGTCGCTGCCCCAGCCGTAGATATGCCCGATCTCAAAGCGCGCGTCGGAGGCGTAGAGCATCCGGAGCACGTCGATGGACTCCCTGTCGCGGACGTATTTGTAGTTCACGAGTTTCTCAAAATAGCATTCGCGGACCAGCCTGTACGATTCGGCGCACAGGTTCTCGAGCACGACGCCCGCGCGATCCGTATCGTCGACCGTGACGGGGATCACCGTCGGCTGGATCTGGTTCGAGATGAAGGAGACGTAGCTCTCCTGCTCCTCGTCGTACTTCGGGAAAGGCAGGACGAGATAGTCGAATTCCGTCTCGCGCATGGTGCTGAGCTGCCCTACGGAGCAGGAGGCGAACACGGTCAGCCCGTCGCGGAACCGTCCCATATAATCCTCGTTGTGCTCCGCGCAGCCCTTGTCGCCGAGCACCTCGTCATAGCGGGAGATCACGTCGAAATATTTCTCGCTCACGCCGTCGTAGCGGACGACGCCGTCCTCGCCGCGGCTGAACAGCTCGGCATCCGCCGCGTGGGTGAAGGCGAGCTCGGTCGCGGTCTTATACCCCGCGAAGCCGATCTGGTCCGCCGCCTCGCCGTATCTTCCGTTGCCGTTGAGATCTTCCGAGGCCTCTTCGACCATGGCGAGGAACGCGTCGATCGTCCACTTCCCCTCCCGAACGAGATCATAGAGATCGGTCACGCCCCGGTCCTCGACGTAGGGCTTACTGCAGATGATGATGCTCTGGAAATCGAAGAGATAGCAGTTGATATCCCCGAACGCCATGTAGATCCGGTCGTTCAGACGGATCGAGTCCATCGCGTTCCGGTTCCACCACGGGGCGGAAAAGTCGAAGGCGGAGATATCGTTCATCGTCAGAAGATATCCCTGCACGAGGTATTTGGCGGCGACGTTCGTGCTGTGCTGCCAGAACGCCTGATAGTGATCGTCGCCCGCCGCGATGGAAGGGATCATGATGTCGTTAAGCTGCGCGGTGGAGGTCGTCTTCTCGAACGTGATGTTGACGCCGAGGCGGTCGCTCACGTTGATTGTGCGCTGATAGATCGCGTCGTTGACGGCTTCCCCGGTCCAGTCCTCCACGCAGACGGTGGCGGTGGCGGCGGTGGATTCCTCGTACTGGAGCAACGGGAAATCCGCTCCGCCGTACTCCGCGCGCGGGAGCTTCGCGTAGATGTCCCCCGTTTCGTCCACCGTGTCTTCGGGATCCGTTTCGGCGGGCTGCGCGGTGCCGTCGGGGCGTGCCGTCGTGCCGCCGGCGTCCGTTCCGCTCTCTCCGCACGCCGCAAGAACGAACAAAAGCATCAACAGCGCGAGCAGGAAGGATACGTTTCTTTTCATGTCGTTATTCCTCATCCGATCAGGATGTAAAAGCGAACGCCGGTCCCGCCGTCACTGTCCGGCGACCCGCAGGTACACTCCGCCTCCGGCGGGCAATTCAAACGTGTTCTCCGTCACGGGGACGAACGTTTCCGTCTCGATATCGAATATCTCAAGCGGGGCGTCCGCCTCCACCGTGCAGCGGGAAGGCTCTTCGTAGTCCTTGTTGGCGATGATGAACGAGCCGTCCTCAAAGAAGCCGACCGTATACTCCCCGCCGCTGACCGAGCGGATCGCGCCGTATCCCTTCTCCGGGAAGAACCACACGTATTCTCTCTCGTCCTCGTACCCGACGTGATACACCGCCGCAGACCTCGTCTGCGCGATGCGCTCCCCGATCGGTGTGATCGCGGCGTTGACCGCCTGCACGTCGTAGTAGTGCGCCGTCCGCTCGCCGGGGGCGGCGCCGGGCGCGCCGGTGTCGCCGGCGATGAGCCCGTTGATGAATTTGTCGGTGCTCGGATACGTCCAGTAGGTGAAGTACAAGAGCGACGAGCAGCCGTAGGCGAGCGTCTGCCAGACCTCAAAGGAGATCTCCTCCCGCGTGAGGTACCGGTAATTCAAATGCTCGCACAGAAGGATCGTGAGCATATACGGCACGTCGTATTCGAGGCAGCAATACCTCACGTCCTCCAGATTCAGATAAAAACCGAGCCGGTCCGTTTTCGTCTGCCCCGCGACGTACGCCTCGACGTCCGCCGGATCGGTGATGTAGGCGGGCTCCGCCTTCGGCTTCGTCCAGCGGAGGTGATAATGGTCCCAGGAGAGCACGTCCGGCTTCACGATCTGCAAAAACTGCTCGACGTACTCCTCGTAGTCCGCCGTTTTCAGCTGCGTTTCCGGATCCGCGTAATTCGGGAAAAGATTGACGTAGACGACGTGATCCGGATCGTATTTACGGAAGAGCTCGACGATCGCCGCGATCAGCGGGAACTTGTCCGCGCCCGGCTCGTCGATGAGGTCGTAGCCGTACAGTCCCGGATAATCGCGGTAGTCCTCGCAGACGGCGCGCACCGCGGCGTCGAGCGCCTCCGGATCGTCGAGGCGCGTCTCCCAGTTGCTGTACAGGAGGGTGAAGAGGCGTCCGTCGTTGACGAGTCCCTTCACGCCGTGCTCCGCGCACCAGCGCAATCCCTCTTGCTTCTGCTCGACGGTCCCTCGATCGAGCGCCAGCAGATTGAAGCCCGCGTCGACGGCTTCCTGATACCGCTCGTCCGAGAGATAATCGGCGGGGATGCCGTGGTAGTAAGAGATATAGTAATGGATCTCCTCCTCCGGTCCCGCGGTCTCGTCCGGCTCCGGCGCGTCGGTCTCGTCCGGCGCGTCGGTATCCGACTCCGCCGTGTCCGTCGGCGGGGCCTGCGTTACGGTGGGATCGCCGCCGGTCGTATCGGCGGGCGTGCCGTCCTCCGGCTTGGCGCACGCGGCGAGCGGCAGCATCACGGCGGCGGCGAGCAGCAAAGCGAGAATACGCACTTTCATGGCAGATCTCCTTATCGATAAAAAAACGATAATCCATCGACTATATTATAGCACGACGCATCGGAAACAGCCATGTCCGCACTTACTGCGGACTTGTTCTATTCTACTGTTTTTCGGACAAATATCGGATAAAAAATGAACGCGCCGGTCCCGGCGCAGGATGGGACGGCGGAAAACGAAACCTTGCATCGCGCGCGGATCTGTGCTATAATGTGCAGAGGATACTCAGCACACAAGGGAGGTGTGCAGCCCATGTCCGACTTTGAAAAGACCGGCAGATCCGCCACCGAAAACCTGCCGGTATTCTGCCGTTTCGGGTATTACGCGTACCACAAGGGCTTCTCTGGGCATTATCACGACGCGGTGGAAATCATCGCCGTGCTGACCGGGGAGATGAGATGCACCGCGGGCGACAGGATCATCACGCTGAAACGCGGCGAGTTGGCGCTCTTCAATCCCTACACCATCCACGCGGGGTACATGACCGCCGAGAACACCTCTCATCTCGTTCTCACGTTCGTTTTATCCGACGTCCTGAATTTCAAGAATTCCGCCGCGGAATCCTGCGCCGATCTTCTGGAGAACGGGCGATGCGCGTTCGACGAATACTATCCCGCGGACCGGGAGGACAGCGCCGTGCTCTTCGGGCACGTCCGGCAGATCTATGAACGGCTGAAGATCCGCTCTCCCGTCAGCGAAACGGCGGTATGCAGTGAACTGTACGCTCTGTTGTCCGTTCTGTTTTCCGGGCATTACCACGCGGTATCCGGCAAATCGCGGCAGAAGCTGAACAAGCAGTTCATGCGGGGTTTCTCGGATTATCTGCGGGAAAACTATAAAAAGCCGATCAGGACGGAGGATGCCGCCCACGCGCTTTTTCTCAGCCCTTCGCGGTTTTCCTTCCTCGTCAAGCAGCATTTCGGCTGCAGCTTTACGCAGTATCTCCGTCAATACAGAATCGACCGTGCCATCCAGCTTTTCCCCGAGTCCGAAAAAACGCTCAAAGGGATCGCCGAAGCCGTAGGATTTACCGATTACCCGTACTTTTCCCATACGTTCAAAGGGTACACCGGCATCACGCCCGCCGCCTATTTCAAGATCCAGAAGCCCGCCCCAAACGGTGGGTACGAGAACGGGGAATAAAGGAAAACGCCGGAAGATATACGCGCAAACGACGGTCCCCTCACGATCGGGGACGGCACGTTCCGTACGTACAGTGAGGCGCGGGAAAGGATCCCCGCGCCTCACTGGTATTATGCGGTTTTCGGTGCGGGGATCCTTTCGGCCCCGGGGCGTTTACGCCAGAGGATCCGTGCGCTGCGAAACAGCCGTGATCCCGCCGTGCCCCCTCAAAACGTCACAGTCCCAAAAGCTCGCCGAAACGCGCCGCGACCGCGTCCGCCATGACCGCCACGCCCGCCGCCTTGAAATGGAACGTGTCCGACCAGTATTCCTCCCGATCCAGCGGATCCATCGCGGCAAACAGATCGATCACGGGAAGTTCACGCTCCGCCGCGATCCGGGTCACCGTCTCGTTGAGGGAGGCGGAGATCGCCGTCAGCTTCGGATCCTTCAGCGGCGTGCTCAGCGTGAGCGCCAGCTTCGTCTCCGGCAGTTTCGCCCGGATGAAACCGACCGCCGCGGCGTACGCGGCGTCCCACTCCGCTCTGTTCGTACCGAGGCTGTGCAGACCGTTGTTGAAGCTGACCGCCCGATATTCCCGCGCGCCGAGCATGAAGTCGAGCTCCCGGAAATAGTCCGGATCGGTGACGCATTTGGAGGACGCCCAATAGGAGACGTTCGCCTTGCCCTCGAGCCGCTCCCGAACCGCGCCCTGATACTGATTGCAGATGGAGTCGCCGATCATGAGGACGCGCGGCTTGGACGTGTCTCCTGTGTCAAACGAATAGGTGATGCTCCATTCCGTGTTTTCCCGGACGCGGGACGTCGTTTTCGGTGCGTAATCCTGCCATTTTACCATGATCATCTTCCTCCTGAACGTTTATCTGAAGATTTTCGTTCGTTCCGCCGTTTCCCGTTCTTCACCGCCGACCGTCAGCCGTCGGATCTCCGCGGCGTTTATTCACGGATCGTTGCCCGGTCATAACGATCCGAAAGCCATTCTACCACAAAATACTGAAAAAATCAAGGTATACGGAGGATGTTCCCGCCGTTTGCGCGCCGCGCCGCGGTCCGTTCCGCTTCGGTCGCCCGCGTCCATGATTTGCGGCGGCAGCCCTTGACTTTGCAAAGGCGTTCAGAGTATAATTAACAAAGGGATATCGGAAAGCGGCCGCGGTCCCGCCTGACAAAACTGTCACCCGAACGTCACTTCAATCGATGGCGGAAACGGTCCCGATCCGGTATAATCTTCCCGTACACGGAAAACGGGAGGGCATTTTCATGACCATACTCGACGTAAAAGATCTGAAGAAGACCTATACGAGCCGGTTCGGCGGGAATCAGGTCCACGCGCTGAAAGGCGTCACCTTTTCGGTGGAGGCCGGGGAATACGTCGCCATCATGGGCGAGTCCGGCTCCGGGAAGACGACGCTGCTCAATATCCTCGCGGCGCTCGACAAGCCGACCGGCGGGTCGGTGACGCTCGACGGGATGAATCTGGCGGAGGTGAAGGACGGCGCGCTCGCGTCCTTCCGGCGCGAGAACCTCGGCTTCGTGTTCCAGGAATTCAACCTGCTCGATACGTTCTCCCTGAAGGACAACATCCTGCTCCCGCTCGTTCTGGGCGGAAAAAGCGTCTCCGAGATGGAAGAGCGGCTCGGACCCGCGGCACAGTCCCTCGGCATCGCGGACGTCCTGAACAAATACCCCTACGAGGTCTCCGGCGGGCAGAAGCAGCGCGCGGCCGCCGCGAGAGCGGTCATCACGAATCCGAAGCTGCTCCTCGCGGACGAACCGACGGGGTCGCTGGATTCTCAGTCCTCGTCGGAGCTGATGCGCGTGTTCGAAAAGATGAACCGCGGCGGGCAGACCATTCTGATGGTGACGCACTCCACGGACGCGGCGTCCCACGCGAACCGGGTGCTGTTCATCCGGGACGGCGTCGTTTTCCACCAGATCTACCGCGGCGACTGCTCGAACGAACAGCTCTACCGGAAGGTCTCCGACGCTCTGACCATGCTCAGAAGGGGCGGTGAGGGGCAGTGAGGCTCTATCTGACGATCGCCCTGACGAACGTACGGAACAATTACCGCTTCTTTATTCCGCGCGTTCTCACGGAAGCCGGTCTGCTCGCGTGCTTCAACATCCTCTATACGCTCTTCCGGGACGAAAGGATGAGCGAGCTCCGGGGCGGGAGCTATCTGCCCGTATTCATGGCCATCGGCGTGATGGTCGTCGCGATCTTGTCCGTGATCCTCATGCTCTACACGAACAGCTTCCTCATGAAGCAGCGCAAGCGGGAATTCGGGCTGTACAACGTGCTCGGCATGGAAAAGCGCCACATCGGAAAGGTGCTCTTTTTCGAGTCCGCCGCGAGCAGTCTCGCGGGGATCGTGCTCGGGCTCGGACTCGGCGTGCTGTTCTACAAGCTCGCGTCCCTTTTCATCTGCCGGCTGCTCGGCGTGGAGTCCGTTTTCGGGTTCTATTATATCTCCCCGTCGACGCTCCTGCCGTGCGCCGCGGGATTTCTGCTCATCGATCTGGCGGCGTTCCTCGTCAATCGGCTGAGTATCGCCCGCATGAAGCCCGTCGAGCTGATGGCGAGCGCGCATACGGGCGAAAAGGAGCCGAGGGTCCGGCGGCTGATGCTCGTCCTCGGTGCGGTGAGCCTCGGTCTCGGATATTTCATCGCCGTAACGACGGAAGACCCGCTGGCGGCGATCTACCTTTTCTTCATCGCGGTGATCCTCGTCATGATCGGCACTTACTTTCTGTTCGTCACCGGCACGACCTTCGTGCTCAAGCTGCTGAAAAACCGGAAAAAGTACTATTACAGCAAAAAGCACATGACGGCGGTGGCCGGGCTTCTCTACCGCATGAAGCAGAACGCCGTCGGGCTCGCTTCGATCTGCATCCTCGCGACGGGCGTGCTCGTGATGATCTCCACCACGGTCAGCCTGTACGCGGGCGCCGAAGATACGCTGGATGAAACGTATCCCATGGAGCTCTACGTCGACGCGCATTACAGGACCGCGGACGGGGAGCGGGTCGCGATGTCCTGCGGCGATCTGACCGAACTCGTGCGCGAAGCCGCCTCCCGCGCCGGCGCGGAGGTCGAAGCCGCGGTGCCGATCCGTTATCTGGCCGTCCGGCTCGCGATCGACGACGTCCTCCGCACGTCGGGAATGGAAGCGCTCAACTCCGGGGGCACGGCGTATTTCTCCTTCATGACCGCCTCCGATTACCGCGCGGCGACGGGCGCGGACCTTGGGCTCGCGGCGGATGAAGCCGCTCTCTGCGTGATCGGGATGTCGGTCGGGGAGGAGTACGGGGGCGGCACGCTCTCGGCCGCCGGGCGGGATTACCGGATCGCCGCGGACTGCGCGTCCTTTCCGCCGACGTACGGACACTACGGCGTCGTGCTCCCGGACGAGGAGGCGCTTAACGCGGTATACCGCTGGCAGAAAGAGACGCTCGGGGCGGAAGCCGCCGAGATCACCGAGCGCATCGGCGTGAGCTTTGGCGACCGGGACGCGATGCGGACGCTCGGCTTCGACGTTGAACGGGAGATCACGCAGCTGGGTTTCGAGTGGGTATCGGCGCGGGAAAGCCACTCGGAAGACGTGAGCTTCGGCACGTACTCCGAATCGCTGTGGGAGGCGGCGGCGGAGATTTACGGCGTATACGGGTCGTTTTTGTTCCTCGGCATCCTGCTCGGCCTCGTCTTTCTCTTCGGAACGGCGCTCATCATCTACTACAAGCAGATCTCCGAGGGCTATGAGGACCGGGGGCGGTACCAGATCATGGAGAAGATCGGCATGAGCCAGAAGGAGGTCAAAGCGAGCGTCGGGCAGCAGGTGCTCCTCGTCTTCTTTTTGCCTCTTGTCACGGCGGGCGTCCATATCTGCTTCGCCTTCCCGATCCTCGAAAAGCTTCTCCACGTCCTGCTCCTCTCGGAGACGAAGCTGTTCGTCGTCTGTACGCTGATCACGTTCGTTCTGTTCGCGCTCGTGTACGCGGCGATCTACTCCGTCACGTCGAGGACGTATTACAAGATCGTCCACTGAAAGAAAATCGTTCACTGACGGCAAAGGACCGCCGGGGTCTCTCCCCGACGGTTCGAGCCGTTTTCGGGAGGGACCGGATATGTACAAGATCTACCTGGTCGAGGACGACGCCGCGCTCACGGCAGCCGTTGAGAAAACGCTGTCCGAATACGGAAACGAAGTGAAAACCGTCTCCGACTTTCGGAACGTGACGGGGGAATTCCTCGCGTATCAGCCGCAGCTCGTTCTTCTGGATATCAAGCTGCCCTATTACAACGGATACCACTGGTGCACGGAGATCCGGAAGATCTCGCAGGTCCCCGTCGTGTTTCTTTCGTCCGCGTCGGACAACATGAACATCGTCACCGCGATCGGGCTGGGCGGGGACGATTTCATCGCGAAGCCCGTCGATCCGATGGTACTGAACGCGAAGATCCAGGCGGTGCTCCGCCGCACCTACGAGATCGGCGGCAGCGGAGGGACGGTCCGTTTCGGCGGCGCGGAGCTGCGTCCGGGAGACGCCTGTGTGGTCTATGAAGGGAAGCACATCGATCTGACGAAGAACGAGCTGCGCATTCTGCAGATCCTTCTCGACAACAAGGGCAGGATCGTGCGGCGGGACGATCTGATGAAAGCACTCTGGCAGAGCGATCTGTACGTGGAGGAAAACACGCTGACCGTCAACGTCGGAAGGCTGCGCAAAAAACTGGAGGAGAACGGTCTTACGGACGTGATCGTCACAAAGCCGGGGATCGGGTATATGATCGTATGACAAGCGAAAGAAAAAAGGCGGTGTTCCTCGACTGTCTCCGTCAGTTCCGGACCGCCGCGGCGCTGTTTTTCCTCAACTCCGCGCTGCTTTTCGTCATATTCCGGCTGTACGGAGCCCGCCTTGAGCCCTTCTGGTATGCGTTCGCCGTCACGTTCTTCTGCATGACGTTTTTCTTTGCGGTCCGTCTTGTCAGGGAATGGAAAAAAGCCGGGGAGCGGTACCGGAAACGGCTGAACGTCCTCACCGAATGGAACGATCTGCCCGCGCCGGAAAGCCTGACGGAAGCGGACTATGCCGATATGCTCGCGGTCCTCGGGGAGAAAAGAGAGGAACTCTCCGCGGGCATCGCCGCCGAACGGAAGAAAACGGAGGATTTTTACACCGCGTGGGTCCATCAGGTCAAAACGCCGATCGCCGTCATGAAGCTGGCGCTGGGAGGGGACGGGGAGCCCGACCGGCACGCGCTGCAGGAGGAGCTGCTCCGCGTCGAGCGGTATACGGATATGGTCCTGGCGTATCAGCGCCTGGGGAGCAGCTCAAACGATCTGCTCGTCGAGGAGTACGCGCTGGACGAGCTGATCCGCGAAGTCATCCGGAAATACGCCTCCCAGTTCATCTACAAAAAGCTGAAGCTGGAATACGAGGGATGTACGGCCCGGATCGTGACCGACAGGAAGTGGTTCGTCTGCATCCTGGAACAGCTGATCTCCAACGCCCTGAAATATACTTCCTCCGGGTCGATCGCCGTAACGGTCCGGGAAGGCGTCCTTTCCGTCGCGGACACGGGGATCGGCATTGCGCCGGAGGATCTGCCCCGCATTTTCGAGAAGGGCTACACGGGCGTGAACGGCAGACTGAACGAACGGTCCAGCGGTCTCGGACTGTACCTCTGCGGAGAGGCGGCCCGCCTTCTGAATATCCCCATCCGGACGGAAAGCGAGCCCGGACGGGGCAGCCGCTTCTCGCTGGATCTGCGGGACAAGATCTCATCGGCAGCGGACTGAGCGGCGTACGCCGCACGCGGAGAAGATCATTTCGCACTCATTTCAGACGCGTCAGCGAAGGAGATACACAGAATGAAGTCGATCCGATTCCTTTCTTTTACCGATCTTCATCATCAGCCACAGGTGTTCGTTCACGATTCCGCATCATATCTCCGTTCCGTCATGGAGCGGGCGGTCCGTGAACGGGCGTCGTTTATCGTTCAGCTCGGAGATCTTCTTCACGCGCCGAAGCGGAACGGCCGGCTCGCCGACGTCTATAATGATTTCTCGATACCGACCTATAACGTTTTCGGGAACCACGACTGCGATCAGGAGGGATACGAGTACGTTTTGAGGATGTACCGGCTGGAGAGGGGGTACTACTCTTTTGACCAAAACGGATATCGGTTCGTCGTTCTCGATCCGAATTACGTATTCCCCGGCAACGGATCCGTCCATTTCCATCCGAACCACGGTTCCTCCTCAAAAGGATATATTCCCAATGAGCAGCTTGCATGGCTGGAGCGGACGATCGCCGAAACGGATCTCCCGTGCGTGATCTTCAGTCATCAAAGCCTCGAGCGATCCGACGGTATCGTCAACCGAGACGACGCGTGGAAGATCCTCTGCGCCGCGAACCGCAGAAGGAAGCGCAGCGTGATCCTGTGCGTCAACGGGCACTACCACGACGATCACTGCTGCATCATGAACGACGTCTGCTGTCTCGATCTCAACTCGGTCTCCTATCATTGGACGGATCCCGAAAATCATCTGTACGCCGACGACGTGTACGAAAGATCGCCGATCTCACGTCATTGCCTGTACTATAAAAACCCGCTGTCCGCCGTCATAGAAATCGAAAACGATTCTCTCATAACGATAACCGGAACGGACGGATCCTATCTTTGTCCGGTGAGCGAAGAGCAGAAGCGTGCACTCGATCAGAGACGCCTTTCGTACGAGCGCATCACCGTCCCGTTCATCAGAAATTACAAAATCGATCTCACCGTGAATACGCTGGAGATCGGATAAGACGATCCCCCGTTCGGCCTTGTTCCGACGCCATTCGATCGGGTTTCCCTTGTGTTTTGTAAGAAAAGAGGGGTATCCGCCGGGCACGTATCCGCGAAAAAGCATTGCATTCGCGCCGGATGTTTGGTATAACCGTAATGATTGTATTATTAAAGTGACCGTCCTCGTCCAATACATCATCTCTCTCATGAAGTTCAGACGGTTCCTTTCGGGTCTTACGGCGTACTCGATCGTTAATTTTCGTACCGCCGGGCGCGCCCGTGTACGCAGTTTTTTGCCGACGTCTTGCAATCTCCGTTTTATTGTGCTATAATGATTCCGAGCGTTGTTTTACCACATCACCTCTCTGCCGCGCGAAAGCGGCGAGGGGAACAGGAGGCCACCATGAAAATGAAACGACTGACGTCCTGGCTGCTTGCGGCGGCGCTTTTGTTCGCGCTGATCCCCGCGGCGGCGATCCCTGCCCGCGCGGCGGTTTCCGGACCTGTCGATACGGCACCGATCCCGGAGCCGAAGGATTCTCTGTACGTCACGACGGCGGACGGCGAAGCGGCGGCGTCGGCGGACGTCCCGAGCAGAATCGCCGCCGCTCCCGTTTCCGTCACGGCCGTCGCCACCTGGAGCGAGCTGTATGACGCGCTGCAAAAAGGCGGCGACATCGTCCTCGGCGCCGACGTGAAATGCGGCACGGGCGGCGGCGACCACGAGAGCGCCGCACTGGAGGTCCCCTCGGGCGTCATCGCAAAGCTGGACCTGAACGGAAAGGCCGTGGACGCGAATACCTATCAGCGCGTCCTCCTGGTCAACGGCGACCTCACCGTGACGGACTCCTCCGCCCCGGTGGGAGCCCCCGTGGGCGCAGGCATGATCATCAACGGCTACACGGACGATGACGGCGGCGGCGTGTACGTGAACGGCAGCTTCACGCTGGAGGGCGGCTCCATCACGGCCAACACCGCGACCACCAGCGGCGGCGGCGTGTATGTGGACGGCGGCAGCTTCACCATGACCGGCGGCAGCGTCAATGACAACTACGTCTTTTGGGGTCAGGGCGCCGGCGTGTACGTGTCTGAATCCGGTACCTTCAACATCTCCGGCGCGCCCAGGGTCGCCGACAATCTCAACGGCTTCACCGTGGAAGCCGCCAACGTCTATCTGCCGAAGGACAAGGTCATCAACGTTACCGGGGACGTCACGGGAGCCTCCATCGGCGTCACCACCGAGGAGGACGAGGCGACCGTGACCTTTGGCCTCAAAGGCAACGGCACGGAGAGCATCTTCACCAGCGACAAGGGCCTTGCCGTGGCGGCGAACGACGCGGGCGAGGCGATCATCACCAAACCCGCCGTGTCTATCAGCAGCTACGCGGAGCTGAAAGCCTTCGCCGACCGGGTGAACCGGAACGGCGAGATCTATCTGAACGCTGTGCTGACAAAGAATATTACCGCGACGGACGACACGTGGACACCCATCGGCGCCGACGACAGCCACGCCTACCGGGGCACCTTCAACGGCGGCGGCTATGAGATCAGCGAACTGGACAACACCGGACTTGTGGCTCCGATGTACGCCGGACTCTTTGGCCGCGTGGGCGAGAACGGCACGGTTTCGGACGTCAACGTGAGCGGCGCGAATCTGCGCGCCGCGGGCGGACACTCCTATGTGGGCGGCATCGCGGGCTTCCTGGGCAGCAATGGCACGATCGCCAACTGCCGCTTCCTCGACTGCACCGAGCTCCAGGCCTCCGGAGCCGGCGGGAACTCTGACGTGCCCTACGTGGGCGGCATCGTGGGCTTCAACACCGGCGGCAAAGTGATCAGCTGCCGCAGCACCGGCGCGGGCAAGCTGACCGCTGCCGGCGGCGCTGCCGGGCGCGTGGGCGGTATCGCGGGCTACAACTCCGGTTCGGTGGAAAAATGCTACTACTACGGCACGGGCGCGACCTTCAGCGGCTCCGAGCTGGGCTGCATCGTGGGCAACAACAACGGCAGCCCGGGCGTCAAAAACTGCTACGCCGTGGGCAGCCTCACCATGGTGGGCGCCTACGCGCAGGACAACGAGCTGGGCGGCATCGTGGGCCTCAACTCCAACAGAGCGCCGATGGAGAACTGCTTTGCCTCCGTGGGCATCGCCGTGCAGGTACAGGGCCGGGACGTGGACCGCGTCGGCGCGCTTGTGGGGCAGAACAAGCTGAGCGGCAAGGTCACAAACTGCTATTACAACACCGACGTCATGACCCAGACGAGCGCCGTGGGCGTCGCCGATTCGACGAGCTCCATTACGAACGTCACGGGTCTCACCCGCGCGCAGTTCCTCCTTGAGGACAGCTTCACCGGCTTTGATTTCGACAACGTCTGGTATATGGGGAACTCCACGCCGCTGCTCCGCGGGTTCGACAACCTCTACGACCCCGCGGCCGTCACGACCTACGACCTCCGGGTCGGCGGCGTGCAGTTCACGAGCGCGAACCTGACGATCGACGCGGACGATATCCCCGGCGTCAGCGGCTCGGCGGCCTACGACCCGGCGGATAACACCCTGACGCTCGACGGGTTCACCTACACGGGCGAGGGGTAT
>JAEEYP010000009.1 GCA_016288155.1 Clostridiales bacterium | reverse complement strand
GTGCGCCGATGGCGCCGATGCCCTGGACCTTATTGCAGACCGCTACGCATCTGCGGCAGAGGATGCACTTGCTGTTGTCGCGGATGATGGACGGGGAGGATTCGTCGATATCGTAATCCTTCTCGTCGGACTTGAAGTAGTTCTCGTCCACGCCGAATTCGTTGGCAAGTCTCTGCAGCTCGCAGGTGGTGGAACGGATGCAGGACAGGCAGTGCTTCTTGTGAGCCGAAAGGACGAGCTGGATGTTCATTTTTCTCGCCTGACGGACCTTTTCGGTGTTGGTGAAGATCTCCATTCCCTCGTTGACGGGGTAAACGCAGGCGGTGACGAGTCCTCTCGCGCCCTTGACCTCAACGAGGCAGAGACGGCAGGCGCCGATCTCGTTGATCTCTTTGAGATAGCAGAGCGTGGGGATCTCGATGCCGGCGTACTTCGCGGCCTCGAGGACCGTGCTTCCGGCGGGGACGGAGTACTCAACGTTATTTATTTTTACATTTACCATATCCATCTCGATTACTCCTCACTTATTTCTTGATGATCGCGCCGAACTTACATGTATCGAAGCATGCGCCGCACTTGATACACTTGGTCTTGTCGATGGAGTGGATCTCTTTGACCTGACCGCTGATGGCGCCCGCCGGACAGACCTTCGCGCACATGTGGCACTTCTTGCACTTGTCGGCGACGATCTCGTAGGACAGCAGGTTCTTGCAGACGCCCGCGGGACATCTCTTCTCCTTGATGTGCGCCACATACTCGTCGCGGAAGTTGCGCAACGTGGAGAGCACCGGGTTCGGAGCGGTCTGTCCGAGGCCGCAGAGAGAAGCGTTCTTGACGTAGTTGGCAAGCTCTTCGAGCCGGTCGAGGTCTTCCATCTCTCCGTTGCCGGAAGTGATCTTGTTGAGGATCTCGAGCATGCGGACCGTGCCTATACGGCAGGGTGCGCACTTACCGCAGGATTCGTCGACGATGAATTCGAGGAAGAACTTTGCAAGGTCGACCATGCAGGTGTCCTCGTCCATTACGATAAGTCCGCCGGAACCCATCATGGAACCGATCTTGATAAGGTTGTCGTAGTCGATGGGGGTGTCGATGAGAGAAGCGGGGATGCATCCGCCGGAAGGACCGCCGGTCTGCGCCGCCTTGAACTTCTTGCCGTTCGGGACGCCGCCGCCGATCTCCTCGACGATCTCGCGGAGCGTAGTGCCCATCGGGATCTCGACGAGGCCGGTATTGTTGATCTTGCCGCCGAGCGCGAAGACCTTCGTGCCCTTCGAGCGTTCGGTGCCCATCGCGGCGAACCAGTCGGCGCCTTTCATGATGATCTGCGCGATGTTCGCGAAGGTCTCGACGTTGTTGACGATCGTCGGCTTGCCCCACAGACCCTTGACCGCCGGGAACGGAGGACGGAGACGCGGCTCGCCGCGGTTGCCCTCGATGGAGGTGAGCAGCGCCGTTTCCTCGCCGCAGACGAACGCGCCGGCGCCGAGACGGATGTGGATGTCGAAATTGAAGCCGGTGCCGAAGATGTCTTTACCGAGCAGGCCGTATTCCCTCGCCTGCGCGATGGCGATGTTGAGGCGCTTGACGGCGATCGGATATTCCGCGCGCACGTAGATCCAGCCCTCGTCGGCGCCGATCGCGTAACCGGCGATCGCCATGGCCTCGAGCACGGAGTTCGGGTCGCCTTCCAGAACGGAACGGTCCATGAACGCGCCGGGGTCGCCCTCGTCCGCGTTGCAGACGACGTATTTCTTATCGGAAACGCTCGCCCGCGCGAAGGACCACTTGCGGCCGGTCGGGAATCCGCCGCCGCCGCGGCCGCGCAGACCGGAATCGAGCATCGTCTTGATGACGTCCTCGGGCGTCATCTCGCGCAGCACCTTCGCCAGAGCGAAGTAACCGTCCGTTGCGATGTACTCGTCGATGTTCTCCGGGTCGATGAGACCGCAGTTGCGGAGCGCCACGCGGCACTGCTTCTTGAAGAAGCGCGTACCGGTAAGGGTGGTGGGCTTGACGGCGTCGCCCGCGTTCGTGATCGCGCCGATCGTATACTCCTCGACGATCTGACCGCCGACCAGATGCTGCTCGATCACCTTCTGCGCCTTCTCGGCGGTCATCTTCACGTAGGTGACCTTCTCCTTGCCGGGTTCGTGCACTTCCACGACGGGCTCGTACTGACAGATACCGATGCAGCCGGTCTGTTTCACAGACACGCGCTCCCCGATCCCAGCCTTGGCGACGCCGTCAACGAGCGCCGCAAGAACGGGACGCGCACCGGCGGCGATCCCGCAGGTGGCCATGCCGACGACGACGCGGATACCGCTCTTCGCGAAGACCTTGTCCTGCATCTTCTCTTTGATCGCCTGAAGCTCATTCAAAGATTTCATAAGGGTGGGTCCTTTCCTGATATGTAGTTTAATGATTTTCAGATTACCGTCTGTGCGGGGAACTCACTGATACTTCGCAAGGATCCCTTCGAGCATGGAGGGTTCGAGACGTCCGTACACGTCCTCGCCGATGGTGAGCACGGGCGCCAGGCCGCAGGCGCCGATGCAGCGCGTCGCGTCGAGGCTGAACTTCAGATCGGGCGTCAGGCTGCCGGCCTCGATGCCGAGCAGCTCCTCCATTTTCTCCATGAGCTTGCCGGAACCCTTGACGTAGCAGGCGGTCCCCAGGCAGATATTGATCGGATGCTCACCCTTCGGATTGAGCATGAACTGCGAATAGAACGTCGCGACGCCGAACACCTCGGATACGGGGATGTCCAGTCCGTCGGCGATGGTCTTCTGCACTTCGACGGGCAGATATCCGTAGATATCCTGCGCGTTCTGCAGAATCGGCATCAGCGCGCCGGCCGTTCCCTTGTATTCGGCGATCAGCGCTTCGAGAGCCGCTTTCTTTTCCGGAGTGTCGTGAAACGGTACCGAGGTCAGTTTCTTCTTCATGGCAGATTTTTTCTCCTCCTGAATGATTGGTATGGGATATGGGATATATTTCAGACGGTCACGCTTTGTTGCAGAATGCTTCCACCGCGTCGGCGGCACCGTCCAGAAAATCGTTCTCCATCAGCTCGATGATCCCCTTGTCGCACAGGGAGGCGAGACGCGGATCGAGCGGCACGCGCCCGAGCAGCGGCACGCCGTGGCGGACCGAGACCTCCTCCGCCCGGCTCTCGCCGAAGACGGGGATCTCGCGTCCGCAGTCCGGGCAGCGGACGTACGCCATGTTCTCGATCATGCCGATCACCGGCACGTTCATCATCTCCGCCATGCGGATCGCCTTCTCCACGATCATAGAGACGAGCTCCTGCGGCGTCGTGACGATGATGATGCCGTCCACCGGCAAAGACTGGAACACGGTCAGCGGGACGTCGCCCGTTCCGGGCGGCATGTCGACGAACATATAGTCGACGTCCGACCAGATCACGTCCGTCCAGAACTGCTTCACCGTCCCGGCGATGACGGGACCGCGCCAGATGACGGGGCTCGTTTCTTCTTCGAGAAGAAGATTCACGGAGATCAACTGGATCCCCGTTTTCGTCGTGAGGGGGATGAGCCCGTTCCCGTCGCTCATGATATCGCCCTTCGCGCCGAACGCTCTCGGAATGGAGGGACCGGTGACGTCCGCGTCCAGCACGGCGACGCCGTGCTCGCGGCGGCGCATCAGCACCGCCATCATGGAGGTGACGATCGACTTTCCGACGCCGCCCTTGCCGCTCACGACGCCGATGACGCGGCGCACCGAGCTGAGCGGATGGGGAGCGTCCTTTTCGATCTCTCCCTTTCCTCTGGAAGAACAGTTCGCAGAGCACGTCGAACAGTCATGCGTACATTCTTCCCTGTTTTCGTCCATTGTGACAACCTGCTTTCCCGTATGATGGGATCGGGCATACGTCCCGATCATAAATTATATTATACCGCATTTTTCGGGAAATTACAAGTATGCTCTTGAAATTTTCTCCCTCGATTTGCGCAAATCCCGCCGGGATCCTCCGCGCCTCCGTTTTGTCTTGACAGCCCGCCCGCCGTATGATACAATGTACGCAGCGTACACAGCATCCAGAAAATGAAAAAGGAGAACACCGATGAAGGAAAACAGGCTCTTCTACGCGGCGCCCGCTGCCAACTGGAACGAGGCGCTCCCGCTCGGCAACGGCAGGCTCGGCATGATGGTCTACGGCGGCACGTCCGAGGAATGCGTGCAGATCAACGAGGAGACCGTATGGTCCGGCTGGGAATATCCGGAATTCGACAGTCCGAAGACGTACGAGCATCTGGGGGAGATGCGGCAGCTCATCTTCGAAGGAAAGTATACGGAAGCGCAGGCGCTCTGCGACAAATATCTCGTCTGCCGCGGCGGCGGACATCACGACGCAAAGGCGGCGTTCGGCTCCTATCAGACGGCGGGCGAGCTGTACGTCACCTCGCCGCAGGCAGACGACGCCGGATACCGGCGCGAGCTGTTTCTCGACGAGGGCCGCGCGGCGGTATCCTTCGGGAACGTGCGGCGGGAGTACTTCGTCTCCTACGCCTACAACACCGCCGTGATCCGCATCGAAGGCGCCGACGGCGCGCAGCTCCGCTACGAGCGGGAGAACACCTCGATCATCCACGACGACGACGAGATCATCGCCGTCGCGTACCTGCCGCAGAAGTTCGCTCTGCTCATCCGGCACGAGCGGCGCGGCGGCGCGCTCTATATCTACATCACCGCCGCTACGGCGTACAAGTCCGACCGTGACCCGATGGAGGTCTGCCGCGAAACGCTCGACCGGGCGATGGCCGTCGGTTACGAGGAGCTTCTGCGCGGCACGAAGGAATACTTCGCCTCGATGCTCGGCCGCGCGGGCATCACCTTCCCCGCCTCCGGTACCCGCGCCGACGTCCCTACGGACCGGCGCATCGCGGAGCCGGAGGGCGACGCCGGCATGGCGGAACTGTACTTCAACTACGGGCGGTATCTGCTCCTCGCCTCGTCGCGCGGCAAGCTCCCCGCGAACCTCCAGGGCATCTGGTGCAACGATTACCTCGCCCCGTGGAGCGCCGACTACCATATCAACATCAATATCCAGATGAATTACTGGTTCGCGGAAGTCGTCGATCTTCCCGAGTTGATCGAGCCGTTCTTCGGCCTCATCAAGATGATCGCCGAAGCGGGCGAGAAGACGGCGCGCGTCGCGTATCACTGCCCCGGCTGGGTCGCGCATTTCGACACGAACCCCTGGGGATACACTTCGCTCGGCTGCAATCCGCTGTACGGCGCGTTCGCGGCGGCGGGCGCGTGGTGTCTGCGCCACGTGAAGGAACGCTGGCTGTACAGCGGCGACGAGGCGATCCTTCGCGAGTTCTATCCGATCATTCGCGGCGCGTCGGAGTTCTTCTGCGCGTATCTGGTGCGGGATCCGCGCACGGGGTATCTCGTCACCGCCCCGGCGAGCTCGCCGGAGAACGCGTTCATCAGCCCGACGGACGGCAAGCCGGTCAACGTCTGCGCCGGACCGACGATGGACGTCACGATCATCCGCGAACTCTTCCGCTTCCAGCTCGACGCCATGCGCGTCCTCGGCGTGGACGACGCCGCGTTCCGTGAAACGGTCGAAAAAACGCTCGCCCAGCTTCCGCCGCTCCGCATCGGCAAATACGGGCAGATCATGGAGTGGTCGGAGGAATTCGAGGAAGCCGAGCCGGGGCACCGCCATATGTCCCATCTGTACGGCCTTCATCCGGGGACGGAGATCACTCCGTCCACGCCGGAGCTCCTCGCGGCGGCGCAGAAGACGATCGAGCGCCGCCTCTCGCACGGCGGCGGCCACACGGGCTGGAGCCGCGCGTGGATCATCAACTTCTTCGCACGGCTGCAGAACGGGGAAAAAGCCTATGAGAATTTCCTCGCGCTCCTCAAAAACTGCACGCTGCCCAATCTGTTCGACAACCATCCGCCGTTCCAGATCGACGGCAACTTCGGCGG
>JAEEYP010000008.1 GCA_016288155.1 Clostridiales bacterium | reverse complement strand
TGCGCCGGCGACGAGATCTTCAACCAGCTCTCCAAGTGGCAGTCCATGTCCGCCGGCATCCTCAAGATGCCCGTCGTCCTCCGCGTGTCCGTCGGCTCCAAGTACGGCGCGCAGCATTCGCAGGACTGGACCGCGCTGACCGCGCACATCCCCGGTCTGAAGGTCTGCTTCCCGGCGACGCCGTACGACGCGAAGGGCCTCATGAACGCCGCGCTGAACGGCACCGACCCCGTCGTCTTCTTCGAGTCCCAGCGCATCTACGACAAGGGTGAGGAATTCCACGAAGGCGGCGTCCCGACCGATTACTACGAAGTCGCCATCGGCGAGCCGGACGTCAAGCGCGTCGGACGTGACGTCACGATCCTCTCCATCGGCGCCGTGCTCTACCGCGCGATGGAGGCCGCGAAGAAACTCGAGGAGGAGTACGGCATCTCCGCCGAGGTCCTCGATGCCCGCTCCATCGTTCCGTTCAACTATGAGAAGGTCATCGAGAGCGTCAAGAAGACCGGCCGCATCATCATCGTCGGCGACGCGGTCGACCGCAACTCCGTCATGCGCGACATGGCGTCCAACATCGCGGAGATGGCGTTCGATTACCTCGACGCGCCGCCCGTCGTCTTCGGCTCCCGCAACTGGATCACCCCGGCGTTCGAGCTGGAGAAGTTCTTCTTCCCGCAGGCCGACGGCATCATCGACGTCATCAGCGAGAAGATCCTGCCGATCCCCGGCCGCGTCACGACGGTGAACGAGACGGAGCTCGAGCACATGGACCGCGCAAAGAAAGGCATCTGATCCCCACGTTTGAGAAAGACCGGGCGGCGTTCGCCCGGTCTTTTCTCTTGCATCCGCGAAGGATCTGTGTTATAATACGAGCGTGGAGAAAGCGCCGGTCGTACGTCAGTGTGCCCGTACGCGAATCGCCGCCGCGTGGGCATAGCCCCGCGGTTCCGCTGCCCGGAATTCCGGCGATTCCAAGGCGCAGCTATGGTATACTATTCTCATCCCGCCGAAAGGAGGCAGTCTATGTTCCCGTACGTGCTTCTTCTTTTGATCCCGACCCTCTTCGCCGTCCTCCATTTCTTCACCGGGATATATCCCTTCAGTCCGCTCGTGACGCTGAGCTGCGCCGCGATCGCCTCGCCCTTCGCCTCCCCGTGGATCCTGATCGCTTATCTCTGCTCCGTCGTCGGTGACTGGTTCATGGCGCACTCCGACGGGAAGAACGGGGACAAAATGCTGCTCGGCGGCATCGGCGGCTTTTTCTGCGCGCACGCGTGCTTTCTCGTCTATTCCGTTCTGCGCGCAGAGCGCACGGCGCTCCTCGTGCCGTGGATCCTGCTCGCCGCCGCGCTGACCGTCGGATACGTGCTCTTTCTCGTCCGTGCGCTCTATCCCGCCGTGCCCGATCCCGCGCTGCGCGCCGGAATTGGGGCGTACACCGGCATTTCCCTCGCCGTCATGAGCGTCTCGCTCCATTCCGGCGCGCCGGCCGTGCCGAAGCTTCTCTTCTGCATCGGGATCGCGCTGATCCTCTTCTCCGACACGCTGATCGCCGAAGAACGCTTCCTCGGCAGAAAAACGTGCGGCCGCCTCGTCTGTCCGACGTATTTCGCCTGCCATATCCTCGTCGCCGCCTCGGCCGTCGCCGAAGGGGCGCTCGGCGCTTGAGAAAGGAGACCGCGCATGGATCACCGACACGCGCTGTTTTACTGGCCGGATCCGTACGACGTATCCGGCACGGAGGAGCTTTTCCTCGCCGCCGTGCGGGAAAACTGTCTCTATGAATCCGCCCATTGCCCCGCGTACCGGCGGATCCTCGCCGATTTCGGCGTCAAGCCTGAGGACCTGCGCCGACCGGAGGACCTCGGACGGCTGCCCTTTCTGCCGACCGCGTTCCTCAAAACGCACCGGCTTTTCTCCATGCCGCGCTGGCGGATGCCGATCCTCGCCACCTCCTCCGGTACGAGCGGGAAAGCAAGCGAGATCGGCTTCGACGCCGGGAGCCTCCTGAACGGACTGCAGATGGTGCTCCGCGTCGCCGCGCCGCGCGGACTCGTCTCGCCGCAGCCCTGCCATTATATCGTCTTCGGCTTCCGCCCGCATCCTTCAAACCGCACGGCGGTCGCCAAGACCGCCTTCGGCTATACCTGCCTGACGCCGGCCGTCAGCCGCACGTTCGCCCTGAAACGGAGAGACGGGCGGTACGTTCCCGATCTCGACGGCGTGATCCGCGCGATCCTCGCGCAGGAGCGCTCCCCCTTCCCCACCCGCTTCATCGGCTTTCCCGCCTATACCTACTTTACGCTGGAGCGCATGAGGGAACGCGGGCTCCGCGTCCGCCTGCCGCGCGGCTCCAAGGTGATGCTCGGCGGCGGCTGGAAGCAGTTCTATCGGGAAGCCGTCGACAAGACGGCGCTTTACCGCCTCATCGAAGATCGGTGGGGCATCGGCGAGGACGAGGTGATCGAAAGCTACGGCGCCGCCGAGCATCCGATCCTCTACTGCGACTGCCCGCGGCATCATTTCCACGTGCCCGTCTACAGCCGCGTGCTCATCCGCGACGTCCACACGCTCAAACCGCTGCCGCCCGGCGAGGTCGGGCTCGTCAACCTCATCACGCCGATGGTGCGCGCAACTCCGATCCTCAGCGTCATGACGGACGACCTCGGCGTCCTCCATCCGGCGGACTCGTGCGGCTGCGGCATCCGTTCGCCGTACCTTGAGATCCTCGGCCGCGTCGGCATGAAAAACGTGCAGACCTGCGCCGCGGGCGCGGCGGAACTGCTCACGGGAGCGGCGGGATCGCCTTCCCCGATCATTTGACGAAAGGAAGATCTCCATGAATAACGCCGAAAATCAGACCGCGGCGGGCGACGCCCGGATCGCGATCCTTTCCCCCGTCCGGGGAGAAACGGTACCGCTCATGAAGCAGGAGCTGCTCGACTTCATCGCCAAGCCGGAGATCGAAGCGGACGAGCGGATCGACTGGCTCCATCTCAAAGAACAGGGCGCCGATCTGACGCTGCCGGATCCCGTCGTCGTGACGTACCGTCCGGCCGTCCGGGGAACGCTGCTCCTCTCCGTGTATCCCGATCTCCGCGGCGCGAAAGAGATCCCGGCAGCAGACGGCCGGGCAGAGCTGTACGATCTTCTCGTCGGACAAACGTACTGGTGTGCGGTCCGCACGGACGGCGGCACGTCGGAGGCGGTGCCGTTCACGACCTCGCCGCAGCCGCCCCGGTGGGTCCGGATCGACGGATGCCGGAACTGCCGCGATATCGGCGGATGGCGGACGGCGGACGGCAGGCGCGTGAAGCAGGGGATGATCTACCGCACGTCGGAGCTGGACAAACACGTCGCCATCACCGAGGACGGAAAGAAACAGCTGCTCGCGCTCGGCGTCCGCACCGAACTCGACATCCGCGGCCTCGGCGACCCGGCGACCGAGGCGATGGCGGGGAGCGGGATCCGCTACCGCAACGTCCCGCTCGCCGCCTACGGCGAGATCTTCACCGACGAGCAGAAAAAACGGTACGCCGAGACCTTCCGCCTGCTCCTCGACACGGACAACTATCCGATCTATACCCACTGCTGGGGCGGGATCGACCGGACCGGAACGTGGGTGTTCATCCTGAACGGGATGCTCGGCGTCCCGGAGGAGGATCTCGCCGTCGACTATGAGATCTCCTCCTTCACCTGCTGGGGGAGCCGTTCGAGGAACCACCCGCTGTGCCGGGATTTCAGGGAGAAGCTGTCCGCGTACGGTCCGGATGCGCGGCTCGCCTGCACGGCGTTCCTTCTGGACTGCGGGCTTGAGGACAGCGAGATCGAAAGGATCCGGGAGATCCTGCTTACGTAAGGAGCACTGCCATGATCCTGTATCAGGGGGAACTCTTCCCCACCGAAAAGCAGCCGGAACTTCTTTCTGCACTGGAAGCGCACGTCAACCGGACGCTGGCGGCGCGCCCGCTCTCCCGCGAGACGGTCGTGCGCGCCGCGGACGCGCTCGGCGCGCGGATCGCCGAAGGGCTCTTCGACGATCTATTGCGCCGCTTCGCGCCGGGAGAAGAAGAAAAACACAAAGCGGCGGCGCTCCCCGTCATGCGGCGGGAAGCGCTCGAATACCGGATCCGCACGGAGCTCGGCGACGGGCCCGAGGCGTGGGATGCCGCGCCGCCCTACGGACCGGAACGCATCCGCACCGAGCGCCGCCCGCTCGGTACGCTGTTCCACATCGCGGCGGGAAACGTCGACGGTCTTCCGGCGTTCAGCGTGCTGGAAGGGCTGCTCACGGGCAACGTCAACATCCTGAAGCTGCCGCAGGCAGACAGCGGGCTGACGATCGAGATCCTCCGTGAGCTGATCCGGTTGGAACCTTCGCTCGCCGAGTATATCTACGTCTTCGATACGCCGTCCTCCGACGCCGCGGGGATGCGGAAGATGGCGGCGCTCGCCGACGGGATCGTGCTATGGGGCGGCGAGGAGGCGACGCGCGCCGTCCGCGCGCTCGCCCCTACCGGCGCGCGGCTGATCGAATGGGGGCACCGCCTCGGTTTCGCCTATATCTCCGGTTACGCGGATCGGGAAGCGGAACTCGCGGCGCTCGCCGCGCACGTCGCCGAAACGAAACAGCTCCTCTGCTCCTCCTGCCAGACGATCTATCTCGACACCGACGATCCGCGGGCGCCGCACGATTTCTGCCGTGAATTTCTCCCCATCCTCTCCGACGCCGTCCGGTCCCGCCCCTCAGCGGATCCGGGAGACGCCGCGCAGGCCGCGCTGCGCGCGTACTGCCTGCGGCTGGAGCACGCGGCGGGCAGCCGCCGCGGAGGACGTACCGTCTACGCGGGCGACGGCTGTTCGCTGACCGTCTGCCCGGACAGGCGGCTCGAGCTGTCCGACATGTACGGCAATCTGCTCGTCAAGGCGCTGCCCGTGCCGTATCTGCTTCCCGTGCTCCGGCGCGCCAAGGGAACGCTCCAGACCGCCGCGCTCATCGCGGCGCCGGAGAAGCGCCGGCAGCTCACGGAGCTGCTTCTGCGCGCCGGCGTGCAGCGCGTCATGAAGGCGGGGGATATGTCCCTCTCCTTCTGCGGCGAGGCGCACGACGGGACGTATCCGCTGCGGCAGTATACGCGCTTCGTTCACGTCGAACTGTAACGGCAGGCGGCGGGGATCCGACGGATCCCCGCCGCTTTTGCACGGATTTCCCCATCTTTTTTCTCCGCAGTGAGACAGATGGCCGCACTCGATTGTTATAGTATATTGAGAACACATATCCTCATCAAATACGTGGAGAATACGGTTCATGGTTCCATTTTTGATGCTGCCGGATACGCTCGGCGAGGATGAGCGCGGGATCCTTGAGCGCATCTTCACCGCCTACTACCCGAAGGTCATGACGTTCGCCGTGAAACTGTCGCACAGCACGGCGGACGCGGAAGATCTTGCCGGTGCAGTCTTTGAAAACGTCGTCCGGTACAGGGAAGCGTTTCTGCACGCGGACGATAAAGAGATCTGCCGCCTGCTCGTCATCTATACGCGGAGCGTGTGGTTCAATCTCTGCAAACGGAAAAAACGCATCCGCTTCGAATCGTACGACGCGCTCGATCCCGACCCGCCCGAAGAAAGTACCCCGTATCTGCCGCAGACCGATGAGGAGTCCGATTCCGTTCTCGAAGCGATCCTTCGCGCGGAAACGGCACAGATGCTGCGCCAAAGCATCGCGCTTCTCGGAGAGCCGGCAGCTTCCGTCTTTTATCTGACCTATTACGTGGGGCATACGTCCGCCGAAGTCGGCGAGATCCTGCATCTCAACAGCTCGACGGTGCGGACGATCCTCGAACGAAACAGAAAAAAGATGAAAAAAGAATTGGAGAAATATCTCAATGATACGAATGACTGACCGGCAGCTCGATATCGCGCTCCGCCTGGCGGTAAACGACTGCTTTCGTGAAGACGTCGCTGCGATGCAGGCGGCGGAGGCGACGGATTACCCGGTGAGCGATGCGGCGCGGAAGCGGTTCTCGCGCGCATTCAGAAAGCGGAAGCAGTCCCCGGCGGCGGGCGGCGTTCCCAGACTTTTGAAGACCGCCGCCATCGTGATCCTCATCATCGGAACGGTCCTGTTTTCCGCGATGATCGGGATGCAGCCGGTACGGGCGGCGATGTGGAACATGATCGTGCACACGTACGGTCCGTACCTCGGGATCCAGTTCCAGCGTGAAGCGGGAATGCCCGAGACCATCGAGGAGACCGTGCTGCCGCGCGGTCTTTCCGACGATTGGCGCGTCGAGGAGAGGATCTCGCTGCCCACCGCGAAGGAGCACATGATCACCGGTCCCGCCGGAGAATTGTACTTTTTGGGACAGAACACGGTCGGTTCGGACGACGTATGGATCAAAAACGACATGCTCTCGGTCGAATCCGTCCATATCACGAAAAACGTCGAAGGAAAGCTGTACCTCTACGAGGACAAGGCGCTGCTGGTGTGGTGCGACCGGTACATGTTCGTCCTCTGGGGAGACGCCGACGCGCGGGACAGGATCATCGGGCTGGCGCAGGACATGATCGAGCCGTGATCCTGATGCGGATCTTCCCGGAATATCGCACATCCGTGAGACAGCGGGCGGGCTTCGATTGTTGTATTGTGTGAAGGGCGTACGCGCCATCACACCACGAACGGAGGTCCCCCATGAAACACTGTCTGCCTGCCGCATGCGTCGGTATCGTCCTCATTTTCCTTCTCCTCCTCGCCGGATGCGGAAAGAAACTCGTCTACTTCGACGATCTCTTCCCCGACAGCGGGACGGCTGTGCCGGACAGCCCCGAAGAACCCCTAAAAACAAACGACCGCTGGCTGCCGATGCCGGACTACGACGCGGACGCCCCGCATACGGAATCGCTGACCTTTGTGGGGACGCCGTTCGTGGAAACGGCACACTGTATCGTGTTTTTTGACAAACGGGATAGTGCCGTTCTGAAGTACATAAGCAAAGCGACGGGCGAAGTGCGCGTTCTGTGCGGGGATCCGTTATGCGATCATCATAACGAAAACTGTGCCGCACGATTCGACGGCTTTGCGGCAAATACGCTTCTGTACGCGCCGCAGACCGGGCGGATCTATTTTGCGAGACCGTATGGGTCGGACAATCCCCTGACGCAAAGCTACGATCTCGTGTCCGTCGGCATCGACGAGATGGATCTCACGCTCCGCTTTCACGGCAGAACAAAGCCGGGAGACTGGCTCCAGTTCATGCGGTACGACGACGGGAAGCTGTACTATCTGTACCGCACGCTGACGGCGGACGACTCCGTGCCGGGAATGCAGATGGATACGCTTTCGCTCTCAAGCGGCACGACGCGGGCGGTGGGAAACTTTTCCGACGGGATCAGCGCTTTTACCATGCGGGACGGCGTCGTGTACTACCCCGACCAGCTCTGTATCCTGCACGCCTATGATACGGCGACCGGTGAAAACAGGGAGCTGTACGTGCCGGAGCTCAGCGCAGAAGGGCAGAACGTCCAATATATCCTCTGCGGCGACCGCTTCTTCTGCCGCAGCAATGCGTATCTGAAAGAGCTGGATCTCACAGGGAAAGAGATCCGCACGCTTTGGCGCAGTGAAGAGACGCCCTACCCCGCCCTGTGGACGACAGACGACGGCAAAACGTTTTACGGTCTCGACTGCGATCCGTACAACATCGACAGAACCGTCTACGTGCGGGATCAGGCGACCGGACAGAAAAAACCGCAGCTCTATACGACGGTCAACGTCTCCGGCGGGAAGCTGCTGCGCCGGACGGACGGCACGTCGGAGGTGATCGCGGATCTGGGCGAGCGCACGCTGATCAACGAGCTCGCCGTGCGCGGGAGCTGCGCGTTCATGGTCTGCCGCGTCTTCGACGACGACGACAACGAGAAGTCCTACTATTACTATACTTTCGGCGGCGGGACGTACGAGCTGCCGCTCAAAGGATTCCCGCAGGGGTGAACGGCGGCGCGGCCGGCCGCTTCCCTGCCGAAAACGACGCACCCCGAAAGTCTCTGACTTTCGGGGTGCGTTTTCGCACTTCGGTGCGTTTTCGTATTCTGAGCGTCTTTTACGGCGCGTCTTCAGGGAAGATCGCCGCAAGCGCGGCTTCGTCAAAGGAAAGTCCGAGCCGTCCCGCCGCGTCGAGGAACGCGTCCCGCGTGACGCCGAGCGTTCTCGCCGCCTCGCAAAGTGAACCGTCGCCGCCGCCCGACGAGATCTGCCACGCGTCGAACGCTTCGTCCCCCGCCGCTTCGCGGAGCACCGTCATCGTCGCGTCCGGCTCCGCCGCCGCGGGCGTCTGCGGCGCCTTGCTCCCCCGCACGTTTCCGCCCTCCGCGCATTCCGCCGTCGCCGTTGCGTCGGGCTCCGCCTCCGGCGCCGCGAAATCATCCGACTCCTCGATCCCTCCGTCCGATAAGTCGGCGCCTCCCGTCGCGGAGAACGTTCCGTTCGTCCCCGACGGAGTCGTAAACTTCGATTCTTCGCAGAGGATCTGCTTATCCGTCATATCGTCCTCGGG
>JAEEYP010000116.1 GCA_016288155.1 Clostridiales bacterium | reverse complement strand
ATAACGGCAAAGATCCCCGGCTCTCGCCGGGGATCTTTCTTTACCGTGCGCGGCGTGACGCGGTACAAAGCGTTCATTCCGCGACAAGATGTATCTTGCAGCTCTCGCCGTCGTCCCAGGCTTCGCCCGTCAGATCGAGCCCCGCGTACATCAGAAGCGCGCCGGAACAGCGCCCGCCCGTTCCCTCCGCGGTATATACCGCGTCGGGGTCGAGTCCCTGAAGTTTCAGACGTAAAAGCGTTTCCTCCTGTCTGCGCATACGCACGAGCGTGACGAGAGCCTCTTTCCTGTCTTCCGAAACGAATGACCACGCCGAGACGAAATCGTTGTCCCACGGGCAGATCAGCCTGTAAAGGCTGCCCCGGCGGATCAGATCCCAAAACTTGTGATACTCCGCGACCTGTTCTTTGATTATCCCGCGCTCCTCGTCGGTGAGGTCGTTCGGGTCGAGTTCATATCCGAAAGTACCCCAGAGAGCAACGTCCCCCTTCGTGCGGTATCCCGTCCGGCGGCACGCGGAAACGTGCGCGCCCATCGTGGACGCCGGGTAGCAGAGCGACGTTCCGAACTGGATGTTCAGCCGCTCGATCGGGTCGGTATTGTCGCTTGCCCAGATCTGAGGGGAATAGTAAAGCATGCCCGGGTCGAAGCGTCCGCCGCCTCCCGAACAGTTTTCAAGCAGCAGATCCGGAAAATCGCGGGTCAGACGATCCTGCATCTCGTACGTTCCCAGCACGAAACGGTGAAAAAACTCTCCGCTCCGCTCGGCGGGAAGAAGAGCCGATCCCGCCTCGCTCAGATTGCGGTTGAAATCCCATTTCAGGTAGTCGACCGGATATCGGCAGAGGACCTCGCGCATCTGACCGTACACGTTTTCGCGCACGTCGGGACGGGAAACGTCAAGTACGTACTGATGGCGGGCGATCGACGGCGCGAGCCCGCTTACGTGAACGCACCAGTCCGGGTGAGCGCGGTAAAGCTCGCTGTCGGGCGAGATCATTTCCGGCTCGTACCAGATACCGAACTTCAGTCCCATGGAATGCACGCTGTCGATCAGCCTGCCGAGGTCGAGCTTTTTTTCGTTGACGAACCAGTCGCCGAGACTGCTCTTGTCGTTGTCCCTCTTTCCGAACCATCCGTCGTCCATGACGAGCATTTCGATCCCGAGTTCCTTCGCGCGTTCCGCGAACGATATCAGCTTGTCTGTATCGAAGTCGAAAAACGCCGCCTCCCAGCTGTTGATAAGGAGCGGGCGCTTCTCCTCTTTCCATCTTCCGCGGATCAGATGCTCTCCGTAACAGCGGTGGAAAGCGCGGCTCATACCGCCGATACCTTCGGCGGAAAAAACGTGTACCGCCTCCGGCGTAATAAAGGTCTCGCCCGGTGCGAGCGTCCATTCGAAGCCGGCGGGGTCGATCCCGACGACGATCCGCGTCGCGGCGTTATGATCCACCTCGGCGGTGATCGTGAAGTTCCCGCTGTAAACGAAATTGAAACCGTAAACTTCTCCGGTCGTCTCCGTCGCTCCGGTCGACGCCAGCGCGGCGAAGGGATTATGGTTGTGAGAAGACGATCCGCGTTTGCTGCGGATCCCCTGAAGTCCGTGAGCGAGCGGTCTTCTCTCAAACTGACGCTCCTTGGCGTGTCTGCCCCAGAGCGTGATCAGATCATATCCCATAGACGGGAGATCCACGCAGGAACTCAGCGCGCACTCCAGCTTCACGGTCTGCCCGCCCCGGTTCGTGATCCGGACGTGCTTGGCTATCGCGTCGCAATCTTCGAATACCGTATAGACGAGAACGGCCTCCACGGCGGTCCGGGGATCGCGCATCGTCACCTCAAGCGTTTCGCACTGCGAGTCGCGGTCGGCGTACAGATGCGGGAGCCCGGGCATATCCGGCTTGCCGGGAAACACACGGTGCGAAACGTAACGCAGGTCGGTCACGCTGTCGCCGTCCGCGCCGCGCACGGAAAGCGCGGAAACACGGAAATCGCCGCGCCCGTCGGTCGGGTATTCCATCGGCGCGACGTCCGTGGAAAAATCGGTATATTCCGGATCCGAAGGGCTGAACGACGCGCTGGGGAGTCGATTCGAAAGCGACCAGAGGTCGTCGTCGGGCAGACGGCGCCCGTAATACAGATTCAGAAGGAATCCGCCGTCGCGGATCCCGAGAACGTATGAGGTGTGAGGCGTATCCAGTTTTATAGTCCTGATCGGTTCGTTGTACGTTATCATTTTCAGTCCTCTTTCATGGCGGATCAAGGGCGGCCGCCTCGCGGCGGTTTCCGGGATCCATGCGGTTTTTTACGGAAAAAGTATATCATTTTGCGCCTTGAAAGTCAACCGAACCCCACGGGGTGCCGATCCCGTTTCAAAACCCGAAAAAACGTCAAAAATTCCAGGCGTGCCGGGGATCTTTCTTTGAAAACGCGCCTCATTATCGGCAGATGCGGGAAACGGGGGGCACGATAATGACGTCGGTATGCAATCGAATGAACCGCTTGGTGAAAACGTTATAACTTTACCGCTGCCGAAGAGTATGGTATAATTATCACGCAAAGGAATATTTTACCGGAACAAACACGTATCAGGAGGTCCCTGCACATGAAAAAGGCGCTTTCTTTTCTGCTTGCGGTCGTTATGACAGCCGCGACAGTTGCCGTCGCTGTTCCCGCATCGGCTGCCGCGGGTTTCACCGACGTAGAAGACGGCCGCTGGAGCGCGGCTTCGATAGGGTACGCCGTTGATAACGGCTATATGAACGGCATCGGCGAAGACAGATTCGATCCCGAAGGGTCCCTGACACGCGCGATGGTCGCGACCGTTCTGTGGCGCCGCGAGGGATCCCCCGTACCGGCCGCGCCGGGCGGTTTTGAGGACGTGCCCGCGGGCGAGTGGTACGCCGACGCCGTCGCGTGGGCGAAGGAAGCGGGCGTCGTCAAGGGCCTCACGATGACGACGTTCGGCCCCGACGAATTCATCACCCGCGAGCAGCTCGCGACGATGCT
>JAEEYP010000115.1 GCA_016288155.1 Clostridiales bacterium | reverse complement strand
GCGGGATACCGGCAATTCCCGAGGTTCAGCTGTGCTGCCGTGGCGCAGGACAGCCTGCTGTGTACTGAAGTTGCCTGCGGCAACTTCTGAATTGCCGCGATGTCCCAAGGGACATCGTCCCGCCGGGGGCGGGATCCCGGCAATTCCCGAGGTTCAGCTGTGCTGCCGTGGCGCAGGACAGCCTGCTGGTGTACTGAAGTTGCCTGCGGCAACTTCTGAATTGCCGCGATGTCCCAAGGGACATCGTCCCGCTGTCGCGGGATACCGGCAATTCCCGAGGTTCAGCTGTGCTGCCGTGGCGCATGGCGGTGGGCTTATTTTCGTGACCCGCCGGGGGCGGGGGATAGGATGGATACGTACGGTCCGGGGGGCCGATCTCACAGAGGGAAAGGAAACGAATATGGAAGACCGGATACTGGAGAGGATACGCGTGGAGGCGCCGGGATACGGTCCGCTGCCGTTCTGGAGCTGGAACGACCGGCTCGAGCCGGAAGAGCTGCGCCGTCAGATCCGCAATATGAAGGAGATCGGGATGAACGGCTTCTTCATGCACGCGCGCGGGGGGCTGGAGACGGAATATCTTTCCGACGAATGGTTCGAGGCCGTCGCGGCGTCGGTGGACGAGGCGAAGAAGTGCGGCATGGAGGCGTGGAGTTACGACGAGAACGGATGGCCGAGCGGCTTCGCCGGCGGCGCGCTCTTGCACGACGAGGACAATCTGGCGCGGTATCTGGTCGGTGAGGTGGCAAAGGAGTATCCGACGGGCGGCGACGTGCTCGGCGTCTATATCATCCGGGACGGCGTCTGCCGCGCGGCACAGGCGGGGGACGAACCGCCGTTTTCCGTCGTGCGGGAGCGGACGGATCCGTCCTACGTGGATACGCTGCGCACGGATATCACCGAAAAATTCCTCCGGGTGACGCACGAGGAATACAGGCGCCGCGTCGGTGCGGATTTCGGCGGCGCGATGCCCGGTTTTTTCACCGACGAGCCGCAGTATTACCGGTACGCGTCGCCGTACTCGAAGATCCTCCCGGCGCGCTTTGAAGAGAAATACGGTCATCCGCTCGCCGACGCGCTCCCGGCGGTATTCTGGGATTTCGAGGGGGCGTCGTCGCTTCGGTACGAGTATTATCTGCTCCTGCACGAGCTGTTCATCCGTTCGTTCATCCGGCCGATCTACGAATGGTGCGAGAGAAACGGCTGCCGGGTGACCGGGCACGCGATCGAGGAAGGATCGCTCGGCGGGCAGATGCTCGGCTGCGCCGGTATCATGCCGTTCTATCAGTACGAGCATATCCCCGGCGTCGATTATCTCGGACGCTGGGTCTCGAACGACATGTCTCCCCGCCAGCTCGGCTCCGTGTGCGCGCAGATCGGACGCAAAAAGGCGCTGACGGAGACGTTCGCCTGCTGCGGCTGGGACGTCAGCCCGCAGGAGCTCAAGCGGATCGCCGAGATGCAGTACGCGGGCGGCGTCAATCTGATGTGCCATCATCTGTATCCGTATTCGGAGCGCGGACAGCGCAAGCGCGACTACCCGGCGCACTACTCCGCGCACAACCCGTGGCAGCCGTGGCTGAAGCGCTTCAACCGCCACTTCACGAACCTCGGACGGATCCTCTCGGAGGGGGAGGAGGACGCGAGCGTCCTCGTGATCCATCCGATCCGCGCCGCGTACTGCGACTACAAGAGGAAGGTCGGCGACTGTATCGCCGCACTGGAAGCGAACACGGACGCGCTCGTGCGCTTTCTCGGCGAGCATCAGATCCAGTATCACTTCGGGGACGAGGGGATGATGGAGACGCTCGCCGCCGTGGAGGGCGCGTCTATCCGCGTCGGGCTCTGCCGCTACGACACCGTCGTCGTGCCGAAGATGCGGACGCTGAGCGCGAACACGGTGCGACTGCTCCGGGAATACCAGAAGAACGGCGGACGGCTCTGCTTCGTCGGCGCCGTGCCGGAGGAGGTCGACGGGCGCGCCGCCGATCTGTCGGATCTTACGGGAAATATCAGTCTGGACGCGCTGGAAAGAGAGTCGTCCGTCCGTCTCACTCGGGAGGGCGCGAACGTACCGGAGGTACGCATGCGCGTGCGCGCTTCGGAGGGGCGGCGGATCGTGTTCGCCGCGAACATCACGGAGCACGACGCGCTCGGGACGGAGCTGCGTCTCTGCGCCTGCCGCGGCGCGGTCGGCGTGAACATCGAAACGCTGGAGGAATATCCGCTCTGCGGTCGGCGGGAGGAGGACGGCTCGCTCGTCGTCTGCCTCGATCTGCCGCAGTCCGCGTCGGCGGTCATCCTGGAGGATCCGGACGCCGCGCTGCTCCCGCCGCGCGTATCCGCCGGGCGCGCGCCTGCGATCGCGCTGCCGGAGATATGGACGCTGGACGCGCCGGTGACGAACACGCTCGTCATGGATCGCGTGTCCGTCTCGACGGACGGCGGGAAGACGTGGACGGAACCGCGCCCGCTCGAGCGGGTGCGCGACAATCTGCTCGCGCAGCGGTACCGCGGACCGCTCGCGCTCCGCTATGCCTTCACCGTGGAGACGATCCCCGCGTCCGCTTCGCTCGTGTGGGAATCGCCTTCCGTGCGCGGCGTGACTCTGAACGGTCATCCGCTGACGGCGGACGGATACCTGGAGCCGGATCCCGCCTTCTCCCGCGCGGACGCCGCGCCGCGGCTGTGCCTCGGGGAGAACGAGGTGATCCTCACCTTCGACTATTACCAGCGGCAGCTCGTATACGACGTGCTGTTCGGCAATCTGATGGAGTCGATGCGCAACTGCCTGTGTTTCGATACGGAGCTGGAAAACGTATATCTGATCGGTGATTTCCGCGTCGGCGCGGACGCGGCGAAAATGCGGGACGGCGAGCGCTCCTCCGTCATCTATGACGGCGCGTTCCCGATCACCGCGCCGCGCGCGGAGATCGCCGTGCACGACCTCGTGCGGGACGGTTTTCCGTTCTACGGCGGACCCGTTGCGGCGCATGCCGTCCTGCGCTGGAAACCGGGCGATCCGACCGTCTTCCGTCCGCAGGGACGCTTCGCCGCGGCGGAGATCTTCGTGAACGGGCAGGCGGCGGGCGCGGTCTTCTTTGACGACGAAGTCGATCTTGCGCCGTACTTGCGGGAGGGGGAGAACGAATTGCGCGTGCGGTTCGTCAACAGCCTGCGCAACACGGCGGGACCGTTCCACCGCGGGGATCCGGAGCCGACCGGCGTCGGTCCGCGTACCTTCTCCTACGAGAGATCGTGGGGCGGCAGCGACGGCGCGGAGTGCGGCGATTATTACCCGCGCTATGCTTTTGTGAAATACGGGATCTGAGAAGATGGAACTGTATCCTACGATCGCCGCGGTGTCCACGCCTCCCGGCAAGGGCGGGATCGCGGTGATCCGCATAAGCGGCTCCGACGCGCTCGGCGTGGCCGACGCGGTATTCGTCCCCGCGGGGGGGAAGCCTCTTTCCGCGTGCGGCGCGCGCCGCGCCGTCTACGGGCGGATCCGCCGCGCAGACGGCGAGACGGTCGATACCGGGATCGCCGTGACGTACCGCGCCCCGTCGTCCTTTACCGGGGAGGACGTCGCGGAGATCTCCTGTCACGGCGGCGTCGCCGTGACGCGGGCGGTGCTCGGCGCGGCATTGGAAGCCGGCGCCTCGCCCGCCGGACCGGGCGAGTTCACCCGGCGCGCCTTTCTGAACGGGAAGCTGACGCTGACGGAGGCGGAGGCGGTCGGACTGCTCATCGACGCCGACACGGAAAGCCGCCGCACGCTGGCCGCCGCCGCCGCCGAGGGGCGGCTGAGCGCGGCGCTCGCGCCGGTGACGGAAAGCCTGACCGACGTGCTCGCCGCGCTGTACGCGGCGATCGATTATCCGGAGGAGGACGTCGGCGACGAGGGCGAGCGCGCGTTCGCGGGGACGATGGAGGGGGCGCTTGCGCGCATCCGCGCCCTGCGGGCGACCTTCCGCTGCGGGAGCGCCGTTGCCTCCGGGCTGCCCACCGTGATCGCGGGGGTGCCGAACAGCGGCAAAAGTTCGCTGTACAATCTCCTGCTCGGACGGGAGGACGCCATCGTCACGGAGATCCCGGGAACGACGCGCGACGTCCTCTCCGCCGCCGCGGATTTCGGCGGCGTGACGCTGCTCCTCTCCGACACGGCGGGCATCCGCGAGAGCGCAGACGCCGTCGAGCGGATCGGCGTGGAGCGCGCGCGGCGGAAGCTGGAGGACGCGGCGCTCATCCTTTTCGTGGTGGATGCGAGCGTGCCGCTCACGGCGGAATGCGCACGGCTGTACCGCGCGATGCCCGCCGGGGTCCCCGTCGTGACCGTGCTCAACAAAGCGGACCGCGGCTGTGCGCTGGACGAGGAGGAGTGCGCTTCCTTCTCTCCCGCCGTCCGGCTGTCCGCCCGGACAGGAGAGGGCAGGGAAGCGCTGTACGCGGCGGTCGCTGCCGCCGCCGGCGCGGATGCCGTCGACTGTTCGCGGGACGCTGTGATCTGGGACGCGCGCCAGGACGCGCTGCTCGGACGCGCGGAGGGCCTGCTTGCCTGCGCGCTGGAGGCGCTGCGGCGGGGCGATCCGCTCGACGCCGTATGCACGATGTGCGAGTCCGCGGCGGCGGAGCTGTCCGGCGTGGACGGGCGCGGCGTGGACGAAGCGATCATCGAGGGGATCTTCTCGCGCTTCTGCGTCGGGAAATGACAAGAACAAGCGACACGGAGAAGGGGGAGACGGGAGTGCGGATCGGGAACGTGCAGCTCCGGTTCGGGCTGTGCCTTGCGCCGATGGCGGGATATACGGACCGGGCGATGCGGACGCTCTGCCGCCGCCTCGGCGCGGAATACGCCGTGAGCGAGATGGTCTCCGCCGCTGCGCTCTGCTTCGGCGACAAAAAGACCGGTATGCTCGCCGCGCTCCGGGCGGACGACGCGCCGACGGCGATCCAACTCTTCGGGCACGATCCGGAGCAGATGCGGCGCGCCGCCGCGATGGCGGCGTCCGGCACGCTGCCGGGCGTCGAGGGCGAGCGGAGACCGGACGCGATCGATCTGAATATGGGCTGTCCCGTGAAGAAGATCGTCTCCGGCGGGGACGGCAGCGCGCTGCTCCTCGACGCGGATCTGTGCGCGCGCCTGACGGAGGCGGCCGCCGAGGGCGCCGCTCCCTGGGGCGTCCCCGTGACGGTGAAGCTCCGCGCCGGAT
>JAEEYP010000114.1 GCA_016288155.1 Clostridiales bacterium | reverse complement strand
GCGGTGAAGGAGATCGGGCTCAGGTACGGCAGCATAGTCAGCGCCGTCCGCACCGTGATCTCCGGGATGAGGACGACCGTCATCGCCGCGCCGAGGTACGGCAGCGTCGTCTTCACCGCGTAGGACAGCGCGCAGAGGATGGCGCAGAGCAGCGCCCCGCCGCTCGCTTGCGCGATCCCGTCGAGCACGAGGTACTGCCATATCGTGATGCCTGTAGTGACGAGCGGGAAGACGGAGACGGAATAGAGCAGCGCGTCCGCGTCCGGCAGGATGTACGCGTCCCGCACCGTCAGGACCGTCGCCAGCCGGAACAGGACCGCGACGGCGGCGCCGCAGAGCATGAACAGCCGGAGCTTGACGGCGTAGGTCTTCTTCCGCCCGTATTTTGTCGTGCGCAATATCTGCGAGAAGCCGGCGTTCGCACCGCGCGCCTCGTACTCCACGGAGAAGACGCGCGCGCAGAGGAGGATCGCCGCCGCCGCGAAGAAGCCGTCGGAGGCGAGGGAGAAGAGCTTTTCATAGCCGCTCGTGTAGATGATCCGCCCCTCGAGCCCCGTCGCCATGTTCTTCGCCGCGATATAGTTGACGTAGTCCTTCACGGAAATGAGGACGGAGCGCTGCGCCTCGGCGGTGTCGAGGTCGCTCTGGTAGCGGATGTACGTCGTGCGGTCGATCACACCGTTCTCGAAGTCCTTCTCCATCTGCGCTTTCCTGCCGATGATCGCCTCGAGCCGCGCCTCCTCCTCATCGAGCCAGACGAAGGGATCCTCCGCCGCCTGGAGGGAGAGGATGTACTGGTAATAGATCGCCTCCCGGTACTGCTTCATGTTCCCGATCCCGCTCCGGACGGTGTATACCCGCCCGGCGAGGAGGAGCAGCGCCGCGAGCACCGTCAGGATAAGGCGGCTCTTGCGCGCTTCCGCGCCGCCGAGCCCGCCGCACAGTACGCGCGTCCGCGTGACGGTGCGCCGCATTGCGCGCGCGGGAAGCCTGAAGAACGGGCGGCGGAAGCGCCGCACGACGAGGCGGATATTGCGGCTGAAGAAGTACGCCGCCGCGCCGGAGAAGAGGAGCAGCAGCAGCGCTGCCGCGCAGATCCAGACCGTCACGTGCGACACGGGCCGCCCGAGGACGGAGACCGTCCGGTAAAAGGAGGTGAGCGCCGTCGCGTCCATCCCTCCCGCGAGGTTCAGGTACCGGATCGAGGGGACCGTCCCGGAGTAATTCCGGGCGAAGAGGAAGAAATTCGCGCCGTACAGGAGCGCGCCCGCGCCGAAGCAGCCGATATACGACGTCTGCAGTGAGGCGATAAGCGACAGAAACGCCCCGTAGAGCGCCGCGGCGAGGACGCGCACGCCGAGGTGGAGGAAGAGATATTCAAGGATCGTGACGCGCCACGGCACGGCGTAGAAATCCGGGAACGCCTGGATCGGCATATATGGCGAGGAGAGCCCGCGCGCGTATCCCGCCGCCGCGAACGCCAGCGCGCTGAACGTCACCGCTGACAGGACGGTCACCGTCATGACGGCGCCGAGCTTGGCGAGCGCCGTCGGGAGCCCGCCGCGGCGCGACGCGCGCATGATCGAGTACGCGCCGCTCGCAAAGTCGCTGCGGAAGATGAAGGAGGCGCTCAGCGTCACGTACAGAAGGATCAGCCACGGCAGGACCGGGTTCGTCAGGTACGTGTCGTACCCCATTGCGTACCCCGTCTCAAGCGTGACGGCGTCCCCGAGCGATTCGTACCGCTCGACGAGCGCGCGGTTCGCGCGCACCTCGTACCCGTCCGGCGCATAGCCGAAGCTGACGAGGTCCTCCGCCTGCCGCTCGGCGGTCGCTATGATGCGGCGAATGCTCGTATCGTAGCCGCCGCCGAGGTATTCGAGCCGGCTTTGCAGGTTATGGAGCACGGCGTTGTCGTTCACCGCGCCGCTCTCGTCGTAGGTATAGGGATATTCCGGGTCGCGTCCGAGACGCATTGCGGCAATCCCCGTCTCCTGCATGTACTGCCGATACGCCTCGACGCCCTCCGGGTCCTCGGCGTAGGCGGCGTAGGCGACGGCCTTGGCGCGCTCGAAGTTGGGCGCACGGTTGGCTATGACGTAGGACAGCACAAGGCTGAGCGCGGCGAACACGGCGAACAAAATCGCCGGGAACCGCGCCTGCCATATCTTTTCAAGCTCGTATTTGTACAGTTTCATTTCTTCTTTGAACTCGTCCACTGCCAGATATTCGTGACTTCGCCGCTCTCGAAATCGATGGAACCGAAGTACCGGTCTTTCCATGTGTGCGATTGTTCGTCAAAGTCGTAGATCCACCCGTACAGCACGCCGTCGATCACGGTGTAGTCTTCGATAAAATCTCTCACCGGATCCGTGTATACCACACGTTCGTTCTGTCCGTCGAGGTCGCAGGCGTACAACTCCGCACCGGCCAAATAGTATATCGGCTTTTCTTCCGCAGTTTGCTGCTGCTCGTCCGTCATCTCATCCCAACCTTCCGGCTTGTATAGACAACGGGTTTCTTTCAAGCTGTAATAGATTGCGTCTTCCGTCACCTGACATGCAGCAATCGGTTTATCTATGAGCAGTTTGAGTTCTCCGGTCGCAAGTTTCAGAGAACAGAAAACATTATTCTGTTCTCCGTCCTTGCGGGAATAAAAGTATACCGTTCCATTCAGGTATTGTGCGGAAGACATGCAGGTAAGACCTGAGGTTTTGAAATCAAGAAAAACGGTCTGTTCCCTGAAATCCTTATCATACGAGAACAGGCAGTTGACATCCCGATCAGATGCGGTATAGTTCGTGATATAATATCCGTCCGCTACGACAAAGATCGTTTCATCGGGAGCGAGCCGCAGTGTTTCCTCATTGCCGCCGGTGAGCGGGATCCGGCAGATATGCAGATCATAATTGTCAGAATTCAGCACGGCTGTCGGATTACTGGTGTCAACGTCTTCTTTCAGCATCATTCGCATGTAATACATCATCCCGTCATACACAAACTCTGGTCCTCCGGCGGGCTGTATGCTCGTGGATTCGAGAATGATCTTTACTTCTCCGGTGACGAGGTCCTGACTTCCCCAATATACCGGGTGTCCCCAATCGAGAGGCTGCCTCACCATTTCCGCCCAGAAATACAGCTTCCCGTCAACGACCTGAAGGGGGAAACAGTTCCCGCTTTCCATCGGGCAGTCTCCCGTACACTCCGGATCCATGCATGCTTTTGGGAACGTGCCCGTTGCCGTATTATAGCGGAATATGGTAGAATATCGACTTGTGAAAAGAAAACTACCGCAGGTAATAACACCTTTGTTTTTTAGTACCTTGCTGCTGAGGTTTTCGAGGGAAAATGCGGGTACTCCGGATGTCTCGTTCGGCGTCTCCCCCGGCGTGCCGCCGGGCGTCGTCGTCCCGCCGCCGCACGAGACGAGCAGCGGGAGGACGAAGAGAAGGGCAAGGGCAAGACAAATGTGCTTTCGTTTTTTCATGACGGATAGCCTCCTTACCGGAATGGTATGGGACGGGCGGCAATCGTTACTATGATTATACACCGATTATACACCCTCCCGTATAATAAGACAACAATCGCACGACGAATCTGCTCGATCCGCCGGATTATTCAAAAAATATCTCACGAATATTTACATACCGTTCAAATTTGCGTGAACCGCGCCTGCCATATCTTTTCAAGCTCGTATTTGTACAGTTTCATTTCTTTCTTGAACTCGTCCACTGAAAGATATTCGTGACCTCGCCGCTCTCAAAGTCTATGGAACCGAAGTACCGATCCTTCCATTTGTGTGTTTTTTCATCGAAATCGTAGATCCACCCGTACAGCACGCCGTCGATCACGGTGTAGTCTTCGGTGTAATCTCTCATTGCATCCGTATAGACCACGCGCTCGTTCTGACCGTCGAGGTCGCAGGCGTACAGCTCCGCGCTGCATTTAAGGATCTTGGGCGGAATCTTTTCTTTTTGCTCGTCCGTCATCTCGTCCCAGCCCTCCGGCTTGTACATATACCGGGTTTCTTTCAGGTTGTAATAGATCGCGTCTTCCGTCACCCGGCATGTTGTAATCGGCTTATCTATGAGCGTTCGCAGTTCTTTTGTTGCAAGATCCAAAGAGTAGAAACCGACGTATTTATCCCCGTCTTTGAGAGCATAAAAATATGCCGTCCCGTTCAGATACTGTACGTCGGAGGCGCACCGGAGCCCCAGCGCCCCGAAATCGAAGAAAACGGTCTGTTCCTTGAAATCCATGTCATACGAGAACACGCACCTGTCGACGGCAGAGCGTGTAAGATAGTATCCGTCGTATACTACAAAGAGTAATTCGTCGGGGGCGAGCCGCAGCGTCTCCTCCTTTCCGCCGGTGATCGGGATCCGACAGATATGCACGTCATAATTGTTCGGATCCATAACGGCCATGGTATCGTTCGGATCCACGTCTAGCTTCAGCATCGTGCGCAAATAATACATCATCCCATCATACACAAACTCGGGGCCTCCGGGCGGCTGTGTACTCGTGGCTTCAAGAAGAATTTTTACCTCACCGGTGACGAGATCCTGACTTCCCAGATAGGTCGGCCTTATTCCCAGAACTTGCTGTCTCATCATTTCCGTCCAGAAATACAGCTTTCCGTCCACGACCTGAAGGGGATAGCATTGCCCGCTTTCCAGTGAGCAGTCCCCGTCACATTCCGGGTCCATGCACGCTTTTCGGAAGGTACCTGTTGCGGTATTATAACGATATATGACGGACCATTGACTTGTGAACAGAAGGTTTCCACAGGGAATGATGGTTATGTTTTTCAGTACCTTATTGCTGAGGTTTTCGAGGGATACCGCGGGTACTCCGGATGTCTCGTTCGGCGTCTCCCCCGGCGTGCCGCCGGGCGTCGGCGTCCCGCCGCCGCACGAGAACAGAAGCGGGAGGACGAAGAGAACGGCAAGCAGCGCCGTCAGCAGTTTCACGGTCGTTTTCATGGGCGATTCCTCCTTTTTTGATCTCATTCTTATTGCCGTATCGGGACGCCGCCCTTAATACGCGACGCTTCCGTCGTCACACAGTACGGTGAAGTGCGCGGCGCCGTCGTTCCAGCCCTCCGTTTTCTCGATGGCGTTCCACTCCTCGACGGTCCCGCCGTAGAACACGAACGACAACTCGGGGCACCCCGCAAAGATCCCGATCCCGTCGGAGGAGCCGATCTTCCGCACCGACGCCGGGATCCTGACCGTGGTGAGGAGCGGGCAGTCCGCAAATCCTACGCGGATCTCAAGGAAGCCTCCCGGCAGGGTGAGCATTACGAGATTCTTCATCCCGCGCAGGCCGCTGCCGCCGTCCCACAGATACGGCAGATCGTCCTCCAGTTTTGACAGGTCGAGGAACAGTTCTTTTTTGAAGGCGCCCGGCCCGACGATGCAGTACCCGCGCCGGTCCGTCGCCTCGTCGTATACCTCTTCCAGAGCGAAGCGATCCCCCTCGGAGGACGTGGGCGGGGCGTATTCGTCAAAGGCGAGCATGAGCGTCGCGGCGTTTTCGTGGAGCGCGCCCGTCTCCACGTCCGTTACCGTGTTCGCGGCGAAGTCGATCGCGCAGAAGTAGTGCTCGGTCTGCCCCGCGGAGACCGACAGCCCGTTCGTGTGATCGACCGCCACGTCGGTCGCTTTATACCGTTCGTTGTTTTCGTTTACTTCGCCGTACAGCATGCCGTCGGTCACGGCGATGTGGTCCAGAAACCTCCTGGCGGCGTTCTTCCAGACTGCGCGCCCATTTTTTCCGTCGAGATCGCACGTGTACAGGACGGTATCGTCGAACTGCGGAGGATCGTCCTCCCGTTCCTCCTCCGTCATCTCCTCCCAGCCCTCCGGGAAGATCCAGCGCATCTCATCCGCCAAAAAGTACCAGATCGCGTCCTCCGTCAGATACCAGCGCGAGAGCTTCTTTTCCAAAAGCGGCGTCAGCGTTCCCGAGGCGAGGTCGAACGAGCAGAGACTGCTCTCCGCCGCCCCGTCGTCGACGGCGTCGCGGCTCACGCCGAAGTACAGCTTCCCGTCGAGATAATTCCCGTGCGGGCTGGCCCGCAGACCCTGCGCGCCGAAGTCGAGGAGCACCGTCCGCTCCCGGAAATCCTCGCCGTAGGAGTACATGACGTTGTCTTCCTTTGAGTAAGTGACGAAATACCCGTCCGATACGATGACGAAGGTCTCGTCGGGGGCGGCGCGCAGCACCTCCTCTCTGCCGCTCTCCACGGAGACCCGGCAGAGATGCTGTTCGTAATTGTCCGGGTCCAGCGCGGCCTCACCGCCAACATCCTCCGCGCCCTGCCTCATGAGCCAGCGGGTATAATACAGCTTCCCGCCGTACACGGAGATGGGGGAGAGCTGTTCGACGTATGAGGACTCGAGCAGGATCTTCACCTCGCCGGTGAGAAGGTCCTGATAGCCGACGCGGACCGGGTGCATCCCCATATGCGGCTCCTTGATCATATGCGCGCAGAAAAACAGCTTCCCGTCCGCGACCTGGATGAGGGTGCAGCGCCCGCTCTCCAGCGGGCAGTCCCCGCGGCACTCCGGATCCCGGCACGCCCCGACGATCTCGCCCGTCACGGTGTTCCAGCGTCTGGCGGTGCTCCCGCCGAGGAATATGTAGTCCCCGCACACGACGAAATTCTGTATGCCGATCACGCGGTTGTCGCGCAGCAGCGCGGTCTTCGGCGTGCCGCCGGGCGTCGTCTGCCCCGGCGTCCCGCCGCACGAGACGAACAGCGGCAGAATAAGCAGCAGGGCGAGCAGCGCCGTCAGGACGTTCTTTGCCGTTTTCATGGGTCGTTCCTCCATGTTTTTGATCTTGCTTTTCGGTCGCCGCTTTCCGCGGCCGCGACGGGGGAGCGCATCCCCCACGAACGCATTTACACAGGCGCCGGAAATAGCAGTATTTTTGTTTCTGCTTATATAGACAACAAAACGCCCCGAAATCTGCGGGGGTAAAGCAAAAAAAATGAAAATTTACAAATCGTTCACAAATTATCTCCGCCGGTTTTCCGTGCGCGTGCCGCCGCTCTCCGCGCGGCTGCCGCTGTCACTATTATACCATATGATATGGCATTATTCAATAAAATATGGCGGAAACGCCGAAAAATACTAGGAAAAACGGGGAAAACGACGGGAAAATCGGGATCGGGCGGATTTTTTTTGCCCGCACCGGCGTTTTCGTGAAACACTTTGCGAAAAATCCGGTCTTATAATATAATACGGGAAGATTGCCCGGAAAGGAGGATCCGCCGTGAACGAGAGGGAGATCGTCGCGCTGTTTTTCGCGCGGGACGAGCGCGCCATAAAAGAATTCATCCGCCTGTACGGCAAGCTGTGCCGCGGGATCGCCCTCGGCGTCACCGGGGACGCGCGGACGGCGGAGGAATGCCTGAACGACGCCTGCCTCCGGCTGTGGAACGCCATCCCGCCGGAGGATCCGGTCTCCCTCCGGGCGTACGCCGCGCGGATCGTGCGGAATCTGGCGATGAACCGGATGGCGGCGGAAAAGGCCCTCCGGCGGAGCGCGGTCCTCGAAGAGCTGGATGAAACGGCGCAGGCGGCGGACGTTTCGCTCGAGGAGGAGGTCGTCGGGTCCCTGGCGCTCGCCGGGGCGATCGACCGGTTCCTCGCCGGACGGACGCGGGAGGAGGCCGCCGTCTTCGTGCGGCGGTATTTCTCCGGCGAATCGATGCGGAAGATCGCCCGCGCGGCGGGGACGAGCCCCGCGACCGTAGCGAGGATGCTGAAACGGCTGCGGCACGACCTTGCCGCGGAACTGAAGAAAGAAGGGATCGACGCATGAAGCGGAAACTGACGGGCGCGGACGTGATGCGCGCCGTGGGCAATATCGACGGGCGATGGATCGACCTCGCGTACGGCGAGGCGGAACGCGAAGCGGCGGCGGGGAAGAGATCCCGCCGGCGCGGGGGACTGATCGGCGCGGAATGCCGCAAGCTCCTCGGCGCGCGGGTCGTGTGGGTCTTCCTCGCGGTGTTCCTCGCGCTCAATTTCTTCCTCGCGTGGCAGGCGGCGGGCGAAACGTTCGCGGCGCGCTGCCCCGCCGGGACGGTCGGGAAATTCTTTGAGGGATACTTTGAGGATCCCGAAGAATACGAGGCGTGGTATCGGGAGATCACCGCGTACGAAACGGAGCAGAGAGTGCTCTCCTATGAGGCGGAGCGCGCCGGAGAGGAACCGTACGAGTGGAAGCGCCTGCCGAACCGCTACTCCGACGACGACGCGATATCGGACAGCCTGCTTTTCCGGCTCCTGTATACGGCGATCAACCAGTCCGGGGGATACTCCGCGCGGCTCGAGCACGTGACAAACGAAGCCCGCGCCAACCTGAGGGAATACCGGCGCGTCGGCGTGGGGGAGGACACCTTCATCTGGAAGTATCAGGAGGAGGTCGTCCGGCGCTACGAGGCGTTGCGCGGGACGGTGCGGATCGCGGTGGAGTACGTGCATGGCTGGGACGGCTATTTTGAGTACCGGATCGGGGAGGCGCTGCTCTTTTTCATGCTCATCCTCGTCGGCTCCGTCGTCTTCACGCAGGAAAAGCAGACCGGATTTCTGCCCGTTCTGCGCACGGCGCGGCGCGGACGCGCCCGGACGGCGGCCGTCAAGATCGCCGTGACCGTCGGCGTCAGCGCGCTGTTCACGCTCCTCTTTGCCGGGACGGCGTTTGCGGCGTTCGGGCTCCGGGTCGGGTTCTCCTCGCCGTATAACGCGCTCCAGGCGCTCCCGGCGTTCACCTACTCGCCGTACCGGATCACCGTCGGGACGTATATGATCCTGACGGTCCTCGTCCGGATGCTCGCGGCGGCGGTCTTCTCCGTGCTGGTGCTCGTTCTTTCGAACCTTCTGCGCCATCCGGTCCTCAGCTATCCGGCGGGGCTCGCGCTCTTCGGCGTGAACCTGCTCCTCTCGCGCCTCGACGCGGCGTATGCGGCGGCGCACTGCAATCTCGTGTCGGCGGCGGCGGTGAATTCGCTCTTCGAGCGCTACCGCGCACTCGATCTCTTCGGGGCGGCGGCGGGGACGGTGCCGGTGACGCTCGTTCTTCTCGCCGTCCTGCTCCTCGGCGGGGCGGCGGCCGCCGTCCTTCTCCACGCGCTGGGCGGAACGGAGAGGCGCGTCGGTTTTCTCGACCCGGCGGTCTCCGCCGTCATGACGGCGTGGGCGCGGCTGCGCGCCGCCGCCGCGCGGCAGCGGCGCGGTACGCGGCGCACGGAGCGGACGTATTCGCTTTCGCTCTTTCGGGCGGAAACGTTCAAGACGCTCGTCTCCTCGCGGTTCCTCGTGCTGCTGCTTGCGCTGCTCGCGTCGAAGGGCTGGTATTCCGCGCGGCAGAACGAGGCGAAGCCCTCCTACGCCGACGCGGTGTACAAAGAATACATGACGGTGCTCGAGGGTCCGCTGACGGAGGAGAAGTCCGCGTGGATCGCCGCGGAGCGCGCGCGGATCGACGGGATCCTCGAAATAAAGGACGCGATGCAGGAGGCGTACGCGCGGGAGGAGGTCGGGTATGAGGAATACCGGGATTATCTGACGGAGTACGGCGACGCCGAGGCGCGTTCCGCCGTCCTTTCGCCGGTCGAGCGGCACGCGGCGTATCTCGCGGCGCGCGGGGACGGCTGGTTCGTCTACGACGCCGGCTGGCGGCGGCTCTTCTCCGGCGACGCGGATCTCTTCCTCTACACGGCGGTGCTGCTCCTTCTGACCGGCACCTTCGCGGGGGAGTACGTCTCGCGCGCGTCGGCGGGCTCCTTTGCGCAGATTCTGCGCGTGACGAAGCGCGGTCGGCGCGAGACCTTCCGAGCGAAGCTCGTCTCGGGCGGGACGATCGCCGTGCTCCTCGCCGCCTTTTCCTGCGCGGTCGATTTCACCGTCATCGCGCGCAACTACGATCTTCCGGCGGCGGGCGCGCCGCTCGCGTCGATCTCGCTCTTCGGCGAGTACGCCGGATCCCTTTCGCTCACCGGCTACGCGGCGGTGTACGTGATCCTGCGCGTTCTCGGGGCGCTCATCATGGCGATGCTCGTCTGCGCGCTTTCGGAACTGCTCTCGCGGCATCTGCCCGTGCTCGGCTCCGCCGCCGCGCTGACGCTCTGCCCGGCGCTCTTCGCGGCGTTCGGGTGGCGGGCGGCGCAGCGCGTGAATTTCCTCTCCCTTCTCGCGGGGACGCCGCTCTTTCTCGACTCGGCACGCCTCTCCCTCCTCGGCTCCGGCTGGACGATGCTCGCCTTATGGATCGTCCTCGCCGGGATCGCCGTCTCCGCCCTGACGTGGTCCGCGCGGAAAATGTACGTGGAGTGAGGGGGAAAACGCGGCTTCTTTGAAAAGGAGCCCGGCAGGGAACTTTGTATGAAAAAACGCGGGCAAGACGGTCGGGATCGTTTGATCGAAAGGAGCTTCAGAAAATGAAAAAGATTCTGTGTGCGGTTGGCGTCCTTCTTCTCTTTCTTTCCGCCTGCGGCGGCGCTCCCTCCGGTCCTCTCGTCCTGTCCGGCACGACGGGGACGGCGGCGGAGGACGGCGCGGACGCTCCCGCTCCGACGGACGTCCCGCGCGCGGCGGAGACGCTTCCGTTTTTCGCGGCGCAGAGGACGGTCTTTGCCGACGGGACGGTGTATTCCGTCGAGGGCGGGATCCTGACGTATACGCCCGTCGATACGGGCGAGACGCGCCCGCTTTGCTTCGATCCGTTCTGTACGCATCAGAATTTTCTGGAGTGTCCCGCCCGGATCGGGGCGGAATCCGGCGTGATCGCCGCGGACGGCGCGGTCACGTACGTCGCCCGCGCGGTCAAAAACGCGGCGGCAATGCCCGTCGAATATGCGTACCAGCTTCGCGTCATGGACGTCGCTTCGGGGGAGGTGAAGGTCCTCTATGAACAGGAGGACGTGATCGACGATTTCTGGCTGCTCGGCGGCGAGGCGTACGTCTCCGTGCCGTACTCGAAGGAGACGACGACGGACGCGACGGGCACGCACGTCTCGTACGGCGGGATGAACGTCGCGCGGATCGGAAATTTCGGCGGCCTCACCGTCGTGCTCGAGGATCCGGATGGGATGTATCCCACGCTCCTCGCCTCGGACAACGGCGCGGTCTATTATACCGGCAGGTACGGCGGTACCCCGATCTTCGCGGCGGATTACGGCTTTCAGACAAGCGCCGCCGTCTTCGAGACCGAGCGGAGCGCCTATACCTATGAGATCTGGGACGACTGTCTCTATTACGTCCGTATGACGGACGTACGCGTCGACGCCCCGAACGACGAGACGGTCGAAGGGGACTTCGACCCGGAAGTGTCCCTCATGATGAGCCGCGGCGCGACCGTCTGCGAGCTCGTGCGCCGACGGATCGGAGAGAGCGAGGCGGAGGTGCTCTGCGGCGCGATCCCGCTGCCGGGGCGCGAGTTGGTACGCATGAAACGGCTCTATCACATCGACCGGGAGTCGGGCGTTCTGTACTACGTGCCGCTGGAGTTCTCCTATCAGGGCTGCGTGATCTGGGAATTCAGCGAGGAGCAGAAACAGGCCGCGGATCCGGCATGGCGCCTCGGCGCAAAACCGGTCCTGACGAAGAAGTATTCCTTGACCGGGGGCCGTCTCGTCCGGCTCGATCTTGGGACGATGGAACGCCGCGACGTGCTCGCGGGATGCGGGGCGGATATCGCCGATCTTATCGCCGTCGAAGCGGGGCGGGTCTGGGCGCAGTTCGAGGTCTTCGACGCGGAGGAGATCAAAGCCGAGATGGCGGCGGGAAGGAAATTCGACACCCGCCTGACGTATACCTACGTAGGAGCAAAGGAGCTTTTGCCGTAAGTGACGACGGCCGTACCGCCTTCCTCGGTGAGGGAGGCGGTTGTTTTTTATTTTTTTTCCGTTTATTTTTTGTTTTTCGTACCATTCTCCGAAAAAATCATGTATAATAAGGTAAACACAGCGATACGGCGGAAAAGAGGGATACCATGCTGACACTCGAGCGGGCGCGGGCGCTGCACGACGCGCAGGTGACGGAGCACCATCTCCGCCTTCACGCGAAGAACGTGATGTACGCCATGGGCGCTCTGGCGGAGCATTTCGGAGAAGACCGCGAGCACTGGATGGCGGTCGGATACCTGCACGATTACGACTATGAGAAATTTCCGGAGGAACATCTGGAACACACCGAGCGGGAGCTTCTGGCGGAGGGCGTCGACGCGTCGGACGTGCGCGCGATTTTGAGCCACGGATGGGGCATCTGCACCGACGTCGAGCCGGTGACAGCTATGGAGAAGTGCCTGTTCACGGCGGACGAGCTGACCGGGATCATCCAGGCGTGCGCCCGCATGCGCCCGAACGGCATAGCGGATCTGGAGATCGGGAGCTTCATGAAGAAGTTCAAGGATAAAAAATTCGCCGCGAAATGCGACCGGGAGCTCATCCGCCGCGGCTGTGCGCTGCTCGGGATGGACGTCTCGGACGTCGCGGCGATCTGCATCGAGGGAATGAAACCGTACGCCGGGGAGCTCGAGCTGCTCGGCACGGAACGCTGAACGGAGGACGGAAAGCAGAGAACGGCTGCTATCCGACAGACGTGTGAGATGACGGAAAACGATACGGTCAAAGCCCGCGCCGACGGCGCTGTCGCCCGCGGGCTGCTGGCAGACGGGATCGCCTACGCGGCGGCGTTCGCCCTCGCCGTTTTGCCCTTTCTCTGGATCGAGGATCTTCTCGCCGCCGCCGCGGCGTTCACGGCGACGGCCACGGCGGTGTTGTTCGCCGTGTCCGTGATCTTGGCGGACGTGTCCGTGTACGATCCCTACTGGAGCGTCGCCCCGCCGGTGATGCTCCTCGCCGTCATGATAAAGTACGATCTTTGGAACGTGAACGCGCTCGTGCTCCTCGCCGCCGTCGGAGTGTGGTCGCTTCGCCTGACGGCGAACTGGCTCGTCACGTACCGCGGCCTCGGACACGAGGACTGGCGGTACCGCGCGTACCGCGAAAAATACCCGCCGTTCGTTTTTCAGTGCGTCAGCTTCTGCGGGCTGCATTTCGTGCCGACGATCGTCGTGTACGCCGCCCTCGTCAGCGGGCTCCTCGCCGTGCAGCGGGAGCGTTTCGCGCCGCTGTCGGTCATAGGGCTCCTTGTGATGCTCGGCGCCGTGCTCCTCGAGCACGTCTCGGACCGGGCGATCCACCGTTTTCTGCGCGAGCACGCGGGCGAGCGCAGGACCTGCGATATCTCCGTCTGGAAGTACTCCCGCCACCCGAACTATCTCGGAGAGATGTCGTTCTGGTGCGGACTGTACGTATATTTCGCCGCGCGCTGCCCGGAGATATGGTATAAAGGGCTCGGGTTCCTCTGCGTGATCGCTCTGTTCCTTTTCGTATCCATCCCGATGATGGAGAAGCACAACGCCGCGCGGCGCCCCGATTACGCCGCGTACAGGGCGCGCACGCCCATGCTCCTGCCTCTCCCGCCGCGCGGGAGAGAAGAGGAAGAAGACGCGAACAAAATACTGCGATAAAGGAGGAATGTACCATGCGCTACGTCTGTGGGATCTGCGGGTACGTCTACGACGACGCGAAGGAAAAGATCCCGTTCGACGCGCTGCCGGACGACTGGAAATGTCCTCTGTGCGGCGCGGCGAAAAGCGATTTCGCGCCGGAGAAGGAAGCGGGACCCGCGCCCGCGGTCCCTGCGCCCGCCGCGGAGGACGCCGATCTGAAGGAGCTTTCCGTCGGACAGCTCGCCGCGCTCTGCTCCAATCTCGCGCGGGGGTGCGAGAAGCAGTACAAGGCGGAGGAAGCGAAGCTGTTTCGTGAGCTCGCCGACTGCTTCGCCGCCGCCGCGCCGCCCGTCGCGGACGCGGACGCGGAGAGCGTCGCCGCGCGTCTCATGAGCGACGTCGACGGATATGCCGGCGTGCGGGCGGCGGCGGACGGGGCCGCGGATCGGGGCGCCGCACGCGCGTGCGTGTGGGGCGAGAAGGTGACGCGGATGCTGTCGTCGCTCGTCGGACGCTATCTCAAAGAGGGCGAGGCGATGCTCGCGGGCAAAAGCGTCTGGATCTGCACCGTCTGCGGATTCGTGTATATCGGGGACGACGCGCCCGCGCTCTGCCCGGTCTGCAAGGTGCCGGCGTGGAAATTCGAGAAGATCGAGGGGAGGGGCCGAGAATGAAGAAGGTTGCGGTCAGGAACCTGCGCCTCTGCACGAAAGACTGCCTTTGCCTCTACGTCTGCCCGGTCGGCGCGGCCGATACGGAAAACAGCGTGATCGATACGGCAAAATGCATCGGCTGCGGCGACTGCGCCGCGGCGTGTCCGAGCGGGGCGATCAGCATGGTCCCCGCGGACTACCCGCCGCAGCAGCCGAAGGCGGTCCGCGTGCGCGCCGTGCTGGAAGATCTGGCGCAGAGCAAGGCGGACGGGGAATGTGCCGCCCGGCGGATCGCGGAGACGACGGAAAAAGACGGTCTTTCCCGCCTTATGACGGCGGTCGCAAAATCCGAGCGGCTCATGGCGGAGGACCTTATGCGCGAAGCGGGATTCATGCTCCCGCAGAGCGGGAACGTGCACGAGCTGCTCGAGAACTGGGTCAAGGATCCGCCGTGTGCGGGATTCCCGGCGGATGCCGCGCGAAAGCTGCTTACCATGATCCCGAACAACGAAAAAATCGAAAAGCCGAAAGGAGAAACGAACATGGCAAAATGGATTTGCACGGTGTGCGGATACGTTCACGAGGGGAACGAGCCCCCGGAAAAATGCCCGGTCTGCAAGCAGTCGGCGGAGAAATTCAAGAAGGTCGAGGAAAAGAACCCGTATTCCGGCACGAAGACGGAGAAGAACCTGCTCGAAGCGTTCGCCGGTGAGTCGCAGGCGCGCAACAACTACACGTATTTCGCGTCCGTGGCGAAAAAAGCGGGCTACGAGCAGATCGCGGCGCTCTTTCTGCAGACGGCGGAGAACGAGAAGGAACACGCCAAGCTGTGGTTCAAGGCGCTGGGCGGGCTCGGCGACACCGCCGAGAACCTCCTGCACGCGGCGGAGGGCGAGAACGCCGAGTGGACGGACATGTACGTCCGGATGGCGAGAGAAGCGGAGGAGGAAGGCTTCACCGAGCTCGCGGCGCAGTTCCGCGGCGTCGCGGAGATCGAGAAGCGGCACGAGGAACGCTACCGCGCGCTTCTGAAGAACGTGGAGTCGGCGGAGGTCTTCAAAAAGAGCGGCGTCACCGTATGGGAATGCCGCAACTGCGGTCATATCGTCGTCGGGACCGCCGCCCCGGAGGTCTGCCCCGTCTGCAAGCACCCGCAGGCGTATTTCGAGGTAAGAAGCGAGAATTACTGATCTCATGGACATCCGGTGCATCAGAGCGACCGAGACCTGGCAGCAGGCCGGCGCGTACTACGTCCGCATCCAGGGGATGGCGCGGCAGCACGGCATCACGCTCCGCCGCGAGTTCGACGAACACGACGGTCCGAACACGAAGTATATCGTCCTGACCGACGCGGATTTCCCCGTGGCGACCTGCCGCTTCTATGAGATCGACGATCATTCCGCCATGATCGGCCGGGTCGTCGTCCTTCCCGACTACCGCGGGCAGGGGCTCGGCAGACGGGTCGTGAGGGAGGCGGAGGAATGGCTCGGCGAGCTCGGCTGCTCGCGCGCCGTCGTCGAGAGCCGCGACGTCGCCGTCGGCTTTTACCGAAAGCTCGGCTACGAGGTGACGGATCCCGCCGTCATCCGCGGCGATACCTTCGACTGCGTCCGCATGGAGAAAACGCTCGCCTGCGGCCGCTTCTGCCATCGGCGCTGAGACGGCGCGGGCAAAAAACGTCGGGCGGATCCGATCCGGATCCGCCCGATTCGTTTTTCGTATTGCTCAGCGCAGAAACCACGCCGCCGTACCGACGGCGGCAAACAGCGCGACGACGGCGGCGAGGATCCCGGGAAGCCAGACGGCGAGGTTTTCGAGCAGTCCGCCGCCCGATGCGTGACGGCGCGCCCGGATCAGCGTCACGGCGGCGATCGCGCCGAAGGCGGCGGTCATGACCGGCAGCACCCATGTGAGCGACGCTTCTCCGAGAGCCATGTACGCGAACCCCGCCGCGACGGCGACGGCGGCGGCGGCAAGAGACCAGAGGGAGGGTCGTTCGTTCATCTCGTCCGCTCCTCTCTCCGCTTGCTGAGCAGCGCGACGGTGACCGCGCTCGCCAGGACCACCGCGGCGGCGAGCGCCGTCTGCTTCCCGGTCAGCCGCCGTCCCCCGCCGGTCCCGTCGTCCGCGCCGCTCTGCCGATAGCGGTAGGCGAGCGCGAGCGCCTCGTCGTCCTGTTCCCGGCTGCAGCAGGCGATGCCGGAGAGCTCGAGGGAGATGGCGGAATCGCTTTCCACGGCGATGGCGGAAAAGTCCACCGTATCCGCGCCGGAGAAGTCCGTCAGGTCGCACAGGATCGAGAGCGGCTCCCCGACCGGCGCCGTAACGGTGTACTCCGCGCGCGTGTCGCCGCTGCCGAAGATAAAGGTCAGCGAGGCGTTTTGCGTCGTCTCCAGCTCCGCCGTCAGGCGCAGCGAATAGACGAGACACGGGGCGGCGCGGAAATCGTCCGTCACGCCCGTCACGCAGAGGATATTGCCGGTCACCGGCGTGAAGACGTCTCCGTCCTCCGCGCAGAAAACGGCGCACAGCGTGCGGTCGCCGCGGATCCGGTCGCCGGTCTGCGTCCCGAGCCGCGTGCAGCCGCTTCCCGCGATCCAGCCGAGCGTGCTGTAGGCACGGGAGAAATCGCTCCATACGTACCGCCCGGCAAAGCCCGGATCGCCTCCGAGCACCCGTGCCTCGAATTCCTCCAGCCGACGATTCGACGCCGCGTCGTTCAGAACGTATTTCAGACCGCGGTACAGCGCCTGCGTGTCCCCGATCCCGGTCACGGAGAGGAAGAGCACGCGCGCGCCCGCCGCCTGCGCCTGGACGCAGCGCTGTTCGTATTCGAGGAGCAGATCCGGGACGTAGTCCGTATCCGGCTCCCACAAAAGCAGATATTCCGTCGGCGTCGAGCAGCCGATCGTCTTCATCTGCGAGACGATGTTCTGCGCGTGGCCGAACGCGTATTCCACGACGTCGGAGAGATAGAGCAGTCCCCACGGGATCCGTCCGCTGCGGTCCATGTGCCGTGAGAGGAGCACCGCCAGCATGACGGGATCGAGCGTCCCGTCCGCGCCGGAAGCGGTATACAGACTGTCGCTTTCGCTGTGACCGAGCGGCGCGAGCACGTAGACGTCGGGGACGGCGGCCGCCGCCGCGTTATAGATGAGGCGCATCGTGTCGGCGCAGAGCGCCGCGTACGCCTCGGCGTCGGAGAAGTCCGCCCCGTTGTAAGCGAAGCGGTCCATGCGGGCGCCGGCGATCAGTCCGCAGATCCCCGGATAGCGGCTGCTCAGAAATTCCGTGACGGCGCAGAGCATGTTCGCGCCCTCTTCCGTATAGACGTTTACGGCGTAGAACCGCGCCGGCGTCTCTGAGGGATACGTATATCCCTCCGCGCTCATATCCGAAGCGCAGAGCAGCCGCAGATATACCTCCGCGTCCGCGGAGAGACAGAAGCGGATCTCCCCGTCCAGCGCGTTCAGATAGGATTGATCGAGATAGAAGTACCGCCGTCCCCGGACGATGAGCCGTCCGGCGCCCGCCTCGCCGCCGAGCAGACGGTCGATATACACGTCCACGATGACGGAAGAGGCGTTGGCGGTGAAGATCCCTGCCGTGTCCGCGCCGTACAGCCCGACGACGGAAAGCGTCCGCGCGCGCGCCTGCGCTTTCTGATCGGGGAAGCGCGGCGCGGCGAGCGGGATCTTCTCCCCGTCCGAAGCGATCACGACGGCGTACCGGCTCGCGGGCGCGGCGTACGTGCGGGCGGAAAGATCGATCTGCATCGAGAAGCGGGTCGAGATCTTGATGGAGGCAAGCGGCTCCGCCTCATAGATCTCCGACGGATCCTCCACCCACAGCGGGATCTCGTACACTTCGATGCGGCCGCGGATATACTGCGCCACCGTGTCGGAGGGGATCGTCCCCTCGATCGAGAGCGTCTGCATCCCGTCCGTGAAGGCGCATTCCGTCAGCTTCCCGGCGTACGCTTCCGTCCGGTCGGGGAAACGCTCCAGCGTTACCGCGCGCAGAACGACCGCGTCCCCGCCGTCCGCGTACAATCCGCGGAAGGTGAGGCGGAAGGCGCGCAGCGCCGTCGCGCCGTCGAACGGGAGCAGATAGGTGTTTTCGCCCGCGTACAGCGGGCAACTGGAGGCGATGAGGAACGCGCCGACCTCCGCCGCCGATTCCGACACGGACAGCGATACGAATCCGCCGGACAGCGCGTTCTCCAGTACCACGCGCAAAGCGTACACGCCGTCTTTCCCGACCGCCGCATAAGAGTCGCGGATCGCGTTCGCGGAGACGGAGAGGACGCCGTCGCTGCCGGCGTCCAGCCGGTACGCGCCGTCGGCGAAGACGGCGGAGCCGCCCTCCGCCGCAAGGGAGAGGGAGGTGAACGCCTCCGCGCGCGATACGTCCGCGTCGCCTGAGACCTCGACGGCGCCGATCCGGAAGCCGTCCAGCCCGTCGCCGTGGTCCGTCACGGTGATCTCATAGCCGTTGACGGAGCCGCGCAGGTCCCATTCCCCGATGGGGAAGGAGAGGGTATACCACTTGCCGTGATCGATCTCCGCCTCGGCGGTATAGGCCGCGCCGCCGGATCGGAGCGTCAGAGCGACCGTGTACGGCTCCCGCTCCGCCGGAGCGCGGGGAGAGAACGTAACGATATAGATCGAAAAGGAGAACGTGTCGCGGGTGAGGAGATCCGGCTCCTCGCCGTCGGCGTACGTGCGCGCGACGGTGAAAGAGGCGTTCTTTTTTCCCGATACCGCCTGCACGAGCAGAAGGGAACCGTCCGCCGTGCCGCCCCGGGCGAGCGCGCGGACGTTCTCCGCCGCCGTCCACCGGGGATCGACGCCGTTCTCGAACGAATCGACGGTCTCGCCGCCCTCCGGCAGCGAGACGCCTTCCGTCACCGCGGCGCCGAGCGACCCGTCCGCCGCCGCGGGCGGCGCCGACACGAGCGCGAGCGCCAGAAAGAGCAGTGCCGCAAGCCATCCTCTGCGCATGGCCGTCCTCCTTTCTTTTCGCGTTGTCCGACCGGAGATCCGGCAGACCGTTTACGGCGCGCCGACGCGCCGCATCTCCTCGGCGTAGACGCGCTCGATCTGCCGCGTCATCGCCTCGGCGGTGAATTTTTCTTCGAAAATGCGCCGCGCGCCCTCGCGCAGCCGCGCGTACAGCGCGCCGTCCTCACAAAGGCGCAGGATCGCTCGCGCCGTCGCATCGGGATCGCGCACCGGGACGAGAAGACCGTTCCCGCCGTCGGCGATCACGCCCGGATTGCCGCCGAAGCGGGTCGCGACGGCGGGGAGCCCGAGGCTCATCCCTTCGAGCAGGGCGAGTGAGGTCGCCTCCGTGCCCCACGAGCAGTTGAGCGAAAGATCCATCGCGCTGTAGTACGGCGCGACGTCCGCAAGGAATCCCGTAAAGCGGACGGCGTCCCCGAGCGGCTGCGCGTCCCGCAGAAGCTCCTCTTTGCAGGAACCGTCCCCCATGATGAGAAAGCGCACGTCCGACCGCGCCGCGAGCACGGTCCGCGCCGCCTCGAGCAGATACGAATGTCCCTTGTACGGCTCGAGGCGCGCGGAGATCCCGCAGACGAAATCGTTCTCCCCCCAGCCGAGCGAGGCGCGGATCCGCGCTCTCTCCTCCGGCATCGGAGTCAGCGGCTCGACGCCGTTCAATACGACGGTGATCTTCGCTCCGTCGACGCCGGTCGCCGTGAGGTTGTCCGCCGCCGCTTCGGCGACGGCGAGGATCCGCGTGGCGAGCAGATTGTTCACCGCGCCGCAGATCTGTTTCCCCGGAAAGGTCGTCAGGCGGCGCGGCGGATCGAAGACGCTGTGGCGCGTGTAGATGCGGCTCTTCACGCCGCAGAGATACGCCGCGGCGCGCGCGTCGAGGGAGGAGTGCGTATGGACGATGTCCGGCTTCCACGCGCGGATGACGCGCCGGTAGGCGGCGACCCCGCCGCGCGCGTGGGAGCGGTCCTGCCCGACGGGCACCTCGAACACCTCGGTGCCGGTCTCCCGGATCAGCGGGATGAGCGCGGAGCCGGACGGCACGGCGACCGCCGGTTCCCACGCCGCGCGGTCGAGGTGGCGCAGCAGATTGAGCAGCATCCGCCCGGCGCCGCCGATGTTCGTGTCGGAAATGCAGTGCAGCACGCGCTTCATTCGTCTTGTCCTCCCCGTTTCTTCGTCAGGATCCGCACGAGTTCCCGCGCCTCCTCCGAGCGCAGCGCCAGCGCGGCCGCCGCGTACACGGCGGCGCCGAGCAGGACGGCGCAGACGGTGGAGACGAGCACGCCGCCCGGCAGATGCGGCTTCACGAGCCATATGACCGCGCCCATGACGAGCGCGGCGGCGATGGAGCGGAGCAGATCGGCGAGCTCCGCCGCCGCCCAGCCTCCGTCCGGCGTGCGCGCCATGACGGACGCGTTGGCGAGGCACTGCACGGCGACGGCGAGACCGGAGGCGAGCGCGATCCCTCCGACGCCGAAGCGCCGGAGCACCAGAACGAGCGCGACGTTCACCGCCATGGCGCACAGCGAGGTCGTCATCGGGACCTTCGGGCGTCCCTCGGCGAAGAACGCTTTCGTCAGCACCTCGTTCACCGCCATGAAGAGCATCCCGACCGCGTAGCAGCGGAGCGCCGCGGCGGTCAGCGCCGTGTCGGCCGCGGTGAACTCGCCGCGCTCGAACAAGATCGAAAGGATCGGCTCGGCGAGAAGGACGAGCCCGACGGCGATCGGGGCGATGATGAATACGAGCGTGCGGGCGGAGACGCGCATGAGCCGCCGGGATTCCCGGCGGTCGCCCTCCGCGTTCGCGCGGGAGAAATACGGGAACAGAAGATTCGTCGCCACAAAGGAGAAGATGCCGACGAGGATCGTGTACAGCCGGTTCGCGTAGCCGAGCGCCGTGATCGCCCGCCCCTCTTCCATCGCGGAGGCGAAGCGCGTGTTGACGACGGCGCAGATCGGCTGCGTCCACGTGCCGATCAGGATCGGCAGCGCCATGCGCAGGCTGCGCAGGATCGGCGCCGAGACGCCCGGTGTGGAGAGCGCCGGACGGAAGCCGAGGGAGAACACCCGCGGAAGCTGCACCGCGACCTGCGCCGCCCAGCCGATCAGCATGGCGGCGGCGAGCCCGGTGATGCCGAAGCGGTCGCCGACGAGCGCGAGATACCCGACCATGATGCAGTTGGAGACGAGGCTGATGAGCGCGGGGATGCGGAACTCTCCGAGCGACTGGAGGATCCCGACGAAGGAATACGCGATGCCGGTACAGAGGATCATGGGAAACAGGATCCGGGAAAGACGCACGGCGAGATCGTGTACCTCCGGCGCCAGATCCGGCGCGAGCCAGCCGACGAGCGGTCCGGCAAAGAGGATGCCGAGCACCGTCATCACGCCGGTCAGAGCGAGGATCAGGTTCAGATAGGCGGCGGCGTACCGCATCGCGGAGGGCTTGCCCTCCCGGACGAGCAGCTCGCTGAAGACGGGGATGAAGGCGGCGGAAACGACGCCGCCGATCACGAAATCAAAAATGAGTATCGGCAGGCGGGAGGCCGTCTCGTAGGCGATGGCGGCATCCGTCGTCCCGTAGGTGTGCGCCACGAGGATATCCCGCAGCAGCCCGAGGAGCTTGGCGAGCAGGATGATGACCGCCATGACGGCGGCGGTGCCGAGCAGCCCGTTCTTTTTTTCTTTTCCGTCGTTCACGGCGTTCCGCCTCCTCTCCGTATGCGTATATCTCTTCACTATACATTATAGCACATTTGCCGGCCGTTCTCAACCGAAAAAAAGAAAACGAAGAAAAAAGGCGGCTTTCTCTCCCGCCGGCGGGCGCCGGTATTGCTTTCGGGCGCACGTTGTGCTATAATGTACGGGCATGCAGAACGGTCGGGCAGCACCCCGGTGATGCCTTGTGATACGATATGCGCGGAAAGAGAGCTTCCCATGAGATCCGTGTTCTCCAAAGAAAACCTCCCCCGCCTCCTCCTCGTCCTCGTGACCGCCGCGGCGATCACCGTTACGGGGATCCTCTTCCGGCAGAGCCCGCTGAGGGTCCTGCCGCTGTACATCTCGCTCGTCGTCGGCGCGCTCCAGTCCCGCGCGAACCGGTACGCCAGTCTCATCGGCGGCATCAATTCGGTTTTGTACGCGTTCGTCTATCTGTATCTCGGGCTGTACGCGTCCGCGGGCTACGCGCTGCTTTTCTCCTGCCCCATCCAGCTCGTCACCTTCATCCTGTGGAGCCGGAGGAAGTACGGGCAGTCCACGCGCTTTCGGAAAATGTCGGTGCGGCTGCGGGCCGCCGTGTCCGCCGCCTTCGCCGCCGTTTTCGCCGGGCTGTACTTCATCCTTCGGGCGGTCGGTTCCGACTACGGCGTGCTCGACAGCCTGACGTCCCTTCTCGGGATCCTGATCTCGATCCTCACGATGCTCGCGTTCATCGAATACACGTGGCTGATGTTCCCGTCCGGACTTATTGGCATCGCTCTGCATATCGCCACGATGAAGACGTACCCGGAGCAGATCACCTACGTGATCTTCTCGGTCTATTCTCTCATCTGCGTGACGGCACAGTTCTTCCGCGTGCGGAAGCTGTACGCACGGCAGCAGAAAGAAAACGATCCGCCGACGGCGGAAACGGAAACGGAGGAAAGGATATGATACGTTTCGGCGACAGGATCGAGCTGATGACGGACGACTATCTTCTGGAAGAGGCTGAGGGCGCCCCGTTTCGTCTGACGCGCCCGGAGTGCCTCGGGAAGGTCCTCGGGTTTGACGAAGTGTGGGAGAGCGCCGGTTCGCTCGCCCTGACGGTCCTGGAGACGGAGGACGGGACGATCCGTCTCTATTACCGCGGCTATCCCTCCCGGGACAACGACCCGCACCGCAGCGAGACGACGGATATGCAGACCTCCTGCCTCGCCGTCAGCGAGGACGGACTGCATTTCACCCGGTACCCCGTGAACGAGATCGACTACGCCGGTCTGCGGGAGAACAATATCGTCCGTATCGGCACCGTGTGCCACAATTTCGCGCCTTTTCTCGACGGGAATCCGGCCTGCCGCCTGGACGAGCGGTACAAGGCGATCGGCGGGACGGGCGCGACCGGCGGGATCTGGGTGTTCGGCAGCCCGGACGGGATCCGGTGGCGGCAGCTCGCCGATCACCCGGTGATCACGAAAGGCGCGTTCGACTCGATGAACATGGCGTTCTGGGATCCGCACGCCGGGCTCTACCGCTGCTATTCGCGCTATTTCGATCCGAACGTGCGCTTCCCCGGCGCGCCGACCGCCTGCCGCGCGATCCAGAACTGCACTTCCGCCGATTTCATCCATTGGACGGACCCGATCCCCAACGAATACGCCGAGGGATTGACGGATCAGCTCTACACGAACGCGGCGCGCCCCATCCCCGGCGCCGAGCATATCCTCGTCTCCCTTCCGATGCGGTATCAGGAATCCCGCATGAAATTCCCCGGCTACGACACCGGCGGCTTCAGCAACGCCGGCGTCTCGGACGCGGTCTTCATGACCTCCCGCGACGGCGTGCACTGGGACCGCCCCGTGAAGGACGCGTGGCTGTCCGGCGGGCTGTACGATCACGAGTGGACGCAGCGCTGCTTCATCACGGCGGGCGGGATCATCGTGCGCGGCGGCCGCTTCCTGATCTACACGGAGCAGAACTACATGTGGGAGGACGACGGAGTCTGGGCGTACGCGATCCCGAAATACCGCTTCACGTCCCGGTACGCGGACGGTGAGGGCGGCGTGCTCACAACGAAGCCGCTCGCCTTCGCGTCGGACGAGATATACCTCAACTACGCCACCTCCGCCTACGGATACGTGAAGGTGACGGCACAGGACGCAGACGGACGGGAGATCTTTTCCTCCGGGGAGATCTTCGGCAACGAGCTCTCGCACAGGCTCCGCTGCGAGGGGCTCGCCGGTCGGTGCGGCCGGCTGCGCATCGAGCTGAAGGAAGCGCATCTGTACGCGCTCGGCAGCGATATGGCGTAAAAGGACGGACTAAAGAACAGCCGGGCGGGGGATCTCCCCCGCCCGGCCCGTTTCCGGAACGGATCTCTTATTCGAACGGCTTCGGCGGATAATACGCCTCCAGCTGCGCGCGGTTGCTCGGCTTCGTCATCCACAGATATACCGGATCGCGCACGTCCGCGCGCGCGTTGTAATCGACGCCGCCCTCGTTCCAGCGCACCTTGTACTTCGTCAGATCGGCGAGGTACTTTTTATTTCCCTCGACGCTCGGCCGGACGCAGAGCGCGAAGTACGTCCACTGGAGCCGGTTGCGCCGCACGCGCTCGCGCTTGACCTCGTCCTCCGCCAGCGCTTGTGCCTTGTCCCAGAAGCCCTCGAGCGTATCGTATACGGATTCGAGGAACGACGGATCGACCGTCAGGATCGGCAGCGAGTTCTCATGGAGATGATGCCGCCGGATCTCCGCGTTCATGACGTCGAGATAGAGGCGGATATACCGCCAGCCGGCGCCGAAATACGCGGCGAGGAAACCGTCCATATACCGGTGATATTCGGCGTCCGTAATATACGGATCCTGAAGCACGCGCGCCGCAAGGCAGGCGCGCAGCTCCTTGCAGTCGACGCTCCCGTCGGCGGTGTTCCCGTGCTCGAAGAGATCCTTCACGCCGATTTCGGCAAAGAACGCCGCGTTCTGCCTGATCGACTCGAAATCGGGAAAGGTCGCCGTGCCGACCTTGAAGTTCGTGACGTAGTCCCAGACGGTGATGCGGTCCGTCAGGCGCCGCCAGCCGGTGAGATCCTCGTACAGCGAACGGTTCACCTCGCAGCCGGCGTCCGCGATCGTGTGCGAGAAGCACGCCTCGATCGTGCAGAACTGGATGATGACGTTGTCCCGCGGCGGCGTCTTCGGCGGGCGGCGGCTGAACTGATAGGCGAAGGTCTCCACCGCCGCCTTCGGATACTCGTCCCGGATCGCGTCGGCGATCGCGTTGACGAAGCGGATCAGCGTCCCGCCGCCGCGGATCACCTCCCCGTCCTCGGCGCCCTCTTCGAGATTGATGCGGCGGCAGCGCGCGCACTGGCAGATATTCCAGTTGTCGTACTGCGAGATATGGACGACGTCCGCCGCCGGGTCCGCCGCGAGCTGAGCGCGCGCGTATTCGATCCCGCGCCGGACGTTCTCCGGGTCGGAGAGGCAGGGGTTCGGCAGCTCCATGTGTTCCCCGCCGAAGATATACACGAACGTGTGCATCGTGCGGCCGCCCGTGAAGCGGATCGGCGTCTCGGACGGATTCCCGTGCCACGCCGGATACCCGACGCCCCACGCGCCGTTCACCTTGTTCTTCATGCACCAGACGGCGTCGCCGCCGATGCCGAACGCCATCCGCCGGGCGCGGAAGACCGGGACCCACGTATACTCGTCCGCGGGGACGTCGCCGCCCTCGCCGAGCGTCTCGCAGTCCGGCGCCCAGAAGCGGACGCCGAAGTATTTCTCAAGCACGTCGTACACGCCGTACACGACGCCGCGCGGTCCGCCGCCGAGGATCGACAGCGACCCCTCCGCGGCCGTCACGCAAAAGGAATCCGGGTCCGCCGGAGCGGCGGCTTCATCGATCGCAATGCGGATCGTGCCGCCCGTTCCCGCAGGGCGCGCGCCGCCGATCTTCTCGCAGTAATCCGAGAATTCCTCAGCGGCGAACCGTTCCGCCTCGGACGTCCCGGCCTCCAGCCGGAAATCGCGGATCGGTCTTCCGAGGATCGTCATTCGAGCCATTTTCCGTCCCTCCGTTCTCTTTTCTCCGCCGCGCTCACCACGACCACTTCTCCGGGGAGAGCGCGAGGTGCTGCTTCTCCGGGAGCGGGTGTTTTTCGCGCCAGCGGACGCCCCACCGTTTCATATCTTCGACGAATTCCGCCGCCCGCTCCGCGTCCGGATGGAGCATCAGCTGGATGCACCGGAGCTGGAGCCGGGAGCGGCGGACGCGCTCGCGCACCGCCTCGTCCTGCGCCATCTCTTCCGCCTTGTCCCACCAGGAGACGAAGGTCTCCTCCATCGCGGCGTACCGATCCTCCGTGATGAAGGAGAGCGGCTTCGCGGCGAGATCGGCGTGATGCCGCCCCGCCTCGCCGATGAACCAGTCGATGTACGCGCGGATATACCGCCAGCCCGCGCCGTAGAACGCGGCGAGGAACTCGTCCATGTGCCGGTAGTATTCGCCGAGCCCCATCGCCGGATCGGCGAGCAGCTTCGCCAGAAGATAGCTGCGCAGCTCGCCGAACTCGCCGGACGCCGGCGTGTTGTACGCGCCCTCCGGGTAGACGCCGATCACGTTGTGCTCCGCGAAGAAGCGCATGTTTTCCTGCATCACGCGGAAGTTCGCGTAGGTCGGGATGAAGTAGCCGTAGTTCGCCACGTAGTCCCAGACGCGGATCTTACGGCAAATTTTGCTCCACGCGACGAGATCCCGGCAGAAGTCGACGTTCTTCGGACAGCTCATGTCGGACAGCGGGTGGGCGAAGCAGCATTCGTAGGAGCAGATCATCACGCTCACGTTGTCGCGCGGCTTCGTCTTCTTCGGCGGCTTGCGCGAGTACGTGTAGGCGAAGGTGTCGACGACGACGTTCGGATAGTCCGCGGCGATGTCGTCGGCGACGGCGTTGACGAAGCGGATCAGCGAGCCGGCGTGGCTCTCCTCCTCCGCGTCCGCGGCGGCGCACTTCGGGCAGGTGCAGTAATCAAGGTTGTCGTTCTGCGTGACGGACACCGCCGAGCAGTCCGGGTTCCGCGCCAGCATCTCCCGCACTTTGGCGATCGTTTTCTTCAGCACCTCCGGATCGGAGAGGCAGGGCTGCGTGCTCTGCGGGACGCCGGTCAGGTATTCCATCGTATGGCAGAACCGCCCGTCCGCGTAGTAGTAGTATCCGCCCATCTCCGGCGGGATCTCGCGGGCGTTGACGCCGTTTTTCACGCACCAGTCCGGGTCGTCGTTGCCGAAATGGCCGTCGAGGCGGCGCATGTCGAAGACGGGCGTGAACTCGATCCCCTCCTGCACGTCGATGTCGCCCTCGCCGAGCGACTCCAGCCCCGGCTGGAAGAAGCGCATCCCGGCGTAATGCGTGAGGAATCCGTACACGCCGTAGATCACGCCGCGGCCGCTGCCGCCGCGGATGCGGATATAGCGGTCCCGCTGTTTCGGGATGTCGATCCGATAGCCGTCCCGCGGCAGTCCCGGGTCGATGAGGATGCGGATGTCGGCGCCTTCCTCGCCGGCGGGGATCCCCGCCTTCTCCAGATATTTGGAAAGCTCCGACGCCGCGTACCGCTCCGCCGGAGACTCGCCCGCGGTGACGCGCGCGAAATAGTTGATCTTCGTTCTCAGGATCAGTCGTCTCATCGTCGTTTCCTTTCGTTTGTCCGTACTGCGGCGGCGCGTGCCGCCCGTCCATATGGTACCACAGAATGAAGCCGGAATCAATACCCGGCGCCGAAACGGTGAAAAATCGGCGGACGGATCAGCGGCCGCCTTGACTTCCCCCGCGCACGGATGATATAATGTACGAGACGTACGAGCATAAAGAAAACGGGAGGATCGTCATGGATCGGTTTGAGGAGCGCTTCGAGGAAAGCGCGTACGCCTACTCCGGCGAGCGCTGTATCCTTGAGGACAAGGATCTCGGCATCTGCGCCGACGTCGCCTCCGTGCGCACGCCGACGTATTCCGCGGCGGCGGCGGAATCCTTTCAGGGGTGCCCGTACACGGACACCGGATTTTCGCTCGAGGCCGTCGTCGACGGCGAACGCGTCCGCGCGGAAGAATGGAAATGGCTCCCGAACGCCATGCTCCGGTCCGGGCGGACGCCGGACTTCACCGTCCGGTCGCTGATTGCCGTCGTGCCGGGCACGCGCCGGTTCGTTATGCGCGTCGTCCTCGAAAACCACCGCGCCGCGCCGCGGACCGTCCCGCTCCGGCTCGCCTGGCGCACCGATCCGCGCCGGGAGGAAACGTGGGAGTTCTCGATCCCGCAGCCGATCCGCGCAAAGGATCCCGAACTGCGCGTCTCTGACCGTTCGTTTCGCGTGGAGACGGAGACGGCGGCGGCGCTGTTCTCTTCCTCCGTTTCGGACCTGAGACTGTTCGTTCCCGCCCGGCTGTGGGAGGGAGAGATCACCCTGCCGCCGGAGGGGGAGTATCGCTTCTACGTCTCTGCCGTCTTCGGGCGAAAGGACGCCGTGCCGAAAAAAGAAGCGCCGACGGACGCCGAATACGAGGCGTGGATCGGCGCGTCCTTCGGCTGGCTTGAGAGGGAATCGCGCCGGATCGAGGAGAACGTGCCGCGCCTCACCTCCGACTGCCCGGCGCTCGACGCCCTGTATACCCGGTCGCTCGTGAGCTACATGCTCTCCCGCTGGGAGAATCCGGACCTGTGCGCCGTCCCGTATTTCAGTACGGGGAGCGTCACGGGCGGGTGCATGTGCTCGTACCTCTGGAATTACTGCGGCGGGCTGATGCTCCATCCGCTCTACGACGCCGAGGGGAACAAAAAGCAGCTTCTCGCCTATCTGAAGAACGATCTCACATCCTCCTACGCGCTGAACCCGGTCACGGCGGAGAACGTCGGACCGTGGTATCAGGTGAATCAGGAGAAGATCATCTGCATGGTCTACTATCACGTCCTCTTCACGGGGGATAAGGAGTTCCTCTCCGAGACGGTCAACGGAAAGACCGTGCTCGACTGGATGCGCTTCCACGCGCGCGTCTGCGACGACGGCTCGCCGGAGAACGCGCTGTTCGATTACGGACCGGGAGGACGGCAGCATCTGGAACTGCGGCGCGGCTTTTTGTACGACGGCGTCATGCCGGACCTCAACGCCCGGCGGTATCTCAACTACGTGCGCGCGTACGAGCTGACGAAGGCGGCCGGGCAGCCGGACGAGGAGCTGCCGCGCCGCGCCGCGCTGCTCCGGGAGCGCCTGCGCGCGCTGTGGGACCCGGAGGCGCGCTGGTACGCGTTTATCGGCTCGGGCGGGAAGCGGGACGTCCGGTGGACGGTGCAGATGTTCAAGTTTTTGAACAGCCCCGTCATCGGGGAGGAGGAGCGCGAAGGGCTGATCTCCCACCTGAACGAGCGGGAATTCCTCTCGGAATGCGGACTGCACAGCATGTCGAAGCTGGACGAGGCGTACGATCAGGACGACATCGACAACGGCGGCGGCGGGATCTGCGGACACTTCACGATGCAGATCTGCTCCCAGCTGTACGAAACGGGGCACGACGCGCTCGCGGCGGATATTCTGCGGCGCGTGCTCTGGTGGGGCGAGCGGATGCCGTACTTCGGCGATTCCGTCGCCGCGAACATGATCCGCAACCGGGAGGACACGCCGCTGCAGGGCGATATCGCCTCCGTCAGCTGCGCGCAGACGATCCTGTTCGCTCTCTTCGGGATCCGGGCGGGGTTCGACGGGACGGTCGCCGTCTCGCCGGTCCGCTGCCGGCCGGCACGTCGGATGCGGATGGACAATATCCGCATCGCGGGGAAGGTCTTCTCCGTGGAGGCGGACGGCAGGATCTTTACCGTTTCCTTTGGCGGGAACACGATCACGGCGATGATCGGCGACACGGCCGTACTGTAAACGGACGGAGAAAGCAGGGCGCCGTCCTGCTTTTTTCATGCGTCCGGCGCGCGTCCGGCAAAAATCGATCCGCGATGCAGATTGCGTATGGACATCGCTTCTTATCCATGATATAATATCACTGACGGGAGAGATACGGCTCCGGGAGCCGGTACGCGCCCCGTCGGGGAGACATGGTGATGAACTACGCGTTTATGAATTTTTCCTGCCCGGACGCCTCGCTCGCCGAAGCGCTCGATCTCGTCCGGGAAAGCGGCTATACGGGCTTTGAGCCCCGCATCGGCGCCGGGCACGCGCACGGCGTCGAGGTCGGCATGATGTTCAACGAAATCGCGCGCGCGGGCGCGTGCGGGCGGCCCCTGCGCGGGCGCGTGCAGAGCGGCGCGGCGCTGTCCGCCTACAGAAGAACGTAAGGATGCGTCACGCATCGGATAGAGAAAAAGGAGGCTTGTCATGATCCAGTTCGGATGGGCGGAGGTAGACATCACGCCCAAGGAAAAGATCGCGCTGGCGGGTGAATTCTTCGAGCGCGCGACGGCGGAGGTGGAGACGCCGCTGACGGTGACGGCGCTCGCGATCGACACGGGCGACGAGCAGACCGTGATCTGCTCGTGCGATCTCGTCAGCGTCAGCGCGGACCTGTGCGCCGCCGTCCGCTCCCGGATCGGCGATATCGGGCTTGATCCCCGGAAGATCATCCTCTGCGCGGTGCATATCCACAATTCCTATACGTACCGCCGCCGCGCGGCGGGCGCCGGGGAGATGTCCTCCTCGTCGCTCGACATCATCAAGCGGTACATGCCGCCGGAATGCCGCTACGTCCCCGAGGTCACCTCGGACGACTGCATGGATCCGGGCGACGCCTTCGAGTTCCTCGCGGATTCCGTCGCCGCCGCCGTCACCGAGGCGTGGACGTCCCGCGCCGCGGGCGGCTACGCGCCCGGCTTCGGGCGCGCCGCGGTCGGCATGAACCGCCGCGTGTGCTACTCCGACGGGACCGCCAAAATGTGGGGCGACGCCGATTCCTCGACCTTCACGGAGCTGGAGGGAGGAAACGACAGCGGCATCGAGCTGCTCTTCGTGTACGACGCGGCGGGGAACATGACCGGCATCGCCGCCGATATCGCCTGCCCCGCGCAGGTCATGGAGCAGCGCAGCGTGATCTCCTCCGACTATTGGGGCAAGGTCAAGATCCTTCTGCGCGAGAAATACGGGAGCGGGCTCTTCCTTCTGCCGCTCTGCTCCGCGGCGGGCGATCTCTGTCCGCGCGATCTCATCCGCTGGGTCGAGCCGGAGACGCCGATCAAGGATCCGAACGTGATCCGCGTCGCCCCGAAGCGCCGCGACGCCGATCCCTCCATGTTCGACGTCGCGGGGACGTGGAAGATCGGGCGCAGGGTCGCAGGCGAGATCGCGCTCGCGCTGGAGGACGTCGGTCCCATCGTCACCGACGCCGCGCACAGTCATCTCGTTCAGATCCTTTCTCTCCCGCTGCGCCGCGTGACCGACGCGGAATGCGCGGAGGCGGAGGCGGAACTGGAGAAATTCTTCAAAGGAAGGACGAGCCTCGACTACAGCGACTCCGCCGCGCTGTATATCTATGCGGGCACGCTGCAGCGGCGGGCGGTGCAGGAGACGGTCAACACCGTGCCGGTCGAGCTGCACGTCGTCCGCCTCGGGAATCTGGCGTTTGCGACCGACCCGTTCGAGCTGTTTTTGAATTACGGGAACCAGATCCGCGCGCGGAGCGCCGCGCGGCAGACCTTCCTCATCCAGTTGGCGAACGGGTGCCTCTCCTACCTGCCCACCGAGGCGGCGGAGCGTCACGGCCATTACAGCGCCTACGTATCGAGCGGATCCGTCGGTCACGAGGGCGGCGCGCTCCTCGTCGGCGCGACGCTCGACGGGATCGGGCGGCTGTTCGGCGGGACGCCGGGGGATTTCGGGAACGAAGAATAACGAAGAATAAAGAACGGAGGAAATGAGGGCATGGCAAAGATCGGTTTTGTCGGATTCGGGGAAGTGAACACCCCCGTCGAGGTCGTCGTGAGAAAATGCCAGGCGGCGGAGGCGGCGCTGCGCGCCGAGGGACCGGAACTTCTCTCCGTCTATCCTGTGGCGGACGATTATGAGGAAACGCAGGTGCGGGACGCCGTCAGGCGGCTCTCCGCCGAGCCGCTTGACGCGCTCGTCGTCTGCGTCGCCGGATGGATCCCGACGCACGCCGTCGTCAAGGTCACCGAGCACTTCCGGCATCTGCCGATGGTGCTCTGGGGACTGTGCGGCTGGTACGAGGGCGACCGCCTCGTCACCACGGCGGACCAGGCGGGGACGTCCGGCCTGCGCGCGACGTTCGAGGGGCTCGGCTATACGTTTACCTATATCTACGACGTCGTCGGCAGACAGACGAAGAGCGCCGCGGTCGCCGCGTACTGCCGCGCCGCCGCCGCCGCCCGCGCGCTGCGGAGCGCGAAGGTCGGCATGGCGGGCTACCGCGACATGAATCTGTACGGTACGCTCTACGACGGGGTCTCGCTCAAGCGGACGACCGGCGTGGAGATCGAGACCTTCGAGATGCTCGAGATGCAGCAGCGGTACGAGAAGATCTCCGGGGAGGAAAAGCGGAAGGTCGTCGAGGAGCGCGTCAAGCGCTGGCATTTCCTCAAGCCTGCTTCCGACGCCGCGATGGAAAAAGCGGCCGGCTACTACCTCGCCGTCAAGCAGATCGCCGAGGAGCGCGGATACCGCGCGATCTCTCTCAAGGACGTGGACGGCATGAAGAAGCTCTGCGGCTTCCCGCCCGCTCCGATCTTCATGCTCCTCTCGGAGGACGGCTGCACGACGATCCCGGAGAACGACAGCCTCGGCGCGGTCACGCAGCTCATGATGAACGCGCTCACCGGACAGCTCGCCGGGTATCTCGAATTCTATGAATTCTTTGAGCACAGCGTCCTCGCCGGCGTGCCGGACTTCGTCGCCGCCGACATGGTGGACGGCGACGCCTACACCGTTCTGCCCGCCGCCTTCGGGCTGCTCGATCAGGGGATACTGAACGTCTCCCGGCTAAAGACCGGTACGGTCACCATGTCCCGGCTGGTGTATAAGAACGGAAAATATCTCATGCACGTGCTCCTCGGAGACGGGAAGACGCCGCCGAAGTGGGAGGAATGCGGCTGGGATCAGCCCGCGCCGCAGCTTTCCGCGCTCGAGATCGGGATCCCCGACGTGGAGCGCTTCGCGCAGAACGTGGCGTGCCAGCATTATATCGTCACCTACGGCGACGACCGCGCGGCGCTGCGCGCTCTGTGCGCGATCCTCGGCATCGAGGTCGTCGAACTGTGATGAAGACGTTTCTCGGTATCGACGTCGGCACCACCTCGCTCAAGGCGGCGGTCTTCGATGAGAACGGACGCCGTCTCGGCTTCCGTTCGGTGGATTACACGCTCGACACGGATCCCGCGTCGGGCGTGATCGAGTTCGACGCGGAGAAGTATATCGACGTCTGCCGCCGCGTGATCGCGGAGCTGAGCGCCGAGTGCGGCAGACCCGACGCGCTCTCGATCGACACGCAGGGCGAAACGCTCATCCTCGCGGACGGCGACGGACGTCCGCTCTGCCCCGCCGTCGTGTGGCTGGACAACCGCGCCGCGTCGGAGGCGGACGAGATCCGCGCCGCGTTCGGCTGCCGCCGGGTGTACGAGGTCACGGGACAGCCGGAGATCACCGCCGGCTGGCCGGCGTCCAAGCTGCTCTGGTTTCGGCGCCGCCGCCCGGAGATCTGGGCGCGCGTCGGGAAGATCTTTCTGCTCGAGGACTGGCTCCTCTACCGGCTGACCGGGGAATTCGTCACCGAGCCGACGATCCAGTCCTCCACGATCTATTACGATATCACGCGGCGCGCGTGGTGGCGGGAGATGCTCGATTTTCTCGGCGTACGGGAGGAGCAGCTTCCGCGCCTCTGCCGGAGCATGGAGCCCGTCGGCGTCTGGGAGGGGATCCCGGTTGTCGCCGGCGCGCTCGATCAGATCGCCGGCACGATCGGCTGCGGCATCACGGACGACACGAGGATCAGCGAAATGACGGGGACGATCATGGCGATCTGCGCCATGACGGACACGATCCCGCCGTACGATCCGGGCAGCATCATCCCCTGCCACGTCCACGCCGTCGAGGGGAAGTACTGCCGCATCCTCTGGTCGCCGACGGCGGGCATGGCGCTCAAATGGTTCCGCGATACGTTTTCCGAAGGGCTTTCCTTCGACGATCTGAACGTGCTGGCCGCCGCCGTCCCGCCGGGCTGCGACGGACTGACGGTGCTGCCGTACTTCACCGGCTCCACCATGCCGCGCTACGATCCGGACGCGAAGGCGGTCTTCACCGGCGTGACGCTCGCGCACGGACGCGGCCATTTCGCCCGCGCCATCATGGAATCGGTCGCGTACCTCCTCCGGAAGGATCTGGAATATATCGGCGCGGACGCGATCCGGGAGATCCGCGTGACGGGCGGCGGCGCGAACAGCCCGCTCTGGGTACAGATGAAGGCCGACGTGACCGGAAAGACGATGCAGACCGTCCGCGAGAGCGAGACCGCCTGCCTCGGGACGGCGATCTTCGCCGCCGTCGGCGTCGGCGCGTTCCCGTCCGCCGCGGAGGCGGCGGCGCGGCTCGTCTCCCCGAAGGAGACCGTTACCCCGTCCGGCGCCGACTATGAAGAAGCGTTCCGCCGTTTCTGCGAGACCGACCGCCGCTTCGGATGAGATATCCCCGCAAAAAGATCCCCGCGCACGTCCGTGCGCGGGGATCCGTCGTTGATTCGGGGAAGCGCCGTTTCAGTCTTCCGGCGGCAGGAGTTCGGGGTGCTGACGGACGTACTCGCCGAATTCCTTGAGGCGCCGGTATTCGAGCTGCGTGAACTCGCCGTTCGGATCCGGCCCGATATTGATGAGGAAGTTGCCGCCGCGCGAGCGGATGCTCGCGTACCATTTGGTCAGGGCGGAGAGCGGCTGGACCTGCGTCTCGTCTTCCTTCGTATATCCCCAGTAGTTGTTCAGCTGGCCGCAGAACTCCCACCAGTTGCCCTCGAACTTCTCGTGATACTGCTCGTCCGTCGGGATCTCGCATTCCGTCGAGGCGAAGTTCGTGTCGTCGCCCCGACCGATCACGATATCCGGCTGGAAGGAACGGATGAAATCCTCCGTCATGATGTGCTGCCAGGAGCCGTCGAACCAGATGAGGTCGATCTTGCCGTAGCGGGTGAGGAGCTCCTCCACCTGCCCGCGCACAATGGCGTACTCGTATTCCTTGAGCGTCTTCGGGATCTGCGCCGTCCGGTCTTCGTGCCAGCCGCCGTGGGGAAGGTATTCGCTCGTCGTCCGCCAGTCCGGCGGAGAATAGTACAGCCCGACCCGCATGCCGTGCCTGCGGCACGCCTCGACGTATCCGCCGACGAAATCACGCCCGTCCAGGTAGGTGCGCGTGCTGAAGTCGCCGAAGGCGGTCGGCCACATGGCGAAAGTGTCGTGATGACGCGTCGTGAACACGCAGTAGCGGCAGCCGGCTTCCTTCGCGGCGACGATCCATTTGTCCGGATCGAAGTGGAGCGGGTGGAAGTACTTTGCCAGCGCAAAATATTCCTCGGGCGTGCAGATCCGCGGGGAATACGGGAAGCCCTTCCTCATCCCCCACGAGAGATCGAGATATCCGTCGACGGAGCTGATCCCCCAGTGGATGAACAGCCCGAGCCCGGCTTTCGGATACCACTGGCTGCCCGGCCGGTCGTTTTTTCTCAGCGAACCCATGATTACCTCCTGTGATCGAATGATCCTGCCGGATGATCCGGTCGTACGGACAAACAATCGCATCGAAACGATGCCACGATTATTATAAAGGAAATCGGTAAATAAGTCAAGAGCGTATTTCCCGGTCTCTCCTCGGACGGCGCCCGGCCTCAGGGACGGAGCTGACCGGACAAGGAGTCGTCCGAGGTCAAAGAGCGCAGAAACGCGGTCGGAGGAACGCCGAAGACGGCGCCGAACGACTTATAAAACCCGGAGGAGGTTGTAAAACCGCTGGCGAGTGCCGCTTCCAGCACGCTTCTCTTTTTGCTTGCAAGCAGGCGCACCGCGTTGTTTACCCGCGCGCGGCGAATGAACTGCGCGGGTGTGAAGCCGGTATAACGGCGGAACAGTTCCGTGAAATATCCCCGACTGAGATAGACGGAAGCGGCGAGATCCGCGACATCAAACGGCGAGGCGATGTTGTCGTTCACGTATTGCAACGCTGCGGATACCGCGGAGGCGGCGCTTTCCGTGAATGGAACTTCGGACGAAAGCGGAGAGAGTGCATTGAGATTCACGAGTGCCTGCGCGGTGACGGCAGCGATCAGGGAGGAGGCCAGCGCGATCTTTTCCTCTCCCGCGGGCGTGCGGGCGAGGGCGCCGTAGAGCGAATCGAGGAGCGTGCGGACCGAACCGTATCCGGGATCCGCCGGACGCACCGGCGTTTTTCTTCTCTCTCCGTAGAACAAACGGAAGCAGACAGCGTTCCCGCCGAAGGCGGTCGGAGTGAATGAGAACACATCCGCGCGGATACCGGAGACGGCGTCTGTCCGGAGGAAGCGTCGGTTTTCCACGTTGTTGACAAAAACGATGTCGCCTGCATCCAGTCCGACGGAACGCTCACCGATCTGCCACACGCCGCCGCCTTCCAGCACGCGGACAATCCTGAGCTCCGGGTAGAGAAAGGCGGGCGGGTGAGCGCCCGGAGCGATCCGGAACGAACTGTACCCGGCGAGAAACGTCCCGCCGGATGTTACCGAATACTCGTATCTCTGTTCCATGTCTTCCCCTTCACATGACAAAAGTGGAGAAAATACTTCTCTTTGCATATAGAAATTATACCACGGTTTCTGCTACAATACAAGAGGAAAACGCGAGGGAAGGCACATGCCGCGGCTCCCACGTGCCTTCCCTGACCTTCCGAGGTGAGCCGCGATCAATATCATGCCCCGCCGGGCGGGGTACATATAGAAATTGGAGGTACGATCCATGAAACGTTCCGGCATACGTGTTCTCGCATCTTTGCTCTGTCTGTGCGTTCTTTTCACCGTCGCCTCGTTTGCCGGCGGCAAACTCCAATCGTCGGCGCCTGATGCGTCCGTCCTTGAGGAGGGCACGCTTATCTACGAAGAGACTTTCGACGGGCTCGATCTTTTCGACACGGACGCCGTGCTGCTGGCGCTGGGTTGGACGAAGGTCGAAAATTTGACGAAGTTCACCGCCAAGATGTCGATCTCCGACGGCGTGCTCCATGTCGACAACCTTGCGGAAGATACGAACGACTCTTACGCCCTGATGATGGACGATGACTGGCTGAAGGACGTCTGCGGCAGCGATTACACCTATGAATATGACGTGACGTACCGCGACGCGGGCAACCTGACCCGCTATGTCTCGATCCTCTGCAACTACGACGGCAACAACAACTACAACACCGTCGATATGCGTATCCGCGGCGACGGCTACAACCAGGTCCGCAAGGGCTCCGACTGGCTGTGGTACAACAATACTACGTGCCCGATCCGTGCGAAGGACGAAACCGCCGCGATCACGCAGCTTTTCGGCATTCCGTATGATGAAGATGCATACGGTTTGAAAGATCTGACGATCACGATCCGCGTCGAGACCTCGATAGAGAAGGGTCCCACCGTGTACGTGAACGGTCTCATGGTTTCCGACATGCAGGACAGCAAGGGCAAGTGGGGTACGATCGACCACACCGCCATGTGCTTCAAGGCGTCCAAGCTGATCTCCGCGGACATCGACAATATCCGCGTCTGGACCGGCATGTCGGACGAGCCGCTGGAAACTGTCGAGACGCCTGTCACCGAGGCCCCCGAGCCGCAGGCGGAGACGCCCGTCGTCATCGCGCCCGCGACCGCCGACGCGTCCGTCGTCCTCGCGCTCTGCGCGCTCACCGCGGCGGGCGCTTCCCGCCTCGTTCTGCGCAGAAAGAAGAAATAAACCGCATCACGGGTGACCGAACGGGGCGGCGCATTTTCCGAAGTGCGCCGCCCTTCACGCTTTCCGAAGACGGGGGAGACAACATTACGAAAACGACCGACAGGAGCGGAACGGATGGATACGATCTTTGAACCGGCGCGGCGGATCCCCGTTGCGGCAGAGGCCGACGTGTGCGTGATCGGCGGCGGATGTACCGGCGCTTTCGCGGCGCTCCGCGCCGCGCGGCTCGGTGCGTCCGTCGTGCTGATCGAGGGACAGAACCGCCTCGGCGGCGCGGCGACGTCCGGGCTCGTCAACGTATGGCATACGCTTTACGACATGACCGGGCGCGAGCAGATCATCGCGGGACTGACACAGGAGGTGCTCGGGCGGCTCGACGCCCGCGGGGCGCTCGGGCACACGGAGACGAATCCGAGAACGTCGTACAACTTCAACCCGTGCGAATTGACGATCCTCCTCGACGAGATGACGGCGCAGGCCGGCATCCGCGTGTTCTTCCACACGACGTACTGCGCCGCGGTCCGCGAGGCGGACGAGGTGAAGGCGATCGTCGTGGAGAACAAAAACGGACGGCAGGCGATCCGCGCGCGCTTTTTCATCGACGCGACGGGCGACGGCGACGCCGCGCGGGATCTCGGGATCGAACCGTTCAAAAACAAGGTCGTGCAGCCGCCGTCCGCCTGCTTCCATCTGCAGGGGAACACGGACGGCGTGCACCTGGGCCGACTCGTGCGGGAGCACGGGGCGGAGTTCGGGCTCGACGACGACTGGGGCTGGAGCACGTTCGTCGCCGGGTGCGAGGGGATCGCGATGCGCGCGGACAACCACGTCTTCGGCGTGCTGTGCAGCGACGCGGACGATCTGACGCGCGCCGAGACGGAGGGGCGGCGCCTCTGTGCCGCGTTTCTGCGGCTGCTGCAGAAGTACGGGCGGAGCGACACGCACTACGCGATCACGAACCTGTGCTCGTACATCGGCGTCCGGGAGACCGTGCACTACCGCACGCGCTTCACGGCGACCGGGTGGGCGCTGCTCACGGGCGAGCGGTACGAGGACCCGATCCTGAACGGGACGTACACGGTCGACATCCACCACGACCGGGACAACGGCATCACGTTCCGCAGTCTGTCCGGCGAGGAGGAGACGGTGTACGGGAAGGGCACGCGGGTCGAGCGGCGGAACTGGCGCGAGGACGCCGGGCTGACGGGCGATCCGGCGCCGTACTATCAGGTCCCCTTTTCGCTCCTCGTACCGGACGGATACAAAAACTTCATCGCCGCCGGGCGGATGCTCAACGCGGACGACGGCGCGTTCGGGGCGCTGCGCGTGATGGTCAATCTCAACCAGCTCGGCGAGGCGGCGGGCGTCGCCGCGGCGCTCTGCGCCGACGGCGGGGAGGACGTGCGGACGATCGACGGGAAGCGCGTCACCGCCGCGCTGCGGAAGGGCGGCTCGGCGGTGTAGGGTTCTCGCGTATCGGGAATTAATCTCTCTAACAGAGATGTTTACATAAACGTGCGCTTGTGTTATACTGTACTTGCATGCAGAAAGTCTGACTTTTCAGACAGTGGCAAGTACGTGAATTGCCGCCGCGTGGGCATAGCCCCGCGGTTCCGCTTCGCGGAATACCGGCAATTCCAACGTACTTTCCGTATCCAAGTACACAGATAACACAGGCGCCGTTTTATCTGGGATCACATCACAAAAGGAGAGAAAAACGATGACGTTGACATTCGGAAAGAACCTGAAAGCGCTGCGGCGGGAGAAGGACCTGACGCAGGACGAGCTCGCGCAGAAGCTGTCGCTCTCCGTGCAGGCGATCAGCCGCTACGAGACGGGCGCGGCGTACCCGGACGTCGAAATGCTCCCGGTGATCGCCGGATTCTTCGGCGTGAGCGTGGACGCGCTGCTCGGCGTGTCGAGCAAGGAAAAAGAGCGCCGCATGGACGAATACACAAATGAATTGCGCACGCTCACGGATCGCACTCAGCGGCTGGCACTTCTCCGAAAAGAACACGCCGAGTTCCCCGAGGAATGGTCGGTCACGAACGGCATGGTGTATGAGATGACGTACCTGCCGGAGTGCTTCGGCGAGATGCGGGAGATCGTGGACGACGCGCTCGAGCACTGCGGTGATCCTCTGTGGCGGGAGAACATGATCTTTTCCTATCTCCGGTGCGAGCCGGACGAGGAGCGGGCGAACGATTTCATTATAAAGAACGCCTCCCGGTACGACATGCGGCGGGTCCATCTTCTGGATTTCCGGTATATGACGCGCAAGGAATGGGACAAGCAGAAGGGCGTCCGGCAGAAAATGCGCATGGAAGAGCTGACACAGAGTCTGTATTTTCTGTCGGAGAAGATCGACGGCGATTCCGAGGCGTCGTGGGACGGCTGCCGGGACGTGCTCTCGCTCATCGGGCGCCTGTCCGGCTCTCCGGACCGCACAAATCCCGATATGTGGATCAACGTGAAGCTGAACGTGATGCTCCGCCTCGCCAACCACTGCTTTATGCTGGATGAGACGGACGAGGGCTTTTCCGTCCTCGGCGACGCCGTCGCGCTCCTTGAGAATCTTCTCTCGCTCCCGGACGGGACGGTCCTGAGTTACGGCTCCCCGCGCTTCGGCGCGCTGTCCGCCGTAACGAAGAAGAAAGTCTATTATCAGATCACGGAGTTCAGCGGCATGATCGCGTCGTCGGTGTTTATGGAGCTTTCGTATCAGACGCCCGTCGGCTTTTTGGAGAAGGATCCGAAGATCATCCGCGACATGGAGGGCTTCGGCGGGGAGACGGTCTTCGCGGGAAATTTCTGCGACATTCTGCGGTACGCCGATCAGGAGAGATTCGGCTGGACAGGATTTGCGAAGGTCGCAAAGGACGCGCGGTACGCCGCGCTGGCGGCGCGCGCGAAGGCGGCCGCGCTCATTGAGGAGACGGACAACCTGCTCTTCCTCATGGACTCCATCCGACGCCGCACCGACGAATTCGTCACGGACAAAAAATGGGCGTGCGCGCTCGTCGTCGCGGGCGTCGGCGCGTACGTGATCTGGGACGACGCGGCGGACATCGAGGAGAAATTCGCTCGGATGCGGCGGGAGGGGAACACGCGCGTGATCCGCGCGGCCGCCGTCGAGATCGGCGGGGACCTCATCCCGCTGCCGGAGGTCGTGAAGAAGAAGTTGATCGAGCTGGACGCGGAGAACGCGGACGCCAAGCTGCTGACGCGCGGCGCGGACGGCGCGGTCGCGTATGGGGCGGTGTGAAGGAGGACGAATCAGGTGCCGGAGCCCGCGGCGCGGTAAGCGCCGGGCGAGGTACGGTACATTTTGTGAAACAGTTTATTGAAGTACAGCGGGTCACGGATGCCGACCGATGCGGCGATATCCGCGACCCGCTCGTTCGTTGTTTTCAGCTTCTCCGCCGCGAGCGACAGTCGGAGTTTCTGCAGATAGGCGATTGGCGAAGCGCCGAAGGCGCGGCGGAAGGCGGCGTAGAAGCCGGATTCCGACATGTGCGCAAGCCGCGCGAGCTCCCCGACGCGCAGCTCCTCGGCGTAATGCTGCTGTACGTATTTCCAGACACGCCGCATCGCGTCGTCGCCGCCCGCCTTCTCGGAGGCGGTCTCCGTCAGGATCCCAAGCGCGCGGTAAACGTCGGCAGTACGGTCCCAGAAGGTTTGGCTGCCGAACAGCGACTCGAACGCCGCGTTCATCCGCTTCCGCTGCGCATCCGGCAAAATCACGGGGAAATCGTACGCCTCGTCGAACGGGACGCCGCCGTTCAGCGTGACGTCCAAAAAGATCCACCGCGCCCGCATGATGCCGGATGCCGGATCGGGATGATGCATGATGATCTGCTGCACGCCGGCCGGCGCGATAAAGAAGCCGCCTTCCCCCGTACAAAAGGCCGGTCCCCCGCCGAGGCGGATCTCGTATTCTCCCTCGAGCGCCTGTACGACGGACAGCCACGGCAGGACCTTTACGTGAGTGAACGGTTCCCGAAAAGTATTCCCGTCCCGGAAAAAATACGCGATTTCCGCTTTCTGTACGTCCATTACGTCCCCTCCCCGCCTGTTTTATAGTATTATACATCTGATTTGCAGAAATGTCCATTGTTTTATGAAGGATCGTACTGTACAATGTAAGCGGAAGAAGTGTCTTTACTGCGTCGTGGGCAAGGAGAAACGGAAAATGAAAAGACCGCTCTTGATCCTGTGGATATTATGGATTTCCTTTTCGATCCTGTTTGCCGCCTGCACCGGGCGGGAAACAGCCACGGAAACCGATACGGCGCCGGCGGAGGAAACGCCGGCGACTGCCGCCGCACAGACGGAAGAGGATCCGCTCGATCCATCCGGCCTACTGACAGACCGCATCCCTCAGCAGGATTTTGACGGATATGAATTCGTATATCTTGCCATCGAGCAGGGCGTCAACGGGACGACGCGGTTCGTCGAGGAGATGTGGGTGGAGGAGGAAGAGGCCGAACCGCTGCATGAAGCGGTGTGGCGCCGCAACCTCTTTCTGTCGGAGCGGCTGAACGTAAGAGTCGGCGTCACGCCGGTCAAGGAACCGGATAAGGTTATCTCGCAGGCCGTGCTCGGCGGCGACGATATCTGCGATCTCGGCGGTCCGTACAAGGGACCGGCGATGCATCTGGCGATCGGAGGAAAGCTGAGAGACTGGAACCTTCTGGACATCGATTACTCGAAAGCATGGTGGAATCAGGAGGCAGCCGAAAAGCTCAGCGCCGCGGGGTACAGTTTTCTCATGAGCGGCAGCATCCTCGTCTCGGAGATCGACGACACGCTCGCCATGTGCTACAACAAGGAGATCGCGGAAAACTACAATATCGAGGACATCTACGCGCTCGTGCGCGAGGGAAAGTGGACGTTGGACAAGTTCATGGAGATCGCCGGGGCGGTCTCCGGCGATCTGGACGGCGACGGATGGCTGGACGTCGGGGACGATCTGTTCGGATACGTGCAGGATAAACACTCCATGAACAACAACTGGTTCTATTCCTGCGATCTGCTGCACGACCGCATCGACGGGGACGGCCGCTTCGAGTTCAACGTCGACATGGAGCGGACGCAGGAGTTCTTCGACAAACTGGCGCCGTTCCTGACCGGCGACAACGTGTACCCGGAGATCGACCTGTACGAAGGACTCACCTATTTTCAGGAAAACAAGATCTTCATCTATGCGATCATCCTCCGGAATCTGGAGCTGCTCCGGGAGATGAAGGCGGACTTCGGCGTGATCCCGTATCCCATGTTCGACGAGGAGCAGGGACGGTATATCACGCACGTCGGCAACGCCTCCCCGATCCTTACGGTCCCGCTGACGCACGTCGGTGACGACGGGCGGCAGGCGGCGATCCTCGAAGCCATGGCTGTCGCCTCTCTGCAGTACATGCGGCCCGCCTATTACCAATCGATCCTGAAGCATAAGCTGTCGCGCGATCCGGAAACGGCGCAAATGCTCGACATCATCGTGGACAGCCGGACGTACGATTTTTCCTATTTTCTCGACCGGGGGCTCATCGGAACCACAAGAAAGCTCCTGCTCCGCGGCTCCACCGATTTTGCCAGCACGTGGGCGGCGGCGGGAGATCTCCGGAGTAAGATCCAGGAAATGGTCGACGACATGATGGATGCCGGGCGCGCCCAGCATGAGAATTGAAATATCAGGAGAGTGTCTTGCGGCGGGAACACGATGCCCATCTTCAGGATCCGATCCGCGCGGACGGCGCGGCCGCGTATGGGGCGGTGTGAAGGAGGACGAAAACCGTCGGGCATGAGCGGAAGCATCCGGCATATCCCGTTCATCACGCCGTCCGTATTGTATAAGGAGAGGAGTTCGGCTCCTCTCCTTTTTGGATCCGCTTCCGCCAAGGGCGCCGTATCGAGGACGTCGGAGGCCGGGACGAGAGACCGTCCGGCGCCCGGACGGCAGATGAACGGCGAGCGCGCCGGAGACGCTTGACAAATCCGGAGAAGATGATATAATAAGGTCGGGAATGGTTGTCATTATCCCAAACTGAAAATACGAACGCATCAGGAGGCACGCCATGGCCGAATACCGCATCGAGAACCGCATCCTGACCCTGACCGGCGATCCTTCGATTTGCCGGTACGCCGTCACCCTGCCCGGCGGCGCCGTCTGGCGCATGACCGAAGCGCCGTATCTCCGCTTCGCCGGAGGGCGGACCGTGCCGTTCCCCTCGCCCGCGTCCGAAGAGGTAACGAAGAGTGGGACTTACGACGGCATCCGCGCGGTCTACGCCGGCTTTGACGGCTCGTCCGTCACCGTGACGACGCACGTCACGCTGGAGCGGACGACGGGCGACGTGATTTTCTCCGTCCTCGTCGAAGGCGACGCGCCGGGCGAGATCGAAGCCGTCTCATTTCCCGCGCCGTTTGATTTCGGGGCGGAGCCGGGGCACGGCTACACCGTGCTTCCGCGGATGCAGGGGACGCTCGTCCCCGCCGGGCAGACGATCCGCCTCGCCACCGGGCAGGTTCTCGAGCGCGACGCGTACATGCCGCTCTACGGACAGGTCCGGGACGGCACCGGCTACGCGGCGATCTTCGACACGCCCTACGACGCGAAATACGCGCTGGACGGCGACCGGGTTATCCCGCTCTGGATCCCGTCGCTCGCCGAGATGCGCTACGCCCGCCGGATGCTTTTCCGCTTCCGGGAGGCGTGCGACTACAACGTGATCGCAAAATGTTACCGCGCCTACGTGCGCGAGCGCGGACGGCTCGTGACGCTGCGGGAGAAGGCCGCCCGCAATCCGGCGGTCGAGCGGCTCGTCGGCTGCGCGGTGATCCACGAGGGGATCGCCACCCACATCTCGCCGGGGAGCGATTACTACAGCAAGGACGATCCGGCGAAAAACGATTATTATACCTCCTTCGACACGCGGGCGGAGCAGCTGCGCGCGCTCCGCGCGAAGGGGCTGGAGAAGGGCTATACTCATTTCGACGGATGGGGAGCCCACGGCTACGACAACCTGCATCCCTCGCCCTTCCCGCCGCACGAGGGAGCGGGCGGCGCGGACGGGATGCGCCGTCTCTCCGAGACCTGCCGCGAGCTCGGGTACATCTTCGGCATCCACGATCAGTACCGCGATTACTACTACGACGGTCCGGACTTCTCCTTTGACGAGGCGATCCTGAACGGGGACGGATCGCACCCCTTCTGCTCCATCTGGTACGGCGGACCGCACTCGTATCTCTGCTCGGCGCGGGCGATCGACTACGTCCGCCGCAACTACGCGGAGTTTGAACGGCTCGGCATCCGCATCGACGCCTCCTATCTCGACGTCTTCTCCGTCGTCGGGATGGACGAATGCTTCTCGAAGGAGCATCCGGTGACGCGGGAGCAGTGCGCGCAGAACCGCTGCCGCTGTCTCGACATCCTGACGGACCGCGGCATCATCCCCTCCTCGGAGGAGATCCTCGACTGCATCCTGCCGTCTCAGGTGCTCTGCCACCACGCGCCGTATTTCACCTCGAACCTCGGCGCGTCGGACGCGGTCTCCGTCGGGATCCCGATCCCGCTGCTGGGTCTCGTCTATCACGACTGCGTCGTCATCCCGTGGATCGGTCTGCCGGGGCGGAAGGGCGGCTGGGGCATTCCGGGGACTGACTGCGCGTACACGCACGCGATCCTGAACGGCGGCCCGGTCTACTGCCCGATCACGGCGTCGGAGGAGACGGTCGCGGCGGTGAAGGCGGCGTGCGCCTCGGCCGGCCGGCTCGCGTACTGTGAGATGCTCCGGCATGAGTTCATCGACGGCGATCTCCGCCGCCAGCGGACGACCTACTCCGACGGGACGGTGATCGAGGTCGATCTCGATACGGAGGAATACAGGATCACCGTTCCGTCAAACTGACGGGAAACTTCCCGCGCCGCGGCAAACCATATTTGCCTCCGCTTTCCAGCGCTCCCGCTTTCTCCCCGTTGTTCCGTTACCAAACGCCCCTCGCCCATAACACCAATGGGGGGCTTGGGGGCTATGCCCCCAACCGCCTCCCGCCCGTCAGCGGATGTCGGACGCCGAAGCTCCGGGGATGGTCGGAGGGGGGCGTAAGCCCTCGCGCCTTCGGCTAACTATATTTGCCTCTGCTGTCTAACGTTCCCGCTGCCTCTCCGTTGTTCCGTTACCAAACGCCCCTCGCCCATGACCCTAATGGGGGGGCTTGGGGGCTATGCCCCCAACCGCTGTACATCTGTCAGCGGGTATCGGATGCCGAAGCCGGGGATTCCAAAGGGGGACCGGGGCTTCAGCCCCACGAGACGAGGTCCCCCCTTTGGCGGCGGAGCCCCCGCGTCTTCGGCTAACTATATTTTCCTCCGCTGCCAAGCGCTCCCGCTTTCTCTCCGTTGTTCAGTTACCGAATGTCCCTCGCCCATAATACCAATGGGGGGCTTGGGGGCTATGCCCCCAACCGCTGCATATCCGTCAGCGGGTATCTGTATCCGCCGCCGGGGATTCCAAAGGGGGACCGGGGCTTCAGCCCCACGAGACGAGGTCCCCCTTTGGCGGGGGAGCCCGTGGGGGCAGAGCCCCCGGGCGGGAGTGGATCCATAAGGAGAGGAGCCGGGCTCCTCTCCTTATGAAATAAAGAAAGCATGAATTTATGCTTTCATAAAGGTTCATAAAGGCGCGCCGATCGGTGACGCACGATACGATGCTTGATGGTTTTCCGTCAAGCATTCTTTTCTTTCTGCTGTCAAGTATTGAACAAGTATTGAAGTCAGGATCAAATCACGAATTCAGATCACTGCTTCAAGACTTCTGTCATAAGGAGAGGAGCCCGGCTCCTCTCCTTATGGATCCACTCTCGCCAAGGGGGCTTCCGCCCCCTCCGGCCACCCCCGGGGCTTCGGCGTCTGACACCCGCTGACGGGCGTGCAGCGGTTGGGGGCATAGCCCCCAAGCCCCCCCATTGGTGTTATGGGCATAGGGTGTTTGGTAACAAAACAACGGAGAGGCAGCGGAAGCGCTTGACAGCAGAGGCAAATATCGTGCGGCGGGAG
>JAEEYP010000113.1 GCA_016288155.1 Clostridiales bacterium | reverse complement strand
TATCCGCGGGGAGTGAGACCGTATTTCTGCGGGTTGTTCGTATAATCCTCGCGGTATCTTTCCGCGGCGGCCATCACGACGCCGATGAAAATCCCCACGGCAAACCCGACTTCTTTCGCGGCTTCTTCGGCTTCGATCTCCCTTTTCGTCTTCTTCTGATCGCCGTGAAAGATGTTCGCGAGGGTGAAAATGAGCTCGTTGCCTATCGTGCTGTTTGCTTTCGGCGCGTGCGGCGGCATGTCAAATTCCAGATACGTGTTCGCCGCGGGGGCCGCGCATCCGCCCATAGCGAAGTAGATCTCCATATTGCACCGCAGATACCGGTCGTCGAACAGTTTGTTGTCACGGCATTTATACCCCTCCGGCGTGGTGAAGGTGACGTACTTATGCCCCTCCTCCCACCGGACGCCGTAGCCGTGGAGATTCATCCTCCGGATGAAGGCATCCCGGTCCGGGCTCACGGCGAGGGACCAGTTGATGAACGCTTTGAGCTCTTTCTTCCACTTCGGCGTCCTCCCGTACTCGCATTTGACCTCCGTCTGCGACAGCCCGTACTGCATACAGAGCTCGCCCGAATACCGTTTCGCTTCGAGCATTTCGTCCCGGCTCTGGTGGAACTTGCGTCCCGTATCGAGGCTCACGGAGTTCAGGATGATGTGATTGTGCAGATGATCCGTGTTGACGTGCGTGGCGACCACCGCCTGATAGCCGTCAAAATACTCCGCGAACTTCATGCCGATCTCGTGCGCCGTCTCCGGCGTGATCGGATCGTCCGGCGAAAAGGACTGCACGATATGATAGTACTGCCGTCCGGTTTCCTTGCCGAAGCGCTCCTTCACGAAGCGGAATTCCTCCGCCGCCGTCTCCGGCGAGCAGCGGATCCCGTCGACGAGCTTGCGCTCCGTCGCCTCGTCCCGCGTGACATAATCGAGCGCGTTCCTCATCGGACAGCCAGAGGCAACGAATTTAACGACCGCCATACGGCTCTCACCTCCTCCGTCATTTCGGTAAGATCGACCGCGCTGAGGCTCCCGGCGTTCACCGCTCTGGCGATCTGGTTGAGGTTCGTGCCGATGTGTCTCAGCTCCTGGGCGAGAGAATCGACGCCCTCGACGACGAATATCTCCTTTTCCAGCGCGCAGTCACGGAGGTATTTGCTGACGATACGGTACGAGCTGTACGCCTTATTCTCGATCTGTTCCCGCTCCGCGGGGGTGACACGGAAGCGGAGGATCTCGCTCCGCGCTTCCTTCGTTGTTTTCTTTTTCGTTTTACCGGTCATTTTGTTCCTTTCATTTGCTCTGACAAGCGTGATTTTATAGGGGTGCGGGCTTAGCCCGCATGCGGTTGGGGAGCGGCGGCAGCGCCGTCCGTACCACAAACGCGAAACCTGCAAATATCCTCTCATGAAAGCGAGACGTCCCCCGGCTCTCTCTCTCACAGAGAGCACGGTCACGGAGAAAGACGTTGGCGGCGGCTGTCATACGCCTCGAGCCGCCGCTGATTCTTCTGCCGCTGCTGTTCGAGCATTGCGCGTTGAAGCTGCCGATCCATATGCTGCTTCGCCGCACGACGGATCGGGAGCAGCTTGTACTCGAGACTTCCATTTCGGCATTTGTCGTTTATCATGTACGACGTATACCGCGTTTCGATCAGGCGCTTTTTCTCAAGCGAGTGCACATGCTTGGCGACGGTATTCTTTGACATGTGCAGCGCGCGTCCGATCTTCCCGTAGCTCGGACGACAGGTATACGTTTTGCGGTCCTCGCGGTACATGAGGTAAGCGTACACCGCAATCTCTGCGGCGCTCAGATCGAGCGAGAAGATCTCGTTCGGAAGTGAAAAATAATTGCGAAACTTTTCGATACGGATCACCCCTTTCCGCTGTGCGCATGGACCCAGGAAATGAATTGTTCTTTCTGTACCAGCAGCCGCTTCCCGACGCGCAGCGACGGGAACGATCTCTGCGCCATGAGTTCATACGCGGCTGAGCGCGATATGCCGAGCACAGATGACAGCTGCTCCGCGTTAAGAAACAGCGGCAGTTCGTCGAAACTTTGAACGTGCGATGATTTCAATTTGACCCTCCTTGTGATTACAGATTTGCATTGCGGTTTTGCGGAATTCGGATTTGTTACAGCACCGGATCACGACCTTTCTTTTTTGCAAAAAAACAACCGTCCCCTCCGGACGGTATGTACCGATATTTTGAACGAAAGAATACCGCCGAGATGATCGGCGGTATTCTTTCGTCCACTTATACTACAAGATAACTTTACGGAATTGTTCCTGATCTGAGAATATATTTTTTGAAAAGATTTTTCGCTCGTATGGACATCTGTCGGGCGATCTTGTTCCGCACCGACGGATCTTACAGCATTTTCGTGGAGGCTTCTTCTGCGGCGAAACGGGCGCGACACAGGCGGCATCCGTGTCTGCTCCGGCTCGCCATCCTGCCGATACCGTTCGCCGCCGACAGGCGCATACCGCCCGTCACGCGGGAGGGGTTGCCCACGCCGGAATGATTATTTCTCTTTCTCTCTGACGAACGCAAGGAACCGCGCCTTCATTTTCTCCTTCCGCTTGGTGACGGCGCTGTGCGTTTTGTATCCGAGACGCGCGGCGATCTCCGCCTGCGTGCAGCCCTGCTCCGTCAGAAGAAAGATCTCACGATCTGTACCGTCGAGCGTTTCCAGGAAGCGGCGGCGTAGATCCTCATACCGCGCATCGGTCTGCGCAGAGGACGCGCTTCCCGGCACGTCAAAGAAACCGCGCCCGCGTTCGACGCGGTCTCTCCCTTTGGCAGTCTCCTCCAACGCTTCCAGAGACAGCGGCGCGCCGAGCTTCGTATCGCTGTGCGTCCATTGCTTCTCGAAATTGATCCGGTCGGGATTAGGGACGGCCGGAGAATAATCCTCATAGGCGGCGGTCTTTTTCGTGACGCCGAACATCTCCGGTACCTGCTGACCGATCATCGTTGCCCGGATCAATTCTTCGTTGATGACGTCGCAGATCTTGTCCAGCGCGAAGCGGATCTCGTCGTCCGTGAGATCGTCCGGCTCTTTCCCTATGCTCTGTGCGTAGGCGGTGAGCCCGGCTTCCAGCGGCTGCTCGTACATGGCGAAGAAAAGATCAAGGCTCTCCGCCCATGCCTCATCATCCGCCGCGATCCCGGCGACACGCTCGCCGACGCGCGTACCGTCCGCATCCTCGAGAAGATTGACGGGATGGTTTTTGGAGTAGTTTTTCATAGGCCGGTTGACGCCGAGCGCCGGGAGTTTTT
>JAEEYP010000112.1 GCA_016288155.1 Clostridiales bacterium | reverse complement strand
CTGTGGCTCGTCGGCGTCGAACCGCAGAGCGTCGGAGACGGGGCACAGACCGCCGCCGTGCACCGCACGCTGCTCGCCGCGGGGATCGCGGTGCTGGAGGGGATCCGTCTGGACGGCGTCCCGTGCGGCACGCACTTCCTCTTCGCCGCGCCGCTTTTGCTCGGCGGGCTGGACGGCGCGCCGGTGCGCGCGGTGCTCATGGATCCCTGAACCGTTCCGCATACAGCGGACCGACGCCGGTCACGGCGGAAAGGAGTCGGTCGGTCGTTTGGAGACGGCGTGATGAAAACGTTGTCCCGGTCCGCCTTCCCCCTCGCCGTCGGAGGCGCGCATCCCTTCCGTCCCGCCGCGCCCGGCGGATCCTCTTCCGTCCCGGCTGACGGCTCCCGTTTTCCCGCACGGCGTCGGACGCGTCCGCGCCGACGATGTTCTCCATATCCCCATCCTTTACCCGGAGGTACCAGTTTCATGATGAAACGGCCCATTGCCGCCGCGCTCGCGGCGTTCCTTCTGCTCCTTGCCGCGCTGCCCGCTGCCGCGGCGGCGATATTCAACCCGGACGACGGCGTCATCCGCGCCGACGACATGCTCGCCGGGAACGGGATCGTCATCGCCGTGATCGACGATTCCTTCGACCTCGGGCACGCGTCGCTCACGCTGCCGGAGGGCGCGGACGTCTCTTTCACGCGGGAAACGCTCATCGAGCGCCTCGGAGACACCTACGCGGCCCGTCAGGACTGCGTGCAGTCCGTCGACGACTGCTATTCTTCCGAGAAAGTCCCCTTTTTCTTCGACTACTACGATAACGACGTGGACGTGTACGCGCCGTCCGGGCACGGCATGCACGTTGCCGCCTCCGCCGCCGGGTACGATTCCGACGCCGGAGTCTGCGGCGCGGCGCCCGCCGCCCAGCTCCTTCTCATGAAGGTGTTCTCCGACGACGGTACGCTCCCGGATGATGCGCTTTACCACGCCTTATGCGACGCCATCACGCTCGGCGCCGACGTGATCAGCCTCAGCCTGGGAGGTCCCTCGTATTCCTCGGAGATCGTTTTCCCGTCGCACATGATGGAGGCGTACCAACGCGCCGTCGACTCCGGGATCCTCGTCGTCTGCGCCGCGAGCAACGACGGTACGACCGGATACTGCGGTGCGGATTCCTCCCGGCAGCGGCTCTCCAACCCCGACTACGGCACCATCGGCGAACCGGCCGCGCTCACGCGGATGTTTTCCGTCGGGGCGCTGACCAATCCGATCAAATCGTACATGTGTCTGACCCTCGGCGACGGTACGAACATCCAGTTCACGCATGCCGACGGTCCCGATATCGCGGAAGTTTTCGACGGACGCACGCTCCCCTACGCGGCCGTTCCCGGCTTCGGTGAAGACGCCGACTACGAGGGGATCGACGTAACGGACGCCGTCGCGCTCATCTCCCGCGGCGAGATCACCTTCCAGGAAAAGATCGTCACCGCGTGGGAACACGGCGCCGTTGCCGCGGTCATTTCCAACAGCGTGCCGGGCGACCAGTTCTTCGGCATGAGCGTGTCGGACATCCCGATCCCCGCCATCGGCATCACGATGGAGAGCGGAGAGCTCATGCGGGAAGCGGAGGACAAGCGGCTTGCCGTTTCCGCGGAGCCTCAGGCGTTTTTCTTCGATATTGAGCCCACCGACTTCACCTCCTGGGGCGTGACCTCGGATATGAAGCTGGCGCCGCTGATCTCCGCGATCGGCGAGGACGTCTACTCCGCCGGCATGAACGGCGACTACGTCCTCAAAGACGGGACGTCCATGGCGGCGCCGCAGATCTCCGGCGTCGCGGCGGCGATCCTCTCGTATGATCCGCCGATCCTGCGCGGCACGAAGGGGGCGCAGAAGGTGCTCCTCCTCCAGGCGTGCATGATGTCCTCCGCCGTCCCGGTCTGCGACGGGTACGGCGTGCCGTACTCGCCGCGCGCGCAGGGCTCGGGCTTCGTGCGGACGGAGCTCGCCGACGCGCTCCTCCGCGCCGCCGATGAAGGGTTGTACGTCGCGCTCGGCGACAAGATCGACGGCGCCTTCACCTTCACCGTGTCCGTCATGAACCTCGCCGAGGAGGAACGCACCTTTTCGCTGCGCACCGTGATCGCCACGGACGACTTCGACTTCGACGAGTACGGCATAGCCCACACCCTGCTCACGCCGCTCGAGATCCCGGCGGAATACGCCTACGAGGGCGGCGACCGGGTGACGCTCGCGCCGGGCGAGAGTACCGAGGTGACCGTCACCGTGACTCCGGACGCGGATGCTCTCGAGATCCTTTCCGAGTGTTACGAGAACGGCTTCTACATCGACGGCTTCTTCTTCGCCGACGACGGCGACTGTGAGGCGTCGATCCCGCTGCTCGGCTTCTTCGGGGACTGGAACAGCGCTCCGCTCTTCGACGAAGGCGAATGGGACGGAGCCAACGGCTACTACGGCGTCCAGAGCGTCATAAAAGGCGCCGGCGACTACTACGGTTTAGCGGGATATACGGAAGCGGGCTGCTTCTCCTCGCTCTTCGCCTTCGCTCCGGACTTTGACGGATGGGCGGAGGAGCTCTGGCTCCAGTATCCGCTGCTCCGCTGTGCCCGGGTCCTGGAGTGGACCGTGTACGACGCGGAGGGCAACGCCGTATATGATGAAATATGGACGGACGCCATCAAATCGTTCGCAAACAATACCGTTGATCTCTGGTACTATTCAAATATCCTGTGGGACGGCTCGGATCCCTACAACGAGTCCTATATCTTCCCGGACGGGGAATATACCGTCGTGCTCTCCGCCGTCTCCTATACGGGCGCCGAGGACGAGCTCGTCATCCCCGTGCGGATCGACACCGTCAAACCGACGATCAGCGCCTCGTATGAGGACGGGATCCTGACCGTGCGGGCGGAGGACGACTTCGCGCTCTGCTCTCTCTGCGCCTACACGACGGACGGCTCCGGGGTGGAAGAATTCGCCGAAGTCCCGGACGCGGAGCACGCCGACGCCCTGGAGATCTCCGCGGCGGTAGACGACGGCGTCCCGTACGTATACCTCCGCGCGGAGGACCAGGCGGGGAACGTCACCCTTCTGCGCTGGTACCCGCAGCCCTGACCGGACTGAAGAAAGGAGCAATCATCTATGCGGATCCGTTCACTTCTCTGCGGCGTGCTTGCCGCGCTGCTTCTGCCGCTCCCGACCGCGGCCGCCGGTCTGCTGATCGCGCCCCGGTCCGTTGAGCCCTCCCGCCTCGTCTCCGATTATTCCGGCAAGGGCGCCGTCATCGCCGTGCTCGACCGCGCCTTCGATACGGAGCATCCTGTCTTCGCCGAAGCGCCGGCATCGCCGCGTCTCGGCGCGTCGGACGGCGGCGAATACTACGTCAATGCGAAGATCCCCTACGCGCGCGACTACACGGACGGGGACGGCGGCGTCTCCGGCGTCTCCTTTCTTGGAACGGCCGCCGCGTCGCTCGCCGCCGGCTTCCTCCCCCGCACGGAAACGGTCGATGAGGAAGACCCCACCCTCGTCTACGGCTTTTCGTATACCGGCACCGCGCCCGACGCGCAGCTTTTGATGATGAAGATCTATCCGGACTACGAATCGGAGCCGGACGCCGACGCGATCGCCGCCGCCGTCACGGACGCCGTCCGTCTCGGCGCGGACGCCATCGTCATCAACCTGAACTTCGCGACGGTCACCGCCACGATGCAGGCGGCGATCGATCCCGCCGTCGACGCCGGGATCCCCATCTTCGTCGGCGCGGGCGATACCTCCCTTTCCAATTTCGACCTGCCCGCCTCCTACGTCGACCGCAGCACGCTCTCCAAAGCGGCGGATCTGCGCGGCGTGACGGTCGTCGGCTCCGCCTCCGATCCGTATACCGGCGTTTCCGAGTGCACGCTGCGGATCCCCGGACAGGACGACGTCTTCCTTCCGTATACCGACACGAGCGCGGAATACTTCGGCATTTCGTTCGCGGCGGCGTTCGGCGGCACGGAGCTTCCGATCGTCGTCGTGCCCGGCATCGGGTCGGACGGCGACTACGCGGGCATCGACGTATCCGGCGCCTTCGCCGTGATCCGCCGCGGCGAGATCAGCTTCACCGAGAAAGCGCGGATCGCCGCCGCCCACGGCGCCGTCGGGATGCTTGTCGTCAATACCGAAGATAATACTTCGACCCGCATGCTGCTGACGGGCGCTCCGATCCCCGGCGTGCTCATGGCTGCGAGCGTCGGCGAAGCGCTCCTCACCGCGCCTGCCGGTGCGGTCGTGGCGTTCGACGCTCCCTCCGCCTCCCCCTCGTATTTCTCCGCTTCCGGGATGAGCGCGGACATGACGCAGACCGTGGACGTTCTCGCCGTCGGCGAGTCGTGCGTCGCCGCGATCCCCCATGATCCCGACGCCGGATCCGTGAGCGACAGCTTCATCAATTTGAACGGAACGTACTACGCCGCCGCCGTCGCCGCCGGATATCTGGCGCGCGCCGCCGAATACTGCCGTGCCGCCGGGATCGCGCCGGAGGGCGCGCAGGCTCTCATGCTTCAGGCGGCGGAGCGCCGCGAGGACGCCGTCCTCCGCTGTGAGGGCGCGGGCATCCTCACCGAACGGGGCGAGTATCCGCAGATCTACGCCGGAGCTCACGTGCTCGCGCAGCAGGTGCGCTCCTACTACGCCGCGTATCTGCCCGTCACGCTGACGAATCCGACCGACCGGCCGCGCACCGTCACGATCTCCGCCTCCCTCCGCACGGAGGAGGTCGAGGTGTTCGACGGCACGCCGTACCTCACCGGGAACACCGAGGAAAACCCGCTGCTCCGCATGTACTTGGGCGACGACGCGAAGAATCTTGCCGCCGTCACGGAAACAGCGACCGTCCCCGCGCACGGCAGCCTTGCTCTGACGCTCCGCCTCGTCGTTCCTCCGTCCGCGCAGGAGATCCTCGAGGAGACCTTCCCCTACGGTCTGTACACGGACGGAGAGATCTTCTTCACCGATGAGGACGGGATCTGCACCGTCCAGCCGTACACCGTATTCTTCGGGGTGATGTCCGGTCCGATCGTCGACGCGAGCATATACGACGGCGAAGAAGCCGTGTTCTTCCCCTCCATGCTGTACGTTTCGTACTCCGAGCGCGGGAACGCGTATTCTTACGCGATCGGCTCCGACAATCCGTACGTCCGTTCCGACGGCACCGAATGGAAGCAGGAATACAATTACCTGTCGACGAGGCTGCTCACCTCGCTCGATTTCAACTTCTGCGCGCTGCGCGACATCCGGGAAATGCAGGTCTTCTTCTATGACGAAGCCGGACGGCTCGTCTACAGCGACAGCTGCGGGGACCTCAAAAAGTATTCGACCGACGGTGACGTCTACGCGCAGGTGTGGGATTTCCGCGCGGAGGATGAAAGCGACTACGTATTCCCGGACGGACGTTATACCTGCGTGTTCACCTTCTTCCCGGAGGGCGCCGGCGCGCCGCAGACGATGCGGTTCGAGCTCACGGTCGATTCCGTCCGTCCCCGCGTCGCCGGATATTCGCTCGAGACGACGGCGGACGGCCGCATGCTCCTCCGCGTGGAGGCGGAGGACGACCACGTGCTTCTGTGGACGAGCGCGAACGACGCGTATTACGGGATCGAGTATGAAGCCGTTGAAGGCTCCGTCTTCTCGTCCGCCCCGCAGAACACGGTGACGTTCGACGTCTCCGCCCACAACTGGAAGCATCCGCTGTATATCCGGGTCGAAGATCTCGCCGGGAACTTCTTCGTCGTCCGCATCCCCGCCGCCGGATGAGCTCCGGCTGCACGCAGTGTCCGCGCCGCTGCGGCGCGGACCGGGACGGCGGCGCCGTCGGCCTCTGCGGTGCGGGACGCGATATGCGCGTCGCGCGCGTCATGCTTCACGAATGGGAGGAGCCCTGCCTCGGCACGCCATCCGGCGCCGTCTTCTTCGTCGGCTGTCCCCTGCGCTGCGTCTACTGCCAGAACCGCCCGGTGTCCCGTCCGTGGGAGCCGGGCGGCGTCCCCGGCGAGGTCTGGGACGGCGGCCGCTTCGAGGAGGAGATCACGCATCTCGCGCAGATCGGCGCCGCGAACGTCGACCTCGTCTCCCCGACGCAGTACGCCGGGCAGATCCTCGAAGCGCTCGCGCCGATCAAGGATTGGCTCCCCGTCCCCGTCGTGTGGAACACGGGCGGATACGAGACGGTCGAGACGGTGCGCGCCTGCCGGGGACTCGTCGATATCTTTCTGACCGATTTCAAATACGGCACGGCGGAAACGGCCGCCCTGTACAGCGGCGCGCCGGATTATCCCGCCGTCGCCGCCCGTGCGCTCGCCGCCATGGTCGAGACGGTCGGTCCGCCCGTATGGGAGGACGAACGCCTGAAGCGCGGCGTCATCCTCCGCCATCTGATCCTGCCGGGCGGGCGGAAGGATTCCCTCGAAGCGCTCCGGCTGGCGGCGGACGCCGTCGGCGCGGAGAACGTCGTTCTGTCTCTCATGCGCCAGTACACGCCCGATTTTGCCCCCGCCGCCTATGCGCGCCTCAGGCGGCGCGTCACGACGTTCGAATACGAAACGGTGCGCAAAGAAGCGCTGCGCCTCGGCTTCTCCGGCTACGGACAGGACGCCGCGGCGGCAAGCTGCGCCTACACGCCGGATTTCCGATCTTCCGCCGTACAACTGAGCCCCGCCGACGCGGAGCCTTCTTTCAAAGGAGACCGATCATGATGCATCCCCGTCAATACCTCGCCCTTATCCTCGCCGTTTTCCTTCTTCTGTCCTTCGCCGGCTGCCGCGGCGCCGCAGACGTTCCGGAAGGCATGATCCTCGCCTCCGGCGACATCGTGGACTATTCGCTCTTCGTGCCGGAGGACTGGATCGTCGATCAGTCGGGCGGCGTCGTCAGCGCCTATAAGTCCGTGCAGGATCCGACGAGCGTCTCCGTCATGGCGTGGGGCCTCCCCTACGCCGATTCCACGCTGGACGACTGGTGGGAGTCCTACCGGGAGGAATTCGACGCCGTCTTCACCGACTTCACACTCGAATCAACCGCTTCCACGCTGCTCGACGGCGCGGCGGCGCAGATCTACGTGTACACCGGCACGCTCGGCGAGAACACCTACCGCTACACGCAGATCGCCGCGCTCCGCAACACCTCCGTCTATCTCGTCACCGTGACGGAACGGGCGGACGCGGAGACCGATCACCAGGAGGAGATCTCTCAGATCCGCGAGGCGTTCCGCTGGAAATGACCGCCTTACGGCAGGAGGAACTATGATATATCTGGACAATTCCGCCACGACCGCGCCGTACCCGCAGGTGCGCGCCGCCGTGGCGGAAGCATTGGAGGAGACGTGGGCGAACCCCTCCTCCGTGCACGGCGCCGGCATGCAGGCGCAGGCGCTGCTCGCCTCCGCGCGCACCGCCGTTTCCCGCGCGCTCGGCGTCCGCCATGCGTCGGAGGGGCGCGTCATCTTCACCTCCGGCGGCACGGAGGCGGATCACCTCGCCGTCTGCGGCTCCGTCTATGCGAAGAACAGACCGTCCGTGAACGGCTCGCGCGGGAAGATCCTGACGACGGACAGCGAACACCCCGCCGTCGAGGAATCGATGCGCCGTCTCGAGGCGGACGGCTTCACCGTCGTCCGCATCCCGACGCGCGGCGGCGCGCTCGACCCCGACGCGGTGCGCAAAAACGCACAAGGCGCGATCCTCGCGTCCTTCATGCTCGTCAACAACGAGAGCGGCGCGCTCTACGACGTCGCCGCGGCTTTCGCGGCGGTGCGGGAAGCGTCGCCGCAGGCGGTGACGCACACCGACGCCGTGCAGGCGTTCGGGAAGGTGCGCTTCTCTCCCGCCTCGCTCGGCGCCGATCTCATCACCGTCAGCGGGCACAAGATCGGCGGACCGAAGGGGATCGGCGCGCTGTACGCCTCCGCTCCCCTCCTGCGCGCAAAAAAACTCGTCCCCACTCTGCCCGGCGGCGGGCAGGAGGACGGCTACCGCTCCGGCACGGAGAACGTGCCGGGCATCGCCGGCTTCGGCGCCGCGTGCCGTCTCCTCTCGGAGCGTTTTTCCGAGAACGGAGACGCCGTCGCCGCCGTCCGCGCGCGGATCCTCGAGGGGCTCGCACCGCTCGGAGACGCCGTCCGGCTCAACCGTCCCGCGTGCGGCGTCGACGCGATCCTCAGCCTGACCGTACCGGGTATCCGCAGCGAAACGCTGCTCAATTTCTTCTCCGCCCGCGGCATCTGCGTCTCCGCGGGCTCCGCCTGCGCCGCGCGCGCGCGGCATCTGAGCCGCGCCATGCTCGCCTTCGGGCTCACGCCGGAGGACGCGGATTCCACCGTCCGCGTCAGCCTCTCCCCCGTGAACACAACCGACGACGCCGACGCCTTCTGCGCCGCGCTCGCCGTCGCCGTGCGGACGCTGCAGAAGCGGCGCTGACGCCATCAAAAAACGCAAGGAGGCAGTTATGGAAGCGATCCGGACGGACCGTCTGACGAAATCCTACGGAAAGGCAAGAGGGATCACGGAACTGGAGTTGTCCGTCGGAGAAGGGGAATTCTTCGGATTCATCGGACCGAACGGCGCCGGGAAGTCCACGACGATCCGCACGCTCCTCGGTCTGATCCGGCCGACCTCCGGGAGCGCGCGCGTCCTCGGGCGGGATATCGTCAAAGAGAATCAGGCGATTTTACGGCAGACGGGCTATCTTCCCTCCGAAGCGGTGTTTCATCCCGGCATGAGGGTCGGCGAGATCCTGAAATTCTCCGCCGATCTGCGCCGCCGTGACTGCGCGGCGGAGGCGAAGCGGCTCTGCGAACGCCTGCGGCTCGATCCGGCGGCCAAAGCGGACGAGCTCTCCTTCGGGAACCGCAAAAAGGTCGGCATCGTCTGCGCGCTCCAGTCCGAACCGCCGCTGCTCATCCTCGACGAGCCGACCGGCGGACTCGACCCGCTCATGCAGCGCGAATTCTTCGATATCCTCCGGGAGCGCAGCGCGAAGGGCGCGACGGTGTTCCTGTCCAGCCACATCCTCTCGGAGGTACAGCGCAACTGCACGCGGGCGGCGGTGATCCGCGAGGGAAAGATCATCGCCTGCGGCAGCGTGGAGGATCTCGCAAAGAGCAGCGCGCGGCGCGTCTCCGTCCTCGGCCGTGTGGATCTGAGCGGTCTTGAGGGGATCCGGGATCTCAAGGAGGGAGACGGGACGGCGAGCTTTCTCTACAGCGGCGATATGAGCCGCCTGCTCTCCCGTCTCGCCGAAGGGGACGTGCGGGATCTGAGCGTTTCCGAGCCGGATCTCGAGGAGATCTTCCTGCACTATTACGGAAAGGAGGACGGGCTGTCATGACCGTCGTACGGCATGAACTCAGGCAGGGGCGGCTGTCCTTTCTCATCTGGACCGGCGCGATCGGCTTTCTGCTTTCGGTCTGTATCTTCCTCTTCCCCGAAATGAAGGGAGAGATGGACGGCGTCGGCGAACTCTTCTCCTCCATGGGCTCCTTCACCGCCGCGTTCGGCATGGACAAGATCAGCTTCGGCACGCTCATCGGGTACTACGCGATCGAATGCGGGAACGTGCTCGGGCTCGGAGGCGCCTTCTTCGCCGCGCTCTGCGCCGCCGACGTCCTCGCAAAGGAAGAAAAGGATCGCACGGCGGAATTCCTCCTGACGCATCCGGTCAGCCGGGGGCGCGTCGTCACGGAAAAGCTGATCGCGGTCTTTCTCCAGATCACGGCGCTGAACCTCGTCATCTACGCACTCTCCCTCGGCTCCATGGCGCTGATCGGCGAGGAGATCCCGTGGGGCGAGGTGAACCTGCTCCACCTCGCCTACTATATCCTCCAGCTCGAGCTTTCGGGCATCTGCTTCGGGATCTCCGCCTTTCTGCGCAAGGGGAGCGCGGGGATCGGTCTCGGCATCGCCGCGATCACGTACTTTCTGAATCTCATCGCCAACATCACGGAATCGGCGGGATTTCTCAGTTACGTCACGCCCTTCGGGTACTGCGGCGGCGCGGACATCGTGTCGAGCGGCAGTCTCGACGGGGTGAAGGTCGCCGTCGGCGTCCTGATCGGCGCCGCGGGGATCGCCGCCGCGTATGGAAAATACCTGAAAAAGGATATCCGCTGAGCGTATCGACATAAACGAAAGATCCGCCGTTCCCGCGTGGGAACGGCGGATCTTTTTTCGTTTTCCGCGTCGGCGTCACCGGACGCCGAAAAGCATCTCACCGTATCCCGGATACGGCCAGTAAGACGCCGCGGTCAAAAGCTCGAGCGCGTCGACGTCCGCGCGGAGCCGCTCCATGGCGGGGATCAGCCGGTCGCGGCAGTATTCGGAGCGCGCCGCGCCGCCGCTGACGGCGGAAAGCCCGCATACGGCTTCCTCCAGCGCGCACACGCCGGAGAACGCCGAGGCGCTGAGCGACGAGAGCTTCTCCCCCGTCTTCCTCTCGTAGGTGATGTCGAGCGACAGTCTCTCTTTGTCCGCCGCCGCCGCCGCGAGCTCCGCGGTAAAGCGGCTGACGGCGGGCAGGATCTCGCGGCGCGCCATGGAGATCATCGTGCGCGCCTCGATGGAGACCACGTGGCAGTAGTTCTCCTGCAGAATCTCCATCCGGGAGCGCAGCTCCGTCTCCGAGAAGACCTTGTGGCGCGAGAAAAGCGCGACATTCTTCTCCGCCATGAGATACGGCAGGCAGTCCGGCGTCGTCGGGAGGACGAGCAGGCCGCGCGCGCGCGCCTCCTCCGCCCATTTCCCGTCGTAGCCGTTGCCGCTGTAGATGATCCGGTCGTGCTCGCGGATCACGCGGCGGATGAGCTCGTGGAGCGCGTTCTCGAAATCGACCGCCGCCTCCAGCTCGTCCGCGAACCGGCGCAGCTCCTCCGCCACCGCCGTGTTCAGAAACGTATTCGTGTCCGCGATCGACATCGAGGAGCCGAGCATCCGGAACTCGAATTTATTGCCCGTAAAGGCGAAGGGAGAGGTGCGGTTGCGGTCCGTCGAATCCTTCGGGAAACGCGGCAGGACGTGGACGCCGACCTTGAGCAGTTCCTTCTCCTTCGCGCCGTACGGCGTATCGGTGCGGATCGCCTCGAGGATCCCGTTCAGCTCGTCGCCGAGGAAGATGGAGATGACGGACGGCGGCGCTTCGTTCGCGCCGAGGCGCCGGTCGTTCCCCGCGCCGGCCGCCGAGATGCGCAAGAGATCCTGGTACTCGTCCACCGCGCGGATCACCGCCGCGAGGAAGAGAAGGAACTGCGCGTTCTCCGCCGGCGTATCGCCCGGATTGAGCAGATTCACGCCCGTATCCGTGTCGAGCGACCAGTTGTTGTGCTTGCCGGAGCCGTTCACGCCCTCGAAGGGCTTTTCGTGGAGCAGGCAGACGAGGTCGTACTTGCGCGCCGTCTTCTGGAGCAGTTCCATCGTGAGCTGGTTGTGATCCGTCGCGATGTTCGCCTGCACGTGGATCGGCGCGAGCTCGTGCTGCGAGGGCGCCGCTTCGTTGTGCTCCGTCTTGGCGAGGACGCCGAGACGCCAGAGCTGCTCGTCGAGATCCTTCATGAACGCCGCGACGCGCGGCTTCAGCACGCCGAAATAATGGTCGTCCAGCTCCTGGCCCTTCGGCGGCGCGGCGCCGAAGAGCGTCCGCCCCGTGTAGATCAGATCCGGACGGCGGTCGTAGAGCGCGCGGTCGATGAGGAAGTATTCCTGCTCCGGTCCGACGGACGCCCGCACGCGGCGGACCTCCGTATTCCCGAAGAGGCGGAGGATCCGCAGAGCCTGCCGGTTCAGCGCCTCCATGGAACGGAGCAGCGGCGTCTTTTTGTCGAGCGCCTCGCCGCCGTAGGAGCAGAACGCCGTCGGGATGCAGAGCACGTCGTCCTTGATGAACGCGTAGGAGGTCGGATCCCACGCCGTGTAGCCGCGCGCCTCAAAGGTGTTGCGCAGCCCGCCGGACGGGAAGGAGGAGGCGTCCGGCTCCCCCTTGATGAGTTCCTTCCCGGAGAATTCCATGATGACCCGTCCCTCGCCCGCGGGGGAGATGAAGCTGTCGTGCTTCTCCGCCGTGATCCCCGTCATCGGCTGGAACCAGTGCGTGAAGTGCGTCGCCCCCTGCTCGATCGCCCAATCCTTGATCGCGTTGGCAACGACGTTCGCCACAGAAATATCGAGCCGCTTTCCGAGCTCCATTGCTTCCCGGAGCGCGCAGTAGGTCTCCTTCGGCAGCCGCTGACGCATCACGGCGTCGTTGAACACGCGGGAACCGAAGATCTCCGCCACATTACTCATAGGACTGTCCTTTCCGATCCCGCGCCGGGGATCACTCAAAATCAAAGGAGAACAGATGCGCCGCGTCCGTGCCGCCCCACGTTTCCATGACGGTCAGCCGGATCCCCGTGACGGGTCGGCCGATGACGGCGGTCACCGTCCGGCGGAGGTTTTTCTCTTCGAAGATCACGCCTTCCCAGCCGTTCTCCGTCTCGATCTCGAGCGCAAAGACCTTAACGAGCGTCTTCGGCATCGTCATCTCCGGCGAATCCGGCAGGACGTTGGCGCGCGTCCCGTGTCCGCGCTCGATCGCATCGCCGGGGAGCGTCACGCGGTCGAGGTCGGAATCGAAGACGATCCGCACCCGCGCCGCCTCCGTCGGCTCGTCCATGTGATATTCGACCGAAGAACCGACGCCCATCGTGAAGCCCTGATCCCCGTCGCCGTAGACGGCGTGGTTGCGGTCCGCGCCGCTGCGGAGATTGAGGATGTCTCCCGCGACGGCGTCGTCGCAGCTGAGCTCGGCGGCGAGCGCCGCCTCAGAGACGGCGCGCCGATAAGGAGGCAGGAAGCAGTCGTCGTACATCAGCGTCTGCTGCAGCTCCTCCATATGTTCCGCGCCGACGGCGCGCGGCGTGACGCCGTACTTCACCGCAACGGCGGCGGCGGTGCCGACCGCCTGCCCGAGGAGCGCGCAGGTCGCCATCACGCGGCTCGAGCTCATGGCGGCGTGCGTGGCGGAGATGTTCCGCCCCGCGAAAAACAGATTCTCTACGTTGTGCGAATACAGACAGCGGTACGGGATCCCGTAGGGGGACTTCGACTGCACCGATACGTTGGGGCTTCCCGGATTCCAGAAGCCGCGCGGGTCGTGGTCGTCGAGCGGCCAGCCGCCGTAGGCGACCGTATCGGGGAAATCCCCGCCCGCGGCGATGTCGCCCTGCGTCAGGACGTAGTCGCCGACCATCCGGCGCGATTCTCTTTTGCCCGGCAGAAAGCCGAGGAAATCGAGCTGCCAGTTCGCCGCCTCCGGGAATTCGCCGCTGTTCTTGTAGGCGTCCCACATCCCGTAGGCGAGCGCGACGAGGTCGTCGCGGATCCGCTCCGTATCGCCGATCGTGTCGTCTTCCCCGCCGAGCTCCAGATACCAGAAATTCTCGCCCGTCCTCTCCGGATTCGGGCGGCGGCGGCGCAGATCGTCCGCCGTCAGCTTCTTCGCCCACGCGGGCGCGCGGAACTCGACCGGCCGGTCGAGCTTCCGCCCCTGGAGCAGGCAGGACATGCCCATCGTTTTCCGGTCGGCGTGTTCCCCTGCGCTCGTCTCCTCGCCGAACTCCGCGGCGCTCTCGCGCCCGATGCGGAATTCCGCGCCGGTCAGCGGCGCGAGGATGCTGTCGCCGGAGCAGTCGGAGAACAGCTTCGCCCGCACGCGCACGAAGCGCTGCGTCGTCATCTGCCAGCCGGTGACGGAGAGGATGCGTCCCCCTTCCGTCTCGGCATCCATGCAGGAGGTGTTGAGGAGCAGCGTCAGCCTGTCCTCGGCGCGCGCCATGCCGTACATGACGCCGTCCCAAAGGGAATGGATCTTACAGGGATTGTAGTACAGGTTGGCGAGCTGCAGCTCCTCGATCAGCCCGGTCTCCCGGTTGTTCTCTCCCTGCGCCCCGCATACCCACATGCGGATCTCGGAAGAGGCGTTCCCGCCGAGTACCGGCCGTTCCTGCATCAGAACGGTCCTCACCCCGTGCCGCGCCGCGGCGACCGCCGCGCACAGACCGGCGAGACCTCCGCCCACCACGCAGAGATCCGTGTCCAGCGTTGCCGTTTCCAGTCGCATGACGTACCTCCCGTCTCAGCCGTTATTCGTATCCGATCGCGCGTTTCATCCGCGGTACGCGCGGATCATCTTCTGCTTGAGATCCCACAGCTTCACGGACAGATCCACGTAATAATTGTGCGGATTCTCGAAACGGAGCACCTCGCTCCACATGGAATCGAGCTCGCGGCGGCAGTACTCGCGCACCGCGGAGAGCGGCGGGAACTCGTACACGCATTCCCCGCCGCGGAATACCGGCACGTGCATCCGGCGCGCCGTATAGCCGGTCAGCGTCTTGCGCTTCCAGGTGTATTCCGGATCGAACAGCTCGAGCGGCTCGTTCCAGTCGAACGTCTCGTCCGCGAGCGTGATGAAGTCCGCCTCCGCCTTCCCCTCTTCCGAGTACAGCCGGTACAGCGCCTTCTCGCCCGGATTCGTGATCTTGGCGGCGTTCTCGCTGACCTTGATCTTCGGGACGGAGACGCCGTCCTCCACCGTCGCGGCGAGTTTGTAGACCGCGCCGAAGACCGGCGAGGAGGCGGAGGTGATGAGCCGCTCGCCGACGCCGAAGGCGTCGACGACGGCGCCCTGCCGGAGGATCTCCGCGATGATCCGCTCGTCAAGCGAATTGGAGACGACGATGCCGCACTCCGTCAGCCCGGCGTCGTCGAGCATCCGGCGCGCCTTGCGCGTCAGGTAGGTGATGTCGCCGGAGTCGAGGCGGATCGCGCATTTTCTTTTGCCCATCGGCCACAGCACGTCCTTGACGGCGCGGATCGCGTTCGGGACGCCGGAGCCGAGCACGTTGTACGTGTCCACGAGGAGCGTCGGCGCGTCCGGATACATCCGGCAGTAAGCGGCGAACGCCTCGTACTCGTCGCCGAACAGCTGCACCCACGAATGCGCCATCGTGCCGCCCGCCGGCACGCCGTAGAGTTTGTCGGACAAGGCGCACGCCGTACCGGCGCAGCCGCCGATATACGCGGCGCGCGCGCCGAGAACCGCCGCCGACTCGCCGTGCGCGCGGCGGGAGCCGAACTCGGATACCGGGCGCCCGTCCGCCGCCCGCACGATGCGGGACGCCTTCGTCGCGATGAGCGACTGGTGATTGATCTGGAGCAGCAGATACGTCTCGAGCAGCTGCGCCTCGACGACGGGCGCGCGCACGGTCAAAATCGGCTCTCCGGGGAAAACGACGGTCCCCTCCGGGACGGCGGTGACGTCGCCCGTGAAGCGGAAGGTGGAGAGCATCGTAAGAAAATCCTCGTCGAAGATCCCCTTGCCGCGCAGGTAGTCGATATCGCTCTCCGAAAAGCGGAGACCGCGGATATACTCCGCGATCTGTTCCAGCCCCGCGGCGATCGCGTAGCCGCCGTCGTCCGGGTTCCGGCGGTAGAATACGTCGAAGACGGCGACGCGGCCGCCGAGACCGGAACCGTAATACCCGCGTCCCATCGTCAGCTCATAGAAATCGCACAAAAGGGAAAGTGTCTGTTCGCTCTGCATCGTCTTTCGTTCCTGTTCTGATTTATTATACTTTGACGTCGCGGCCGCGCGCCGGCGGCGTACAATCCCACGATTACATTATATAATAAAATCCCGCGCAGAGCAAGCCCCGCGCGAAATTTTCCCGTTTTTTGACCGGAATGCGGAGACGCGGGACACGCCCGGCGCTCCGCGGCGGCTCAGTTCACGGAATACTTCATGCTGAAGTAGTTGAAATAGTTCTTGTATTCGTTCTCGCCGTTCTCCTTCACGCTGCGGAGATACTGGTGCATATCGAGACTGTCGTGCTGCATCTCGAGCATACAGCCGGCGATGTTGGAGCAGTGGTCGGAGACGCGCTCCAGATTCGTCAGAATGTCCGTCAGGACGAAGCCCATCTCGATGGTGCATTCCTGCTTCTGGAGCCGCGTTATGTGGTTGCGCTTGATCTCGTCCCGAAGCGCGTCGACGACCTGCTCCAGCGGCTCGACCATCACGGCGGCGTCCAGATCCTGATCCCGGAAGGCGGCGAGCGACAGATCGAGGATCTCGTGCACCGCCCCCGCCATGACGGCGATCTCGTGCTGCGCCTCCGGCGAGAAGGTGATGCGCTTGTCCTGCATCTCCTCCACCGATTCGAGGATATTCACCGAATGGTCGGAGATCCGCTCGAAATCGCCGATCAGATGGAGCAGCTCGCTCGCCTGGGCGCTGTCCGCCTCCGCCATCGGATGCGCCGACAGCTTGACCAGGTACGTGCCGAGCTTATCCTCGTACATATCGACCTTGTCTTCCGCTTCTCTGAGCGGCTGCGCCTTCGACGGATCGTACGCCGTCAGGAGCGTAAGGGAATCCTGAAGCGAGGTGAGCGACAGCTCCGCCATCGAAACGGCGACCTCGCGGCAGCGCTCGATCGCGACCGCCGGCGCCGCCAGGAGACGTTCATCGAGGAGCTGCGTCTCCTCGTCCTCTTTGGCGTCGGGGACGATGCGGCACGCAAGCTTTTCAAGCAGCCCGGACAGCGGCATGAGCACCGCCAGCGCGAGCAGCTTGAAGATCGTGTGCACCGCGGCGATCCCGACCGGGTTCGCCGCCGTATCCACGAAAGCGAACCGGAAGAAATACTCGAGCAGATAATACAGCGGCAGAAGGATCAGCGTGGCGAGCACGTTGAAGAGCAGATGCACGACGGCGGCGCGCTTCGCGTTGCGCGACGCGCCGACGGAGGAGATCATCGCGCTGACGCAGGTGCCGATGTTCTGACCCATGACGACGGGGATGACCGTCGCGTAGGTGACGAAGCCCGTCGCGGTCAGCGCCTGCAGCACGCCGACGGAGGCGGCGGAGGACTGGATCATCGCGGTGAACGCCGCGCCGACGAGCACGCCGAGGATCGGGTTGGAGAAGAGCACGAGCGCCTGCCTGAACTGCGGGACGTCCTGAAGCCCCGCGACGGAGGAGGACATCATCTCCATGCCGAACATGAGCACGGAGAAGCCGATGAGGATCAGCCCCGTGTCCTTGCGCTTCGCGTTCTTCTGGAACATATAGAAGATCAGCCCGATGAACGCGAGCACCGGCGTGAAGGAGGAGGGTTTGAGCAGTTGGATCCAGAGGCTGTCGCCCTCGATCGCCGTCATACTGATGAGCCACGAGGTCATGGAGCTGCCGAGGTTCGCCCCCATGATGACGCCCGTCGCCTGCCGCAGCGTCATCAGCCCGGAGTTGACGAAACCGACGACCATGACCGTCGTCGCCGACGACGACTGGATGATGGCGGTCACGCCGAGTCCGAGGATGAAGCCGCGGAACACGTTCGAGGTCATGCTGCCGAGGATCGATTTGAGGCGGTTGCCGGCGCGCTTCTCCAGCGCGTTCCCCATCACGTTCATCCCGAACAGAAAGAGCACCAGCCCGCCGATCATACTGAGTACGTCAAATATCGTCATAATCCGCTTCCCGCATTTCACACTTCTTCTGTTTTACACTGTTTATTGTACACTCCGCGCGTAAAATCCGAAAGCGCGCCTATGTTAAATCCATGTAAAATCGGTAAAAACAAGAACGCCCGCCCGGAAGACCGGGCGGGCGGACACATTTGTCCTTCGTATCGATCATTCGGTTTTCCGGATCGGCCGCAGTGTCTTCGGCGAGACGGCCGCACAGAGCAGCACCGTCACGACGGCACAGAGCACGGCATTCGGCAGCATGTATCCCGCGTTATACGTCAACGAGTACCACCACGGGTTCATCCCCTCCGGCGCGTAGGAGTCCCACAGAAGACCGCCGGACAGAAAACTGCATACGAAACGGATCAGGTTGACGGCGGCAGCGCCGACGCCGTAACCGACGAGCAGATGCTTCCCGAAAGGATGCGCAAAAATATCCGCGAGGCCAAAGGCCGTGAACGCAAGCAGATAATCGAGCAGTATACAAGCGGCAAACGCGATCAGCGTACCGGCGGGCGGCGCATACCATCCGGTGATGAGCTGTACAATGGCATAAACAAGTCCGGTCGCAAGTCCCCACGGCGTGCCGTGTCGGTAGGCGATGAAGACGATCGGCACCGCCGCGATGGAAACAGAACCGCCGTTCGGCCATTTGGGCAGCGGCAAAAGATCGAGGACAACGGCCAGCGCCGTCATCAGCGCACATTCGATCAGGATACGCAGGGTATTGATGGACTGGGTCTTCTTCTCCATTTTCATTTTCCTTTCCGCATTGCTGCGCGCGGCGGGAGAATATAGAAAATCCGCCGCGCGGCGCGGGGCCGCACGGCGGAAACGATCCGCCCTGGAAGCTCCCTCCGCCGGTATTATCCGGTTCAGGTGTAAGGGTTCGTCCGCGCGCGGCGCGGACGTCTCAGCCTTGCAGCACCCCTGCCGCCATATAGTATATCACGCCGAGAGGCGCCTGTCAAGAAAAACGGTAAAAATCGCTTGACTTTCCCCGTCCCGAATGCTATCATAATATCACAGAACAAAAATCATAAGGACGGTACGGTATGGCAAACGAACTTATGCGCGACGTCGTCATTTTCGGCGGTCAGAGCAACATGCAGGGACAGAGCGAGGCGCTCAGCGAGTCGGAGCCCGTCGAGGGCGCGCTCGAATACAAATTCCTCACCGATTCGCTCGTCCCGCTCCGCAATCCGGTCGGGGAGAATATCCGCAACGACGGCACGGCGGGAGAACCGATCACGCCGTCCACGAATCTCGGACAGTGGCTTGCCGCGCACGCGCTCGGCGCCGCCTGCTACGGACACACGAATCTCGTTCCGGCGTTCTGCCGCGCGTGCTGTGCCGTAACGAAGACGCCGATCGCCGCCGTCCACGCGGCGAAGGGCAGCACACTCGTCTCCGACTGGCTCCCCGGCACGGTGGGCGGCGAAGCGCTCGTGAAAAAATCCGCCGCGGCGATCGAGTGCGTCCGGCGCGCGGGCGGCGTCCGCTCCGTCTCGCTCGTGTGGCTGCAGGGCGAGAGCGACGCGATCGTCTCCCGGAGCTGCGCCGAATACAAAAAGTTTCTGTATCAGCTCCGCGACTCGCTCGTCGAGCGGATCGGGCTCGAGCGCTTCGGCATCATCCGCGTCGGCCGCTTCGTCGGCGGCACGCGCGACGAGGAGATCATGCGGGCGCAGAGCGAGGCGTGCGCGGAGGACCCGGGCTTTCTGATGCTCACGGAATCGGCGGCGTCGATGTGGGATATCCCGCGCTACATGCACCCCGCCATCGGCGGTCACTTCAGCGCCGCGGGGCTGGAGCAGCTCGGCTGCGAAGCGGGGGAGATGCTCGGATGCGCGCTGCGCACCTGAGGACGCCGACCGACAGGGAGATGCAAAAGCCGCCCGGCAGTTACGAAAAAAACGGCCAGGGGCTGTGTTCGTCAGCCCCCGGCTGCGGATCGGGCGGTATCCGCCCCCGACGATCCAGGCAAGCGCCGGTTTTTCGCTTTGTTCCGTATGGGGACAAAATCCGGCGTCCGCCGGATCCGCTGACGCGGGAGGTCGTGCCATCATGCCGGATCTGACGGATCTGTCGGATCCTTCTCCGCGTTTTTCTCCTTCTGGGCGGCATACGCCAGCCAGGAGGCCACGCCGATCCCCATCAGTACCCATGCGATCGCCGCCTGGCAGAAGTCCTTGAAACTCCCGCCGACAACGATGCTGATCAGATACGCCAGCAGAACGGCAGTGACAAGAACGGCCGTCGTTTGGATCAGCCTCTTGTTGTTCCGGGAATCTTTGGCGTCCTTTTTTACTTTCTCCGTCATTTTCGAATCTCCTTTCACCAATTCGTCCAGACTGACGCAATAGAGATCGCTGAGATCGATCAGACTGACGATATCAGGCAGCGACCGACCGTTTTCCCAGTGGGAAACGGTGACCCGGGATACCATGATCTTTTCCGCGACCTGGTCCTGCGTCATGCCTGCTTTTTTTCTTGCCTCTTTCAATCGCTCTGCAATGGTCATCTTTTCCAACCTCCGCTGCGTGATCTCATTATATTCGAAAATGATGCCGTTTGTCTATCAAAAGGTCTTTACGTGACCCGATATCCGTATATAGACGTCTTTACATCGGCGTTTTTCCGGCGAATACCGCCCGTCGGCCGCAGTGCGCCGCCGTGGACGGCGCCGACCGGAAGATCCGCGGGACGGAAACGCGGGAGAAGATCGCCGAAGGCAAACCCTTGCCGCATTTCCGTCAGATTCGTTGGATCCGTGCCAAACATCATAAAAAAGACCCGGGCATGAAAAGCCCCGGAACCGCTCGATTCCGGGGCTTTTGAGTATAAAAGTCTCGTTCAGCGCTTGGAGAACTGCGGCGCACGACGTGCGGCTTTGAGACCGTACTCGAGCAAAATCAAACTCTGTATCCCTTGATTTTACTGGGTTTTCAAGCCCTGGGCTTTCCCGTTAGCCCCTTCGTTAACTAAGCGCCTGCCTCACAAAAACAGGCCCCTGTATTCACT
>JAEEYP010000111.1 GCA_016288155.1 Clostridiales bacterium | reverse complement strand
TGCGCCTCGCGGCGGCGCTCCCCGGACTCGGATGGATCGGCGCGGGCGGCGCGGCGGGCGCGCGGATCGCGCTCATGCTCGCGCTGTACGCGGGAAGCGCATATTTTCTCATTTTTTCGTCAAAAAGGATTGACAGCCCCCTCAAAACATGGTATAGTATTGAATAGATCCCGTTTGGTTCCGTGAGGGATTGGATACATACTCTTCATTATCTTTTCATCACGAAAGGAGTTCCTACTATGGCATTTTGTCCGAATTGCGGCAAAGAGCTTGCCGAGGGCGTCGTATTCTGCGACAACTGCGGCGCTTCCCTGAACGCCGCTCCGCAGGCTGTTCCGGCAGTCGCCGCGGATCCGTACGATCACACCGCTGAATTCTCCGCCGAGGACGTTGCGCAGAACAAGATCTACGCGATGGCTTCCTATCTGCTCAGCGCGGTCGGCATCATCATCGCGCTGCTCGCCGCTCCGAATTCTCCGTACATCGCGTTCCACGTACGTCAGGTCATCAAGTTCACGGTCGTGGAAATGCTGCTCTTGCTCGCCAGCGCGCTCCTCGCCTGGACGTTCATCGTTCCGATCGTCGCCGGCATCGCGCTCTTCGTGATCCTCATCATCGAAATCATCGCCTTCTTCCAGGTCTGCGGCGGCAAGTCCAAGGAACCGGCGATCATCAAGAGCCTCTCCTTCCTGAAGTAATACCGATCCGAATGCAAAAACGAAAAGGACGGACAGAAATGTCCGTCCTTTTTCTTTTTCTTTCTTCCGCCGCGGCCGCGTCACCGGCTCTCCTCGCCGCCGCGCAGAAGCGTCAGGAGCCGCTCGAACGGCGCGGGCAGCGGCGCCGTCAGATGGATCGGCTCCCCCGTGCGCGGGTGCGTGAAATGGAGCGCGCCGGCGTGCAGGCACTGGCCCTCGAGGAGCGCCGCGTGCCGCCGCTCGAAGGGCGTGCGGTTCGCGCCGTACGTCTCGTCGCCCATCACCGGATGGCCGATGGAACTCATGTGGACGCGGATCTGATGCGTCCGCCCCGTCTCGAGCACGAGGCGGACGTAAGAGAACGCACCGAAGCCCTCGAGAAGCGTGTAATGCGTCCGCGCCTCGCGGGCGCCCGCCGCCCCGGCGGGCAGCACCGCCATCTTCTTGCGGTCGGTGCGGCTCCGCCCGATCGGCGCGTCCACCGTTCCCTCGGCGGGCACCGTCCCGATCACGAGCGCCTGATACTCCCGGTACATCGTATGCGCCGCGAGCTGCGCGGCGAGCGCCTGATGCGCCGCGTCGTTCTTCGCCGCCGCGATCAGTCCGGTCGTGTCCCGGTCGATCCGGTGCACGATCCCGGGGCGCATGACGCCGCCGATGCCGGAAAGCGAATCGCCGCTGTGCCAAAGCAGCGCCGAGACGAGCGTTCCCCGCTCGTGTCCCGGCGCCGGATGCACCACCATGCCCTTCGGCTTGTTGACGACGATCACGTCGCCGTCCTCGTATACGATATCGAGCGGGATATCCTCCGGCTCCGCCTCGGCGCACTCCGGCTCCGGCAGAAGGATCCGGATCTCGTCGCCCTCGCGCACGATCTGTTTTTTTGTGAGCGGCACGCCGCCGCACGTCACCGCGCCGGATTCCGCCAGACGCGCCGCTACCGCGCGGGACAGCCCGGCGGCGCGGGCGATCGCCGTATCGGCGCGCAGCCCGGCTTCCTCCGAAGTGACGACGAACGCGAGCACCGATTCCTCATCCATCGGACTTTTCCCCCTCGGGTTCCTCCCGTTTTTCCAATCTCTCTTTGCGCTCCGCCAAAATCAGCGCGAGGAAAAGAAGGCCGCATCCGACGCACACGAACGTATCCGCCGCGTTGAAGACGAATTTCCATCCCGGGATGCAGGTGACGTCCATGAAATCCACCACGTATCCGAGCCGGAGGCGGTCGATCATGTTGCCGACGCCGCCGCCCGCGATCATGACGAGCGCCGCCGCGCCGAGTCCCTTCGGGCGGCGCGCGATGAGATAGGCGGCGATGCCGCCGATCGCCGCGACGGAAAAGACGAGGAACACCCAGCGATGCTCCGTCAGGATCCCGAACGCCGCGCCCGTATTCTCCACGTACGTGAAGCGGAGCACGTTCTCCCAGATCCAGACGGATCCGACCGGCTTGAGGGCGGCGACCACCCATACCTTCGTGAGCTGATCGAGCAGGATCGTCCCCGCAAACAGAGCGATCATCCAGAGAGCGCTCATGACTTGCCGTCCTCGCCGGTGATCCTGCGGAAAATACCGCTCTGTTTCTTTTCCCCGTCGGATCCCCTGACGAATTCATAATCGCCGCCGTCCGACTTCGTTTCCTGTTTTGCCTTCTTGCTGCGGAAATTCTCGAATTCCACGTGGAAGGCGCTGCGCAGATCCTCAAGGAGCTGCTCGTCGTCGGAAAGAGGAGCGTCCTCTTTCCCGTCCGGCTTCTCCGGCGCGTCCGCCTTTCCGCCGCGGGCGGCGGGCTTGGGATCGGACGGCGCTTTTTCCTCCGCGGCGGAAGCAAAGAGGCTGGACAGCGACGCGAGGATCGCATCGTCGTCGAGTTCCTCTTCCTGTTCCTCATCCGTCTCCGGCTGCTCCGGCTCGGCTTCCGCCTCCGGCTCGGCTTCCGCCTCCGGCTCGGCTTCCGCCTCCGGCTCGGCTTCCGCTTCCGGCTCGATTTCCGCCTCCGGCTCCTCGTCGGTAAGCAGGATTTCTTCCTCCGGCTCTTTTTCCGTCTCGGCTGGTGAGTGTGTCTCCTCCTCCGGTTCTGTCTGTTCCGGATCCTCCATCAGCGCGAGAAACTCATCCTCCTCCGGCTGTTGTTCTTCGAGGACCCCCTCCTCCGGTTCCTGCGGCTCGATGACGATCGCCTCGTCCGCCGGTTCTTCGACCGTTTCTTCGGCAGATCCTTCTTCGGGTTCCTCCGGAAGGATCTCCGACAGCTCCTCTATCGGCTCCTCCGCCGGTACGTCGATCGGTTCTCCGGGAGATCCCTCGGTCGGTTCTTCCGGCGCTTCTTCAGGTGCTTCCTCCGGCACTTCTTCAGGTGCTTCCTCCGGCACTTCTTCCGGCGCTTCTTCAGGCGCTTCTTTAAGCGCCGCTTCCGGCGCTGCCTCAGGCGCCGGGAACGACATCGCCCCGGCTGTCTCCGCCAGAGATTCGATCAGGTCGATATGCGCGTTGTATTTTTCGTACAGCGCGTCCCGGAAGCGGAGCACCTCCGCTTTCATGTCCTCAAAGATTTTCGCCTGCCGCGCCGCGTACTCGTCCGCCTCGCGGCGCACGCGCGTCGCCTCCGCTTCCGCCTCGGCGCGGATACGGGCGCCGTTTTCCTCCGCCTGCCGCGCCGCCGCATCGGCGGCACGCCGCATCTCCGTCTCCAGAGACTGCAGCTGCCCTTCGCGCGCCTTCATCTTCTCCAGGACGCGGAGAGCCGCCTCCAGCTTTCTCTCGTGCTCATCGTTCTCGCGGTACAGTTCCTCGTATTTTCCGATGAGGAATTCCACGTATTCGTCTACCTCCGCGGGGCTGTACCCGCGCAGCGCGTACGCGAACGAGTGATTCTTCAATTCCTGCGGCATCAGCATAACGGCACACCTCTTTCCACTCAAATGACGGTTCAGATATATTTGCGCACAAGGACGCGGTTCCGTCCGCGGCGCGTCACGGCATTCGTCGAATCGACGCGGCATTTTCCCCACCCGCGCACCGACAGGATATCCCCCTCCTCGAGCTGCACGTCCGGCCTCGTTTCGGCGAAATAATTGATCTCCGCCTCGCCGCGCGCGACCGCGGCGGCCGCCTCCGCGCGGGAGAGCCCCGTCAGGGCGTGGACCACGCCGTCGAGCCGCGGCGACGCGACGGTGATCTCCAGCCGCTCATACGCGCGCGGGATCACGAGATCCCAGTCCGGCTCCCGCCGCTCGACGCGCACCGCGTCCGCGCCGGCACGCGTAAAGGATTCCTCCACGTACGGCACGATCCTCGTACAAAAAAAGCCGATCGCCGTCTGGCCGTCCAGTACAGCGAGATCGCCGAGCACGTGGCGCTCGATCCCCAGCGCGAGCAGCGCGCCGAGCCAGTCCCGGTGCGTCAGCGAATGGTACGCGCTGACGGACATCGCAAGCGGCGTCACGACGGCGGCGAGATCGACGGTGCCGAGTTTCGCCTGTTCCATGAGGAACGCTTCCCGTTCCTCGGAGAACGGATCGCACGCCGGCACGTCGCCAAGCATCCAGTCCGGCACGAACACGGCGATCCGCCGCTCGGCGCCGAGGGCGCCGCCTGTGAAAAACAGCCGGTCCGCCGCGCCCGCCGACGCCGCCGCGCAGGCAAAGATCCGCTGTTCCCGCGGTGTGAGAAAGTCGGAAGAAAGGATATCGTAGGCGTCCCGGCGCGCCATGTCGGCGGCGCGCGCCGCGAGGCGCTTGCCCGCCTCGTCCAGTGAAGAGATGGCTATCGGCTTCATACGGGCACCTCAGAGCAGCATCTGCAATACGGAGAGCAAAAGAAAAGCGACGAGAAACGAGATATCGATCGGGCTGGAAGCCACGAACTCGAAGCGTTCCAGCAGGATGCGGATCGGCGTGATGACCGGCTCGGTCACGGCGACCGCGAACGAATAGAGCGGCGATTCTTCGTCGAACTGGAACCAGCTCATGACGGCGCGCCCCATCATGCATAACTGCAGCGCGATGACGGCGATGCGCACGACGCTTCGGATCAGGTAGAGAACGAAATCCATGGATGCTCCTTTACAGAGACGGCACGGACGAAAGCCCGCATACCATCATGCGGGCAGCACCGATCCGTATGCTGCCCGCCTTCAGATTCATTATTATGAAAAATGGGTACGAAAACAGAAGGCATCCTCGTGCCTTTTTTCTCAACGGAACGCTCCGCGCAGCGGACGCCGGCTCAGAAATCCGCCAGATCGCCCGCGGGCTCCTGCTGCTCGGCTTCCTGCTCCTGCGGACGCTCGCGCGCCGCGTCGCGGCGCTGCTTGTCACGGAGCTGCGCGTCGCCAACGTCGACATTGCTCGGCGTGATGACGTACGCGCTCGAATCGATCTTCTTCAGCGAACCGTCGATGGAATACGCCACGCCGGAGAGGAAATCGATCAGGCGGCGCGCCGTCTCCTTGTTCGTGTTCTCCAGATTGAGAACGACGGTGCGCTTGTTCAGAAGATGATCCGCGATCTGCGGGACGCTGTCGAAGTGCTGCGGCTTGACGACCTTGATCTCCAGCGAAGCGCCGGAGGAAAGGCTGATGCCGTTCGACGCGCCGACGCCTCCGAACGGCGCGCCCTGCACGCCGGCGTTCATCGGATCCGCGCCGCCCTGCGCGTTCTGCGCGTTCTGCGCGTCCGCGTCCGCGTTCTCGTCGAACTCATTATAGTAATCGTCATCGTACGTATTATACGTATCGTCGGTGCCGGTTACCTTCTTTATCCTGTCCATGAGTCCCATTTGCTAAACCTCCATCTATAAAAATGTATGGTCTCCTGTGATGATCCGCCCGATCACCGGACTGCGGGAACGGCGCGGCTGCCGAAAAGCGCCTGACCGACGCGCACCTGCGTGGCGCCTTCCTCCACGGCGATCTCGAAACTGTCGCTCATTCCCATCGATAAAACAGGCTCTATTATATTATGCTTGTTTTTATCGCAAAAGTCAATAAAAATCTGATAAGTTTCCCGGAAATATTTCCGATAATCTTCTTTTTTTTCGCAAACGGGCGCCATCGTCATGAATCCGCGCACTCTGAGACCCGGAAACGCGGCGATCCGCGCCGCCGCCGCCGCCGCGTCCTCCGGATAAAATCCGGTCTTGTTCGGCTCTCGGCCGCTGTTGATCTCGAGCAGCACGTCCGTCACGAGCCCCTTTTCGCGGCTGATCCGGTCGATCTCCGCGGCGAGGTGTTCCGTATCGACGCTCTCGATCATCGTGACGCGTCCGACGACCTGCCGTACCTTGTTCGTCTGAAGATGGCCGATAAAATGCTGTTCGACCTGCCCGCCGAGGATCGGGTATTTTTCGGTCAGCTCCGACGTCCTGTTCTCGCCGATCAGATCGAGTCCGAGCTGACGCACGGCGAAAAGGATCTCCTCCGCCGGCACGGTCTTGGTCGCGGCGAGAAGGCGTACCCCGCCGCCGATCCCGGCCGGACGGCGTGAAGCGGCTTCCGCCATGCGCTCGCGGATGCGCTGAAAATTCCCGCGCAGAAATTCATAGGTTTCCATGTTCTTGTATCCCTTGCTTTTACGTGAGGATATATCCCTCGGACAGCTTGCGTCCTTTCGTGATGATGATGTCGTTCAGATCGAGCCACTGCATCCCCTCCGGCGGCGCCTCGCCCTCGCGGTACGTCCCGTCCGTCCCCCGCTTCGGCGGATACGCGACGACACAGACGTCCTCGCGCTCAAGAAGGATCCGCACGGCGCGGAAATGCACGATGTTCCCCTTCAGGATGTATACGCCGCTGACGCCGTCGACGACGCGGATCGCGGAAACGGGCACGCGGATCCCCTCATAGAGGATCGCGGCGACGGAGATCGGCTGGGCGCGGTCGAAGGAAAAGCCGCCGGGGAGCACGTCGCAGCTGAACACGAGAAGCGTCCGCCCCTCCTCCGTCTCACAGCGCACGAGCAGCATCGGAAGCACGCGCCCGCCGTTATACGGGAACGAGACGTCATAGCTGTCGCCGAACTTCAGCCCGCCGACGCTGCCTTCCGGCACGGAACACGCCGCGTACCAGCGGTAGTCCGACGCGATCTTTCCGGCGGTACCCGCCGTCTCCGGTTCCTTCTGGATCAGCTCCTCGAACTCCGTGACGCTCATATGAAGCGCGCGTTCGGAGGTGAAGCGCGTCTCGCAGCCGTCGCACTCCGCATAGTAGTAGCCGCTGCGCTGGGTGGTAATCTGCTGCTGGCTGACGCCGAGCTGCGCCGTCAAGGCGTTCCGCTCGGTGCTCAGCCGGGCGAGCGCCCCGTCGATATCGGAAAAAGAAGCCGCCAGCGCCGCACGCCGGTTGAGGCAGGAGAGGAGAGAGGCGCGCAGGGACTGGACGGCGCCCGCGTCGCCCGAATCGCCCGCCCGCGCGATCCGCAGGACCGCGTCGTAGATCTCGTCCTCCACCGCGGATGCGTAGCGGACGCCGGAGGTGCCGTCCCGTATGGAGCGGAGCGTTTCGATCTGTCCGTCGATGAGACGGATCGCGGCGACCGTATCGGGAGAGGATCCGCTGTACACGCCGGCGACCGCGGCGCCTCGCTGTACGCGCGTCCCGTCCGCCACCAGCGGCACACAGCTCGTCCCGCCTGTCGGCGCGGCGAGCGCCGTCTCGTCCCGGAACAGATACGCGTCCGCCTCAAGGGAAACGGTCAGCGACACGGAGGACGCCGGCTCCGTCTCCACCTTCTGCGTCAGGCCGTAAAACATGTGGTAGCCGATATAGAGGAGCAGCCCGACCGACAATACGGACGTCAATACGTACGCGCCGACGTTCAGAAGGTATTCCCTGTTCAGAAAATGACGTTTCATGGTAATATTATAACATAATTTACGGCGTATTGCAAGTCCCGGATCCCCGCACGACGCGCGGCACGCGCGCCGTCAGAAGGCACGGGATCTCGTAATGGATCGTCCCGGCGGCGCGGGCAAGCTCTCCGATCATCGAGCCGTCGTCTCCGCCGAAGACCGTCACGGCGTCGCCCGGACGCACCGGCGCGTCGCCGACGTCGATCATGCACTGATCCATGCAGATCCGTCCGAGGATGGGCGCGCGCCGCCCGTCCGGCAGGCGGAGAGCCGCGCCCGCGAACGCGCGCACGAAGCCGTCGCCGTAGCCGATTGACAGCGTGGCGATGCGCATGTCCCGCCGTGCCGTGAACGCGGCGCCGTAGCCGACCGATTCTCCCGCGCGCAGCGTATGGATATGCGCGATGCGCGTGCAGAGCTTCATGACCGGACGATACTGCGGCAAAATCGAACCGTCCGGCGAGAGCCCGTAAAGGATGATCCCGGCGCGCACGCCGCTCTTGTACGCCTGCGGCAGCGTCATCGCCCCGGCGCTGTTGCAGCAGTGGAGGAACGGCGGGCATCCGCCCCGTTCCCGCAGCCGCCGCTCCACGTCCTCGAAACGCGAGAGCTGCCGCGCGGTCATGCCGCGCGCGCCGCCGTCCGTGTCCGCCCGGGCGAAATGCGTGAACATCCCCTCGCACCGCAGATGCGGCAGCGCCTCGGCACAGAGGATCTCCTCCGCCGCCCGCGCCGCGTCCGCGGCGTCGAAGCCGAGCCGGTTCATCCCGGTGTCCAGTTTGATATGGACGCGCAGAGCGGCGTCCGGCGGCAGAGCGCCCGACCGCTTCAGAGACGCGAGCCGGTCGGACAGCGCGCGCGCGTAGTCAAGCGAGAACACTCCCTGGATGATCCGTTCCTCCGCGAGCGCCTGGACGTCCTCAGGAAGCGAATAACCGAGGATGAGGATCTCCGCCCCCTCCCCGACCGATCGGCGCAGAGAAAGCGCCTCAGAGGCGCAGGAGACCGCAAAGAAGCGGCAGCCCTCCTCCGTCAGCGTCCGCGCGACCGCGTCGGCGCCGTGTCCGTAGGCGTCCGCCTTGACGACGGCGATGATCCGGCAGTCCGGCGACGCCGCGTGCACCGTCCCGGAGACGGTGCGCCAGTTGGCGCGCAGCGCGTCCAGATCGATCTCCGCCCAGTTTCTGTATTTTTCGATTCCGTTCACGATCCGTTTCCATCCGTTTGTGAATATCCCGCGCCGTCACGTCCCCGTATGCATGGAGAGGACGAGCCAGCGCACCGTGCCGCATGAGGTCGTCTCCTCAAAATACACCGGCAGTCCGTCGGCGCGGAGCCCAAGTACGATCTCTGCCGTCTCCGTGACGAAGCGGGCGCGCACCGCCGCGTCCCCCTCCCCCGTCCGCACCTCGCTGAGCGCGTCCGACGCAAGGGAAAAGAGCGCCGCGGCCCGGCGCGCGCCGGACAGCATCGCCTCGCTGACCGGGATCGTGATCCCGCCGCACGAGACGGAAGAGGCGGCGCTTCCGAGCGTGAACACGGCGTCGCCCTCCTCCATGTGAAGCGTGACGCTCCACCCGTCCGGCGTCGGCGCGACGCGCCACACGGACGTTCCGTCCGCGACCTCCGCGCTCACGAGCGTTTTCTGATACCAGAGCAGGTCCCGCGCCGGCACGGCGGCGCATCCGGCGAGCAGAAGCAAACAAACCGCCGTGCAAGCGGCGGTTATTTGCAGGATCCGATGACGCATAACTCCTCCGCGGGCATACCGTACTTTTGTACCGCATTCTATGCGGGGGAGCGCGGGGCTATGTCAGTAGCGGAGCGTCGTGCTCATGACGGTGCCCTGACCGTTGTAGAAGCGCATGACCTTGATGGCCTTGTTCGTCGCCTCGAAGAATACGACGCACTTCTTGCCGCCTTCATCGCCGTACGTAAAGAAATAGCTGTCCGGGCTCTTCACGCTGCCGCGGAAATCGCCGGTCACGGAAGCGTCCGCGTATTCGGCGGCGTACTCGTCCGTCGTCGGCGCGATCTTTTTCATATCGCGGATCTTGTATTCGAATGCCTTCTTTCTCGTGCGGTGCCCGAAGACCTCCGTGAAGGTGATCGTGCCGGACTGGATCACGTACTCATGCTCCATCGCGACGAAGCGCCAGGTGAAGAAGACGATGATCGCGAGCAGCACCGGCCACAGCGCGCCGAACGGCCACAGCTTCAGGACGCCGACGAGGACGCCCAGCCACACGCCGGAGAAAACCACGTAAAAGACGATCATGAGGATACGGCGGACGAGATACTTTCCCTCGGGCTTCTGTTCGACCGTATACTCGGCATAGTTGGGAGAATCGTTCACACAAACACCCCTTTTCCCTTTATGATAACGAATTTGCGCCGATACGGCGCGGATAGACGCACGTATAGTATAGCATACTTGCGGCGTGAAATCAAGGCGGGAAGACGATTTCCGACGATATTTTTCTCCCGGCGCTTCCCTTCCGGGGAGAATCGTGCTATAATAATAACAATCTCAAACAGCAATCTCAGCCGATCGAGCAAGGAGTATCATCATGCCTACTGTCAGCATCCCCGTCCGGGAAGGTCCCGACGAGCGCGTCTTCATGAAAGCCATCGTCCGCGACGATGAAAAAAAGATCCTCTCCCGCGGGCATTTCACCCTTACGTATTCCGCCTACGGGCAGGGGCGCGTCCGCACGCTCCTCGGCGGCGGGATCGGATCGCCCGTCGAGAACCGCCGCGGCGGGAACGTGCGGAGGCTCTTCCGCTACATGCACGAAAGGATGGCCGAGGAGGACGGCGCCGCCGTCGCGCTGCTCCATCCGTTCTCCTTCCCGTTCTACGGTCAGTTCGGGTACGAAAAGGTGTCGGATCACCTCTTTCTGCGCTTCCCCACCCGGACGATCGACTTCGTGCCGCGCCGATGCCTCTTCGAGCCGTACGTGACGGAGCGCTCAGCCGACATGATCTCGATCTACGACGAGTTCTCCCGGGGGCGGAATCTGCTCCTTCCGCGTTTCGACGACCGTTTTTGCTTCAATGAAAAGGATCAGCGGAAGACCTACATCTGCGATCTGGACGGAAAGCCGGCGGCGTACGTCGTCTACACCGCGAAGAAGGATCTGGTCGTGAACCGGCACTGCAACGGCGTTCTCACCGTCGTCGAGCTCGCCTACACCTCCCCCGAAGCGCTGCGGGAGATCTTCTCGTTCCTCCGTATGTTCGAGGGCGAATACGATACGATCGAGTTCACCTGCTGCGGCGTCACGCCGGAGGTCGAGCTCATGCTGCGCCATTATTTCGACGTCACCTACACCGTCGTGCCGGATCTCATGGCGCGCGTGCTGAACACGGAAATGATGCTCGGCGCGAACGACTACCCGGACAAGGAGGGCGGCTTCACCGTCCGCGTCGAAGACGAGCTGCCGCTCTGCGCCGGAACGTACCGCGTGGAGTTCGGCGGCGGCGACTGCCGCGTCCGCCGCGACGATACGGTCGATCCGGATCTCACGCTTGAGGCCGCGCCCCTCGCCCGCCTCCTCTACGGCTACGACGGCGTCACCATGGACTGTGCCCGCTATATGTCCGGCGTCACTCTCCACCGCCCCTGCCCCGACTTCTTCCGCGCCTTCCCCAGAAAGCCCTGCGGCATCTTTGAGCATTTCTGAGGGGACGTGCCGGGGGCGCCTTTTGGAAAAGGCGCCCCGGCAGAACGCGCTCGCGCGTTCTGCCCCCCTTGCGAAAACCTTTATGGCAAAAACAGGACAAGGTGAAGCGAAAATCCAAGTCTAAAGATCTTCGCTGCACCTTGTCATTCTTTTTGTTCAAAAGTTTTCGCGGGGGCGCGGGGGAGCCTTTTTCAAAAGGCTCCCCCGGTCGTATCTCTTATTTCGCATTGCGCCATTTGCGGACGACGGCATAGATGAAGACGGGGATGGCGCACAGGTCGAGGATGCCGAGGGCGCGGCGCAGCACGTCCGGCATGGCGATGCCGAGGACGGACGCGCCGAGCAGGACGAGGGTCGTGATACCGATCACGATGAGGCTGAAGCTGAACCAGAAGTCCACGCGGCTGTGTTTCACGACAAATCTCTCACTCCTGTCCGAGGATGAAGTACACGCCCAGAAAGAAGAGCGCGAGCGCGGCGAAGACGCCGGCGACCCACAGTGAATACGGCTCCCACTCGCCGCGTTCCTTTTCCTTGCGCTGCTTGTAGTCGTAATACTTTTCGATCTTCCGGTCCCGTCCGCCGAAGGGCAGACGGCTGAGCAGCCCCGATACGCCGTAGCCGAGGCTGTCGAATTCCCCGGTGCGGCGCACCCATGAAAGCGCGCTGATCCCGGCGAGCAGCACGGCGGGGATCAGGAACGCGTCGGAAAGCGCGGCGACGATCCCGCGCGTGTCCATGCCGTCAAAGAAGCCTCGCAGCGCGATGAACGCGAAGGCAAGAACGATCCCGATCGAGGCGTACAGCGCGATCTTTTTCCCTGCTGAGCGATCCATGGCGAATCACTGCCCGACCTCGGCGCGGTACTTCTCGAACTCCGCGTCGTTGCACATCACGAAATGTCCGGGGAGCACCTCGCGCAGCGTCGGCGTGCTCGTCGAATAGTCGTGCTCGACGAGCGGATTGTACACGATGCGCTTCCGCGTCTTTTCATAGACCGGATCCGGCAGCGGGATCGCGGAAAGGAGCGAACGCGTATACGGATGGAGCGGATGGAGGAACAGCTCGTCCGACGGCGCCAGCTCCACCAGCTTGCCGAAATACATCACGCCGATGCGGTCGGAAAAATACTTGACGACGGACAGATCGTGCGCGATGAAGAGGATCGTCAGCCCGAACTTTTCCCGCAGCTCGTTCATCAGATTGATGACCTGCGCCTGGATCGACACGTCGAGCGCGGAGACCGGCTCGTCCGCGATGATGAGTTCCGGCTTCATGATGATCGAGCGCGCGATGCCGATGCGCTGCCGCTGACCGCCGGAGAACTCGTGCGGGTAGCGTCCCGCGTGCTCGCGTACCAGCCCGACCAGCTCGAGCATCTCGTAGACCTTCTCGTCGATGACCTTCTGGTCGCGCTCTCCCTGGATGATGAGCCCTTCCGAGATGATCTCACGGACGGTCATGCGGGGATCGAGCGACGCGATCGGATCCTGGAAGATCATCTGGATCTGCGTCACGAGCTTCGTATGCTTCGCTTTGTACAGCTCGTTCCTGTATTCCTTCTCCAGCTTCGCCTTTTCTTCGCCGGACGCCGCCGCGATGCGCGGCTCGTAGTCCGCCGTCAGCTTCTCGCACAGATTGCGGGAATACACGCGGTCGCAGCTGCGCACGTCTTCTTCCGCCGCGCGGATCTTCTCCTTGTTTTCGGCGACGATGCGGTCGCATTCCGCCTTCAGCGCGGCAGCCTCCTCCGCGGACGCCGTTTTCAGCTTCTCCTTCAGATCCGCTTTCGCCTTCCGGATCGCATCCTGATAGGAGCGCTTGCCGGCGGCGATGCGGACGCCCTTGAAGTAGACGTCGCCGGAGGTGGCGTCGTACAGCTTGATGATGGTACGCCCGGTCGTCGTCTTGCCGCAGCCGGACTCGCCGACGAGACCGAAGACCTCGCCGCGGTGGATATCGAAGCTGACGTCGTCGACCGCCTTGTTCTCAAACTTTCCGCTGCGGAAATACTGGCAGAGATGCTCGACGCGGAGCAGTACTTCTTCATTCGGCATGACCGGCGCCCCCTCTCGCTTTCATTCTCTCGATGCGCTCGGTAATGATCTTCGGCGGATCCACGTGCGGCGCGTCGGGATGGAGCAGCCACGTCGCCGCGCTGTGCGTCTCGCTGATCCTGAAGAGCGGCGGCTGCTTCTCAAAGTCCACTTTCAGCGCATATTTGTTGCGGGCGGCGAACGCGTCGCCGACCGGCGGAAAGATCATGTTCGGCGGCGTGCCGGGGATCGCCTCCAGCTTCTCGCTCGTGTCGAGGTCCGGCATGGAAGAAAGCAGCGCCCACGTGTACGGATGCGCCGCGCGGTAGAAAACGTCCTCCGAGGTGCCGAATTCCACGATCTTCCCGGCGTACATCACGGCGATGCGGTCCGCCATGTTCGCCACGACGCCGAGGTCGTGCGTGATAAAGATCACGGACAGCTTTCTTTCCGCCTTCAGCTTGTTGATGAGCTCAAGGATCTGGGACTGGATCGTCACGTCGAGCGCCGTCGTCGGCTCGTCGCAGATCAGGATATCCGGATTGGCGGAGAGCGCGATGGCGATGACGATCCTCTGGCGCATGCCGCCGGAGAACTCGAACGGATACTGATTGTAGCGGATGCGCGAGTCGGGGATGCCGACCTCGTCCATCAGCTTGATCGCCTGCTCTTTCGCCATGCGCTTCGTGACGCGGTAGACGGCCTGCGACGCCTTGTCCTTGAAGTAATCGATCAGATCGATGCTGCGCGCGTCGAGATCGATCGTCTCCGCGGCGGCGATGTACGCGTCGTACTTGTCCTTCAGCCGGCGGATGAGTCCCACGATCTCCGCGCGGAGATCGCCGAGATCGTACACCGTTTTCGGAACGACCTTCCAGTCCACGGTGCGTCCGCGCGCGATGAGCGCGTCGCGGCGGCGGGTCTGGCGCGCGAAGCGCGCCTCCTCCTTCGGGTTGTTCACGACGGCATTGAAATATTTCTGGATCGCGCCGTTCAGACTGCTGCGGAACGTATACGCCGTGCTGTCCTTGTTCGTTTCGAGGCGGTCGATGGACGCCTCGACCGCGTCCGCGAGAACGCGCGCCTTTTCCTCCGCTTCCTTCTTCGTGAACTCGGAAGCGTACCAGGTCATCGCCTCTTCCAGCTCGCCTACGACCTTCTTCTTCTGTTCCAGCGCCTCCTCGAAGGAATGGCGCACGCCCGCCTTCTCCAGACGCAGGTACTCGTTCATGAAGTCCTCGTTCAGATAGCGGAGCGCCATCTCGTTGACTTCCTCGACCGGCTGCGCGCCGAGATCCGCCGTCGGATTCTTCATCATGTAGTAACCGATGCGGAAGAAGTTCGGTCTCGTCTGCCCGACGATCTCGTTCATGCAGGCGCGGACGTCGCGCGACGCCTCCACGATCGGCTCCGGAAGCTCCTCCACCGTCTGCGTGCCGCCCTTTTTATACAGCGGCGTGACCTCGGTGAGCTTCGCCTGCAGCGCGGCGATGCGGTCGTCGTATTTCGTCGTCAGAAACGGCGCCTTCACCGTACCGAGGCGCTTATGCAGCTCCTTGAGCGTCGCGCGGACGTCGAGACGCTGATGCTTCTCCGACAGGAAGAGAAAATCGTCGATCTTGCTGATGAGTTCCTCGGCGTTCGCGTGGGCGGTGTTGTACTCGCTCTCCCACTTGATGCCCTCGCTGTTGAAACGGTCGAAGGTCTCGACCATTTCCTTCACGTGGGCGGCCTCCGGCGCGCTCTCGCCGCCGACGGCTGCGATCATGTGATCGCGCAGGATGGCAAGGAGCCGATTGAATTCCGCGCGCGATTCCTTGCGGCTGACCTTGTTCTTCAGGAGCATGGCTTCCGTGATCTGATGACCGATCTTGACGATCGGGTTCAGCGAGGAGAGCGGATCCTGGAAGATCATCGAGATCTTGTCGCCGCGGATGCGGACCATGTCCGTCTCCGGCAGGCGCAGCAGATCCCGCCCGTCGTAGAGGATCTCGCCGCTCTCCACGATGGAGTTGCCGGCAAGGATCCCGAGGATCGCCTTGCTCGTCACGGATTTGCCGGAGCCGGATTCGCCGACGATGGACAGCGTTTCCCCGCGCTCCAGCTCAAAGGAGATATCCCGTACGGCGTGCAGGATACCGCCCGGCGTACGGAAGGAGATGCTCAAATGCTTGACTTCCAATATTTTTCCCATGGTCTGACTCCATTCTGTTAGCAAGTTACGGATCCGCGGCCGCTTATTCCTCGACGCCGCGCAGCGACGGGTTGAAGGCGTCGCGCAGACCGTTGCCGAAGAGGTTGAAGCTGATCATGAGCAGGGAGATGATGATCGCGGGGAAAATCATCAGATGCGGATAGTTCGTCCAGATGCTGGAGGCGTCGGAAAGGAGCGTGCCGAGCGAGGTCGTATCCGCGCCGCCCAGCTTGACGATGCCGAGGAAGGAGAGCATGCTCTCGCTGAAGATGACGCTGGGGATGACGAGCACGGACGAAGTGATGATCGTGCCGAGCGAGTTCGGGAAGATGTGCTTGAAGATGATGCGGGGGTCCCGCGCGCCGAGCGTCCGCGCCGCCATGACGTATTCCTGATTCTTGAAGCGGTAGAACTGCGTACGGACGCGGCTCGATGTGCCGATCCACCCCGTCAGAACGAAAGCGAAGAGCAGACTGGGGATGGCGCCGACCTTCGCCGCCAGATGGATCTGGAAGAGCGTCGCCACCACGATGAACGGCACGCCCGCCAGGATATCGGTGATGCGCTCAAGGATTAGGTCGGTCGCGCCGCCGTAGTAGCCGGCGACGGCGCCGTAGACGACACCGATCGTCAGGTTGATGACGGACACGCAGATCGCCACGAGCAGACTGAGCCGGACGCCGTCCGCCATGCGGAGCGCGAGGTCGTAGCCCTGGCTGTCCGTGCCGAAGATGTATTCCGGTTCAAAGCCGTTCAGGTAGCGGTAATAGTTGTAATACAAAACGCGGATCTTGAACTGCGCGGTCTCAAAGGTTCCGCCGCCCGTGTATTCGTAATACACGACGTTGCCGTCCGCGTCGCGCTTGTAATTGTCCTCGAGCACCGTGCTCCCCTTGTAGCGGAGCTTCTGCACCGAGCCGTCCGCGTTCACGTGGACCGGGTCCTTGGAGTACGACTTGTACCAGAAGTTCGCGTCCGTCGGATCCTCGTTGTACACGTTGTTCTCGATGAGCGGATAGAGGACGCGGATCCCCGTCTCCTCCTGCCACGCGAGGATGCGGCGATACTCCTCCTGTTCGACGGAACGGTAGATGAAGCCGACCTCGAGGTAGGTGTCGATCTTGCCGGAGTAGAGCTCTTTCATCTGCCCGCTTTTCGGATCCTCTTTCAGTGCGGGATCGGCGACCTTGCGGACCGGCTGATAATAGCTTTCCATGCCCTCGGCGATCGTGACCGGCGTACCGTCCCAGTTCTCGGCGCCCACGCCGATGGCGACGGCGCGCAAAAGCCCTCTCTCGGAGAAATCGCGGTCCGTCGTGCCGTCGGCGATGCCGACGTTCGAGAGCGCCAGGTTCCGCGGCCCCTTCTTCGCGTAATACGAATCGAGGAAGCGGGAATCATAGCGGAAATTGATGAGCGGGGTCAGGAACGCGAAGAGGAAGATCGCGAGGATGATGCAGGCGGCGACCACGGAGGAGCGGTTGCGGCGGAAACGCAGCCACGCGTCCTTCAGATAGCCGATCGGCTTGTCGTCGAATTTCTTGTCGGTGATCCGTTCGTCGACGTTGGCGAAGGAGAGCTCGTCGGCGGTGAGGTGAATCATTTCTTTATCGTTCATACTCATTTCTCTCCCATCCGGATCCGAGGATCGATAAAGCCGTAGCTGATGTCGACGACGATGCCCGCGAGCAGGCTGACAAACGTATAGAAGATGCAGTCCATCATGAACACGTCGTAGTCGAAAAGGTTGATGGACTTTATGTAAAGCTGCCCGACGCCGGGGATGGAGAAGATCTGTTCAATGATCATCGAACCGCCGAGGATCCCGATAAAGCTGGAGATCAGCATCGGAAGGATCGGCACCATCGCGGTCTTGAACGCGTGACGGGTCGTCGCCTGAGCGCGGGTCAAGCCCTTGGCGCGCGCGAGCAGCATGTAATCGGAGGTCAAAGTTTCCGTCAGCTCCGCGCGCGTGAAGCGGCAGAGACCGGCGATCTCAGAGAAGGAAAGCGCAAGGACGGCGGGGATCATGGAGCGGAACATCTTCCACGTGAACCAGCTTCCGCCCGCGTCCGCGAGGGACAAGACGGCCAGCGGCAACAGTCCCCACTTGAAATACAGAAAATACTGCACGAGGAACGCGTACACGTAACTCGGCACGGAAACGAACACCATGATCATCGTGCTGATCACGGAGTCCTGCCACTTGTTCTTTTTCACGGCGGCGTAGATGCCGAGCCCGAGTCCGAGCGGGATGGAGAAGACGAGGGAATACAGATTGACGAGAACGGTCGGCAGAAGGCGTCCCGTCAGAACGTCCCACGCGGGAGTACGGAAATCGATGTACCAGGACGTGCCGAAATCCCATGCCGTCACGATGTTCTTCAGATAGATCGCGTACTGGACGAGCAGCGGCTTGTTGTAGCCGAGCGCCTCCCAGCGCTGCTGGATCACCGCCTGCAGGTTCTTTTCCAGCGGCAGTTCACGCGGCAGGACGCGGATCAGCATGAAGCAGATCGTCATGATGACGAACAGGGTAAAAAACAAGAGCAGCACGCGCTTGACAACATATTTTCCCATAAGCAGCTCCTTTGGCGTTAGCAGAATGCGGATCCGGTACAACAATAGGCAGCGGAAGAAGAATCGACCGCTGCCTAAAGTTGCCCGAATCGGGGAGATTATTCGTAATTCAGCGTGCCGTTCTGGCTTGCGACGAATTCCGTCCAGGCAGCGTCGTCATACGCGTAGGACATAAGACGGAGGCCGCCGAAACCGTACATGATGTTGTAATCCTCAGTGTAGTACTTGCACTGATAGGAGAGCATCGAGCAGGCGGTGGAGCCGGCGAGCGGGATGCGGTAGTACAGCTTCAGGTAGTTCTCCTCGAGCTGCGCCGTGATGGAGAGCTTCACGGAGAAGTCTTCGTTCGCATACGCGCCGTTGCCGGTGAGGGAGTTGGACCAATCCTGGCAGGTCATGGTGACGTCTTCGCCCTTGACCTTCAGCGTCCACTTCGTGACGGTCGGATCCCAGCAGCCAGCCTCATGGATCGCAACGTAGTCCGGATCCATGTACACGCGGAAGTTGCGGAACGGATAGAACGCAGCGCCGCCCCATGCGCCGTAACCGATGGCGTACTCGCCCTTGGCGGTATCGCCGTAACGGTCGGTGATGTTGCCGACGGCCTCAAGGGTGATCTTGCCGAAGCCGGAGCCCTCGATCGCCGCGTTGATGTACTTGTTCATCAGTTCCATCTGCTTGTTGTCAGCGGAGTCAAGCGCGCCCTTCTTGTAAGCCACACGGATCTTGATCTCCTCGCCGGCCTTGTACAGACCGTCGGCAACGAGCTTATCGCACGCCTGCTTCATCAGCGCCTTCGCCTCGGTGAGGTTGTAGCCGTTGACGGACTGGTAGGCGTCCTTCAGCGTCGCGTACGGAGTGCCGGCGCCGTACTGCACGCCGTAGAGGTTGCAGACAGCCTGCATCGCCTCGTCGGAGCTGCGGTAGGAGGACGTCGGATCGTTGTACACGTCGTAGAAGTACAGGTTGTTCATGATCGCGTACGCGGGCTTGTAGCCGGGCGTCGCGGTGACCCAGTCGGCACGGTCGATCGCGAGGCTGAACGCCTTGCGGAAGTCCGTGTTCGAGAGGACGACGGAGTTCTGGTTGCCCTTGGATTCATCCATGGCCTTCAGGCTGTCCACGTTCGTGTGGAAGAAGAAGGACATGGTGTAGGTCTCGTCGACCTTGTAGAGCTGATCGGAGGAGGAGTAGGTGACCAGATCGTCGGAATCGGGGCTCCAGTCGGAGAGTTCACCCTTCAGGAACGCCTGCTTCGCGGCGGCGTCATCCATGACGTCGATGACGATGCGGTTGGTCTGATACTGGCGGCGCTTCTCGCCGTCGACCTTGAAGTTCGTGTAGGAAACGAGCACGCCGCCCTTTTCCTCATAGCCGTACCAGTTCTCGTTCTGGACGAAAACGATCTGCTTGTCCGCCTGAACGGATTCAAGCTTGTACGGGCCGTAGGACATGGTGGTCTCGACGGAGGTGCCGTAGTTGGTGGTCACAAGGTCGCCGGAGGTGTCCTTGCCCGCCTCGTACAGATCCTCGTACACGAGCCACGTGGAGGTGCAGGAAACGAGGAAGTAGTTGAGTTCGATCGCGAACTGGTTGACGTAGCGGATGGTGTAATCGTCTACCTTGTAGCAGCCGACGGTCGATTCATAATCCACGACCGGATACACCTTCTCGTACACGAGGTAGCTCGGTACGTTGTCCGCGTTCTCGCCCCAGGCGGCGACGTCGGAGATGACGTGCGTGATGAGGTCGAGGGAGGTGTCGTTCAGACGGACGCGGCCGTTCTCGTCGGCCATCTCGCGGAGGCTGTTGTACGCTTCCACGCCGAAGTAGTCGGCACCGTACGCGTTGACGTACGTGGAAAGCGCGTTGCCGCTGCACCAGTCGAGCGGATCGTCGAGCGCGACGTAGATCGCGTTGCCGTCCGGGGTGGAGTAGTTGCCGTCGGCGTCCTTCGTCAGATCGGCGACAGCGTAGGCGGCGTTCGCACCGTTGTCGAGGTACGCGGTATCGCCGGCAAAGTAGTAATCGATGCCGCCGGCAACCGCGGACTCACCGGACCAATACAGATTGGAGCGGTAGTTCTTCATGGCCGGATCGAGCAGAGCCTTCATCGAATAGATGTAGGTGTCCGCATTGATCTTCGTGCCGTCCTGCCACTTGGCGTCCTTGTTCAGCTTGATCTCGAAGACGTAGCCTTCGTCCGTGTTGTCGGCGTTCTTGCCGTCCGCGAACGTGACGTTGTACTTCGTGAGGTCGTCCTTGTGGTCCTTCGTCACGTCTTCAATGGACGTAGCCATCTCGTAGACCCACTGGTATACGCCGTTCTCGGAATCGAGAATGGACATATCCACAAAGCCGGTGGACAGATAGCCGAGGATGGTGTCATCCGCGTTGGTCTCCCAGGTATGCGGATTCCAGTTGTTGCCCAGTGAACTCGAATAGCTCTTGTACGTATATGTCTTGCCGTACTCGGACGATTTGCCGCAGCCAGCAACTGCGAGGATCGTCGCGACCATGCAGACGACGAGCACGCAAGAGACTACTCTCTTCAGGGTGTTCTTCATGGTCTTTCCTCCAGAAAAAATTTATATAACAGAGTTTGAAAACTCTCTGCTATCCGAATTTCGGCGTCCGCCCGGATCCGGACGAAAAAACGCCGCGGCGGTCGCGTCACGGAGACGGTCTCCCGAGAAAACGCACCCGCGGAAGAAAACAGTTTTACTAATTATATCATCATACTATCGGGTTGTCAATGCTTCTTTTTGAAATCTCTCATGAATATTCACGGTTTTTTGTTTACGCGCCCCGTTTCGCCCCTTCCGCGCGCCGTTTTTTTTCACGCCGCTCCCCGCGCGCCGCCACAGGAATTTGATTTTTTCGCATCGGGTGCTTGACAGAACGGCGCAGGGATGCTATAATGATACACGCAGCCCCGCAGATGTAGTTCAATGGCAGAACATCAGCTTCCCAAGCTGAATACGCGGGTTCGATTCCCGTCATCTGCTCCAATGAAAGACGAGGGGGCATCCAAAGGATGCCCCCTCGTCTTTCATTGCAGTACGTACCGAATCTGAACCCCGCGTCGTATCGCGCGCCGGGCGCGCGATACGATCGCATGGCGCTTCGCCCGGCTGACAGATGTTTCCGCTTCCCCTCGGCGAAGCGCAGGGTTCAGATTCCCGTCTCCGTTCGGCTCAGACTTTCCCGTCCCCCGCGTCGTATCGCGCGCCGGGCGCGCGATACGATCGCATGGCGCTTCGCCCGGCCGACGTCCGCTCCCGCTTCTCTCCGGCGAAGCGCGGGGTTCAGATTCCCGTGTTCTTACAACGTGAGCTTGTCCCCGTCTCCGCCGTTCAGTCCCCTTTCGCATTCTTTTCATACGCGTCGAGGATCTCGTCGAGCTGACTGTTCGACTGGTCCTCTATCTGCGCGTAGAGGGAGGCGAAATCCCCGCTCTTTTTGTTTATCACGTTCCTGAAGAGCATGGCGATCCTCGGGATCTGCTTGTGGAACAGCGTGCAGAGGTCGAAGGTACGCCCGTCCATGAGCAGATTAAGCATCTCGATCGCCATCGGATCGCGCGCGTACTTGTGCTGCAGCGCCTCTTCATAATACGTGGGGAACATCGTGCGGTAGGATTCCGCGTTCAGCGCCTCCGTGATGACGGACACCATGTCGGCGTCGTACACCGTCTTCGGCACGCCGAGGACGGAATAGTTGTCCATCGCGGTGGTCAGATATTTCTCCTGACGTTCGTCCCATTTCGGATACGGGAGGATGATGTAGTCGTTCTCCATATCCCGGTAGTTCGTGAACGCCTGCTGGAGCCACGTCGTCGTAAACAGCGCGCTGCCGTCCCGGAACATATACACCGGGAGAGCGTAGTCTCCCTCGGGGACGTAGGAGCCCGCCGTATTCCAATACAGACGGTCGATGATCTCCGCCGCGTATATCGCCTTTTCCGAATAGTAGACGATCACCGGCCAGCCCTCGGCGTCTTTTCTTATGATCGGGATATCGAACGCAAAAGGATAGACGTCGACGTTCGTGGCGTTTTCGGCCGTGAATCCGTAGAAGTCCCCGCTGCCGTGCTTTCCGTCGCCGTCCGTGTCCTCGTAGATATCGGCGATAACGGAATAGAAATAGTCATAGGTCCACGTGCCGTCCAGCACTTTCCCGATGACGGCGTCGTTCAGCCTGTAGTCCTCCCCGCGCGTCAGATTGTAAAACATCCCGTAGGTGTACAGCAGGGTGCTCAGGCACATATCGCCCACTACGGTGTAGATGGCGTTCTTCACGCGGAAGTTGTCGTTGATGCCCCGGATCCACCACGGCTGATCGAAATCGTTGTATTTCATGTTCAGCCAGTTCCTGTAATACCCGTTGAGAACGAGCGCCCCCGTAACGTAGACGCACGTGGAAGCGAGGTCGAAAGCTTCGTCCTGCGCCATGATGCTCTGCTGCACGGCGTTGATCTGCTCCGTCACGTCGCCGTCCGTGGGGACCGCGACGATCTCGACTCCGAAGCGCTCCTCGATGCGCAGGTTCCGGTCGTACAGCGCGTCGTTCAGCGTGTCGCCGGTGATGTCCTCCGCGGCGATCTCGTACAGAGCGCCCTTCTGCGCGGAGATCCGGAACGGCGCGCCGTCATAATTCACGTTCGGGAGCGAATCCTTGACGGACGCCCTCCTCTCCATCTCCGTCGGCGGTTCCGTTTCCGCCGTTCCGCTCGGCGGATCGGTCTCCGCAGCCCCGGAGGAAACGGGCGCCGCCGTATCCGTTCCGGCGGGTTTGTCCCCCGTCCCGCCGCACGCGGCGAGCGGAAAGATCATCAGCATGGCAAGCAGCAGGCAAGCAAGCTTTTGAGCGTGTCTCATGTCTTTTCCCTCTCCGTATCGTTCGTGTTACGGTTTATTATACCCCCTCCCCCGCGAAACTGTCAATAGTTTATTCATACTTTTAAAAAATACGGTACCGCGGATAAACGAAGAGTCCCGGGATCCGACCGGATCCCGGGACTTCCCCTGTTTTGCGGATCTCCTTCCGTCCTTCGCTTCCCCTTGTCTTTCTTTTGTTCAAAAGTTTTCGCGGGGAGTTCGGGGGGAGCCTTTTTCAAAAGGCTCCCCCCGCGCGTCCCCTTCGCCCTTATCCGAGCTGCGTCGGATATACCTCGCGCAGGTCCCACGAAAACGCGCCGTTCTCGTTCTGCCCGCGCAGCGTGTTCTCGTCCTCCCACGCGAGCGCGCCGGGCACGTACGCGCCGAAGTACCGGTTCAGATACTCCACGTAGTCGCTTCGGCTGACCTCGAAGCGGTCCCCGTTCAGCGCCTGCACGCCGAGGCACCACGCGTCGCCGCGGTCGTATTCGACGGCGCAGCGCGTCCCGTCCGGGGAGAAGGTCAGCCGATATTCCGTGACGCTGTCCCATCCGTGCGCGCACCGCACGATCCTGCCGTCCTCATGATAGAAGGTGATCCCCGTCCACAGACCCGCGCCTTCCCTGCCGGCCTCGTCGAAGACGACGCTCCACCCCGCCGCGGCGGGAGCGGCTGCCTCCGCGTCTTCCGTGAAGTAGACGCGCGCGATGCGGAAGGACGCGTCCTTCCAGTAGAGAACCGCGCCGGGCGCGTACAGATACGCCTCCATCACCATCGACACCGTCGGCGCGCCGCCGAGCGGCAGCGTGATCTGCATGTCGTACACGCCCGTCTTCCCCCAGCCGCGGTCGGTGAAGGAAAGGTCCTCCATCGTCACCGCCTCCGGCAATACGGCGCCCTCCGGCAGCGGCGGCGCCTCGGCGATCGCGCCGTAGGCGAAGGAGCCCTCCCCCGTCCCCTCGCCGCCATAGAACGCGAGGATCTCGCCGATCTGCGTCAGCAGCGCCGCCGTGTCCGAGAGGCGGATCGCCTCCGACGGCGCGACCGTCCCGCGCACGACGGCCTCGAGCGGCGAGGTCGTCCCCGCCAGCATCGTCAGAAAGAACGGCACGTTGGAAAACGCGTCCCGCCCGAGGATCACGTCGACCGGCACCGAGCCGTCCACGGCGCGGCCGCAGCCCGAAAACGCCCCCTCGTCGATCTGCGCAACGGAAGCGGGGAGATCGATCCGCGCAAGGCTCCGGCAGTCCGCGAACGCATAGCAGCCGATCAGGAGCAGCCCATCCGGGAACGTCACCGTCTCCAGCGGCGCGTCCTGGAACGCGTGCGCCGCGATATACAAAACTCCCTCCGGGATCGCGTACTCCGTCCCCTCGCCGACGTAGCGGAGGAGCAGCGTCCCGTCCGCGGTGCAGAGCATCCCGTCCCGCTCCGCAAAGGCGCCGTTTTCCTCGGCGATCCCGATCTCCTCGAGCGCGCTCAGCCCGGCGAAGGCGTTGACGCCCACCTTCACGACGGACGCGCCGAGACGCACCGCCGTGATCTGCGCCGCCCGCGCGTTCTCCCGGAACGCGCCGTCCGCGATCTCCGTCACGCCGTCCGGGATCGTCACCCGGTCCGCCTCTCCCTCGTAGGCGAGCAGCACGCCGTTCCGGATGACAAAGCCATCCGCCTCCCGCGGATCCGTCCCCTCCTGTCCCGACGGGAACGGCGAATGCCATAAAAGGACGCCGCAGACGATCGCCGCGCAGGCGGCGGCGACCGCCGGGACGATCCGCGTCCATCGCGCGCCGCGCCGCGGCGCCGCCTCGAGACATTCGCGCACCGCGTCCTCGCCGACCTCGCCGACCGCCTCAAGAAAATCCGTCTTCGTCATATCTCCACACCCTCCTTTTCCAGTTCCCGGCGCAGGCTGTCCCGCAGCCGGGACAGCCTTACGCTGACGTTGTTTTCGCTGATCCCGAAGAATCCCGCCAGTTCCGCGATGCTCTCGCCCATGTAATACCGTTTCATAAACAAAAGCCTCCCCCTGCGCGGCTGGCGGCTGAGCCACCGTCCGATGAGCGCGCCGAGCCGCGCGCCGTCCCCGGCAGATCCGGCGCGGTCCGGGAGAAACGCCAGCTCCGGGAAGGAAACGGCGCCCTCGCGCTTGTGCGCCGTATTGTAGCGCAGCCGCTTGATCGCCGCGCGCCGCGCGAGCGTACAGAAATACGCCTTCATCGACCGGGGCACCGCGGGCGGCACCGTGTTCCACACGGCGAGGCACGCGTCGCTGACGCATTCCTGCGCGTCCCGCCGGTCTCCGACGATCCGATGCGCGATGCTCTCCGCGAGCGCTCCGTATTCCTCGCTCAACCCGCGCAGCGCCTCCTCCGAACGCACCTCAAGGAGCCGCCGGATCTCGGCGTCTTCCATGATATCACCTCTTTTCGTCTTTTACAAATACAGTACCTTTTCCGCGCGAAATCTTACGCGCCGGGCGGAAAATTTCCCGTCCGGGGAAAAAATTTACAATTATTCCGCCGTTTCCACTTGTAATGCGGAAAAAATGTGATATAATAATAGCGATGAAAAATCCGGTTCCGTTTTCGGAATCTCAGAGCCTAAGGAGGGTTTATCGATGGATTGGGATCTTTTCAGATTCTTCAGAAGAGAGAAAAAGAGTTCCGGCGCGCTGAAGGCGTTCGCCATCACGTTCGGCGTGATCGCCGCCGTCGCCGCCGCCGCCGTCGTGCTGATTCAGATCTTCAAGAAGTATTTCACCATTACCTTTGAGTGCAGCGACTGCGATTCCTGCGACGACAAGTGCTTCGACGAGGATGAAGACGTCGAGCCGGTGTGCAGCACCGACGAGGACGCCGCCGAGGAGAAAGCGCCGGAGGAGAACGCGTAATTTTCTCATCCGCTCCGATGAGACCGCCCGCGGGCGGTCTCATTTCTTTTTCCGGCGCGGAAAACGCGAAAAAAACAGAGAAACCCGCCCCTCCCCCTTGCATTCCGCCGCGAAGTGTTTTATAATATTCCCGGACGCAGTCACAATCCCATATACAAGAAAGGAAAAACATCATGTTCAAAAAACTCGGTGTTCAGCTGTTCACCGTCCGTTCCGGGATGCAGAACGCACAGCAGATCGGAGAGACCTTCCGCCGCCTGAAGGCGCTCGGCTACGACGAGGGGCAGACCGCCGGCTGTGCCGTGCCGTACGCGGAATTCGCGGCGCTCGCCGCAGCGGCCGATTTCTCCATCGTCGGCACGCACGAGGGCTTCGACGCCATGTGCGCGGATCCGGAAACGACGATGGCGAACCACCGCCTCCTCGGCGCGACGAACATCGGCATCGGCGGCTACGGCTTCGATTCCGTCGAAGCGGTCGAGACGTTCATCCAGAGAGCGAACGCTTTCGCCGACGTCGTCTATCCGCACGGCTTCAAGTTCACCTATCACAACCACAACGGAGAGTTCCGGCGCCTTGAGGGCAAGACGATCATGGAGCGCCTCGCCGACGGGCTCGATCCGGTGAAGACCTCCTTCGTGCTCGATACGTACTGGGTACAGAGCGGCGGCGGAGACGTCCGCTACTGGATGGAAAAGCTCGCGGGACGGATCGACCTGCTCCACCTCAAGGACATGAAGTTCGAGAACGGTCAGCAGATCTGCGAGATCGGCCAGGGCAACCTGTACTGGGACGGGATCATGGAGACGGCGGAGGCGACCGGCGTCAAGCACTACATCGTCGAGCAGGACAACAACTTCCGCGGCGGCGGGGACGACGCCTTCGAGAGCCTGCGCATCACCGCCGAATTCCTCGAAAAATACAGAAAGTGATCGATCCCATCGATCGGCGAGACCGCCCGCGGGCGGTCTCGTTTTTTCCGGGGGGCGGCGAAAAAAGCCTCTCCTCCTTGCAATCCGGCGCGGAATATTTATAATATATCCGGAAGCGCCGCATAACGCGTATGAAGAAAGGAACGATCCCATGTTCACAAAGCTCGGCGTTCAGCTGTTTACCGTCCGGGGCGTGATGAAGGACGCGCGGCAGATCGGCGAAACCCTGTGCCGCCTGAGAGAGATCGGCTATGAGGAAGTGCAGACAGCCGGGTGCCCGCTGCCGCTCCCGGAATTCGCGGCGCTCGTCCGCGATGCCGGACTTTCCGTCGTCGGCACGCACGAGGGATTCGAAGGGATGTGCGCGGATCCGGAGACCGCGATGGCGAACCACCGCGTCCTCGGCACGACGAATATCGGCATCGGCGGCATGCCCGCCGCCGGCTACGAGAGCCGCGAAGAGCTCGACCGCTTCATCCGCGAGGCGAACCGTCTCGCCGACGCGATCTATCCGCACGGCTTCAAATTCACCTTCCACAACCATCACATGGAATTCCGCCGCATGGGGGACAAGACGATCATGGAGATCCTCGCCGACGGGCTCGATCCGCAGAAGACCTCCTTCGTGCTCGACACGTACTGGGTCCAGTGCGGGGGAGGCGACGTCCGGCACTGGATGGAAAAGCTCGCCGGACGGATCGACATCCTCCATCTGAAGGACATGAAATTCACCGACGGGCCGCAGATCGCCGAGATCGGTCAGGGCAACCTGTACTGGGACGGGATCATGGAGATCGCGGAGGCGATCGGCGTGAAGCACTACGTCGTCGAACAGGACAAGAATTTCGTCGGCGGGACCCCGGAGAAAAAGCTCTCCGGCGACGTCTTCGAGAGCCTGCGCCTCTCCGCCGAATTCCTCAGGCAGTATATGAAATGACCGCGCTCCCGGCAGATAACAATGAAGAAATCCCACCCTCCGCGGGTGGGATTTTCTTTGCCGTTTTCTTACAGAAGCGTTCCGTCGTAGAGAGCGCGCTCGCCGCCGACGAACGGCGGGCGGACGCGGGCGGCGGTCACCGGCGCAGCGCCGATCGTACGGACGGAAAGCCGGAGCGGCACAGCGACGGGGCGCAGATGCATCCCGATCAGCGTGCCGCCGATATCGAGCCCCGCGTCCGCCTGCACGGCGCGCACGGCGAGAGGCTCATCAAAGAGCTTCCAGGCGGCGTAGGCAAAGGAGCCGCCCGCCTTCGGCATCGGGAAGACATTGACGCGCTCGTACCCCGCGCCGTGCGCCCTCTCCACGATCAGCGCCCGGTTCAGATGCTCGCAGCACTGCGCGGCAAGTCCGATCCCGGCGGGACGGAAGACGGAGAGCAGTCCTTCGGCGACCGCCTGCGCAAGCGCGGGCGAAGAGGCGGCGCCGATCTTCTCCCCGGCGATCTCGCTCGAGGAACAGCCGACGGCGACGAGCGCCCCCGTCTCCAGCCGCGCCGCCTCACATAATTCCCGCGCGGCCTGCGCCGCCGCCTCCCGGATGCCGTCCGTCTCTGCCGGATCGGGGAACACGGCGGGGATCTCCAGCTCCCGCGCCAGCGCGCGCATGTCGGAGGCGGTATGCCGCGCCGCGGACGCGTCCTCGACGGCGTGGGACAAAAACAGACAGCCCGCGACACCGGCGGCACGGGCGGCGAGGACGTCGATCTCCCGGTCGCCGATCATGACCGTCCGCGCCGGATCCGCGCCGTACGCCTTCAGCAGATACAGGATCGCATCCGGCGCCGGTTTGAGCGGAAAGTGCATCGCGGCGTCGACGATCCCGCTGAAGTATTTGTCCAGTCCCCACGCGCGCAGATACGTGCCCGTCTGCCGTCCGCTGTGCGTATACAAAAAGTTCCTGCCGCCCGCCGCGCAGACGGCGCGCAGCACCTCCGCCGCGTCGTGGAACGGCTCGACGAGCGGTCGCCGCGTCAGCTCTCTCCGGCGGCGCCGGAACTCGTCGAACACCTCGTCCGAGATGCCGAAGCGCTTCTGCGTCTCCGACAGGCTGACCGTCAGCACCGCCTCCGCGTCCTCCGGCGCCACGGATATCCCCCGCTCCGCGAGCGTCTCGCAGAGCGCCGCCGCTGCGTGCGGGTAACTGTTGAACAGCGTCCCGTCGTAATCCCATATGAATGCGTCGTATTTCATGCGTTCCTCCGCGAAAACCGCGCGCCCCGGAAGGATCCGGGGCGCGGCCGATTTATTTCTTCAAAGCGACGGCGGCCTTTGCCTTTGCCGCGATCGCGGCGGCGTCCAGCCCGAAGTAGGAGACGAGCTCCTTCGCGGGGCCGGAGCGTCCGAAGGTATCCATGACGCCGACCCGGAGCACCGGGACCGGGCACCGTTCGGCGAGGCACTCGGCGACCGCGCCGCCGAGACCGCCGATCACGGTGTGCTCCTCGCAGGTGACGATCGCGCCGGTGCGCTGCGCCTCTGCGGTAAGGAGATCCGCGTCGATCGGCTTGATCGTATGGATGTTGACGACGGCGGCGGAAATGTTCTCCGCCGCGAGCAGTTCCTTCGCGAGCAGCGCCTGCTCCACCTCGATGCCGGTGGCGACGAGCGTGACGTCCGTGCCGTCCGCCAGCTTCACGCCGCGGCCGATCTCAAAGCGGTAGTCGCTGCCGAAGAGCGTCGGCACCGCCATGCGCCCGAAGCGGAGGTAGCACGGTCCCTGTGTAAGGATCGCCGCCTCGACGGCGAGACGTGCCTCGACGCCGTCCGCCGGATTGATGATCGTCATGCCGGGGATCGTGCGCATGAGGGCGATATCCTCGCAGCACTGATGCGTCGCGCCGTCCTCACCGACGGTGATGCCCGCGTGCGTCGCGCCGATCTTGACGTTGACGTGCGGATAGCCGACGGCGTTGCGCACCTGCTCGTAGGAGCGGCCCGCGGCGAACATCGCGAAAGAGGAAGCGAACGGGATCTTCCCGGAGAGCGCGAGGCCTACGGCGACGCAGATCATGTTGTTCTCCGCGATGCCGCAGTCGAAGAAACGGTCGGGGAACGCCTTCTTGAAGGTGCCGGTCTTCGTCGCCTCCGCGAGGTCGGCGTCGAGCACCACGAGATTTTCGTATTTTGCGCCGAATTCCGCGAGCGCCTTACCGTATGCCTCGCGGGTTGCCATTGTTTCAGCCATTGTATTTCATCCTTTCGTTGTGATTGTGGTTCGCCGGCGCTCCGCGCCGGATGCGTTCAGTCTTTTTTGTGTCCGAGCACGGCCTGCAGAAAAGGACTGCTCCGCGCTTCGAGATCGGGGAAGCGGTGTTCCAGCGCGGCGGCGGCGATCTCGATATCCTCCGCGGCCTCCCGCGCGCTGGACGTGCCCACGGTCACCATGTCGCACTCCCGGATGGCATTGAACGAGAAGGTCAGCCCCACGTAGGGCGTGCACCGTCCGGCAGCCATCGGCTTGATCGTCATGACGGGATGCTTCGCCGCGTGGATGATGCGCGCGACGTTCTCGACCTCCACCTGCATGAGGAAGCCCATGCAGTTGAAGAGCTGGATGTACGTCTCGACGTCGTAGCCGTTCGCGTCCGAGTACAGAACGAGTTCCGGCATATGCGCGGACAGACCGGGCAGAAGTCCTTCGTCCCGGATCATCGCCAGATAATCGGGGAGGCGGGGGATCGCGCCGAGGTTCTTGTTGACGAGCTGCTCCGCGCTCGTATGATGGATGAGACAGAAATCGGCGCCGATCTCCCGGCTGCGCCGGATGACGGCGGCCGCCTCGCGGCGTGCCTGCGCGTTGTCGTCGACGTTGATGGCAGGCGTGTCGATGCGGATGATCTTTCGTCCCGCCTTCTGCTCCGCGTATTCCACGGCTTCCTCTGCGAGAGGCATGGTGCTGAACACGCCCATGACGGCGTCGATCCCCGCCGCGAGGAATGTCGCGAGGACCGGATAAAAGTCCTCCGGACGGGAGTATTTTTCTCTGATGGACGCGTCGGCTGCGGCGCTCGTATGGCTCCATCCGAGCAGCCAGTTCGTGCCGATGAGCATCCGCGGCAGGCTCACCCCGCCGACGGTCGTTCTGGGAAACGCGTTCATGCCGCTTTCCTCCCCGACGTTATCTCTCGCCGAGGTCCTTCATCGCGATCTCATACTGCTCGGCGTTCGGCGCCTTGCCGTGCCATGAAACGTTGTTCTCCATGAAGGAGACGCCCTTTCCCTTCACGCTGTGTGCGATGATGACGGTCGGCTTGCCCTTCGCGGCGCGGGCGGCGGCGAACGCCGTCTCCAGCTCGTCGAAGTCGTGCGCGTTCACCTCGAGGACGTTCCAGCCGAAGGCGCGGAACTTCGCGTCGTGCGGACGCGGATCCACCACGTCCTCCAGCGCCCCGTCGATCTGCAGCCCGTTGAGGTCGAGGATCCAGCAGAGGTTGTCGAGATGGTGATGGCCGGCGAACATGGCGGCCTCCCACACCTGACCTTCCTCGCTTTCGCCGTCGCCCATGATCGCGTAGACGCGGCGCGGCGAGCCGTCCATCTTGGCGGCGAGCGCCATGCCGGCGGAAACGGAGACGCCCTGTCCGAGGGAGCCGGAAGACATGTCGACGCCCGGCGTATGCTTCATGTCCGGGTGCCCCTGCAGGTAGCTGTCCGTATGACGGAAGCCCTTCAGGTCCTCCACGGGGAGATATCCGCGCTGCGCGAGCACGGAGTAGAGACCCGGCGCGCAGTGTCCCTTCGAGAGGACGAAGCGGTCGCGTTCCGGATCGTCCGGCTTCTTCGGGTCGATATGCATCTCCTCAAAATACAAATACGTAAGAATGTCCGCGATGGAAAGGGAACCGCCGGGATGACCGCTCTTCGCGGAGAAGACCTCCTCGATGATGCCGACGCGGACGCGGCGGGCGATCTCGGTCAGTTCGGTCCGTCTTGCCTGATCCATGATAACCTCCGGATTGTGGTTGATGAATTTCATACTCTTATATTGTACCCGTTTTTTCCCCCGTTGTCAATCGTAAATTTCGCGCCGCGGGCGGAATGCGGCGATTTTCCCCGAAAAAAGCGCCGCGTCCCGCCCGCTGGAGACGTTCATTCCCGCCCGTCCGCCGCGATCTCCCCGCGCAGCGCCGTCAAAGCGTCCGAGAGCCCGCCGACGGCGTCGATGAGTCCGAGGCGCACCGCCTCGCAGCCGTCGATGACGGAGCCGACGTCCGTCGCGATCTCGTCGGTGCGCAGCATCAGCTCGCGCAGCGTCTCCTCGCGGATGTGAGAGTGCTCCGTCACGAAGCGGACGATCCGGTCCTGCATCTTCTGAAAATAATAATACGTCTGCGGCGCACCGACGACCGTCCCGCTCACGCGCACCGGATGGATCGTCATCGTCGCCGACGGGACGATGAGCGACCGGCGCGCGGACACGGCGAGCGGCACGCCGATCGAATGCCCGCCGCCGAGCACGAGCGAGACCGTCGGCTTTTTCATGCTCGCCACCATCTCCGCGATCGCCAGCCCGGCCTCCACGTCGCCGCCCATCGTGTTGAGCACCATGAGCATCCCGTCGATCTCCGCGCTCTCCTCGATCGCCGTGAGCAGCGGGATGATATGCTCGTATTTCGTCGTCTTCTGGTCTCCGGGCAGGATATAGTGTCCCTCGATCTGCCCGATCACCGTCAGCGTGTGGATCGCCTCGCCGGTGCCGCGCGCCACGATGTCGCCCGTTTTGAGGATCGTATCGAGCTGTCCCGCGTCTCTCGGCTGCTCCTCGCTCCGTTCTTCTCTGCCGCTCTCGTTTTCCACCGTATCTTCCTCCGCATCATATAAAATATATTGGTAGCATGCCCCGTTCCGCCGCCGTTATGCGGCGGCGGAACGCGTCACGCTCTCTGATGCGGATAAAAAGAACGCTCCGCCGTCCGCGGAGCGTTCTTTGCTTTGTCACGGTCACGCGCGCTTCTTCCCGTACCGCGCCGTCCCGGCGCCCGTCTCACATCGCTTTGAACGCCCGGATCCACGCGTCGGCGATCAGCTGATGTCCCGCCGGCGTGGGATGGACGCCGTCGCCCAGCCAGTAGGACGCCGGCATCGTCTGCGCCGCCTCGTCGAACATCGCCTGCAGCGGCAAAAAGGCCGCGCCGCATTCCTGCGCGATGCGTCTCACCGCCGCCGCGCGTTTTTCGGTCTCGGCGCGGAACGCTTCCCACGCGCCCTCGGTCGCGGCGGCCCGGAGCACGAACGGCTCCATAAGGATCAGCTTGATCCCCGGCAGGCGCTCCTTCGTATCGCACACGAGCATCTTATACACGGCATAGAACCGATCGGCGTCCACGCCGTTCTGTACGGCGAATTCGTGCCACACGTCGTTGACGCCGATCAGCACGGAGAGCAGATCCGGCTCGAGGTTCCAGCAGTCCGCCTTGATGCGGGCGTACACGTCCACGATCCGGTTGCCGCTGATGCCGCGGTTGACGAACTCGTACTTTCCCGGCTCGTCCGCGCCGAGACGGGACGCGATCAGGCAGGGATACCCCTGTCCGATGGACAAAAGGCTTCCGGAATTCGTATTCCGGCCGACGTCGGTGATGGAATCTCCCTGAAACAGAATCTTCATGTTTCGTTCCTCCTTTATGCTTTCCCGAAATTTCTCTAACTTTACGTCAGATCGTTCAGATCGACGGCGTACACGTGGACATCTTCCTTATAGACGGAGCAGATCACGTACATGCGGTCCCCTTCCAGGATCGAATGCGGGTATCCGTAGATCCCGCGCTTGCACCGTCCCTCGAACCGTTTGGGTACGATCCGGTCGTCGATGACGTATTCCCGGTCGAAATCCTCTCCGTCCCGGGAGGTCGAGAGGACGAGCGGACAGCGGGGGCGGTCGGGATCCGGATTGCTCACGATATAGAACCGCCCGTCCGGGAGCCGTCCGCAGTGGAATTTCGAGCCGCAGTCCGTGAACTCCGTCTTTTCCGAGCGCGACCACGTCGCGCCGTCGTCGCGGCTCTCCGTCACGTACAGGATCTTCTCATACGACCGCTGGAGCATATGGAGCACGCCGTCGTCCGTCTGGTAGAAGCTTCCCTCGCACACCTCCGGCGTACCGTCCTTCTCCGCGCGGACGATCCACCCCTGCGAATCGTCGACGAGCGGCTCGCAGGGAAAAGGCTCCGTCGAGGTCAGCTTCCAGCCGCTGACGCCGTCCGTCTCGTCGGAATACGGAAACATGAAATTGCCGCTGATGATGAGCCGACCGCTCCGGGTCGCCTGCGGTCCGTGATTCGGGACGATGGGCAGGCCGAGATCCGCGGGGGCGCTCCAGTTCTCGCCGTCCTCCGTCGTCATATAAAACAGCGTCGTGTTCCCGTGTCCCCAGGTATCGTCCGGTTTCAGATACATAAAAAATCCCGCGTACGCCGTCAGGACGTCCCCGTGTACGTGGAACCCCGCCGCCGTGAGCACGCCCTCGGCGGGAGACGGCTCCATGAGGATCCTCGGCTTCGCCCACTCCTTCCCGTCCTCGGAAAACGTATACAGCACGCGCTGTCCCGGCGCGTCCTCGTCGACCGCGCCGTTGGACCACATCGCGTACAGTCTGCCTTTGAAGCGGCAGATGCTCGGATGATGGCTGTAGGTCCCGTCCTGCGCCTCCGGATGGAAGAGCACCGCCGTCTCCGCTCGGACCGGACGGCGCGTCTTTTTCTCGGATCGATTGGTGATCATGTCTTTTTCTCCTCTCCGCTTTTTCAAGATCCGTATATTTTCATCCCCGTTCCGGGGAACGTTCCCGATCGTCCGCGATATCGGCCAGATCGATGATATAGACGTGAACGTCTTCTTTATTGACGGAACAGATCACGTACAGTCTGTCCCCGTCCACGAGCGAATGCGGATATCCGTAGATCCCGCGCTTGCACCGCCCGTTGTACCGCAGGGCTACGAACCGGTCGTCGATCACGTATTCCCGGTCGAAATCCTCTCCGTCCCGTGAAGTGGAGAGGACGAGCGGGCACCGCGGCGTGCCGGGGTCAGGATTGCTCACGATATAATACCGTCCGTCCGGGAGCCGCCCGCAGTGGAATTTCGAGCCGCAGTCCGTGAATTCCGTCCTGACCGAGGGCGACCACGTCTCGCCGTCGTCCCGGCTCTCCGTCACGTACAGGACCTTGTCGTACGACCGCTGCAGCATATGCAGCACGCCGTCGTCCGTCTGATAGAAGCTTCCCTCGCACACCTCCGGCGCACCGGCCTTCTGCGCGCAGGTGAGGCAGCCCTGCGTATCGTCGTAGCGCGGATCGCGCGGCCAGATATCCGTTCCCGCCAGCTTCCAGCCGTGGATGCCGTCCGGATCGTCCGTATACGGGAACATGATGGCGCCGCTCATGATGAGCCGCCCGCTCCGGATCGCCTTCGGTCCCTGATTGGCGCTCATGCGGATGCCGAGATCCACGGGAGGCTCCCACGTCGCGCCGTCCTTCGTCGTCACGCACAAAAGCGTCGTGTTTTCATGAGCCCAGGTGTTCAGATAATCCCAATACGTGAAAAAGCCTATATATGCCCGGAGAACGTCCCCGTATACGTAGAATCCCGCGGGCATGAGAACGCCCTCGGCGGGAGACGGCTCCATGAGCACCCTCGGCTCTTCCCAGTTTTTCCCGTCCTTCGAAGACGTATACAGCACGCGCTGTCCCGGGTCGTCTTCATCGACTTTGCCGTTGGACCACATCGCGTACACTCTGCCCTTGAATTTGCAGAGCTGCGGGTGATGGTTGTAGGTGCCGTCCTTCTCCTGCGGATGGTACAGCGTCAGCATGTCCGTTCCGACCGCCCGCCGTATCTTGTCCTTTGAACGATTGGTGATCACCGTTTTTCTCCTTTCCGTTTTTCCATGAAACGGACGCCGACGCCCGGTGCCTCTATTGTACCGTAAAACGGCGCGCATTGCAAGAGAACGCGCGAGAATTCCGACAAAAAAGCCGGGGACGCCGGCAGGCAGCGAGATCGCTGCACGCGTCAGCGTTCGGATAAACGTGCGATCCCGCAAAAAGCCCGGCTCTTCGAATGACCGAAAGAGTCGGGCTTTCGTGCTCGGATCGGGATGGTGCTTTTGAGACTTATTTGCTCTTTATTGCTGCCTGTGGAGAGTCGGAAGTAAAGAGTATCTTTTGCTCGACAGATCGTCATCGAGCTCAGAAAGGAGGATTTCTCCGCTCTCACATCCCGTATTATACACCGATTTCGTGCCGCTGTCAAGTATTTTTCCTTTTCGGTCCCTTCTTAGCCGCCCCCCTCCGGGATCGTCGTCGTCGATGATGACGACGGGGTGCTTCTTGTTCCCTTCGATCACGCAGTCAAACATCGTGTCGCCGGTGCCGTCGAGGTTCATGTACCACCGGAACTGCGTCTTGCTTACTGTCTCGACCCTCGACACGTTTTTGCGGATGAAATCGGCGTTGAGATCGGGCTGAGAGAAATCCGTCATGACCGCGAGCGCCGCCCGGATCTCATCCCATGCCGGTTCCGGCGCGATCCGCTCCTCGCCGTCCTCCTGACGGACGCGCTGCAGCTGTTCGTTCAGCGTGTCCGCCGTTTTGTCGATTTTCCGCTTCTGCTCGCTGTATTCGTTTTTGGAGATCTCGCCGTCGGTGTAAAGCTCGGTCAACCGCTCCTTTTTCTTTTGCAGCCGCCCGAGCTCCCCGACAATGCTGCTCTGCCGCGATACGGTATCGCTCGCCTCGACGCAGTAGGATTCCTTGATCAGCTCACAGGCGCGTTCCGCCGCCTCCTTCCGGTCGTGCCAGAGCCGGTCGAAGAGCGCCTGACACATCAGCTTCAGTTTCCAGTCGGCGATCATGTTCATATCGCAGTAACCCGTATCGTCGGCGCCGGCCTCCCGCCGCTTTTTCGCCGTACCGTTGTTCAGCTGATTGTAACACTGGTACCCATAGGACCAGGGCTGGTTCTTGTTCTGATGCCAGCGGTTTTTGCGGAATCGTGCGCCGCAGGAGCAGCGCAGGAGGTTGCACCACAGATCATGATTCGGGATCGTCCCGTGCGCGCGGTTCTTCTTGTTGTTGCCGATGGCTTTTTTCAGGGACGGAATGATCCGCGACTCCTTGATTGCCTGACATCGCTCGAAATCCTCCTCGCTGATGATGGCGGGAAAATCGCACTTCACCAGCATATACGTACTCTGATCGTGGTTGTTGATCCGCCGCTGTTCGAGGTAATTGTTGCTGAAGGACTTCCCGTAGGCCATGTATCCGGTATAGGTGCGGTTGTTGAGGACCCTTGTGATGGAAGTGATATTCCACTTGTCCGTGCCGGTTGCGGTCTTTCTGCCGAGGCGGACAAGCTCCTGCGCGATCTTCTGTGCACCCATCTCCCGGTTCATGTACATGTCGAAGATCATCCGCACCGTCTCCGCCTGTTCGTTGTTAATGACGTAGGTGTCGCCGACGCGCTCATAGCCGAGGATATTGCCGCAGCCGTATACCGTACCGTTGAGGCGGCTGATCTGCTGCCCGGCCTTGACGCGCTCGGACACCTTGCGGCTCTCCTCCTGCGCCAGCGTCGCCATAATCGTCAGCCGCAGCTCGCCGTCGCCGTCCATCGTCCAGATGTTGTCCTCGACGAAGTAGACCTCGATCCCGATATTCCGAAGCTCCCGCGTGTAGTTCAGGGTATCGACCGTATTCCGGGCGAATCGGCACACCTCCCTCGTCACGATCAGATCGAACCGGCCCGCCTGGGCGTCTTCGATCATCTTGAGAAACGCGGGGCGTTTTTTTGCCTGCGTCCCCGTGATGCCCTCGTCTATGTATTTGTCGAGGACGTTCCAGTTCGGGTGGCGCTTGCCCTGATCGTCATACCACTGCATCTGGTTTTCCAGCGCGGACAGCTGCGCTTCGTGTTCCGTCGATACGCGGCCGTAGAACACGACGCGGCGCGGTCGGTTGCGGTCGAGACGTTCAAGAGGATTTCCGAGACGAAAGTTCTGCATGTTCTGTGTAAAAGTGCTGTTCAATACCATTCCTCCTTCAGGCGGCGGTGCCGCTGTCATGATTTGCTTTTTCCGATGCGAGCTTGTTCTTGATCGCGTCGAGGGTTGCTCGGTTCACGAGTCCTTTTTCATAAAGGACCTCGATCATCATCAGGGCTGCGCGGTCGGTCGTGATTTTTCTGTTCTCCAAATACTATACCCTTTCCGGTCGCATACCTGGATGCGACACAATCATACTATAAAAATCCGAAATGTCCAGCGAGAATCCGACGAATTCACAATCTTTTATCATTTCCCGAAGCGTCGGTCTTCGGTGCGAAAACGGTCGTTAACAAGCTCATTTTTTATATTTCATCAAAATTGAGTTCGTTAACTTGACTTTTCGTGGCTTCGGTGGTACAATACTGTCAGGCTGCAAGAGTAACGGGAGGCGTACAATGAAGCTGTATATACGGGAGAATTACCTGAAGAAGATCCGCGGCTTTTACCATGCCGACGATATCATCAAGGTCATTACCGGCGTCCGCCGATGCGGGAAGTCCAGTCTCATGCAGACGATCGCCGACGAGCTGAAGGCCTCCGGCGTTCCGAAGGAAAACATCCTGTTCATCGACCTCGATCTCCGCGGGAACCGAGGCGTCCGAACAGCCGAACAGCTTGAGACCCTCATTCTGGAAAAGGAGCCCGCCGACGGGCTGAAATACCTGTTTGTCGATGAGATCCAGAACGTCGCGGGCTTTGAGGAGGTCATCAACGGGCTGCGTACCGACGGCGGGTGGTCGATCTTCATCACCGGCTCCAATTCCTATCTTCTGAGCGGCGAGCTCGTCACAAAGCTGACCGGAAGGTATCTCGAATTCGAGATGTTCCCGCTCTCCTTTGAGGAATACGAGGATATGAAGCGGTTTTACGGCATGAGCATCGACTCGAATCCCTTGCTTGAACTGAACGCCTATATCACCGAGGGAGGGTTCCCGCGCGCTCTGTTTTTCGATACGCTCGCGGATAAGCGCCGGTACGTTCAGGGCGTCATCGACGAGATCTTCGAGAAGGATATCCGTCGGCGCGTCAAGATCCGCTCGAGGGAAACCTTTGAAACGGTCCGGCGCTTCGTCATCAACAATTTCGGCGCGACGATGAGCCTGCGCAATATCACCGATGAGCTGAACCATTCCGGGGTCGCCGTCACGCTTCAAACAGTTTCCCGATACGTGAAGGTACTGCTCGACGCGAAGATCCTTTATGAATGCCCGCGCTTTGATCTGAAATCTAGGCGTTCTCTGAGGGGAGACCGGAAATACTACCTGTCCGATCTGAGCTTTTTCTTTGCGGAGAACACCGACAACCGGATCACCTACGGGCCGGTGCTTGAGAATATCGTGTATGTTTACGCAAGGACACACGACTATTCCGTAAGCGTCGGCAGGATCGGGAAGCTGGAATGCGATTTCATTCTCCGCGATCCAAACATGTCGTACTCTTATGTGCAGGTCGCTTATACCATTGCCGCCAGCCGCGAAACGGAAAACCGCGAGTACGGCTCGCTCGAAGCGATCCGCGACAATTATCCGAAATACGTCGTGACGACCGATTACCTTCTCCAGAACCGCAGCGGCATCGCCCACGTGAATCTGATCGATTTCATGAGCCGGGGCAGACTGTTCTGATATTTTTCCCCGTCACATCTCCGGCATCATGCCATTTTTGATACAGCGGATCTCGTACCGCAGCCGCTTATCGATGTCGTCATCCTCGCCGTCATAGTGGCGGCGGTGACGCTCCGGCGGTACCGGACGGCTGCAGAGTGCCGTCACAAAATGATAGACAGCGTGGAGAGGAGTACGACGACAATGGAGGTGCCGACGCTGATCCATATGAACTTTGTTTGCCATCTTTTCAGTCCTTTCGCTGCTTGCGAGCATTCGGAAGTAAAATTCTCGCTCTCTTTCCCAGCCTGTGACTGAATTTGACGAATTGAATCCTCCGTCATTTTCTTGAGCAGAGCGTTCTGATCGTTCAGGATTTTCTGAAACTTTGCCAGCAGACTCTCGATCTCCGCCTCCGTTTCCGCCAGATTCTGCTGCATGGCTTCCGCCTGCTCCGCGAGGAGCGCGTTCAGATCCTCCTCCGTCATAAGCAAACTGCATCTCGAAACGAGATCCGTCGTCAGATCCC
>JAEEYP010000110.1 GCA_016288155.1 Clostridiales bacterium | reverse complement strand
CGGCTTTCGCGGGATGGAGGAGATCCGCAGCGTTTCGTTCGAGGACGGATTTCTCGAACTCCGCGTCGGCTTCTCAGGGTGCACCTCTCTCAAGTACGTCACATTCCCTTCCACGATTCGGAAGATCGGCGCCGACGACGACACGAGACTCTTCGAGAATTGTCCCAATCTGATGTTCGTCAATTACCACGGGAATATGGCGGATTGGTACGCCATAGAAAAGGGGGAAAACCGGCGGACCGGCGCGTCGGGTTTTACCCTTCACTGTTCCGACGGGAGGATCGACTACTGAGACGGGTGCTGTATGCGACGTCATCAAAAAACGCGGGGCATCGTCCTCAAAGACGATGCCCCGTGTCTTATTGTTTTCTCAAAACGTGATCCGCACCGACTGGGTGCCGCTGCGGGCGCGGTCGGCGAGCGTGACGCGCACGACGCCGTCCTCATATTCTGCCGCGGCGTTCGCCATCCCCTCGAACGAGACGCCGGTCGGCGCCGCCTCGGAATACAGATACAGACAGCCGCTGCGCGCGCCGGCGTCCGGATACAGCTCGATCCGCATCTCCGAGGCGGTGACGGATACGTCCTTTACCTCCGTCGAGCCGCAGGAGATATGGAGATCGGAGCCGATAAACTGCGCTCCGCCCGCGACCGGCGTGAAGCGCATCACGCGGCAGGCGTGCGGCGCGAGTTCCAGCGGGAAATCGCATCCTTTGACGCCGAGATACGCGCCGTCCCAGAAGGAGAAGACGTGAAAACGCTCGCCGATCTCATCGAGCGGGAAAAGTTCGGTCCGCACCGTCGCCGTCTCGTCCTCGGGGTTAAAGACCATATAGACGCCGGCGTCTCCGAAAGAGCGGTGCGAGAGAAATCCGAACCGCCGCTTCCAGCGGTCGACTTCGCCGCGGACGGGGATGCCGCGGTCCGTGCTCGCGGGCGCGAGGATCTCCAGCTGCCGGAAATTCTTCATGACGGCTTCCTCGCCGAGCGGATCGGAGACGAGCTGCGCGCCGCCGAGCAAGCCGACGAAGCCGGTCCACGTCCTCCGCTCGTCCTGTGTCAGGTTCCCGTTTATGTACGTCACGTCCGGGTCGACGGGACAAATGATCCCGTTCGCCATCTGGATATCCCGGATATCCCAGATGCAGTTCGTGATGTCGCAGGAGGCGTTCCCGCCGCGCCGCCACAGGTCGATCGAATCCGTCCCCGTCCGGAAAGCGTCGGCGTATCCGAAGACGCCGCGCGTGATGCCGGAGCAGGCGAGAAGGTACGCATCCTCTCCGATCGTCTCCCGATAGAGGCGGTACAGATCGCGGTACTGCTCCAGACTCGTCTTCGACTTGTCAAAGTGACCCCGCGCGTCAGTGCTGAAGCGGTTGAAATCGATCTTGAAATAGGTATATCCGAGATCGAGTTTCTTTTTCAGACAGTCGCTGAGGAACGCGCGGCAGTACGGTTCGGTGACGTCGATGCCGCCGGGCGTCATATGGCTCGTGAGTTCCGGGAAGTCCGCGGTGTTCCCGCTCGTGTTCGTCGGCGCGAGCCAGATCCCCGGCCGCGCGCCGGCCGCGCGGATCGCGTCCACCATGGCGGGAAAGCCGCCGGGGAATTTCTCCGGGATGCACTCCCACTGTCCGAGCGCGATCTGGTAGCCGTCGTCGATCTGGATCGTGTCGAGCGGCAGGATATCCTTCATCTTCCGCGCACCTTCGGCGGTGGAGAGGATGTCCTCCTCTTTGACTCTTTGATAGAAGTGATACCAGCTGCACCAGCCGACGATCGGCTTTTTGTGCGTGCGGCAGCCGTGCGTCTGTGCCAGGTTCGTGAATACCGCGCGCGAGAGGTGTTCCCACGGTCCGCAGCCGATAAAGATATCCTGCCCCGCTCTCGACTGTCCGGGACGGACGGCGACGTGACTCATCTCCGTGTTGATCTCGAAGCGCAGGATCCCGTCCGCCGCGTTCTTCGGATCGACGAAGCAGTATCCCTTGATGAAAGCGGACGGCGCACCGACCGGCGCGAGGTACAGTCCGTCCGAATGATCTTTACTGTAAAGAGTGAAGAATTCCGTCTTGAACTCCCGCCAGCGGGCGTCGTTGTCCCGCGAGCCCTCCACCTTCGGCGGAGCCGGGATCCCGAAGCAGGTGAGGCGGTCGCAGCAGACCTCGTACTCCGAAGGGACGGCCTCCGTCAGCGCGGCGTTTCCGTCCACGATCCAGTTGTCCGCGTTTCCGAGGCAATGCACCGGCCGCGCGGGATCGCTGTTCAGGCAGAAGCCGTCCAGATCGACGTCCCGTGCCGTGCGGTTCGTATACACGGCGCTGAATATGACGCCGACGTCCAGCGCCGTCACGCTCCACTCGAACACGTGCCCGCCGCTCTCCGCGCGGTACGTGTGCTTCTTCCCCGCTCCGAAAAACGTCTCGGCGGGACGTTCGGACACCTTTTGCGCCGTTCCGCCGTCCGGCGAAACGGTCACGTCCCGTTCCCCGTCATGCACGCGGACGGACGGGACGAGCGCCCCGGTCTCCAAGTGTTCAGCGGCGAAGCCGAAGCCCCGCTTTGAAATGTTGTGACGCATCAGTCAAACTCCTTTGGAATAGTATCATGCAACATCGAACGTGCGGGGGCTCAGTCGCCGTCCAGCGCCTCCAGCCCGTGCGCGTTCTCGACCTTGCGTGCCTTGATGTTCTTGACGAGCAGCGTGAAAACGAGGCCGCTCAGTGCAAAGAGGATCGCCGTGTACACGGGAAGCGCGCGCCACGCGAGCGTCACTTTGAAGACGAGTCCGAGAAGGATCGGCGTGATCGTCTGCGCAGACATGCTTGCCGCGTAATAGTAGCCGGTGAATTTCCCGATCTTCTTGTTGGAGCAGAGTTCCACGACCATCGGGAACGAGCAGTTGTGTACGAGCGCCATGCCGAAGCCGCGCAGGACCGCCACGCCGAACAACAGCGGCGGGAAGGCGAACTCACCGTTCGCACCGGTGACGGTGCCGGTCGGCGCGACGAAGGACATGACCGCCATGCCGACGACGGTGATCGCAAGGCCGGAGGAAATCGTCCACTTGCGGCCGATCCGATCCGCGATGACGCCGGCAACGGCGAAGCCGACGACGCTCGCGACGCCGCCTAGGATCGTGAGCAGCATCGTGGCGCTCGACGCGGAATTCAGGTAATAGATGACGTAGTTGCCGATGTAGGTGCCGAGCGCGTTGTCCGCCATGAACCAGAGGAACTCCGCGCCGAGGATGGCAAGCAGCATCTTCCGGTTCGCCGGAGTCATGGGCGCGTCGTCGTCCACCGGATTCTCGATCGCGGCGTACTTCTCTCCGAGCGCCATCTCTTCCTTCAGTTCCTCGGCGAGCTTGTTCTCCTTGACCGTCGCGAAGAGGACGAACGCGGAGATCACCATGAGGACCGACGCGATGAGGAACGGGATCTCGATGATCCAGAGTTTGCGGGCACTGTCCGCGACGTTGATATAGTCGGACAGCTTCAGGAAGATGCCGAGCACGGTGGCGAACGCGCCGCCGAAGTAGCCCATGATATTGATGATCCCGTTCGCCTTGGCGCGCAGCGGCTTCGGCGTGACGTCAGGCATGAGAGCGACGGCGGGATTGCGGTACATCATCATGAAGATGAGGACGATCGCCATGACCGCGACCATGCCCACGACGTTGTTGTAATGGAAGAACAGCGGAACGAAGGGGAACGCGACGGCGGCGACGAGCGTGCCGGTCAGGATGAACGGCATCCGTTTGCCGATCGGCGTCCGCGTCCGGTCCGAAAGATTCCCGAATATGGGGAGCAGGATCAGCGCCGCGAGGTTGTCGCACGCCATGATGATCCCGACGATCCACTGAACGTTCAGGATCTTGTCCGGATCGCCCGCCTTCAGTTCGGCGGAAGAAAGGTCGTACATCCTCCGCGCGAAGATATCGGTCAGGAACGTGGGGCACCAGGAATCATACACCTGCCATAGCAGTAAGATCCCGAAAAACGCAAAGCCGATCAGAAACGTGCGTTTGTAATTCAGTTTCAGTCCGCTGCCGGTCGATGTCTTGTCGCTCATGGATACCATCTCCTTTTAGTATCCCGTATGCGGCGGCGCCGCATCGGGGAATGGGATCAGCAAAACAACGCGGGAGATCCGCCGTCTCACGGCAGGAATACCGGGGTATCGTAGACGCAGACGTGCTTTTCGTCCGCGGCGCGGGAACGGTGATTGTGTCCGTAGTACCAACGGGAATACGTTACGTTCTCCTCGATGAACCGTGTCAGCGCGAGCAGCGTCTCCGTCGCCTTCGGGCCGTCCGTTTCGTACTTGTGCGTCAGCACGTAATCGACGCGCATACCGTGCGCCGTCAGATTCTCCCGTCCGCGGGCACATTCCTCCTGGGTAGGTTCCTCCCCTTCATAGTACAGCCCCATCTCCGCCCATTTCGCGGAACTGCGGCATCCGCCGCACGCGAAAAAGGAACGTCCGCCGAGCGTGAAGACGTATCCGCGCTCCATGTGGACGATATGCGGCGTGAGTCTGTGCACCTTTCCGCCGCGCCACTCCTCCTCCGGGAAGGAATCGAGATAGGCGAAGTTTTCGTGATTCCCGTCGAGGAAGGCGACGTTCTTCTCAAGAGATAAAAACCACTTCGTGAACGCGCGGTTCTCCTCCGTCTTCTCAAAGGAAAGGCAGACGTCGCCGAGGATAAAGAGCCAGTCGTCGTCCCCCGCCCGGCGGAGATACTCGTGCATCCAGGGGAAATCCATCGTCCCGTGCGGGTCGCTCAGAAGCCAGATCACAGCATCTCCTCCCGTCGGATCATTTGCTGCCGTCCGGAACGGATCAGGGCAATGAGCTCCTCCATGGTACGCACGGGCGTCTCGGACAAAAGCCCGCTCCCGGCGACGTCCTCCGTGCGGTGCGCGTCCGATCCGGCGGTCCACAGCAGGTGATGCTCGCGGGCGCAGCGCTCGCTCAGCTCGCTGTAGTCCTCGTGGCGCGGATTGGAATTATAGATCTCGAACCCGTCGACGAACTCCGGCGTCGGACGGCAGTTCCCGTCGCGGTGCGGATGCGCCTGGATCACGAGCATCCCGCGCGCCCGCGCGGCCTCGTGGAAGCGGGAAAGCTCCCACTCGAACACGTCCGGATGCGCGGTCAAAAATTCCCGATCGAACCCGTAAACGAGATAGTCGTTGGGAGCCGTTTTTTTGAAGCTCAGCTCGGCGGCGGTCAAAACGGTCAGTCCGAGCGGTTCGCCCGCCTCCTTCGCCGCCTCGCCTCCGCGGAAAAACATCGCGGCCTTTTCCTCCCACGGGAGATCCCCGCAGCGGTCGAAGTAGCCCTTCTTGCAGTGATCCGTCACGACGACGGTGCTGTACCCCGCCTCCGCGTACAACCGCATCATCTCCGCCGCGCAGAGATGTCCGCAGGCGCTGACCTCCGCGGTATGCAGGTGCGTTTCGATCTTGTACATATTCCCTTCTCTCGATCGTCTCCGCCGTCAGCGGCAGCCGTCCAGCAGCCGCTTCGCGTTCGTATACATGACGTGCTCGATCTGCGCGTCGGTGAGTTTCATTTCGGCGGCGACACGCCGGAGCGCGCGCAGCTGCTCGTAGATCATCAGCGTGATCGACTTCTCCCGCGATTCGACCATATGCGGATCGGAGGTCACGTCCCCGTACAAGCCGCGCGGTACGACGTTCTTATAAAAGCCGGTGCTCGGATCGGTGACGCGGTACATGCGCATGACGGCGATCGGAAGATCGGTGCCGAACATGAGCCGTTCCGTCCCCACCGCTTCTATGCACGCGCGGATCGCTTCGCTGCAGAGGTTCGCCGTAAAATCGAAGAGCATGTGCTCGGTACGGCGCAGCGTGTCGAACGCGTCGCCGACGTCCTGCTTCGAGTACGCGCGGCCGATATGCGCGACGATCAGTTTTACGTTCGGGTACCGCCGCTCGATCTCCATGAGCTGCGCGACGTTCACCGGATCGCGCAGACGCGCCGCGCGCGCGATATGGAGCATCACGATCCATCCGTGCCGGTTCGCGGCTTCCAGATGCTCGTGCGGGAGAAAATCGAAAATACGCAGCTCTGCCGGAGGGATGTACGGCGGACAGTTCGTCAGATACGGCTTGAGTCCGAGACAGCCGCAGCGCGCGACCTCCCGCTCCACTTCCTCACCGGACATGGCGTAATCTGTGCGGAGCAGCGTCGGAAAGCCGTACCGGCGCGCGCTCTCGGCGACGTAGTCGTTGCACTCGCGGACATCGGATAAGCATCCGCCGAAAACGAGCGGCGTGACCTTTTTGCCGGGAAAGAGAGTCTCATACGTCCCGATAAGCTGCTGTGCCGTCAGTTCGTCCGCCACGAGGCGCGTCCACGTCGCGCCGCCGTTGGAGGCGCCGTACGGCGTGAAGGTATTCTTCCAGATATGCGTATGGATATCGATGAAGCTGTCGGGCAAAAAGTCCTTCAGTTCGGTTTCGTACACGTGCGCGTCATATTCATTGCGGTTCAGTGCGTACATAGCGATTCCTTTCCGTTTTCATTCCTGTTCTTTGAGCGAGGCAAAGGCGTCCTCACAGCCGTCCCATATGCCGGCGGCGATCCCCGCCAGCATGGCGGCGCCGACGGCGCCGGCGAACGCGCCGTGCATCACGCGTACTTTCAGCCCGGTCTGCTCGGCGATCAGGCGCGCCCACAGCGGACGTTCCGACGGGCCGCCGACCATGACCGCCTCTTCGGCACGGACGCCGCTCGCGGCGACCGCGTGCAGCCGCTCCGCGAGCAGCCGGACGGTCCCCTCCATCACGGCGCGCGCGACCTGCGGTTTCGGGAACGAGCGGATCCGTTCCTCGTCCGGTTCCTTCGTCGGATCGACGGCGAGGCCGCCCGCGCCGGGATCGCCCTGCGCGGCAAGGGAAACGAGCGTTCCGTAAATATCGCCCTCGTCTGCGACAAAGCGCCGGACGTACCATTCGAGCTTGCCGGAAACGGACGCGAGCGAGACCATGCCCGCCCACGGGCCGCCGCTCTCCGAGAGGAACGGGTCCGCAAGCATCCCGGCGTCGAGACAGCGGGCGCGTTCATTGATTGGGTACAGCCCGACCCACGAGGTGCCGCAGGAAAGAAGGAGCTGCCCTTCGCGGACGACGCCGACGCCGCGCGCCGCGCTCGGGTGATCGAAGGTCCCGATCACGACCGGCGTCCCCGCGGGGATCCCGGTCATCGCGGCGGCGTCCGCCGTGACGGCGCCGAGCACGGAGCCGGTCGGCAGGATCGGCGGCAGTTTTCCGGTCGGGATCCCGAGCGCGCTCAGGATATCCGCCCGGTAGGTGCGGCTCGTCTGGTCGATCAGGTAAAACGGCGTGCCGGCGGAGGGACCGATGCCCCACTTTCCCGTCAGGCGCCAGTACAGATACTCGGTGCTCATGCAGACCATCGAGCACGCGGCGAGCAGTTCCGGCTCGCGGACGGCATACCGGCAGAGCGCCGCGAGCGGGAAGGTCTTTCGATCGAACCGCCAGCCGGTCGAGCGGCGGTACGCCTCAAGATCGAGTCCGGGCAGCACCCGGTCGACCTCGTCCTCCGTCCGGCGGTCCTGCCAGTTGAAGATCGGCGTGCACGGCGTCCCGTCCGCGCCGAGGAGCAGCAGATTGCCGCTCGCGGAGGCGGCGGAAATGCCCGCCAGACGCGCCCCCGCCGGAAGCTGTTCCGCGAGTTGACGGAGCAGCGCGAAACAGGCGGCGATATAGCGCTCCGCCGGGATCTCGACGTGCCCGCTCTCGCTGCGGTCGTATACGAATTCCTGCCTGCCCGTCCGGCGGCTGCTCCCGTCCGCGGCGATCAGGACGCCCTTGACGGAAGAAGTGCCGATATCGAGCCCGATCAGATATTCCATGCGCTCTTTCATCGTTTCCCCCTCAGGCGATCACGATATCCATGCCGTGGATCCGCCCGAAGAAGGCGAGCTCCTCGACCGTCGCGCCGTACACGAACGCACTGTGGTGCGTCGCGCCGCTGCGGCTGATCGACTCGAGGAACTGCGCCGTCGTGCGGCCCGTCGGCTTCATCCATCCGCGCATCGAACCGGGGAAGGAGTCGTGATCGCAGTCCTGCATCTCGCAGGATGCGAGGAAGAGACGGAAGTCGTCCTTGGCGCGGCTGACGTTCACGTAGACGCCGCGTCCGCCCTTCATGCGGGTATAACCCACGTAGGGATTCACGTCGTCCGGACCGTACTTCGTCCCTGCGCGCCGGATGCAGGGCTTGACGGCGGCGATCCGGTAGTTCAGCTCACCCATATGGCTGAGGAACAAAAGATCGTTCTTCCAGTCCGGGCAGAAGATCTCGACGAAATTCGTCTCCGGATATCCCTGCAGCAGCGCGCCGACGAACGCGGCCGTCAGCGTATCCCCCTCGCCCGCGTAGCCGACGCCGTTCTGCATCGCCTTGCAGGCTTCGAGGAACGGCGTGGACGTGATGCCCGAACCGCTCGGTCCGGTTTTCAGGAAATTCGCGGTGAAAGCGGTCAGCGCGTTGTCGGCGACGAATTTCCGCGTCGCCAGGCAGGAACGCACCGCCTCGCGGTACTCGGCGGGATCGATCGGACCGGAGAAATCATAGGACGCCTCGTTGTCCGCGATCTCCGCCGCGATCTCCGCCTCCGTGAGAGAGTCCATATATCCGCGCAGCACGCTGCGGTCGGATTCGACGATACGGATGCCGAAGCGCTCTTTCATCTCGGAGAACGGCACGCGGAAATCGCCCATCCCGGCAAAGGACCCGCCGATCAGACCGACGCGGGCACAGCGAAGCGCGCGCGCCGCCGCCGCCGCGCGCACGTATCCGCACGCACGGTCGATCACGTCGGACTCTTCCCAATGCCCGGCGGCAACGGCGTAAGGCTTGCCGCAGCGCGTCAGCATGCTGCACATGTCCATCACGCCGTGGATGCCGTGGTTGTACATGATCTCCCCTTCGGACTGTTCGTTTGTGAATTCCAGCGTCTCCGTCGTATCCAGAACGATGATCGGGAGATCGGTATCCGTCAGCGCGCCGATGCTTTCGAGCGACGGCGAATACGCGATATGCAGCGTGACGATCGCGTCCGCGCCTTCACGCTCGAAGGAATGCACCGCCGCGCGGAACTCCTCCTCCAGGCGGCAGAACGACGAACGGATCACCGTCAGCCCCCGTGCCTCGAGAAGCGAGGCGATCTTCTCATAAAAAGCCTCCATCCTCGGTCTGCGGTCCGGCACGACATCGTCGTACAGTTTGATATACAGCGGTAAAAATCCGATCTTCATGGCAGTGTCTCCTTTATTCTATTATTCTATGTTTTTGCGGTTCATTCGCCGAGGATCATGATCTGCACGGTACGCTGACGCGCGCGTGTCTGGTCGAAATCGATGAAGTAGATATATCCGTATTCGCCGAGGTCAAGCGCGCCGTCGTCGACGACGATCGTCTCGCTCCGCCCGATGATCGAGGAACGGAGATGCGCATCCGTATTGTGGCAGCCGCGCGCGTCCTCACCGTGTTCCTCCGCGAAGGCGAGCGCCTTTGGACCGGGATGCAGATACATGCCTTCTTTGCGCTGCGTGGGGATGACCGTCTCGAACGCCTCGATCAGATCCTGCTGGAGCGTCTCCAGCCCGGTCATCGACATATCGAACGCGCATTCCTGCGTGATGACGCCGCAGGTGGTGTGGTGAGAATAGACGACGAGGATGCCGTTCTTGATCCCGGAGCGCGCGAGCGCCGCCTTCGCCTCGGCGGTCACGTTGTGGAAGGTGCAGACCTTGTCGTTCGACTGGACCTTGAAGGACTCTTTATATACCATGACGACGCGCTCTCCTTCTCAGAACTCCGGCGCGTAGCCTTCGCTGACCGCTTCGGTGCGCAGCGCGCGGACGCGCACATCGCGCAGGCGCCACCAGCTCGAGTACGCCTCGAAGCCGATCTTCCCGTTCGCATTGATATCGAGCGGATCGGGATCCGACACCTCGAAGCACAGCTTGCCGTCGGCGATGACGAACACTTTGCCGCCGATGTTCCCCATGGCGAAATGATGGACGGCGGTCGGGTCGAACGGGAACAGCGAGCTCAGCGTGTACAGCTTGTACTCCGGTGATTTCTCAAAGCCGACGCGCCCGTGCCACCAGCCTTCCAGGCCCGCCACGTACGCGTTCCCGCGGTGGTTCTTCACTTCGTCCCACTCCGTATGGATCGAGATGTCGATGTCGTGCGTGCACGGCGGTACGAGCTGGGCTGTGATCTCCAGCATCACGTTGCCGTAATAGTTCGCCCGCGAGAGGAGGATCCCCGGTCCGTTGACCGGGTTCTTCCCGACGAGCCAGCCGTCCTCCACGTACCAGTTCCCGCTCTTCACGACAAAATCATTCTTCAGGATGGAATCGTCGAACGCATCGACGGAATACAGGATCTCCGAGTGCGCGACGTCGACGTCGCAGGAAACGAGATGCAGAACGCCGTCCGCCAGGCAGTCGGTCTCTTGTTTGCGGCACGCGCAGGGTTTCGATTTGTTTTCCATGATTTTTTCCTTTCCGTATTTTTTTCTTTATTTTATCATTTTATCTTTCCTGTTTTTTCAGATCGTCCGCGGCGCGGCGCGTGGCGGCGATCATTTCGTCGATCATGGCGATGGGGTCTGCGGCCTTCATGATGCCGGAGGCGGCGCCCGCCGCCTCGGAGCCCGCCATGATGAAGTCGTACACCTGCTGCCCGTTCGTGATGCCCGCCGCCTGCTCGACGAGGATATCCGGATAGATCTCTTTGATGACGCGGATCGATTCCTTCACGAATCCCATGTCGCTGACGCCGCCGCCCGTCCCGCCGATCAGCTCGGACGGCTCCGGATTGATGATGTCCGGATGGAGCTGGGCGATCGCCTTCGCTTCGGCGATCGTGTCCGCGCAGGCGAACACGAGCATGTCGAGTTCTCGCGCCCGGTCGATCGTCGCCTTGATCTGCGGGATGGACATCGGCTTCTCGCAGTGGTTGACGACGACGCCCTCGGCGCCGGCGTCGCGCAGCGCCTCCGGCAGGATATCCGCCATGCCGCGGCCCGGACGGAGCGTGTCCATGTACGGCGCGAGCACGATGAGCCGTTCCGTATTCTCCGCCACGCGGCGGATCTCCACCGCCGGGGTGATGAACAATACGTCGATATCGTACTTCTTCGCCGCCGCGTCGGCGGCCTTCGCGTACGCAAGGACGGTATCGCCCCAGACGTAGTTCTTCGTGCCGATCTCAAAGTATGGGGTACGGATCTTTCTCTTCATGTCATCCACCTTTCGCGCGGCGCCTCGCCGCCTTGTATTTCAGAGTATTCTTATTTTCCGGGATTCAGCCGCTCGCCGACCGCGCCGCCCGGATGGATCACGGCGAAGCGCTCCGCCGTAAATCCCGTTTCTTCCGCCACCGCCGTCGTCAGCGTGTGGAAGATCACGCACAGCGCCGTCGTCGACGTCGTCCCCTGCGTATTGTCGCGGTCCGTCTCTCGGTTGACGTGCTGTTTGAGCACGACGTCTGCCCCGCGGGCGAGCACAGAATCGGTGTTCTCCGTCACCGTGATAACGGACACGCCTTTTTTTCGGCAGATGTCGAGGATGGGGATCAGCTCCGCCGTCTTCCCGCCGCGGGAGGCGAAGACCATCACGTCGCCCGTCTGGAGGAAACCGGTCGCGCCGTGCACCGCCTCCGCCGGCGAAACGAAGCGCGCCGGACGCTCGATGCAGCAGAGCAGATGCGCCAGATGGCGGCACGCGATCCCCGAATGTCCGCAGCCGCACGTGCCGATCCGCGGCGCGGCGCACAAGAGCTCCACGGCGCGCGTGAACGCCGCCTCGTCAAAGTACGATTCCATCTCCTCGATGCATTCCCGCTCGATGCGGTATACGTCGCGCGCCATAGCGAGCGCTTCCGGCTTCATCATGCATCCTTCCCTTCTCCCATGCGTATTTCCGCCGCCGTTATCCCCTTCGGGAACGTGCGGCGGCGCGGCGGAGGACCGTCACAAAAATAATAGCACATTTTCCCGGCTCAGTCAAGGGAATGCGGCATTCTCCCTCCGCATTTTCTTCTTTTTTCCGCGCTCCGCTTGACAAGGATGCGTCGGCATGCTATGATTATCGTACGGATCCGAGCCGGGATATCGGCGGTCCGAAGAGAGGATGACAAAATGGGAAAACATTTTCTTGTCAACGACAATCTGTTTTACGCCGACAATCCGCGCGTCGCGCGCAATACGTTTCTTGACGCGCCGCTCAAGACCGGTCCGCTCCCGACGTACGAGGAATCCCGCGGCCGTCTGCCCCGTCCGGTCTGGGACGGGCATCCGGACGCTCTCGCCTGTTACGACCGCACCTGGGAGATCGCTTTCAAAAACCTGCGCAATGCGAACCGGGAGGCCGGTTTCGTCTCCGACTTCATCGACACCGCCTTCAACGGATATCTCTTCATGTGGGACTCCTCCTTCATCGTGATGTTCGGCAAGTACGGTTCCCGCGTCTTCGACTTCCAGGCGACGCTCGATAACTTCTATTCGCATCAGCACCGCGACGGCTTCATCTGCCGCGAGATCTGCGAGGATCAGTCCGGGGAGCAGTTCACGCGCGACGATCCCGCCGCCACCGGTCCGAACATCCTGCCGTGGGCGGAATGGGAATACTTCCTCCAGACGGGCGACCGGGAGAGGCTCTCGCGCGTTTTCGATCCGCTGTGCGCTTTTCACGAATGGTTCCGTCTCCACCGCTCGTGGCCGGACGGGAGCTACTTCGCCTGCGGTCTCTCTTGCGGCATGGACAACCAGCCGCGCACGCCGAAAGGATACAACGCGGCGCAGCATCACGGCTTCATGAGCTGGATCGACACCTGCGCGCAGGAATACCTCAGCGCCACGATCCTGTGCAAGATGGCGGCCGTGCTCGGCCGGACGGACGAGACGGCAGCCCTCGAGGAGGAGCGCGCGCTCCTTTCCCGCACCGTCAACGGTACGATGTGGAACGACGCCGACGCTTTTTATTACGACAAGCTTCGCGACGGCACGCTGAGTACCGTCAAAACGGTCGGCGCGTACTGGACGCTGCTCGCAGATCTCGTCCCCGCCGAGCGGATGGACCGCTTCGTCGCCCACCTCGACAACGAGAAGGAATTCAAGCGCCCCGTCCGCGTCCCGTCGCTCTCCGCCGACCATCCCCAGTACGATTCGGACAAGGGCGGATACTGGTGCGGCGCCGTCTGGGCTCCGACCGATTACATGGTGCTCCGCGCCCTCTCCGACCACGGATACGACGCGCTCGCCCACGAGATCGGGAAAAACATCCATTCCGCCGTCGTCAAGGTCTTCAACGATACCGGCACCGTATGGGAGAACTACGCGCCGGAGAAAGCGGCGCCCGGCGCCGCCCGCGAAGACTTCGTCGGCTGGACCGGACTTCTCCCGATCTCCGTCCTCTTCGAATACGTCTTCGGCATCCGTACCGATCCGATCCGCAATAAGATCACCTGGAACCTCACGGAGCCGGAGCGCCACGGCGTCCAGCGGTATCCCTTCGGCGACGCCGCGGTCGATCTGATCGCCGAGGCGGAGACGGAGGGCGCGCCGCGCCGCGTCACCGTCCGCTCCGAGAAGCCGGTCGACGTCGAGGTCACCTGCCGCGGGAAGAAGATCGAGGTAGAGTATATCTGAATATATTGAGGGGGACCTTTTGAGAAAAGGTCCCCCTCAGACCTCCCGAAAACTCTAATGAAAAAAACAGAACAAGGTGAAGCGAAAATCCAAGCCTAAAGATTTTCGCTTCACCTTGTCATTTTTTTTGTTCAAAGGTTTTTGAAGAGGGGCCGGGAGGGACTTTTTTCAAAATGTCCCTCCCGGCGCGTCCCCTCAATTATGCCTTCCGCGCTCACGGAGCAGGGCGAGGATCTCGTCCGGGTTGTTGCAGGTGATGAGGCATGCGCCGCAGGCGATCGCCTCGTCGACGGTCGCGGCGTCGCGCACGCCCGCGCCCGCGAACGGCTGCACGCCGCGCGCCGCCATCTCGGCAAACTCTTCGGCTGTCGCCATCGGTTTGCCCTTCACCTGGCTGAACATGCAGCAGCAGTACGCGCCGGCGTACGGATCGTACCCGCCGCACTCCCCGTGATGCCGCTTCGGGAAATACACGTGACGGCGGATCCGGCTGCCGTATTCCGCCTGGATGTACTCGTGCAGTTTTCCGCTGAAAGTATTGATGACGACGCGGTCCGTCATGCCGCGTTCGTCCAGCGAAGCGATGACGCGGTCGCAGGTGGAATACGCGCGCGCCTCGTTGCCCTCCGTCGGATATTCCTTCAGCTCAACGTCGAGCGTCAGCGCCGGATAGCGGTCGACCAGCGCGAGCAGTTCCTCCCACAGCGGGATCCTGCATCCGGCGAAGCGCGCATCCTTCCAGGAGCCCGCGTCGAGCGCGCGGATCTCGGTAAGCGGCATTTTTGCGACCTCGCCGGTGCCGTCCGTCGTGCGATCGACCTTCGCGTCGTGGATCAAAACGAGCGCGCCGTCCAGCGTGCAGCGGACGTCGAGCTCGATCTGATCGACGCCGAGCGCCGCCGCCGCCTCGTAGGATTCCATCGTATTCTCCGGGTACCGCGCCGGCCATCCCCGGTGTCCCGCGACGTATACGTTTTGAGGGCTCTGTTTCCAGTACTCCATACTGTATTTTTCTCCTTTGATGCAAGTGATTGCCGCACGCGCCGTCACGGGACCGTCGCCGGCTCCGTTCCGTCCCCGGTCAAGGTCTCAAAAGTCACGCCGTCGTTGCGTACGAGGTACAGCGCGTCGAAGCCCTCCTCCTTACGGGGAGGCTCCAGCTTCCGGTACGTCGCGACGACTCCCTTCTCCGGGATCCGTTCCCTTCCCTCCCGCCGCGCGTTGCGGGCGAGGCTGCCGGGAAGATCCGGCTCGATCAGCACGCCGATCACGCGGTAGCCCGCCGCCTTTGCCGGGACGATATACCGCCTCCGGTCCTCAGCCGTCGGATTCGTGTTGTCCACGGCGATATCCCGCCCGGCGGCAAAGCATTCTTCGAGCAGCGCATGCTCCCGGGCGCGCGTGCGCAGCGTGTCGAGATTCACGCGCACGTACCGATCCGAAAGGAAGCGGCGGTAATATTCGCTCTTCCCGCTTCCCTGGATCCCCGTCAGGATCACGATCGTTTTCATTTTCTCCTCCACGGCAAAATATGCCGCGCCGGGCGGCGACGCGCCCGGGGCGGCATACCCGCGCTGTTATGGAAAGATCATTCGGCGTCGGTGCCGTTCGTCTCTCCGGCTTCGGCTTCGCTGCCGCCGTTCACTTCAACGTCCTCGTCCGAGACCTCTTTGTTATCGGTCAGAAGGTTCGAGGTGTCGATGGCGTCTCTCTTGGCGCAGAAGGAGCACAGGCGCGTGCGCCCGGCGGCGATCGCCTGCTCGACCGTCCCGTAGGTCAGCTCGGTGCTGGCACGGATCGCCGAGCAGTCGTCGTGCGTGTGATACACCTTGCCGTAAGGCGCCCAATAGACGTCCCGATTGATCGCCGCGATGGCGGCCTGCTGCTGCTCCTGCGAGATGGGATTGTAGTCGATGCTGGACGCACCGCCGATCAGAAGCGCGATGACCGCCGCCACGGTAGCGATGGTCTTCGTCTTCTTGTCCGCGTCCTTGTTCAGGAGCACGAGGACGATGAACGGCACGAACGCGAACACTGCCACGATCAGGCCGAGGTTGTTCCAAAGCCAGAACGCAGCCTTGTTCTTCTCGGATGCCGGACGGATGTGGTTCGCCTTCTTCCAAAGCTGGGAACCGATAATGAGCGCGATGAGATCAAGCACGAGGAAGACGATCATCATCACGATCTGCATCGTGGAGGTCAGCGCCAGCGCTTCGATCATGCCGAGGGCGACGAGGAGCGCGAGCACCTCAAAGCCGATGGCGAGCACCCACAAGATGATCGCGCCGACACGGAGGCCGGTCGCACTGCCGGTCGGGGCGGCGGCGGTCATCTGCGGCTTCAGGGAACCGGCGGCGACCTCCTCGCCGCTGGAAGCGGAGACGATCTTCTTCTTCGCGGGTTTCTTCTCGGTATCTGCCATAACGTTTCTCCTTTTCAGAAAAGAATATGGAACGGATATACAGGGACACCAACATTATAAACCATTTTGCGGCATTTTACAAGGTTTTTCGCACAATCCGAAAATATTAAAAAAATATGCTTGACTTTTCTGCGCGATCTTCTATAATTAGAGGTGGGTAAAACGAATAACAAAAGGAGAACGGTTTATGGATATCAATTCTTTGATGAAGACGATGCTCAGCAGCGACACGCTCTCGAGTCTCGGCAAGAAGACGGGAACTTCGCAGACGGACGTCATGAACGTCCTCTCCTCCGCGCTTCCCTCCATGCTCAGCGGCGCCAGCATGCAGGCCAACGACGCAAAAACGGCGGAAAGCTTCGTCAACGCGCTCGCCGACCACGCGAAGGACAGCACCGCGGATCTGAACTCTTTCGTGTCTCAGGTCGATCTCGCCGACGGCAAGAAGATCGTCAAGCACCTGCTCGGAACGAACGCCCAGCAGACGGCGAAAGCCGCCGCCGCGAACGCCGGCGTCGGCGTGACGAAGGCGAACAACATCCTGGCGGGCGCCGCGCCGCTGCTCATGAGCCTGCTCGGTCAGCAGGCGTCGAGCGGTCAGGACGCCTCCTCCAACAACACGAGCGGCATCTCCTCTCTGATGAGCAGCCTGCTCAGCAACGTGGACGTCACGAGCCTCCTCGTCGGACTCCTCACCTCCAACGCTTCAGGCAATGCGAACGCTTCGAGCGCCAACGCCTCCTCGAACGCGAACAACAATAATAATTCGGGCGGCATCCTCGGTTCCATCCTCGGTCTGTTCAAGGGCTGATCGACAAAAGCAAAAGCCGGAGCATTCGTGCTCCGGCTTTTTCGTTGTCCGGGGTATCGGCGCCGCCTCACAGCGTGAGGACGTTGAACAGATAGAGCAGGAGAAGGAACGAAAAGCTGAACGCCGAGTACAGAAGCAGATACTTCCCCGCGCCGTCCCGGCGGTGATGCAGATACTCCCGGAACGTGATGAGACTGGCGAGCGACGCGATCAGCGTGCCCGTGCCGCCGATATTCACGCCGATCAGCAGCTCGCGGTAGCGCGCGGTGAACCGGGAAAGAAGGATGGCGGTCGGGACGTTGCTGATGCACTGGCAGGAAAGCGTACTGACAAGGAGCGGGTCTTTCTCCATGAGTCCCGCGATCCACGCGCGCACCGGCTCGATCCGCGCCATATTGCCGGAGAAAATGAAAAAGAAGAAAAACGTAAGAAGCAGCGAATAGTCCACCTTTTTGATCGCCTCCCGATCCGCGAACAGGAGCACGAGGACGACGACCGCAAGACCGACGGGATACGGCACGATGCGGAATACCATCACGATGGACAAAGCGAACAGCGCCAGATACAAGGCCGTCCTGCCGCGCGGAACGTCGATGCGTTCCGCCGGCACCGTGAGCGGTTCTCCGCGGAAAAACACGAGACAGCAGACCGTGAACAGCACGATGGAGAAGCAAAACGACGGCGCCATGATCGAGAGGAATTCCCCGTCGGGGATCTGAAACTTGCTGTACAGGTACAGGTTCTGCGGATTGCCGAACGGCGTGAGCATCCCGCCGAGATTCGCGGCGATCGTCTGAAGGATGAACAGCGGCGCCATGTACCGCTCCTCCCCCGTCTCCGTGAGCACGAGATATCCGAGCGGCAGAAAGGTGAGCAGCGCCATATCGTTGGCGATCAGCATGGAACCGAGGAAGGTGATGTACACGAGCGCGAGCGCGCAGAGCCGCATCGTACCGAAGGAGCGCACGACGCGGTGCGCCAGCCAGTAAAAGAAGCGCACGTCCTTCAGCGCGCCGACGACCGCGAGGACGCAGAACAGGCACGACAGCGTCTTCCAGTCGAAGTACCCGGCATATTCCGCGTCGACCGGCACGAAGAAAACGGTCACCGCCGCCGCCAGCGCGGCGATGACGGTCACGGCGTTGCGGCGAAGGAACGCCGCCGCCGTGCGAATGGAAAATGAGTCTTCCGTAGGATGCCTCCGATAGATCAAAGAGTCCGTGCGTGCGCGGCGCGCCATTCGTCCGCGGCGCAGCGCACGCGTTGGTAGTCGTTGGTCAGGATCACGTCGATCCCCCAGTCAAGGAATTGCCGCGCCTCGACGGCGTCGTCGGACCAGAAGACGTTGCAGATCAGTCCGTTCTCCCGCGCGCGGTCGATCATTTCCCGATCGAAATAGCCCTTGTAAAACTGTACTCTCCGGCAGCCGGTCTCCAGCGCGTTCTCGACGATCTTTCTTTTCTCCGAGCCCGAGCCCATGCAGCGGACGGCCTCCGGATCGAGCGCGCGCAGCCGCCGCTGCACGTCTTTATCGCCGCACATGTAGTACGCGTGCTTCTCCGCGCCGTACCGATGCACCGTATCGAGGATGCGCCGCAGCGCGTCGTCGCTCAGGACGTAGCCCCGTTTAGCCGCCGTCTTGATATGGATATTCATGACCGTGCGGCAGGAAAACTGCCGCAGGACGTCTTCCAGCCGCAATATCCGCAGTCCGGCGAACATCGGCGAGAAGCGGCTTCCGAAATCATACCGGAGCAATTCCTCATACGTGTGCTCCCAGACGAGACCCTCGCCGTCGGAGACGCGCTCCAGCGTCGGATCGTGGATGGAGACGAGCTCCCCGTCCCGCGTCTGCCAGAGATCGAACTCGATCTCCTCCGCGCCGAGCGCGACCGCCGCTCCGAACGCCGGCATGCTGTTCTCCGGTGCGACCGTATTGAAGCCGCGGTGCGCGCAGACGCGCGGGAACGCGAGCTGTTCATCCGTGCGGATCACCGACGGTCCGGCGGGAAGATACTTCCACGGGCGGCGTCCGTCCTCGACGTACGCGTGATGCGCCTTCGGCGCGTTGCCGAATCCGGCGGGCTTGTAATACTTCTTTTTCGGATCGAACTCCGCCGAGGCGACGCCGCAGCGGCTCCCCATATTTATCAGCACCTCGCCCCACGGCGAGACGATCATGCTGCATCCGCCGAGCGGCTCGTCCTCGCCCATGCTGACCGAGGCGCGCACGAGGTACGCGTTGCACTGGTACGCGACATGGCGGCAGGTGACCTCAAGCGCCCCGTGCGTGTCGGAGCGCTGATGCGAGCAGCCGATGACGATATCGACGTTTTCCCGCGCAAGGCGCGCGACCAGTTCGTCGAAATAAAAATCGTAGCAGGTGAGAAATCCGTACCGAAGCCCGTCCAGCTCCACGACCGTCACGTCGGAGGACATGTTGTCCTCGCCGTCAAGCCCGCGCTCGAGCCGTTCCGTCGGCGTCAGATGCTGCTTGTAATAGCGTCCGGCGATCTCGCCGTCCCGGCGGATGACGAGCGTCGTATTGCGCGGGCCGAGCTCCGTGTGCGTCGTGACGTTGACGCAGACCACGGCGCCGCACCGCCGCGCCGCGGCGGCCGCCGCTTCCAGGATGCGCGCCCCGAAACGCTCGACGCTCTCAAGGAACGCCTCCTTTCCGTGCACGAGGCACGGCACGTCGCACGCCTCCGGCAGAACGATGAGATCCGCGCTCTCGTCGCACGCGTCGAGCCCGCGCAGATACGCCGCGAAGCATTCCTCCGCCCTCGCCGCGTCGGCGGAATACGGCGGCTGGATCACGTAAGCCTTCATTTTCTCACACACCTTCCCATCCGATATCGGACGTCCGAGCATTCCCGATAAGTATACTATAATCCGCCGTCCGTGTCAAGAGTTTTCGCGCCGGGCGCGTCCGCGGAGGGTCAGGGGAAGACGGCGCCGCGAGATTATTGACAAAAATATACAGGCAGAGTATAATAATCGGGAGGATTCGATATTTATTCGGGAGGACCGGAATGGATCGTAAACCATTGAGGCCGCTTCTCGTGTGTCTCGCCCTCTGCCTTGCGGCGCTGCTGCTCGCATCCTGCGGTCACACGCACGAGTTGGGTGAGTGGATCGACGAAACGCCCGCGAGCTGTACCGAAAGCGGAGAGAAAGGTCATTATCACTGCGCCGGATGCGGCAAAGACTTTGACGCGCAGTACGCGGAGATCGCCGACTTGTCGATCCCCTCCGCGGGACACGCCTACGGCACGGACAACATCTGTACCGTCTGCGGCGCGGCGCTGCAGTATACCGAAGGGCTGTGGTATACCTTGAACGACGAAGGAACGGCCTACAGCGTAGGTCAGGGCATCGTGTACGGCGGCGACGTGGTCATCCCTTATTATCACAAGGGGCTGCCGGTCACGGGCATCACCGAAAGAGCGTTTTTCAGATGTACGGACCTAAATAGCGTCATGATCCCGGACAGCGTCACGAGCATCGGTCAGTATGCGTTCGACGGCTGTACGAAACTTACGTCCGTCACGCTCTCGGAGAACGTCACCGACGTCGGCGGATATGCGTTCAACGGCTGCACGGAACTGGCTTTACCCGTCTATGATAAAGCCCGATATCTCGGCAGCGCACGGAATCCGTATCTGGTACTCATCAGAGCGACCGATGATTCAATCGATTCCTGCGTCATCCATCCCGACACAAAAGTCATTGCCGGAAGCGCGTTCGGCGATAACGAGTTGGGAAGCTGCACGAATCTTACATGCATCACGATCCCGGAAGACGTCGTAAGCATCGGCGAGAGCGCGTTCATCGGCTGTACGAATCTTGCCGAAATCACGATCCCGAACAGCGTCACGATCATAGGCAATAAGGCGTTCTGCGACTGCACGGGTCTCACGGGGATCACGATCCCTGAAAGCATCACAGACATCGGTTGGTGTACGTTCTGCGGCTGCACGAGCCTTGCGGCCGTCACGATCCCGGACAGCGTCACAAGCATCGGATGGCGCGCGTTTGACGGCTGTACGAGCCTTAGGACCATCACGATACCGGACAGCGTCACAAGTATCGGGGACGGGGCGTTCAGCAACTGCGTAAACCTATCGAGCGTCACGATCCCGGACGGCGTCACGACCATCGGCAGCGACGTGTTCAGTTTCTGTACGAGCCTTACGAGCATCACAATCCCGGACAGCGTAACCGGTATCGGCAATTGGGCGTTTTCCGGCTGCACGGGTCTTACGAGCGTCACGATCCCGGACAGTGTCTCGACCATCGGCGGCGATGCGTTCAAAAGCTGTACGAGTCTTACGGCCGTCACGATCCCGGACGGCGTTGCAAGCATCGAAGATTATACGTTCCTCTACTGCGCGAATCTTACAAGCGTCACGATCCCGGACAGCGTCACCGTCATCGGCAGCGGGGCGTTCTTCGGCTGCACGAGTCTTACGAGCGTCACCTTCGCCAACACGACGGGGTGGTACGTCGACGGCGAGAACGTCGACGTAACGGATCCCGCCGTCAACGCAAAGAATCTGACGACGGCTTATTCCGAGCACGACTGGCGCCGCACAGACGCATGACCTCCCGCAAAAACACAATTTTTTCCCCGAAAGAAGAAAATGCCTCTTGACAAAATCTGCCGGAAGCGGTATAATATCGAACAGCATGAGCATGTCTCATGGCGCCGGATGCGAAGGGGGGGAATATGGATGGCAGAGATCAGAGTGAAAGAGAACGAGTCCCTTGACAGCGCGCTTCGTCGGTTCAAGCGTCAGTGTCAGAGATCCGGCATTCAGGCAGAGCTCCGCAAGAGAGAATGCTACGAGAAGCCGAGTGTCAGAAAAAAGAAGAAATCTGAAGCGGCAAGAAAGCGCAAGTACAAATAATTGCAGTTTCGGAGAGGAGGACGGCGTCCTCCTCTTTTCTCGTCTTGACAGCAAGCGGCAACTTTGGTATAATAGTGGCAGTATTCCGCTAAGGGGGACTTTGAAGCATGAGAGCGATTATCTCCGTGATCGGCACCGACCGCGTCGGCATCCTCGCCAGCGTCAGCACCGCGTGTGCCGAGGCGAACGTCAATATCGTGGACGTCACGCAGTCCGTTCTCCAGAATATGTTCGTCATGGTGATGCTGGTCGATATTACGGATATGAGTGTCGATTTCCCGATCCTCCAGCAGAAGATGAACGCGCTCGGCGAGAAGATCGGCATGGTCATCCACGTGATGCACGAGGATATCTTCCAATCCATGCACAGGATCTGAGGGGACAGGACATGCTGAACATTCAGGATATCATGGAAACCATCACCATGATACAGGAGGAAAACCTCGATATCCGCACGATCACGATGGGCATGTCCCTGCTCGACTGCGCCGACTCCGACCTTTCGCGTTCCTGCGATAAGATCTACGAAAAGATCACGCGGCTGGCGGAGAAGCTCGTCGTCACCGGCGAGGAGATCGAGCGTACCTACGGCATCCCGATCATCCACAAGCGCGTCGCCGTCACGCCGATCGCCATGCTCGCCGCCGCGAGCGGCGGGGATCCCGTGCGGTACGCGCGCACGCTGGAGCGCGCTTCGCGCACCGTCGGCGTCAATTTCATCGGCGGCTATTCCGCCCTCGTGCACAAGGGCTTCTCCGCGGGCGATCTCGCGCTGATCCGCTCCATTCCCGAGGCGCTCGCCGAAACGGAGCATATCTGTTCCTCCGTCAACGTCGGCTCGACGAAGGCGGGACTCAACATGGACGCCGTCGGGATGATGGGACGCATCGTCCGCGAAACGGCGGAGAGGACGGCCGGGCAGGACTGCATCGGCTGCGCCAAGCTCGTCGTCTTCTGCAACGCGCCGGAGGACAATCCTTTCATGGCGGGCGCGTTCCACGGCGTCGGCGAGCCGGACTGCGTCCTCAACGTCGGCGTCTCCGGACCGGGCGTCGTGCGCGCCGCGCTGGCGAAATGCCCCGACGGCGATTTGACCGAGGTAGCCGACATCATCAAGCGGACGGCGTTCAAGATCACCCGCATGGGTCAGCTCGTCGGCTCGGAAGCGTCGCGGCGGCTCGGCGTCCCCTTCGGGATCGTCGATCTCTCGCTCGCGCCGACGCCGGCGGTCGGCGACTCCGTCGCCCATATCCTGGAGGAGATGGGGCTGGAGGTCTGCGGCACGCACGGCACGACGGCGGCGCTGGCGCTCCTCAACGACGCCGTCAAGAAGGGCGGCGTGATGGCGTCCTCCCACGTCGGCGGACTTTCCGGCGCGTTCATTCCGGTCACGGAGGACGCGGGGATGATCGAAGCCGCGCGGTCGGGCGATTTGAGTATCGAAAAGCTGGAAGCGATGACGGCGGTCTGCTCGGTCGGTCTGGACATGATCGTCATCCCGGGCGACACCCCGGCGGAAACGATCTCCGCGATCATCGCGGACGAGGCGGCGATCGGCATGGTCAACTCCAAGACGACGGCGGTCCGCGTCATCCCCGCGATCGGGCACGCGGAAGGAGAGGAACTCTCCTTCGGCGGTCTGCTCGGCAGCGGTCCCGTCATGAAGCTGCACAACGACCGCTCCTCCGCACGCTTCATCCGCCGCGGCGGACGGATCCCGGCGCCGATGCAGAGTCTGAAGAACTGATGCCGGAAAGCAGACTTCCCCCGGCGGAGGACGCGTACCGCGCGGCGGTCATGCGCCGCCTCGCACGCGCGCCCCTCACTACGCCGGAGCGGATGGGAGCGTACGCTTCCCTGCTCTACGATTCCCTGCCCGACACCTGCTCGTTTCTTTTGCTTCTCGATCGCGGGCGTCGGCTGCTCGGGCACACCGTGCTCTTCCGCGGACGCGCCGCTTCCGCCGAAGCGTACTGTTCCCGGATCCGCCGGGCATACGATTCCTTCGGCGCCTCACAGCTCGTGCTGTGCGCCTCCGTCTTCGATCCCGCATCCGACGCATACGACGTCGCGGACAGCGAAGAACTGAGCCGCGCCGCTCTGTGGTGCGAGCGGGAGGGCATGCAGGTCGCGGAAGCGATCCTTCTTTCGCGGAGCGGGTATCTGCCTCTGTACCGTTATTACGGCGGTCAGAAATAAACGGATCTCACGAAAAACAAAACGATATTTTATACATTGAAAGGACAAGAACATGGCTGAAGGAAAGATCCTCGCCGCCGTCAGCGGCACCTCGATGACCGTGACCGACCGCGACGTGGAGGAGCTGCTCGCTTCTCTCGGTCAGCGCGGAAAGAATTACAATTCTCCGGAAGGGAGAGCGGCGCTTCTCGAACAGCTCATCCAGCAGAAGCTGCTGCTCCTCGACGCGACGCGGAATCTCTACGAGCGCGAGCCGGAATTCAAGGCGCAGCTCGCGCGGGCAAAGGAAGAGCTGCTTTTCCAGTACGCCGTCTCGAAGACGATCTCCTCCGTCCGCGTGACGGACGCCGAGGTCAAGCAGTATTACGACGAGCACAAGGATGAGCTCGTCGGCGAGAAGACGGTGCACGCCTCCCATATCCTCGTCTCCGACGAGGAGAAGGCGAACGATATCCTGTCTCAGATCCGCGCCGGAAGCATCTCCTTCGAGGACGCGGCGAAGAAATACAGCTCCTGCCCGTCCGCGCAGGACGGCGGCGATCTCGGCGAGTTCGGACGCGGGCAGATGGTGCCGGAGTTCGACGACGCCTGTTTCTCCATGGAGGAAGGCGAGATCCGCGGACCGATCCGCACCCAGTTCGGCTATCATCTGATCCGGCTGAACGGGATACGCGAGGCGTCACAGCTCCGCTTCGAGGAGATCGCCGGGCAGATCAAGGAAAAGCTCCTCGCCGAAAAACAGCAGAAGGCGTACCAGAGCAAGATCAATCAGCTGAAGATCCAATACCCGGTGGACAGGTACTGATACACGCCTGCATCCGGCAGCCCGACGGCAGGCTGCCGGATTTTTCCGTGCAGCCGCGGCAGACGGATGAGCGGGGCACGCGTCCCGCGATCCGCGCGTCCGCACGCCGATCTTTCCCGATCAATCCGGAGGACGTCTTCCCTGCGCGGGGCCGTCCACCGACGCCGAAGAAGGCGGAGGACACGAAATGGATCTGACACGGTTTATCAAGATCGGAGAAGAGTGCGATCTCTATTCTTTGAAGATCTCTCAGCACGGCGAAACGCTGGCGGTCCATCACTGGGACGACGACATCCGGCGCAACATCTACTCCGCCGCCAAGAGCTTCACCGCCGCGGCGGTCGGCATCGCCCGGCACGAGGGACTGCTCTCTCTCGACGAAAAGCTGACGGACGCCTTCCCGGACGAGCTGCCGAAGGAAGTATCGGAACCGCTCGCCAAAGCGACGGTGCGCGATCTGCTCACGATGCAGCTCGGTCAGCCCGAGGCGTATCTCATGGGTACGGAGCGTCTGTACATTCCGGAGAACGACTGGGTACGGTATGCGCTCTCCCGTCCCTTCACCGACATGCCGGGCACGCGCTTCGTCTACAACAACGTCGGGCCGTATCTCGCCGGGATCCTCGTGCAGCGCCGCGCCGGATGCGATCTGCGCGCCTATCTGACGCCGCGCCTGTTCGCCCCGCTCGGGATCCGCCGCCCCGCGTGGGAGGAGGATCCGCAGGGGAACACGTTCGGTCCCGCCGGACTGATGCTCAGCCTCGACGAATTCCACCGCTTCGGACAACTCCATCTCCAGGGCGGCTCGTGGAACGGCCGACAGCTCATTCCGGAGGACTGGGTCGCCGCGTGCGGTACGAAACAGACGGGAAACGACCCCTGCGAGTACGGATATCTCTTCTGGCTGAGCAAATACGGCTCCTTCCGCGCCACCGGCCGCAACGGGCAGATGACGCTCGTTCTGAAGGATAAGGACGCCGTCGTCACCACGCTCGCCGACAGCCGGGACTTCGGTCCGCTCGAACGGGCCGTATTCGATGAAATCTATCCGCAGCTCTCATGAAACGACAAAAGCAAGGACGGACATTATGACGCTGAATCAACTGGAAATCGGCCAGACCGCCGTCATCACGGCGGTCGGCGGCGAGGGCGCGCTGCGCCAGCATTTTCTCGACATGGGCATGATCCCCGGCGTGGAGGTGACGGTCGTCAAATTCGCTCCGATGGGCGATCCGGTCGAGCTGATGATCCACGGCTATGAGCTGACGCTCCGCATGGCGGACGCGGAAAAGATCGCGATCGATCCCGCCGCAGAACGCGCGCCGCAGCCGGAGACGGAGACGCCCGCGCCGAAGGGAGACCACCTCGGACTGGGCGAGGGCGGGAAATACCACCCGAAGGGGAGCGGCGATCCGCTGCCGGAGGGGACGCTTCTGACTTTCGCGCTCGTCGGCAATCAGAACTGCGGCAAAACGACGCTCTTCAACCGACTGACCGGCGCGAATCAGCACGTCGGCAATTTCCCCGGCGTAACGGTGGACCGCAAGGACGGCGCGATCCAGGGGCAGAAGAACACTCTCGTCACCGATCTGCCCGGCATCTATTCCATGTCGCCGTACAGCAGCGAGGAGATCGTATCGCGGAATTTCGTGCTGCAGGAGAAGCCGCGCGCGATCATCAACATCGTCGACGCGACGAACATCGAGCGGAACCTGTATCTGACGATGCAGCTGCTCGAGTTGAACGTACCGATGGTCGTCGCGCTCAACATGATGGACGAGTTGACGGCGAACGGCGGCAGCATCGACATAAACGCCATGGAAGCGCTGCTCGGCGTGCCGGTCGTGCCGATCTCCGCCGCGAAGAATCAGGGCATCGGCGAGCTGATCGACCACGCGCTCCACGTCGCGTACTATCAGGAGCGACCGCTCCGGCAGGACTTCTGCGGCGAAAACGACTTCGGCGGCGCGGTGCACCGCTGTCTGCACGCCGTCAGCCATCTCATCGAGGACCACGCGAAGAACGTCGGGCTCCCGATCCGCTTCGCGGCGAGCAAGGTCGTCGAGGGAGACCGCCTCATCCTCGAGCAGCTCGCGCTCGACCGGAACGAGATCGAAACGATGGAGCACATCGTGCTCCAGATGGAGACGGAACGTGGGCTGGACCGCTGTGCCGCCGTCGCGGACATGCGCTTCGCCTTCATCCGACGCGTCTGCGAGACGACGGTCAAGAAACCGAAGGAAAGCCGGGAACGGCGCCGCAGCGAGAAGATCGACCGTTTCCTCACCGGGCGCTGGACCGCCCTTCCCGCCTTCATCGGCATCATGGGACTCGTCTTCTTTCTGACCTTCAACGTGATCGGCGCATGGCTTCAGGATCTGATGGAAACGGGGATCGGCGCGCTCAGCGACTGGGCGGACGCGGCGATGACCGCCGCGGGCGTGAACGGAACGCTGCACAGCCTTATCATCGACGGCATCTTCTCCGGTGTGGGCAGCGTTCTCAGCTTTCTGCCGATCATCGTCACGCTCTTCTTCTTCCTTTCCCTGCTCGAGGACAGCGGGTACATCGCCCGCGTCGCCTTCTTCATGGATAAACTGCTGCGGCGCATCGGTCTGTCCGGGCGCAGCATCGTCCCGATGCTGATCGGCTTCGGCTGTACCGTCCCCGCCGTCATGGCGACGCGGACGCTGCCGAGCGAGCGCGACCGCAAAATGACGATCCTTCTCACGCCTTTCATGAGCTGCTCGGCGAAGGTGCCGATCTACACCTTCTTCACGGCGGCTTTCTTCCCGCGCACCGGCTGGCTCGTCATGCTCGGTCTCTACCTGCTCGGGATCCTGAGCGCCGTCCTCATCGCGTATCTCTACAAGGGGACGCTCTTCCGCGGCGAAGCGGCTCCCTTCGTGATGGAACTGCCGAACTACCGGATGCCGGGAATGAAAAACGTGGCGCAGCTCCTCTGGGAAAAAGCGAAAGACTTTCTGCAGAAGGCGTTCTCCGTCATCCTGATCGCCACCGTCGCCGTGTGGTTCCTCCAAAGCTTCGACACGCACCTCAACCCGGTGCAAGATTCGCATGACAGCATCCTTGCGATGATCTCCGGGCTGCTCGTCCCGCTCATGCGGCCGCTCGGGCTCGGCGACTGGCGCATCTGCACCTCGCTGCTCAGCGGGGTGATGGCGAAGGAAAGCGTCGTCTCCACGATGGAGATCCTCTTCACCGAAGGCGTCACCGAGGCGCTCACCGTCGCCGGAGCGGCGTCGCTGCTCACCTTCTCTCTGCTCTATACACCCTGCGTGGCGGCGATCGCATCGATCCGGCGCGAGCTCGGACGGAAGTGGGCGTTCGGCGTGGCTGTCTGGCAGTGCGTCATCGCGTGGATCGTGACGATGCTCCTGCGCGCCGTGCTGTATCTTGCGGGAGGGATCTGATATGCACTGGCAGGATCTTCTGATCGCACTGCCGCTCGCCGCGCTGCTCGTCTGGGCGATCGTCCATACCGTGCGCCGCCGCCGAAACGGCTCGTGCTGCTGCGGCGGCGACTGCTCCGCCTGCCGCAGCGCGCATACGACCTCCGGCAAAACGTCGTCCTCCTCCTCCGACCGCCCGGATACAAAGGCGGATGAACAAAAATAACGGCAGCCCCGGCGATCCGACGGATCACCGGGGCGGTCTTTTGCTTTATTTCGTTCCTCTCAGTGCGCGGCCTGCGCGTACACGGCGATGTCGCGGATCGCCCAGTCTCCCGCCGCCTCCTCGACGAGGAAGTCGAGTTTTCGGAAGGATAGCCCTTTCAGCGGGATGATGCGGCGATGACCGACGCAGTGCCCGGCGGCGATCTCCCGCCCGTCCGCGAGCACGCGGAACGAGCGGATATGCTGCCCGGCCGTGATCTCCTCCCGGACGGAGAGAAACGCCATCGGCATGGCGCCGTCTAACTCGAGCGTGACCGTGCCGTTCTCCGGCGTCGGCGCGATACGCTGCGCGGCGGGCGTGCCGAAGGTCTCCTTCAGGAGTTTTCCGAACGCGCGGAACTGCTCCTCGTCCTGAAAATCGCCGTCCGTCGAGATCGCCATCCCGACGAGCAGATTGGAGTTCCGTCCGACGGAACGGACATAACAATCGAGCAGATATTCCGGGGTAAAGACGTGGGATTCCTCACCCGCGCGCCACGCCCAACCGCCGCCGAACGCGCCGTGATCCCGGTTCGGCATATCGGTCTCCGCCGGCCGGTAGTACTTGCCGTCCGGGTCGCCGACGCCGGCCTGTTCGTTTGGAACAGTGCCGTCGAAGCGCGCTTCCCCGGCGTTCGTGGTCGCCCAACAGTCAGCCGGAGCCAGTCCGTCCTCGTTTCCGACCCAGCGAAGATCGTGCGGGAAATCCCGCGGTCCCTGAAAGCAGACAGCGTTCGGCTGAAACTTTTTGAGAAGCGGCGTCAGATCCGGGCCGCCCTTCTCCGGCGGGATGATGCCGCCGTCGAACCAGACCTCGAACAGCTCGCCGTACTGCGTCCAAAGCTCCGTGACCTGTGCTTCTACATTCTTCACGTACGCCTGATACTCGTCCGAGCGGTAATCCCAATTCTTTCCGTCGTCGATGTTGTAGTACCCGTTGCACCCGGTCGAATAATAGAAGCCGGGGCGCAATCCGTACTCGCGGCACGCTTTGATGAATTCGCGGCAGATATCGCCGCCTCCGCCGCGCCAATCCGTGTGCGCGATGGAGAAATCGTTGACCTTCGTGTCCCACAGCGAGAAGCCGGTGCAGTGATTGGCGACGAGCACGGCGTACTTCGCGCCGAGTTCATAGGCGGAACGTACCCACTGGGCGGGATCGAGCTTCTTCGGATGGATCGTGCGCGGCGCGAGCGCCTCGCGCACGAGATCCGTCTTGTACCATGCGCCCGGCAGATCCGGGCGGTAGATCTCCATGCAGTAATGGATCAGGACGCCGAGTTCGAGTTCCTGCCATGCGAGCAGTTTATCCGTAGGACGTGCAACGTGATAATTCATCTCATACCTCCGTGACGTTTGTCATATCGGGAAAACTCAATCCCTGTATCCCGTCTTCACCTGCACGACCGGCTCCGCGTCCAGCGCTTCCGCCGTGCACTCCGCCTCTTCGTCGGGGATATCCGCGGCGGCGCAAAAGCGGAAGCGCATCTGCCCGCAGGCGTTCCCGCGGAAGTTCGTGTCCCAGGTGTTGTCGAATACGCGCGCGAAGACGCGGCACGGCGGACCGCCCGTCACGCTCTTGCGGGCGACGGCGCCGGGGATCCCGAAGCCGACGAGCGCGTTGTCGCGGCAGACGAGCAGCCAGCCGCCCGGATACCGGAGCCAGCCGTCGATCGCGTAATAATCCATGCAGGAGCCGGGGAGCTGGTCCTTCTCAGGGCAGAAGCGCACGCCGGCGTTCGACACGGTCGGGAGCGCATCCGACGGCGGCGCGTCGAAGCGCACGAAATACATCTCCGGCGTAAAATCGGAGCGGCGGTCGATGCGGATCTCCAGAGCGGCACGCCCGCTCAGAAGATCGACGGTCAGCTCACGGACGCCGAAGCGGAGAGAATCGTGAGAAAAACGCTGCGAGAAAAAGATCCGTCCCGGAAGATCGGTGCGCTGCGCCTTCTCCGCCTTTGCCGGGACCTCGTACAGATGCCGTGCGCGGAGCGCGTTCCGCTCTTTCTCTTCGTCGTTCTCAAAAATGTCCCGAAACGTCCAGCGCGGCGCGAATCCGTCTGCATGCACGGCGAAGAATTCCCCGAACGGGCCGTCGATCACCGGCTCGGACTGTCCGGCGAATCGCAGATAGACGGGCCAGCCGTCCCCGTCCGTTTTGAGTTCGTATTCCCTTCCCTGCACGGCGGGCGGCGCGGCGGTCTCCTCATCCGGGATCAGGCGAAGGCGCCCCCCGGCGGGAACGGTCACGGGTCCGAAGCGGACGCCCTGTTTCACGCTCTTGTCGCTGAACGTATGCGAGACGTTCTCCGGTCCGAACTCCGACGGATCGGAGGGGCGCAGGAAATTGGACACGCCGTCCTCCTCCTCGAGCGGCCACGCCGCGCCGGTCTCCGCACAGCGGACGGAACGATACTCCCCGCGCATGCAGTTGAGCGGCAGATGGATGAACGCGGTCATCTCCGTTTCGGTCGGGTTGGAGACGAGGATCGCGTTCTTTTCCTCCGCTGCGCTCCTCCGCGCCCGGTCGGCGAGCAGGCAGCGCGCGGCGTCGAGCGCGCGATAGACGTATATATTCTTCTCCGCGATCTGGGAAACGGACGGGAAGGAATACGGATCGGACACGCTCTGCCAGGCGCCGAAGCTGTGCTCGTCATAGAGGCAGAGATCCTCGAGGATCCCGCGCTCCGTCCTCCGCTCCTGTTCCGCCATCGGTCCGAACAGCGGAGACCGCGCCGCGCGGAGCGTGCGTCCGGCTTCCCGTTTGCAGGAAAACTCCATCGGAGACGCCGCGCTGCCGTTCGCCCACCAGTCGACCCATTCGCCGCGGTACACGGGGATGCCGTCCCCGAGCTCCCGCCGCACCATGTCCATCGCCTGAGAAACGGTACAGAGCACGAGCCGCGGCTGAAGCCCCCTCTCGTTCCACCGACGGACGAAATCGACGATCGGGTAGAAAGGCGGATCGTTGTCCACGCGCCACTGGTTCGTGACGGAGACCGGCAGCGTGCTCAGCGCGTACCCGCCGAAGACGCGGTTTTTCGTAAAGCCGTCCGTCGCGCCCGCCGCCACGTCCGCCGCCGTCCCCTCGATCGCGGCGAGCTGTTCGGTACAGAGGCGGTGCGCCTCGATGAGGGAGGCGTCGTCGCTGCGCCAGATATCGCCGCGCTCCGGCGGGCGGTAGCGCAGATCGGAATAATCCGGAACGGGTCCCTGCCGCCAGTTCGGATTGAAAAGAAAATATCCGTTGTTGTAAGAAGCGTTCAGCCATACGAGCATCTGCTTTTCGGCGTCGAGCTGCCAGAGGAACGCGGCGGGCGTCGGCATGGGCGGCACGCCGTAATACGTATTCGGGCCGATGAACAGATTCCGCACGCCGCGCCGGTACGCCTCGATCATGCCGGCGGTGTGCATGCCGTTGACGTCGATCTGCATGGCGCTCCGGATCCGGCAGCGATCCCAGAGATCGTCGGGGATCCAGCGCATGGCGGTCTCCCATTCCTCGCGGCTCATGAGAGCCGTCACGTTGAAAGGCGTGCCGGCGATCTCCAGCCGTCCGGTATCGACCGCCGCAAAGAACCGCGCCTTTTTCTCCTCTGAAGCCTGCGCCCACCATTCACGGACGGGATACAGCTGTTCCTGCGTCCAGGCGAAGCGCGCGCCCTCCGGGTAATCGCCGGACGCGAGCACGTAATCGACCGCCGTGTCGATATAGCGGATATGCTCCGCCTTCGCGCGCTGCGGATGATCCGTATAGCCGAAATCCGTGTGCATATGATGAATGATCGCGATCGTTTTTACGGACATAAGCCGTTATCCTCCGTAGGTTGTTTTCCGGTCCCCGGATCAGCGTCCGGGGGAACGTCACGTGCCGCTGCGCGGGAACGTATGCTCTCCGGGCGGCACGAGATACTCCTGCCCGTCGAGGAAGACGCGCGACGGAACGGGCGCCTTGACGGTGAGATGCGTGCGGTTCCAGCGGACCTCGATATCGCCGCGGTGCGCCCGCACCCACTCGAGCTGCGGGATGAAGCACGGACGGACCTCCAGTTCCCCGCCGCTCAGGCGGATCCCGGCAACGTAACGGTAGAACCAGTAATCGACCTCCGAGAACATATGATGGTTAAGAGAATCGACCGTTCCGGATGCGTTGAAGAATCCCCACTGTTCGGCAAGCGTCGTGGCGCCGTGATCGAGCCAGTACGCATAGCTCGGCATCGCGGGGTTCGTGACCATCCGGTACGCGGTCTCGGCGTATCCGTTCTCCGAAAGCGCCGTAAAGATACACTTCGTCCCATGCGTACCGCAATCGATTCGACAGTCGTTCTCCTCTATCAGCTTCGCGAGCTTCGCAGCCATCCGCGGGATCTCCTCTCCCTCGTACATACCCCAGTACAGTCCGCACGCGAGGAAAGTCTGGCTCTTTTTCAGTTCCTCATCGCCGAGAAATTCCCGCCGGTACGCCGTGCGCACCGCGTCGGCGATCTCACGGTACGGATCCGGCACGCCGAGGACCGCACAGGAGCGGCTCATCGCACAGGCGTCGGCATAATACCACGCGGTATCCGTCACCCGGGGCGGACATGGCACGGCGCCTGGCGGAGGGCACCAGTCCGGCAGACCGAAATCGACAATCCCGCCGACCGCCATCCTGTCGAGATACGACATATACCGCGTCATGTTCTCCCACATCTGTCGGATCAGCGAATCATCCCCGGTAAGCTGATACGTATAATACGGGAGCATGATGATCGCGCTGTCCCACAGGGGACCGCTGCCCCAGTTGAAGCCCCAGCCGGAGGTCGGGACGATCCCCGGAAGCTGCCCGTCCGGGCGCTGGACGTCCTTGAAATCGTTCAGCCACTTACGGTAGGCGGACGTCATGTCGTAGTTCATGATCGACTGCTCGCAGGAGAAGAGAGCGTCTCCCGTCCATCCGTTCTGCTCACGGTGCGGACAGTCCGTCGGGATCCCCATGTAATTGCACAGCGTCGAGCGGCGCACAGCGTCGTGGATGCGGTTGAGCATCGGATCGCTGCACTCGAAATCCCCGACGACGGTCAGATCCGTATGGACGATCTCCGTCCCGATCGACAAGAGCTCCGCGTCCGTCTGTACGGCAACGTACCGGAAGCCGTGATACGCGAAGCACGGCGCGTATTCTTCCTCGCGACCGCCGCGGAGGATAAACCGGTCCTCGTGCCTGAGCTCCCCCTTTGTGAACAGACTGATCCGATCGTTCAGAGTACCGTCCGGGTTGATGTACTCGGCATAGCGCAGCGAGACCGTATCGCCGGCCTTTCCCTTCACGCGGATCCGCACCCAGCCGCTGATATTCACGCCGCAGTCATACAATCCCGGTCTGATCTCACGCATGGGGAGGCGTTCGGCGACGCGGATCGGCGGCAGCTCCGCCGGACGGAGCACACCGCCGGGACTCCTGCAGACCAGCGCCGGCGCCCACCGTCCCGCAAAGCCGGGGCGATCCCAGCCTTCCTCGAGAAGTCGGTCGTCGCGGATCTCACCGGCACGCATATGGTTATAGAGAATCGGTCCGCCGTATCCGCTCCATGAACCGTCGGAGACGATGCGCTCCTCGCTTCCGTCCGCATACGTGAGCACGAGTTCGAGAATGAGCTTGGGATGGGAACGCCAGTCCGCCTTGTCGAAATCCCACGTGGGACAGTTGTCGTTGTAAAAACCGTTGCCGAGGTGAACACCGATCGCGTTTTCCCCCGTACGGACGCGGGACGTCACGTCGAAGGTATTGTACAATACCGTCCGGTCGTAGCGCGTGAAAGGCGTCACGAGCACCTCGTCCGTCACGTTCTCTCCGTTGATCGTATACACGCCGTATCCGAGCCCGCAGCAGTACAGCGTCGCCTGCCGGAGCCCTTCCCGCACACTGAATTCCCGCCGCAGCATCCGGCTGTTGTCGCCGATCGCCGTGTCGTCCGTGATCCATTTCGCTCCGAAAAAACGTTCCATGGTTTCCTCCTCACAGTTTTACGGTCTTCGCACGGTAGAGAACGAAACCGCCCTCGTCGAGCACGAGATTCGTACCCCCGACAAGCGGCCCTCTCGTCTCGCCCGTCAGTACGTTCGTCAAAATCACTCCGTATCCGGAATTCGAGCGGATGCCGAGATCGTCGAAGGAAAGCGGCGCGCCGTCGATCAGTTTGTCGTGGAAATTGAACGCCGCGACCGCCATATCTCCTCCCTCGAGGAGACGCGCCAGCGTAAAGCACTCGTCCCAGTAGCTGTTCACCTTGAAGGGAGGACGGTTGTCCGCATCCTGGTTGATCCCGATGAGCGCGCGGTTCTGGAGCAGCTGTCGGCACGCCTCGTCCATGTTCCGGACGTCGCCGCCGATGATGAGCGGCGCCCCCATGAACGCCCAGATCGCGAACTGCATCACGTAATCCTCGTAGCTACATCCGCCGCGGCCGACGTTGCCGTTCCCGTACATGCCGACCGTCAGCATGTCGAGATCGTTGTAGCAGCCTCCGCCGTTCTGGGCGAAATTCCCCCACTGCGAGCGGAAGATCTCGATGAAGGACTGCCTTCTGTCCGAAATGTCGTGGGTGGAGCGGTACGTATCGGCGCCGCGGGAACGCATCCAGTTCCACGGTTCGAGCGCGCCCCAGTTGCACGCCGCCAGAACGATATCCCGCCCGGTACGGCGCAGCGCCTGCGCCATCGTAAGGTACGCGTTCTTCGTGTCGGCGCTCTCCGGGAAATAGCCGTAATCGTATTTCAGATAATCGACGCCCCAATCGGCGAAGGTCTCCGCGTCGGCGTACTCGTAGCCGAAGCTGCCCGGATAGCCGGCGCACGTCCAGAAGCCGCAGTCGGAATACATGCCGAACTTCAGCCCCCGCGCGTGGACGTAATCCGCCAGATACCGCATCCCATGCGGAAATTTCACGGAATCCGCAACGAGCCGCTTTTCCCCGTCCCGTTCCTTCGCGCTCCAGCAGTCGTCGATGATGACGTACTCATACCCCGCGTCCCGGTAACCGAGCTCGACCATCGCGTCCGCCGTCTGCATGATGAGCTCCTCATTGATCTTCTCGCCGAACGTGTTCCACGTGTTCCAGCCCATGATCGGTCTTTTCAGCATCATACGCGTACCTCTCCCGCCGTCGGCGTCGTTATTGCCGTATAACGGCGGCGCCCGCGGCACGAATACATTGTATCACACGGCGCGGATCACTGTCAATAAGCCAGGGAAAAAATCCGGCGCTGAGCCGCGTGCGGAACAATTCATCGAAAAATGTCGAAAACGGTTGTCAGTCGGCGGAAAATATGTTATAATCTTTTCGTGCCGAATTATTTTCATTTTGATTTTGACAGCACGGGGGGATCAGCCATGGCGACCGTACATATTCTGTACAATCCGAAGTCCAACAACAATACGGCGGGGACCGCCGCCGAAAAACTCTGCTCCACGTACCCGGACGGGGACGCCGAGATGACGGACGTCACCGCGGTACGGGATCTCGCCGCATACTTCGCACGGTACCCGGCGGACGACACCTTCATCCTCTGCGGCGGAGACGGCACGCTGAACCGCTTCATCAACGACACCGTCGGCTCCGCGCTTCCCGAGAAGCTGCTCTTCTGCGGCGTCGGCACGGGCAACGATTTTTTGCGCGATATCGGCGCGGAACCGGGGAAGCCGACGCCGATCCGCGAATACCTCGACCATCTGCCGACGGTGACGGTGAACGGCAAAGACTCTCTTTTCATCAACGGCGTCGGCTACGGCATCGACGGCTACTGCTGCGAGGTCGGCGACGCGCAGCGCGTCAAGTCGGACAAGCCGATCAACTACGCCGCCATCGCCGTAAAGGGTCTGCTCTTCCACTTCAAGCCGCGCAATGCGTCGATCGTCGTGGACGGCGTCCGCTCGGAATACAAGAAGGTCTGGCTCGCGCCGACGATGAACGGTCGCTATTACGGCGGCGGCATGATGGCGGCGCCCGGGCAAAACCGCAAAAAGAACGACACCGTTTCCCTGCTCATCATGTTCGGCGCCGGCAAATTGAAAACGCTCTCCGTCTTCCCCTCCATCTTCAAGGGGGAACACGTCGCGCATTCCGAGATGGTCCACATCCTGAAGGGACACGATATCACCGTCGCCTTCGACCGTCCGACCGCGCTCCAGATCGACGGGGAGACCGTACTCGGCGTAACAGAGTATCACGTGCGCACCGCCACCCGCTGACGCGGCGTTTCTCCCCATCCGACGATCCCGATCTTATCACACCGGAGGTCATCATGAAACACGCGATCGCACTGCTCCTCGCCCTCTCCTTGCTCCTCTCGCTCTTCGCCTGCGGCAAGACGGACGATCCCGCCCCGGAGTCCGGCGCCGCCGCGCCGACGGACACCGCCTCGCCGACGGATGATCCGGCCGGGGACACGACCGTGGACGACGGAATGATGCACCCGAACGTCCCGGAGATCACCTTCGGCGGGGCGGAGTTCCATATCCTCCAGCACGGCTATTCCTTTGAATACATTGCGGAAGAGATCAAGGGAGAGCAGCTCAACGACGCCATCTACAACCGGAACATCGCCATCGAGGACCGCTACGAGGTCAAAATCACCGCGGAGACGGGCGAGACCGATTACATGAACCCGGGCCTTCCGATGCGCCGCCTCGATCGGGACGTCATGGCAGGGGAAACGTCGTATCAGATGATCGCGGAAGGACCGCTGTACTCCATCCGCATGGCGCAGGCCGGTCATCTGCGCAACCTCCACACCGTGCCGTACCTCGATCCGTCGCAGCCGTGGTGGGATCAGAACACGATCAGCGCCTTCACGTTCGGCGGGAAGCTCTATTTCATGTCCGGCAGTTACGTGCTCCACGACAAATCGCAGGCATACGCCGTCTTCTTCAATCACGAGATGGCGGACGATTTCCATCTGCCGGATCTGTATGAGATCGCGCTGAGCGGGAACTGGACGATGGACCGTATGACGGAATACTCCGCCCTCGTCACAAACGATCTGGACGGCGACGGGTATCTCGATCCGTCCGACGACCGGTACGGCACGATCTTCGGCTCCGGCTACAGCGTTCCCCCGGTGCTGATCGGCATGGGCTTCGTCTTCTCCTCCCTTGACGCCGAGGGGAATCCCGCCGTGCGTCTCAGCGGCGAGCACAACGTCAACGTCATCGAGAAATTCGCTTCTCTCGTGGACTATTCCATCACCGGGTGGTCCCGATACAGCTACTTCAAGGATCAGGGATCCGACTTCGTCTTCCTTGAAAAACGGGCGCTCTTCTACGTATCCGTCGTGGCACAGCTCGGCGACGGCTTCGATTTCGAGTACGGCATCCTCCCGCTGCCGAAATACGACGAAGACCAGCAGCGGTACATGACGACCGCCGAGTTCCAGTACGCCGCCACCGTCTCGATCCCCATCACGATCACCGGAGAGACCTTGGAGATGACGGGGATCCTGCTCGAGGCGCTCAGCGCGTACTCGCATACGACGACGCTCCCGACCTACGTCAACTCCGTCATGGAGCTGCGCCGCTCGCCGGATAAGGAATCGACGGAGATCCTCCGGATCCTCTACGGCAACATCGTCCACGATTTCATCTACGACTTCAACCTGAACAAGATCCCGAACGCGGTACGCGACCTTCTGATCTACGACAAGGGTGAAGGATATATCTCCCTCATCGCCTCGGACGAGGCATGGATCGAGCAGGACATCCGCGACGTTCTGGAAAAATTCGCCAATCTGCCGTAACATCGCGGCACCGTACCGTCCGATAAGCGAAGACCGTCCGCCGGATCGTATCCGGCGGACGGTCTTCGCTTGTATCGGGGGAACGCCGGTCACGGCAGATCCTTATATTCCTCCATGAGGTAATAGATCGCGTCGTTCGTCGCTTCCGCATCGGCGGCGACCCGCGAAGCGAACTGATCGACGCCATAGACGAAGACGAGATTGAAGTTGAGCGGCGCGACGAAATTGCAGTGATACCCGATATCGTAGTAGAGGCTGTCGAAGATCATCTGCAAGACCGCCGTGGCTTCCGGATCCGGCGAGTTCTTGTGCAGCACGATGTTCTCCGTATAGACGGGATAGACGGTGACGTGCGAGTACGCACAGAGCGCCTCGAGCAGAAACGCCGCCATGTCCTTGTCCTCTTCTCCGAGCGCGGAGGGGATCCCACAGTAGGATCCGGAGTAATAGTGAGAGATCGAGATATAGTCCCTCTGCGCCTCGTCCAGCTTCGGGGCAGGCAGAACGCCGAAGGAGAAGTCTACGTTCGGAACGTACCCCGCCCTTCCGTCAATGAACAGCGTGTTCCCTTCCGCAAACAGATAGTCGCCGGAGGAATCGAGACCGTTATTTCTCCAAAGCTTCAGCCAGTTCCAGCCGACGATGCTGTAGTCGGCGATCTTTTCGCACGTTTCGAGCACGCGGACGTTCCGTTCATTCACGTCCACCACGATCTCGCCGATATCGTTCGTCGTGGTCAGCGTGTATCCCATGCCGACCGTGAAGCCGAAATAATTCTCCGGATGCCCGTGCAGGATGCCCCACCGATCCTCGGTCAGGCTCATCTTCCCGTCGCCGTTCAGATCGCTTGCGGCGACCTGACAGTATTCGAGCATACGGTCCGCCGTCCACTTTCCGTCCCACACGACGCCGTACAGATCGGGGATATTCAGATCTTCCGCCAGCTCGCGGTTCCAGAACATGGCGTACGCCGATCCCTTGTTCGAGAGATTGTAGGAGCCGTTGATGAAATAGAGCTTTCCGTGCACTGTGAACGACTCGACGGCGCGGCTGTCCCAGTACGGCGCGTCAAGGTCGATATACGGGAGACGGTGAAAATCCGCGTACAAACCGCTGCGCAGATCGGTACTCATAAACAACGCGCCGTCGCAGACGAGCTGGATCGAGGCGTCCCCGGTCATGGAATCCGCGAGGATCCGGTCGGTCAGCTGCGTATTGCCGGAAGCCTGCCCGTACTTCTCCGCCGTGATCGTCACGCCGCAGCGTTCCTCGATCGCCCGATTTCTTTCGTAGATCTCATCGTTGAGCAGTTCGCCCGTCAGATCCTCCACGTCAAATTCCCAGAAGGCGACGGACTGGGCAATATTGTAATTCCTTCCGTCATAATCTCTTTTCGGCAGATGCGCGAGCGCCTCATCCTCTTTGGAGATCGGCGCTTCCGTCTCCGGCGCGGTCGCCGTATCGGACGCGGGAGCGGACGTATCGGCGGGCGTGGGGTCCTTGGAACAGGAGACGAGCGGAAGAAGCAGCGCCGCCGCGAGGAACAGAACAAACAGTCTTTTCACTGGCGTTTCCTTCTTTCCGTTGTATTCGTTTGGGTACGGTATACTGTGTAAACGTTCCGGCAACGGTCCTCCGTCACGCGCCGTGCGCCGGAGCCGTGCCGTTGTCCGCCGGATGATAGGTCGTGACGATCTCTCCGATGCGCTCACGGATATGCGCCTCGTCGTTCTCATAGGCGATCTTCATGAGCGGTCCGAGCTGCGAGAGGAAGGTGTCCGTATCAAACGGGATCGGACAGCCGATGTGGATGAGTTCGTTTTCCGTCTTCTTCAGCCCTTCCTCCGCCATCAGCTTTTCTTCATACAGCTTCTCGCCCGGACGGAGTCCCGTATATTCGATCTTGATATCGACGTCCGGACGGTATCCGGACAGCTTGATAAGATTGCGCGCGAGCGTGTCGATCTTCATGGGGCTGCCCATGTCGAGCACGAAGATCTCGCCGCCGTGGGCGTACGTGCCCGCCTGAAGGACGAGGCTGACCGCCTCCGGAATCGTCATGAAATACCGGATGATGTCCGGATGCGTCACGGTAACGGGACCGCCCTCGGCGATCTGCCTCTTAAAGATCGGGATTACCGATCCGTTCGAGCCGAGCACGTTTCCGAAGCGGACCGCCACGAATTCCGTTCTCGCATTCTTCAGAGCGGTACTCCTCTCCTTCATCCCTTCGTGCGTGAAAAGATTCGGGAGATCCTCCGCCTGCCCTTCCTTGATTTTCGCGTCAAAGGACTGGACGATCATCTCGCACAGGCGCTTGGAGGCGCCCATGACGTTCGTCGGGTTGACCGCCTTGTCCGTCGAGATGAGCACGAACCGCTGCGTGCCGTAGAGCATGGCGGCAAACGCCGTCTTGTAGGTACCGATGGCGTTGTTCTTGATCGCCTCACAGGGGCTGCCCTCCATCAGCGGGACGTGCTTATGCGCCGCCGCGTGGAAAACGATATCCGGCCGATAGTTCTCAAAGACGCCGCAGATCCGTCTGCTGTCGCGCACGGAGCCGATCAGCACCGCAAGATCGAGCGCCGGATACTTCTTTTTCAGCTCCAGCTGGATACTATAGGCGTTGTTTTCATAAATATCGAAAATGACGAGCTGACGCGGGCTGTGCGCCGCGATCTGCCGGCAAAGCTCGCTCCCGATGGAACCGCCGCCGCCCGTGACGAGCACGGTCTTGCCGGAGATAAAGCGGAAGACCTCCTCCATGTCGGGACGGATCGGCGCACGGCCGAGCAGGTCCTCGATGGCGACTTCCTTCATGGAAGAAACGGTCACGTCGCCGCGCAGAAGCTGGTAGATGCCGGGGAGATTCTTCAGCTCGCAGCCGCTCTCCTTGCAGATGTTCAAAATATCCCGCCGCACCTCCGGCGTGGCGGAGGGGATCGCCAGATAGATCTTATTGACGCTGTACTTCTCGACGCTGGAAAGGATATCGTCGCGGCTGCCGACGATCGGCACGCCGTCGATATACCGCCCCCACGTATTCGGATCGTCGTCGATAAAGCAGACGACCTTGTCTTGAACGGAAACCGAGCGGCGGATATCCCGCAGGATCATCTGCCCCGCGGAACCCGCGCCGATGATCATGACGCGCGTGACTGCGCCGGACGCATCGCTTGTCGCTCTGTGCTCACGCAAAAGCAGAAGGAATCGCCGCGCGAAGCGAATGCCGAGAACGAAAGCAAACTGAAGAACCGCGCCGACGAGATAATAGGAGATCGGCATCCGGCAAAGGAACAGTGTGATACCGATCGCGTGCAGCGAGCTCGTGATCAGCGATGCCGCTATGACGAGCATCAGTTCCGAATAGCTGGCAAAGCGCCACAGACTGTGGTACAGACGCATGACCCAGAAAACGACGACGCAGAGTACCGTATAAAACGGGATGACCGTGAGCCACGCCTGGAAATACTCGGAAGGGATCTGGGAATACTGAAGATCGAAGCGCAGCCACAGCGCCAGAAAATACGACGCGTTCACCGCAATCACGTCCCACAAAAGGAGCAGCAGCGCGATCCTGTACCACTGCTCGAAGCGGAAACGCGAGGTCTGTTTCTTATCGGTATTCATCGTATTCTACCTCTCCCGATCGACGGATGTATGACGCGATCTCGCATGATACGGAATATTATTGTACCACGCCGTCCGCCGTTTGTCAATCATTTATCGTCCGATATTCCGTCCTCCGACGTTTCCCGACGGCGTTTTTCTCCCTTCTTATCCGAACAGGCGGATCCAGAGCGCGTCGGCGCCGCATAAAAGCAGTATCCCGGCGAAGCCGAGGATCATGCCGACCGTCTGCGTGCGCGTGAGCCTCTCTTTCCACAGGATCAGACCCGCCGCCGTCGTCAGGATCATGCAGCCGCCGTACAGCACGGGAAAAAGGATCACGGAATCGATCACCCCGGAAAGATACGTATTGCAGTGATTACAGAAAGCGATCCCCGCGCCGCAGGCGATAGAGTAGAGCGCGAGCGGCGCGGCGGACGCGCCGCCGCCGCACGCCGACGGACGGCGGCACTCTTTTTTACCGTGATACAGGGTCAGAAGGAAGGAAAGAAGCGCGGAGGAGATAAACGCGGCGACGAGGAACGCGCCGAGTTCTTCTTTGTATCGGGAGGTCTGATGGAGCTTCTGCATGACGCCGATGGCGCAGAACGCCGCGAGCCCCGCCGCTGTAACGACGCTCGAGAAGGCGTTGAACAGATGCAGATCCGCCGCGTTTTTTACGTGCTTTCTGCAGTAGGCGATGCGGAGGATCTGACACGACAGCACGTTGATGAAGAGCGAAGCGCTGAGCAGCAGACAGTCCATCCTTCAGACTCGTTTTTCGTAGAAGTCGATGAGCCCGCTGCGGCGCGGCAGCGCGTATTCGACGCCGTTCGCCATCTCCTCCGCGGTCAGCTCCCGCCGCGCGCCCGTTTCCGCGTTCGTAAGAAGATACCGGGCGCACGGCTCCAGTCCCTCAAAGCGCACGGTGAAACGTTCGTCCGGGTTCGCGTTGTTGCTCACGATCTCGACCATGCCGCGCCCCGTTTCCGGATCGTGGAACTGCACGGCGAAGAAATCCCGCGCGGACTCGCGGCATTCCGTCAGCGGATAAAAGTCGCCCGTCAGCATGAGCGCCGAGGCGCGCCGCCATATCGTCTGCATTTTGCGCGCGAGCGCGAAACGCTCCTCATCCGCGTCGTACGGCGTCATGTCCGTCATGCAGGGCGCCATGGCGACGTAATAGCTGTAAGCGTCCGCGGGATGATCCGCTCCCGTGTATTCCCCGGTGACCGGATCGTCCCAGTTCATATTGTGCGCGCGGAAATAGGGGATCCACTCGAACATCTGCCGATGCTGCTTCTGCTTGACGGGATGGTTGCCGTAGCCGATATCCGTGTAGTGGAGCGGCACGGCGCGGCGCATCGTTTCAAGGTCGTTGCGCCGTCCGCCGCCAGCGCACATGTCGATCCACAGGCCCGGATTGCGGTCGAGCAGCGTGTCCCACAGACGGAGAAGCCCCTGCACGTGCGCGTTCTCCACCGCTCCGATGCGGTCCTCCGCCTCCGCCTCCTCCCAGGAAGAGGCGGGACTGAAGTTGAAATCCTGCCGGTACACGCGGATGCCGCTCTTCTTGATGAGAGCGTCGATCGTATCGATGAGCGCGTCGCAGCAGGCGCGGCAGCCGAGGTCGACGAGCCGGTCTTCCGCATCTTTCGCGCGGGTGAGAAGCCACTCCGGATGCTCGCGGCAGAACGCCGTCGAGGTGCGCACCCGCTCCGGCTCGAACCACAGAAGAAGATCTACGCCCGCTCGCCGGCAGTCCTCGCCGATGGGGGCGAGCCCGTGCGGGAAACGCTCCGCGTCCGGTATCCAGTCTCCCGTCACGCCCCAATCATAATGGCAGCGGTACCACCCGGCGTCGATCCACCAGAGATCCGGCTTCAGACCGCGGCGGATATATTCGGCGAGCGCCGTACGCTGATTCTCCTCGTCCGCGCCGGTGAATTCCGGATGACCGCCCGCCATGAAATTGTGCAAACAATACTTCCCTGCGAGCGGCTGCCCATCCGTGCGCGGCAGAACGTGCGTCAGATACCAGCGCCGCCACGTATTGATCCCGCGCCCGTTGTCCCCGGCATAGGCGACGAAGTTGACGCGCGGCGTCCGCAGCGTCTCCCCCGGATGGAGCACGGTACGGCATCTTTTCTGTCCGACCGTCAGGCGGACGCCGCCGTCCGTCTTCTCAAATCCCGCCCGCCACATGGCGGGCCAGCCGACGGCGATATTGACGCCCCACGACGGGCACCGCAGGCGCATATACGGGAACGCGCCGCGGCAGGAGGTGCCGTCCGCCGTCTCTTTCACAACGGGTTCGGCAAGATCGGAGACGGACCAGTCGTAGCCGTTCTCCCAGACGTCGCCGTTCCCGTGGTACAGCTCGGCTCCCTCCATCGGCACGACGCCGTCGACGATATACAGATCGGAGATCACCGGCGTATCCGAGGCGCCGCGGTTCGTGAGAAACGCGAGCCACTCCGTCGCCGCAGAGTCGAGATACTGCACGTACTCGACGCGGATCTCCAGCCCCCGTGCGTCGACGCCCGTCACGGTGCGGCGCAGGATGGAGGCGTCTATTCTTTCCGTAGTCACCCGCGGGGAAAAATCGTCGGGGATCCCGTACACGGACCGTTCTCCGTACAAAAAGGAGATCGGGATATCGGCGGGCGCGGTAAACGGGAATATGCGCGGCAGCAGCGCGAGGTCTTCTTTTCCTGCAAGGCTTTTCATATGTATCTTCCTTTCGTTTCCGCCCGTCGGCGGATGAGAAGGTCGGATCGCGGAAAACGCGCGATCCTTTTGCATCATTATAGCGTATGCGGCGGACGGTGTCAACCCCGTCCGTAACGCGAAATGACAAAACCCCCCCGGATGCGTGTGCTCACGCTCCCGGGGGATTGGGACAAAGTCATTCTGCTTCTTTCTTTACGGTCTGTGCGGCAGGCTGCAGCATCCGGCAGATCCATGCGGTCAGCGCGCCGGAGGCGAGCAGGACCGCGATATCGGCGGGGGCGAGCACGAGCGCGCCGAGACCGGAAAAGAAGACGCCCTCGCCGAAGCGGTAGAGATTCCCGTGGAGAAGGATCATCTCCCCGATATACATGGCAAGTACGGTCAGAACGGCGGAGACCGCCGGGATCCACACGGAGACCGCCCGCGTTTTGCCGAGCAGAAAGGATCCGACGAACACGCCGACGACGATGCCGAGAAGGAGGAAGAAGGACGCCATCAGCGAAGCGGACAGCGGCGACACCGTCAGCTCACCCGTGCGGTAGAACGCCGTGAAGCACGCCCAGATGCACATGCCGACAAACGACGCCGTCGCCGCCGCCTGCACGATGAGCGCGCGCTCCCGCCCCCGATCGCCCGTGCGGATCATCCGCCCGAAGCCGTAGAAACAACCGAGCAGCGTGACGAGGATCACGACGGAGATCAGGTAAAAATGGAGTTTGAACGCCGGGCTGTACTCGCCGAAGAGAACGTCCTCCGCCGCCCACGTCCGGGTGGCGTACCGCTCCGGCGGGATATAGCAGAGCGACATCTGCCAGCTTTCGAGCGGGACGAGATCGACCGTCTCCACAAGGATCTTCGTCTCCATGATCCGCTCGAGGAGAAAAAACACGGCGGAGGAGATCCCGGCGCCGACGGGGAGATCCCACCGTCCGCACAGCCGTCCGAGCAGCGGAAGGAGCAGCGTCCCGACGATCAGCGCCGCGGCGAGCGGCGTATAGGGGATGACGTACTTCGGATACTCCGCGATCGGTATCGCTCCGTTCTTCATCACCTGTTCAAAGACCCGTATCCCCATGTATAAAGGATACGCCCCCAGCGCCGCGGCGACGAGCCATACGCCGACGCAGTACCTGCGGTACACGCGCGGATCCATCCCCGTCCCTCCTCAGTCTATGAGATTCGTGTACACGTCGCGCGTGCGGAAGCGGCGGCTTTCCTCGTAGACAGAGCTGAACATCGCCGACTCGATCTGCTCCCACGTGACCGTCGGATCGTCCGAGAGGACGTAGCGATCGTAGTGCGAGAACGCCGCCTGCTGCGGTGCGTCGCCGGTGAAGTGCAGAAGGTACGGGAAAACGGAGCGCTCCTCGATCGCTTCCTCCGTCGTCATGCGAACCATGTAGGTGAACTTCTCCCCGTCGTACTCCAGCCAGCTGTAAAACGCCATCGGATACCGATCCTTTTCCTTCGCGTAGAGCTCCTCGCTCACGTGCGCCGGATCGAGCGTGTAATACGACAGGTACAAAACGGACGCCGGTTCCCCCGCTGTGACCTTCGCGTAAAAGGCGTCCCAGCTCTCCTGCCCCGACGTGACCCGCAGACCCTCCATGACGGGGAGTCCGTCTCGCTTCGCTTCAGCGAGCGCCCGGTCGGCGGAAAGGATCTCCATGAAATCCGCGTCCGGCGTGTACAGCGTATAGACGTCGCCCACCTCCGTCCACGGATCGCGCTCCGGGTCCCAGTCCACGGCGGTCACGGTGATCTCCGTCTCCGAGGCGGCCTCGAAGGTGACGCGCCCCGTCTTCCCGCCCGGATACGTCGTTTGGGCGGTGACCGTCTTCCCATTCGCCGTCCACTCTCCGTCGGTCGAACGCATCCCCTCGGCGGTGCCGCCGACCCAGCTCCCGTCGGCGGCGAAGGAGGCGTAGATTTCCCCCTCCCCGCTCCCGGAGACGTAAACGCCGCGGCGCAGCGGCGCGGGCTCCTTCACGGAGGAGCAGGAAGCGAGCGCCGTCATGCCGACGGCGGCGAGAAGCAGGCACACGAGCTTTTTCATTGCGATTCCCTCCCGAATATTGTTATATTTCATCCGGCGTTCGTGACGAGGACGCACACGACCGCCGCGGCCAGCACGGCAAAGGAGACGGCGGATAAGACCGTCATCCGCCGAAAGGACAACACGCGCTCGATCCGCGTACGGATCTTCGCGCCGCCGAAGGCGGAGGCGCAGAGGCGCCTGTCCTCGGCGCACGAGAGAAGCGTCCGGGCATATTCGCGCCGCTCTTCCTCGTTATACCCAGCCACGGCGCTCTCGTCGCAGGCGAGCTCCAGATCGGACAAGAACAGACGCAGAAAGATCCACGAGAGCGGATTGAACCAGTGGATCGCGGCGGCGAGGAAGCCGAGCATCCGCCACAGATTGTCGCGGCGGCGGATATGCGTCCTCTCATGCCGCAGGACGTGACGGCAATCCTTCCCCTCATAGGATACGGGCAATAGGATCCGCGCGCGGAGGATCCCGTAGACCGCCGGGCCGCAAACCTTTTCGGACAGATACACCGGCGGATCGAGCGGACGCTCGTCCCGTATCTCCCGCATCGTCGCTGCGTACAGGATCGCGAGCGTCAGAATGATCGACAGCGCGCCGACGAGCCACACGAGCGCCGCCGTACCGAATACGCCCGCGAGCACGTCCGTTTTGTAGGTGATCGGAAAATAACTCTCCGCCGCTCCCGCCGCGTTCATGAACGAAACGGAGCCCATGACCTTGACCGTCCGCGCGCCGAGCCGCGTTAGCAGCACCATCACGCTGTACGGGCTGTTCATCCCGACCGGCACGCACATGCGGAGAAAGGGCGCGATCCACAAAAATACCGTGACGCGCCGCGGGATCCGCCGGATTGCCCGCACGAGAAGTACGACGAGCCCCGCAAGCGAGGCACCGATGCTCATGCTGAGGATCCAATAAAAGCACTCGCCGAGCATCCCGGTCACCGTTTATCGATCAGCGCGCGCAGCTCGTCCCGCTCCGCCTCGGACAGCGTCTCCTCCTCGAGGAGCGCGGAAAAGAGCGCACGGCGTGAACCGCCGAAGACCTTATGCAGAAGCGTGGACGCCTCGCGCCGCCGCATCGCTTCGCGGGACACGAGCGGCGTACAGAGAAAACCGGGCTCGTCGCGGCGCAGGCATCCCTTCGCCTCCAGCTTCTTGATGACCGTATAGGTGGTGTTCTTGTTCCAACCGATGGAATCCGCGGCGATCCGGCCGATCTCGCGGGCGGGCAGCGTGCCGTTGTCCCACAGGATCTCCATGATCTTCGCTTCACTGTCGTAGAGTGTATCTTTCATTGTCACACCTCCAGACTACTGCTGTAGTATATACTATCACAATAGTCTGCCGTTGTCAAGTGAAAACGAAAAAAAAATACAAAAAAAACGATATGGCAAAAAACAGGCGCGGCATCTTCCGATGCCGCGCCGTTCTGCGCAAAGGATCCCGTGTATTCAGGACGCGTCGCGTACCCCGTGCGTTCCGCGGGCGGCCGTCACAGACGGACGAGCGTTTCCTCCCCGTTTTTCCCCTCGGCGAGCAGTTCGCCGTCGGAGCGGGCGACGCGCCAGCCGTCCCGGTCGAGCGTCACGCCGAAGACGGAACCGAACGCCCGGACATTCGTGACCGTCAGATGATCGAGCCCGGCGGGGAGCGTCGGCTTGATCGTGAAGGCCGCCATCCCGGCGGGCGTCATGTCGAGGATCCCCTCGAGGATGATCTTGCAGTACAGCGCGCTCTCGCCGGAAAGCTGCCTTCTGCCGCCCTCCGGATACGCCTCGACGGCGTACGGAACGCGCTCGCCGAGCAGACGGTTGTTCACGTAGCGGTCGAGCACCTCCCACGCCTTTTCCGTAAAGCCGGAGGCAAAGATGCCGCGCAGGCTGTACAGAGTGGAGCGGTCCCACAGCGTCTCCCTCCCCTCGGAGGTGAGGAACCCGTCCGTGCGCATGAGGTATTCCGAGGTCAGCGCCTGCACCGTCGCCGCGGCGCGGTCATAGATGCCGACGCAGAGCGGCATGCAGATCCAGGAACGCATGACCTCGCAGCCGTCATAGTACCGGTAGGCCGGAATGCCGTGGATGGCGTATCCGAAGACGCGTTCGATCGCGCCGCGCAGCTCTCCTGCCCGGGAGACGTACGTCTCAGCCCTCTCCGTGTCGCCGAATTCTCCGGCGAGCTTCGCGGCGGCGAGCAGTCCGGCGTAGGTGAGCGTCGAGGTGCAGAGATTTGCGTCGCCCGCCGGGAAGCGCGCCTCGAGCTCGTCGTTATCGGAGGCGATGACGCCGGCGGCGTTCTTCTTGCGCTCGCAGTATTCGGCGCACCAGCGGATCGCCGGCCACAACTCCTCTGCGATCCCGCGGTCGCCGACGGTAAGAGCGAAGCGGGACGCGCCGTAGAGATACATGGCAGCGTCCCCGCGGTCTCCGGCGCCGTTCCAGTAATCCATCCCCTCGGCGATGACGGAGCACGGGATCGGATCGAAGCGGTCGGTCATGAAGGGCATGTACATGCGGTACGCATTGAGCGCCGCCTCGATGAGGTTCTCGTCGCCGGTATAGGCGAAATAGGGGCCGGAATACTCGACCTGGTCGTTGCACCACGTAGCGGCGTAATACGCATACCCGCCGGGAGAGTGGATCAGACCGTACCGGGTGTCATACACGGATTCTCCGGCGCGGATCTTCGCAAAACGGAACATGAGATCGAACGCCCGGTTCCCCGTCTCCAGCTTCATCGGAGCGGTAAGGCGGTCGATCTGCGCCAGACGGCGGCGGTACTCGGTCTCCGCGTCGTCGTATTCCGGCGCCTCGTCCGCCGTGCGCCCGGTGACGGCGACGGAATACGTCAGGGACTCGCCCGGCTTCAGAAGCGCCGACGTGCCGTCCATATCCGTCGTGATCTCGCAAATATTGACGCCCATCGGTCCCATCACGGAACCGATCTCGCCGTCCCCGGCGGTGAGGGAGAACGCGAGCGGTTCCTTCCCGATCGCGGTCACGGTGACGAGCTCGTACGCGCAGCGGAGCTCCGTCGACGGGAAGCAGCGGCGCACGATGCCGAGCGCCCCGTCGTCCGTCTTCGTGTCCAGACGCAGTACTCCGTTCAGCTTTGCCGAGACGAGGATCTCGCGCGCCGGGACGCCGTTCACGGCGGGCAGCGGCCAGCGGTCGGCGGGCACGTCGAGCTGATAGGACGCGTGCGTATCGTTCGGGCGGGTACGCAGCGACGGGAAGACCGGATGATGCGTGAGGAGAAAGCCGTTTTCGTTCATGCCGTACTGCACGATATACGCGCAGCGATATCCTGCCATTTCATAGTCGTCCGTATGCTGCTCGCCCGGTGCGACGTCCCAGACGACAGCCTCCTCGGTGGGATGGATTCTCCAGCGTGACATAGGCGATTCCTTTCTGATTCTGACGTTTTGTCGTGCGGTGTTTGCCGGGGACCGGTATCCGTCTTTCGGGATACCGTGTACATTGTACATTGTAGCACATCGGAAGCCGACTTTCAAGGCGGTACGCCTTTTTTGTACGATTACCGGCGCGCCGCGCAATCGGGCGCGCGTATTGATAAAAGCGGCGGCGCGTGTTATGATTATACGCAGTATGAACGATACGGCATTTTCGTCCGCGCGGCGGATCGTGAACGGGGGCTGCACCATGAACGATTACAGAGATCCCTCAAAGAAGATCGATCTTTCGGCGCGCGCTCAAAAGATCGTCGCCGACGCGAAAGCGCGCTTCAAACCGAGGGGCGAACGGGAAGCAACGCTGACCGGTCCGGCGCCGGACGGAAAGACGCCGTTTCTTTCGACGTTCGAAGAGATGCCCGGCGAGCCGTATATCCTCTGCCTCGCGCACGCGATCGTCCGTTCGTAGACGGAAAGCGCCCCGGTGATCTATCCGAGCGACGTTCTCGTCGGCGTGCCCCGTCCCGCGCGCCCTCTCGTGGAGCATTTCAACTGGGGCGTCGACGAAAATCCCGACTGGGAGACGTGGCCCGCCTACAAGGAACGCGCAGCGGAACTCCGAGGGCGGATCGAGCGGCAGAAAACGCACCTGTTTCCCGTCGGCTGGGAACGCATCCGGGAAGGCTGCGCGCGCTTCTTCACGCCGGAGCAGGAAGACGCGCTTGGCAGCCTGTTCTTTGCCGGCGGCTATCAGGGGCACACCGTACCGGACTATTTCCGTCTGCTGCGCGACGGCATCGGCGGGACGCTCGAGCGCGTCCGCGCCTACGAAGCGAACACGGAGGATCCGAAGAAGCTTCTCCTCTACCGCGCCATGACGGTCCTCCTCGAAGGCTTCACGGCGTACGCCCGCACGTACGCGGACGCGGCGGAGGAAACGGCGGCACGTTCCGAGGGCGAGGCGCGCGAGCGCTTTCTCGCCGTGGCGGAAAACTGCCGGTACGTCTCCGTCAACCGTCCCGAGACGCTGTATCAGGCGGCGCAGCTCGTATGGTTTTTCTCCCTGTGGGACTGGGTAGACTGCGTCGGGCGGTTCGATCAGTACGTGTATCCGTTCTACGAGAGGTCCGTCCGTGAAGGAGACGTCTTCCCTGCCGAGGATATCGTCGCGGCGATCTACGTCAAGTTTGCCGAGCACGGCGTGCACAATCTGCCGCTCGGCGGCGCGTTCACGGGCGCCTGCTCGCTGCTCAGCGGCGGCGTATGGTGGGGGCTGCGGACGTGGGCGATGCCGGACGGCCGCTTTGCGGGCGAGCCGCTCGGGAACACGATCGGTCCGCGCACCGGCGCGGATCACTGCGGCGTGACGGCGATGCTCTCCTCCGTCATGAAGCTGCCTCTGAAGAAAGGGATCGGCGGGACGACGGTCAACGTGCTCGTCCCCCCGCAGCACGATGAAAACGGCGGAAGAGCGCAAACGGGTCGCGGCGCTCATGACCGCCTGCATGATGGACGGCGGACAGATGGCGCAGGTCACGACGGCGGATCTCGAAGACATGCTCGACGCGAAGGTACATCCGGAGCGGCACCGCGATCTCATCGTGCGCGTCGGCGGTTACTCCGCTTTGTTCAATGAGATCGGCAGCGCCATGCAGGACGAGGTCATCAAACGATACAGCATCATGGGAGACTGACGGAATCCCTCCGAGGCCTCCGATAACTAAATACGGGAAGGCGGTCCGCGTCCGCCTTCCCTCTTTTTTGCATCCGGCGTCGGACGCAATTATGAGCGCCGCGTATTGACAAAAGCGGCGGTATGTGCTATGATAATATGAATGAAAATCTCTATGCCGCCCGCGCGGCATATCCGGAACAGGAGAGTAAGCATGAACGATTACAGAGATTCCTCAAAGCAGATCGAGCTGTCGGACAGAATCCTTGAAATCTTTGCCGAAGCCAAGGCGCGCTTCAAGCCGCGCTGGGCGAGAGAAGGAACGGAGACCGGTCCGGAAGCGGACGGCAAGACGCCGTTCCTCGACGCTTTTGAAAGCATGCCCGACGAGCCGTACGTCGTATGCCTGGCGCAGGGCATCGTCAACTCGTGGCTGATGAGCGATCCGGTGATCTACCATAACGATATCCTCGTCGGCGTGCCGCGTCCTTTCCGCCCTCTCGTGGAGCATTTCCACTGGGGCATCTGCGAATCGGACAAACATCTGGAAGCCCCGGCGTACAAGGAACACGCCGAAGAGATCCGCGAGCGCATCAAAAAGCAGAAAAAGCGCCTGTTCCCGCGGAGCTGGGAGCATATGGATCCCGGCTACAGCGAGGTGTTCAATGAGAAGCAGAAGAAGAGCATCGGCCGGCTCTTCTGGGGCGGCGGCTATCAGGGACACACCGTGCCGGACTATTTCCGTCTGCTGCGCGACGGCATCGGCGGGACACTCGAACGCGTCCACGCCTACGAAGCGAATACGGAGGATCCGAAGAAGCTCGCGTTGTACCGCGCGATGACGATCCTTCTCGAGGGCTTCACGGCGTTCGCCTGCAAGTACGCCGAAGCGGCGGAGGAACTGGCGGCGCATTCCGAGGGCGAGGCGCGCGAGCGCTTCACCGCCATCGCGGCGAACTGCCGCTTCATCTCCGTCAACCGCCCGAAGACGCTCTATCAGGCGGTGCAGCTCGTGTGGTTCTACTCTCTGTGGGACTGGGTGGACTGCGTCGGACGCTTCGACCAGTACATCTACCCGTTCTATGAAAAGTCCGTCCGCGAGGGCGATAAATTCCCGCCGGAAGACATCATCGCCGCGATCTTCGTCAAGTTCGCCGAGCACGGCGTGCACAATCTCCCGCTCGGCGGCGTCGATCCGCGCACCGGCGAGGACGCGACGAACGACGTGTCCTTCCTCGTGCTCCAGATCGGACGGAAATTCCACACCGTTCACCCGCGCATGGTCGCGCGCATCGATGAAAACACCCCGCCGGCGTTCATGAAGCTCATCGTGAAAATGTGGAGCGAGGGGATGTCCGATCCGACGCTCGCCTCCGATCCGCTCATCATCGAGGGGCTGCGCGAATACGGCGTCTCGCTTGAGGACGCCCGCAGCTACACGACGCTCGGCTGCCAGGAGATCGAGATCCCCGGCAAGAGCAACTTCGGCTGCGAGGACGGCGCGTTCAACCTCGCCAAGATCTTCGAATACACGATCAACGACGGCTGCGACCGCTTCGACGGCGTGAAAATGGGCCTCTCTACCGGGCATCTCGCGGATTTCAAGAGCATCGACGAGGTGTGGGACGCGTTCATCGAGCAGATGAAGCATTTCATCCCGCCGTACCTGCGCATCTGCAATCTCGGGCAGGAGATCCGCGCCGCGAACGCCTCGAAGCTCGTGAAGTCGATCTTCACGGACGACTGCATCGCGCGCGGTCTGCACATGGACGAGGGCGGCGCGATGTACGGTTACGGCGTGATCGAGACGGCCGGCGCGTCCGCCGCGGCGGACTCCTTCGCCGCCGTCGACAAGCTCGTCTTCCGCGAAAAGAAGATCTCCCCCGAAACGCTCGAAGCCGCGATCGCCGCGAACTTCGAGGGCTACGAGAAGGAGCGGCAGCTGCTCCTCAACCAGGCTCCGAAGTACGGCAACGACGATCCGCTCGCGGACGAATACATGTGCCGCATCCTCGACGCCTTCTGGAGCGAGATCGGGAAATACCGTTCCGTGCGCGGCGGAGTCTTCACGGGCGCGTGCTCGCTGCTCACCGGCGGGATCTCCTTCGGCGAGAAGACGTGGGCGATGCCGGACGGCCGCTTCAAGGGCGAGCCGCTCGGGAACACGATCGGCCCGCGCACCGGCGCCGACCACTGCGGCGTGACGGCGATGCTCACCTCCGTCATGAAGCTGCCCCTCAAGAAGGGCATCGGCGGGACGACGCTCAACGTCCTCATCCCGTGCGACATGACGAAGACGGAGGAACAGCGCGAGAAGATCGAAGCGATCATGACCGCCTACATGATGGACGGCGGGCAGATGGCGCAGATCACGACGGCGAACCTCGAAGACATGCTCGACGCGAAGGTGCATCCGGAGCGGCACGGCGACCTCATCGTCCGCGTCGGCGGTTATTCCGCCTTCTTCGTGGAGATGGATCCGGTGAGCCAGGACGAGATCATCAAGCGCTACGGCGCGGTCCAGTAAGGGATCCTACAATGAAAGGTATACGGCGCGGCATGAAAATGCCGCGCCGCTTTTTTTTATTCCTGCATCAGGCGCTGAAACGCCGGATCGGAACGGATGGGATCGAAACGCTTGTGCGAAAGATGTTCCTTCAAATAATCCAGATAGAAGTCTTCTGCCTTCGGGTCATACGCATTATACGCAAAGCTGTCGAGCATCGGACAGGTGAACTGCGCGGGCGAATCGGTGTGCTTCAGCCGATCGACTTCCACAGCATACTTTTTCGCCTCGCGCAAGGCATGAACGGCGCGATCGGCGTCTCCCTCATCGGCCGCCTGATCAGCGCGGGATAGCCAGATATCGCACATATGACCGCTGAATACCAGATAGTTCCCATCCGGTATGGCATTTTCGATCATGGCTGCATACGCTTCCCGCAGGACCGCTTTTTTTTCCGCGTCTTTTTCCTCGATCCTCCAAACAGAATAGAGCTGTACCAAAAATTTCTGGAATGCGTCAAAAATCATTTCCTGCCGATACGTCCGCTTCTCCTCGCCCTGCAGCGTCATGACGATCAGATCGTCCCGCGTGATATGTGACTCCTCCGGCATAAGCTCCGCGTACTGCCTTGCTTCGTCGAAGCGGTCGAGAAGCGTCAGACTCAGCACGATCCCGTGCAGAGAAATATATTTCGTCTCCTGCTCATCGGCAAGTTCGTAGGACATAAGATTATGCTTCAGCGAACTCTCAAGGGATCTCGTGAAATGTTCCTTCGATCCGCCGCTTCTGTAATCGTCATCGAACGCCGTATGGTACTCATCCGTCGCGAGCCAGTGCAGAAACCGCGCGTTCTGCGGGTATTCGGCGACCGCCTGCTTTGCCAGTTCCAGATCGGCTTCGCGATCCGACCGTTTCCAGAAATCCACGTACTTTTCCTCGAAATATGAGAGCCGCTCGTCGGTCTCCTCTTCGGTCAGCCCGAGAAGCTCGTCCGCCGTCACGTTAAACAGCCGGGTCAGCGGCGCGATAAGGGAGAGGTCAGGAGCGTTCATGCCGTTCTCCCATTTCGATACCGCCTGAAAGGACACACCGAGCAGTTCCGCCAGCTTTTCCTGCGTCAGACCCTGCTTTCTGCGCAGCTCCCTGATTTTTTCTCCGATCTTCATGTCGGTCCTCCTTATCTCTTGTAGTATTATTTCGGACCCGGATCCTGCATAAATGATACCATATGCCGAAGAGTGATACAATAACGGATTTCTTGCATCCGCCTCAACCTAAGGTAGAAACACGAACCGTTCGCCTGTGCGTCAGAAAAAGCACCGGGATCTCCTCGTCCCGGTGCTTCCCTGTTCTGCGGATCTTTTCATTTTCTCCCTATCGCCGCACGCAGCGGACGCGGTAGCCGAGATAGCGGCGGCACTCGATCACGTCCGCGCCGCACAGATCCCGCGACATGCGGTTCAGGTGGCATACGTGCACGGCGGCGGCGTCCTCGTCCCCGTACAGGCAGAAGGCGGCAATCTCCTCGCCGGAGAAATACCGGCCGCCGCACACGGCGAGCAGCCGCACGATCCTCTCCTCGTTCGGCGTGAGTTTCAAGGGATATCCGCGATACAAAACATCGTCGCCGCGGAAGCGGACGCTGCCGCAGACGTAGTGCTCCATATCGAGGCTGTACCGGCGATAGAGCTCCGTGCGGATCAGCACCGAAAGCGGGACGTCCGGCGGACAGACGAGGATCCTGCGCGGCGGCAGCCGTCGGGCAAGCGACGCGCCGATCTGCCGTGCGCCCTTCGTGAACATAACGAACGGGACGCGGTATGCCGCGTCGGCGAAGCCGAACTCCGGCCCGATCAGGGCGCAGGGGATCCGCTCGGCGCGGAGCGTCTCGCGGATCGTGAACGCTTCTTCCTCGTCCCGCCGCGCATAGACGGCGATCACAGCCCGCCGACGAGCTTTTCCGCTTCGATCGCCTTAAGAAGCGTGAACCGGTTGCGGACGTACGGCGCGAACGCCGCACTGCGCGCGGCGAACTCCTCGTCTGCCGGCAGACCGATCGCCGATATCTCCGTCGGAGCGCCCGCCGCCTCGAGCAGCGCCCTAACCGCGGAGCGCGTCGGCAGCGCGGAGAGCGCGGCGCGCAGTTCCCTCTCCGACGCGGCGCGATCCGGAACGCGAAGCGCGCAGAGGGAGAAATGCTCCGCGCCGCCCGGCGTGTTCTCCTCAAGGATCCCGTCCGTCAGCGGTCCGAAGACCGTCTCCAGCCTGCCGCGATCGAGCACGACGTCCGGGTCCGGCATAAGGAAGCGGTCGCTGAGCAGGCGCGGACGCGAAGCGAAAAGCCCGTATACGCCGAGGACGGTCAGAAGTCCGACGCCGACCTGCTCGCCGTGCAGCGCGCCGAGCTCCGGATTGATCCGGTGCATCTCCCACAGGTGGGAGAGATGATGCTCCGAGCCGGAGGCGGGGCGGGAATTCCCGCAGAGCTGGATCGCGAGCCCGGAAAGGATCAGCCCCTCCATGACGCGCCGCGCGTAAAGTACGGGATCCGTCTCCGCGCGGCGGCGGATCGCGTCCGCGCAGACGTCCAGCGCTTCTTTCTCCAGAGCGTAGATCCGCTCGCACACCGGCTCGCCCGTCAGGACCTGCGCCGCGCGCCAGTCGAAGAGCGCCGTGTATTTTCCGAGCATATCGGCGGCGCCGGAGGCGGTCAGGCGTGGCGGCGCTGCGGCGTACACCGCGTCGTCGGCGAAGACGGCGACCGGCGGCACGGACGGATAGGAGACCTTACGGCTGTGCCAGGTCATGGCGGCGACGCCGGACACGAAACCGTCCACGCTCGCGGCGGTCGGGAAAGACACGAACGGGATCCCGCGCTCTGCTGCCGTATACCGCACCGTATCGTGGAGCGATCCGGAGCCGCACGCGACGGCGAGTTCCGCCGCGCAAAAGGAAGGCATATGCAAAAGCATATCCGTCGTCTCCTCGTCGGCGTGCGCCCTGCCCGGCAGGATCACGACGTCCGCCCCCGCGGCAATCGCGAGCGGACGCGCATACGGATAGGTGTTCTCATCCGCGACGATGCAGACGCGCGCGCCGCGCTCCTTCAGCCACGCCGCAAGATGCGTGCTCTCGCCCGGTCCGACGTACGCCTCGGCGGTGCGCAGCGCGTGTTCTTTTCCGCATGCGGGACATTTTCCCGTAAGCGCGTGAATTCTTTGAAGCATATCTTTCCTCTCCTGTCATATCATTCCCGGCACGACATATATATGCAATGCGTCCCCGCGCGCGGCGACGGCCGAAAACGGGGAGAAAGGATGATCGGTCTATGTTCGTATATACGCTCCGCGCCAATTCGCTCCGTTTTTTCAGCATCCTCGGCGTCGCCCTGATCGCGCTCGTCTCGCTCGTCGTCTTCATTCCGTCCTCCGACGCGGCGACGACCGCCGCGATCCGCGTACAGAACGAATCCATCCGCTTCGACCGGATCCGGGACAACGACGACCGCGTCGCGTTCCTTGCTCAGTTCGGCTGGGAGGTGGAACAAACGCCGCTCGAGGAGGTCACGCTGACGCTCCCGACGGAATTCGACAAGATCCTCGACACCTACAACGAGATCCAGAAGCAGCAGGGGCTCGATCTCAGCCGCTACCGCGGGAAGACCGTCGAACGCTACACGTATCTGGTGACGAATTATCCCGGCGCGGAGGGGCGCGTGCTCGCCAACGTGATCGTATCGAAAAAGCGCGTGATCGGCGGAGACATCTGCTCGACGGATCTCCAGGGCTTCATCCACGGCTTCCGCAAGCCGGAATGAGCGCCCCACCGTGCCAATGCGCCGACAGCCGCCGCGGGGATACCCGCCGGCGGCTGTTTTTATGCCGTGATCCGCTCAGCAGCAGACGATGCGGCTCGTTTCGCTTGAAAGATACGCGCTTTCGAGCAGTTCCGTCAGCGTGATCGCCGCGTCGAGCCCCAGCTCCCGCGGCGGTTCCGTCCCGTTCGCGCAGGCGTCGAGGAACTGCGTGAGCGGCGCCGGCTGCGGCGCGGAAAGCGTCGGCTTGATAAAGCCCTTGACCGCCGAGGAGATGTGGTGCGAGGCGAAGCGAACGTCGTCGTCCCCGTGGGCGATCAGCGTTCCCTCCGTGCCGTAGATCTCCAGCGTCGTCGGCGAATTGTAGGAATCAAAGGAAGTTTCGGCGATGCCGAGGACACCGTCGGCAAACTCCGCGATGGCGACCGCGTTCTCATCCACCGGCTTTCCGAGCGGAGAGGTGAACAGACCGCTGACGCGTACGGGCGCGCCGCACAGCGACGCGAGCAGATACATGGGATGACAGCCGAGATCCATCATGGCGCCGCCGCCGGCGTCCTCCTTATCGAACCAGTAATCGGGGAGCCAGTGCCCGCTGACGCCGCCGTGCGCCATGCGCGTGCGCACCATCGTGATCCGTCCGAACTGCCCCTCGGCGATCATCCGACGGGCAAACTGCATGACCGGACCGCCGAGCTGCGGGAAGGAGATCACGAAGATCACGCCCGCCGCCTCCACGGCGCGCTTTACCTCGAGACATTCCTCCACGGTCGGCGCGAGCGCCTTCTCGGTAAAGATATGCTTCCCCGCGCGGGCGGCGCGGATCAGCACGTCCTTGTGCTGCGCCGTCGGTGCGTCACAGATCACGGCGTCGATGTCCTCCCTGGCGAGCAGCGCGTCAAGATCCGGCTCGTATCCGCAAGCAAGCGACGCGGCGAAGCGCGCCCCGCGTTCCGGATCGTCGTCCCATACGGCGGCGACCTCGGCGATCCCGCTCGCGCGTACGGCTCTGGCATAGCCCTCCGCGTGGACGTGCCATTTGCTCAGCATAGCGACCTTCAGCATTTCGTTTTTCTCCCCTCCGCGCGTTTGGCGCGCTGTGTTTTTTTAGTGATCCGCGTGTACGTGTACATTATAACACATCCGTTTCCCCTTTGCAACGCTTTCCGTCACGCCTCCCGATATTTCCGGTATATCCGCCCCGCCGCCCGTGAAACGGCGCGTCCCCGCCCTCTGTCACACGCGCATCCGGTCGCATATACTGTAATGCGGTCGAAAACGACCGATCAACGGAAAGGAAGCAAGGAAGAAACGATCATGAAAAGTATCAACTACGAGGCGCTCGCGCCGCGGGAGAACGTGGACGACACGCTCCTGCGGCAGATCCTCGCCGAGGAAGAGGGCGGCACATCGGCGCGCGCCGTGCCGGTCTCCGCCCGTCCGACGCCGCCGGGCGGCCGTCCCGCGCCGTCGCTCGCAATGGCGTACGTTCCCGAACAGGAATTCGCGGATCTGTACGACGCGGAGAAAGGATGGCAGCGCGGTACGGTGTTCGCGCGGCTGGATCTCCCCTTCACACCGGAGAAATGCGGGACGAGGCGGTGACGATCATGAATTCTGCGAGAAATACGAACACGCAGGCGCGTCTGATGAAGCAGATCCAGATATACGGTTTCGCCGTCAACGAAGCGGTGCTGTATCTGGACACTCACCCAAACGACCGCGCCGCGCTCGCCTATTACGGCAAATACAGAAACCTGCTCCGCGAGGCGGAGGACGCGTATATCTCCCGCTTCGGCCCGCTCACGATCCGGGACGCGGAGGCGGATCAGGGCTGGCGGTGGTCCACGGATCCGTGGCCATGGGAATGGGAAGCCGCCTGCGGCGTAAGGACGGAGGGATGATCGATGTGGACGTATGAGAAGAAACTGCAGTACCCCGTGCGCATCCGGCGGCCGGATCCCGCCGCGGCAAAGATCGTGATCTCACAACTTGGTGGTCCGGACGGCGAGCTCGGCGCGGCGACGCGCTATCTCCAGCAGCGGTACGCCATGCCGTACCGCGAGGTCGCGGGGATTCTGACCGACGTCGGAACGGAAGAGCTGGCGCACGTTGAGATGGTCTCCGCCATCCTCCATCAGCTGACGAGGAACATGACGGAGGAAGAGATCCTCCGCTCCGGCATCGACGTCTATTTCGCCGACCACACCGCCGGAGTCTATCCCGCCGCCGCGTCCGGAACGCCCTTCGACGCGAAGTATATCGGCGTGAAGGGCGACGTGTTCGCCGATCTGAACGAAGACCTCGCCGCGGAACAGAAAGCGCGCGTGACCTACGACAACCTGATCCGGCTCATCGACGATCCGGACGTGCGCGACGTTCTGCGCTTTCTGCGGGAGCGGGAGATCGTCCATTACCAGCGCTTCGGCGACGCTTTGCGCATCGCGCAGGACCGCATGGACGCGCAGAATTTCTACGCGTACAATCCGGCGTTCGACCGGGGATGCACGGGCGGTTCCGGCGCCCGCTGACAGCGATCCCGACAAAAAAGATGACAGGCAGATCACTGCCTGTCATCTTCTGTTTCTGCACGTTCCCGCGCCGCGTCACGCGAGCCCCGGCTTGCACGGGCGCCCGACGGCGCGCCGCTTGGCGAAATACAGTTCCTCCGTCGCCAGCGCCATCTTGGTGACGGAAAAAGCGCAGTCGTGCGGATAAACGTACCAGGTATCGTCCAGCGTGTTGAGGTCCACGCAGTCTCCGTACTTTCCGAGATATTCGTACTCGATATGGCAGGAGTAAAGCGACGCGACGGGGCGGATCATCTCGAACGGATCACCGTCCACGTCCGTCCCGCGCACGGCAAAGCCGTTCATATCGTGAACCATCGTCCCTTCGCCGAGCCGGATGAATCGGTCAGCGTTCGGCAGAGAATCGACGCGCACGGGCAACTCTCCGCTCGAATACGTGCCCGCCTCCACTTCCGCGCGCACGTTGGCGCGTTCCCATTCGTACCAGTCGGGAATATGAGAAAATTCCGTGTCGCCGGACAACGCACGAAGCGCACCGTCCTCACCCATCTCCCATCTCTTCCCGCACGCGGTGCAGAACAGTTCCGTGCCGGACGACGACATCGTGAACTCGGATCCGCACGAGGCGCATTGGTAAAGGACCTTATGGAGCCCTTCGGCGCGTCCGGCATAGGGGGTACGGATCCCGCGCTCCTTCTGCCAGGCGAAATCGTCATACTGAAAAGCGTGTACGAGCGCTTCGTTGAGCTCGTCCGTCGTCGCTTTGCGCAGATCCTCCTTTGAGAACAAAAGCCGCATCTCCGCTTCCGTCGGCGCGACGCCGCGTTCGTGGAGGTTCCAAAAAGGCGAGTTGACGTGATGCCCGTGGCAGATCAGCGTGACGACGGGTACGTCGAGCAGCTGGCACAGCCGTCCGAGCGAGGACGGCAGAACGGCGGTCGTCCCGCACAAAGAATACCGCGCTTCCGGGTAGATCACCGCGATATCGCCGTTCTTGATCACGCGCTGCAGCTGCCGGATGAGCGTCAGGTCGTTGGTGAATTTTCGCTTGCAGATGCAGCCGACGTTGCGCAGGAGTTTCTCGCGCCCGATAAAGCCGTCGATCGCCACGACGTAATTCGCGCGGTGCGGGAAGATCGCCATCGTGGCGACTTTGATATCCATGTATGCGTTATGATTGCAGAGAAGCAGGTACGGAGGCTTGATCCCTTCCAGTCCCTCGCGGGTGATGCGGGTACGGTGGCGGATCAGCGCCGGTTCGCTGAGGAGCCACGTTACAGGGCGAAGATACCATTTTGTAGGGATCGGAGGGGCTTCGCGGTCATAGCGCGGAATGTCGTTCTTCATAGGCTGCTCCGTTTCGCCGTCTGAGCGGCTGTTTTTTTATTGGGAGGGTCTATTTTCCCTCTTATGTTCTCCCCTGTTTACTTTCCAAAGATGAATCATGAAAATGAGACGTTTGCGTTTTCAATTCTTAATTCGCCCCGCCGCGTGCGCGCCGCCGGATTCACCGTTGAGATGGCGGCGATGTCGGGATACAATCCGCCGGGATTGCGGAGAAAGAGTTTGTAACGTTCGTCTGCCGGACCGTCATCGTCGATCCAGACGGTAGTAGAGTCGGAGCGGAAATAGTCTATATTCCCACTCTCCTTTGAAAGTTAAAACCCATCGTACACAAGGATCTTGTTCGTGCCGGGGCAGAGATCGAGATCGGGCCGTTCCCAGCAAATCCCATCCGACGAGACCGCATAGGCCATCTGATGGAGCCACCCGGCCTCATACCACATCTTATACAGATGCTCCTTCTCGTCGTACCACACGCCGCCGCTCTTCGGGCAGGCGACCGGGGAATGCGCGATCTCCCATGACGTCTCCGCCTTCAGAACCGGATTCCCCTCGTACTTGACCGCTTTGTGATACACAGGGGAGAGCGTCGTCTCCTCGATCAGGAAATCGTCCACGAAGAGCTGCCGCCCCACGGTCACATCGATCACCCGGGGTGGATTTATGAGGTACGGCACATTGGATGCGTCGCTCGGCGAGGAGCCCGAAGCCGGATCAAAGAGGATGTTGTTTTAGAGTTGTTCAGGTTTCAATTCCGGCGCCTCGGTTTCTCGGTTAACTGTAAATAATCAAGTATTGTTCGTTTAGGTGAGAATTACAAAAATGTCGATAATTCTTAAACCATGCGATTTAAAAATCACCGACTTCTTCGTTCGTCTTTTCTCTGCCCGAAAAAATACAGGCTCGCGGAATGCAAGCCTGTGTTCGCCACGACCTATTTTTCCGGGCCGTCTCCAGCCGGGTATCGTCGGCACAGCGGAGCTTAACTTCTGTGTTCGGAATGGGAACAGGTGGACCCTCCGCGTAACGGTGACGAACTTTGGTGCACCTTCAGGGACTCGAACCCGGGACCCACTGATTAAGAGTCAGTTGCTCTACCAACTGAGCTAAAGGTGCATATCCCTCAGACGGTATCATTTCCCGGGATCTCCCCCACGGACGATCACTGAAAACTGAACAGAAACTTCCGAATGAAGCATCACAGCTTCTCGCGCCAATCGAACCTTTGCAGTTCAAGCCCTCGGTCTATTAGTATCGGTCAGCTCAACACATTGCTGTGCGTACACCTCCGACCTATCAAACTTGTAGTCTTCAAGCGACCTTACCAGCTCTCACTGTGGGATATCTCATCTTAGGGTGGGCTTCACGCTTAGATGCTTTCAGCGTTTATCCCATCCGTACGCGGCTACTCAGCTATGCCCTTGGCAGAACAACTGATGCACCGGAGGTACGTCCGACCCGGTCCTCTCGTACTAAGGTCAGCTCCCTTCAAATATCCTACGCCCACGACAGATAGG
>JAEEYP010000109.1 GCA_016288155.1 Clostridiales bacterium | reverse complement strand
TATCTTCTGAAGTTCAAGGACGACTGCACCGGCAAGGACGGCGTGTTCGATCCGGGCATGAACGAGGTCGGGCTGACGATCGAGGGCGTGGGCGACGTGAATCTGCGCATGTCCGTCTACTTCTTTGAGAAGCTCAACGCGGCGGGGATCCGCACGCACTACGTTTCGGCGGATCTGGAGAACACGACGATGGAGGTCCTGCCGGCGAAGGTGTTCGGTCACGGGCTGGAGGTCATCTGCCGTCTCCGCGCCGTCGGCAGCTTCTACCGCCGCTACGGCGATTACATCGAGGAGGGCGCGGCGCTCCCGTCCTATGTGGAGACGACCTTCAAGGACGACGCGAAGGGCGATCCGCTCGTGACGGAGGACGGGCTCATCGCGCTCGGCGTCATGAGCGCAGAGCAGTACGACGCCATCCGGACGATGACGCGGGAGATCACCGGGATCGTCGCCGGGGAGATGGCGGCGCGCGGGCTCGAGCTGTACGACATCAAATTCGAGTTCGGCTACGATCGGGACGGGCAGGTCATGCTGATCGACGAGATCGCCTCCGGGAACATGCGCGTGTACAAGGACGGGCAGTATATCGAGCCGATGGAGCTCTCCGCCCTGTTCTTCGCGTGAGCCGCGCGCCGCGTCGCTGAGGGAATCATGGGCGGTTTTTTCGGGATAACGTCAAAACGGGACTGTATGCTCGACGTCTTTTTCGGCGTGGACTATCATTCGCATCTCGGCACGCGCCGCGCCGGACTCGCCGCATACGACCGGGAGGTCGGTCTGCAGAGGCAGATCCACAGCATCGAGAATTCTCCTTTCCGCACGAAATTCGAGCACATCTTCGAGGAAATGAAGGGCACGTCGGCGATCGGCTGCATCAGCGACTACGATCCGCAGCCGCTGCTCATCCGCTCGCATCACGGCGTCTATGCGATCTGCGTCATCGGCGTCGTGAACAACGCCGATGAGCTGATCGAGCGCTACCTCAGCGCGTCCGGCGGACACTTCGACGCGATGACCGGCGGCAGTGTGAACGCGACGGAACTCGTCGCTGCGCTGATCGACTGCCGTGAGGATCTCGCGCAGGGCGTGCGTTTCGCCCAGGAGCAGATCGAGGGGACGGCGTCCGTATTGATCCTCCGGGAGGACGGCTCGCTCATCGCCGCGCGCGACCGCCTCGGGCGGCTGCCCGTTCTGATCGGGAAAAGCGAGGACGGTCTGTGCGTGACCTTCGAGTCCTTCGCCTACCGGAAACTCGGCTACGAGGACGAGCGGGAGCTCGGACCGGGCGAGATCGTCCGCGTGACGCCCGAGGGCGTCGAGCAGCTCGCTCCCCCCGGCGAGAAGATGCGGATCTGCGCCTTTCTGTGGTCGTACTACGGCTATCCGAACGCGACCTACGAGGGCGTCAACGTCGAGGAGATGCGCTACCGCAACGGCAAGATCATGGCGGAGAACGACCGCGCGGCAAAGAACAACGAGGACGTCGATTACGTCGGCGGCGTGCCGGATTCCGGGACGCCGCACGCGATCGGTTACGCGAACGAGAGCCGCATCCCCTTCGCCCGGCCGTATATCAAGTATACGCCGACCTGGTCGCGCAGCTTCATGCCCGTCAATCAGGTCGACCGGAACCGGATCGCCAAGATGAAGCAGGTCCCGGTGCACGAGCTGATCGAGGGCAAGAGCCTGCTCTTCGTGGACGACTCGATCGTCCGCGGCACGCAGCTCAAGGAGACGGTCGATTTTCTGTACCAGAACGGCGCGCGCGCGGTGCATATGCGCTCCGCCTGCCCGCCGATCATGTACGGCTGCAAGTATTTGAACTTCTCCCGCGCGACGAGCGATATGGAACTGCTCGCGCGCCGGGTCATCATGGAACTGGAGGGGGAAGAAGGCTTCTCGCATCTGGAGGAATACAGCGACGGATCGACGGAGAGAGGGAAAAACCTCCGCCGCGCGATCTGCGAGAAGATGCACTTCGACTCTCTCGAATTCCAGTCCGTCGAGGGCATCGTGCGGGCGATAGGGCTGTCTCCATGCAAGCTCTGCACGTACTGCTGGACGGGAAAGGAATGAATCGGACAAAAAGGACGGAAAGGACGCACCGATGAATACGAAATCTCACTCGGACAGCTACGCGGCGGCGGGGGTGGACATCACCGCCGGATACCGCGCCGTGGAACTGATGAAAAAACACATCGCGCGCACCGTTCTCCCCGGACATGCGTCGGATATCGGCGGCTTCGGCGGGCTTTTCCCGCTCGATCTGACCGGGTACGCGCATCCCGTGCTCGTGTCCGGAACGGACGGCGTCGGCACGAAACTGAAGCTGGCGTTCCTTGCGGACAAGCACGATACGGTCGGCATCGACTGCGTCGCCATGTGCGTGAACGACGTGCTCTGCTGCGGGGCGAAGCCGCTGTTCTTCCTTGATTATATTGCCTGCGGGAAGAATATCCCGGAGAGGATTGCCGCGATCGTCGGCGGCGTCTGCGAGGGATGCGTGCAGGCGGGATGCGAGCTCGTCGGCGGCGAGACGGCGGAGATGCCCGGCTTCTATCCGCCCGACGAATACGATCTCGCCGGCTTTTCGGTCGGCATCGTCGAGAGGGAGCGGATCATCGACAAGACGGCGATGCGGCCGGGCGACGTCATGCTCGCGCTGCCGTCCTCCGGCGTCCATTCGAACGGCTTCTCGCTCGTGCGCCGGATCTTCGACGTGGAGCGGTGCGATCTCGGCGCGCCGGTGCCGGAGCTCGGCGGGGCGCCGCTCGGCGAGGCGCTGCTCACGCCTACGAAGATCTACGTCCGACCGATGCTGGCGCTCTTTGAGAAGATCCGCGTCAAGGGCGTGTCCCATATCACCGGCGGCGGCTTTTACGAGAACATGCCGCGTTCCATCCCCGACGGGCTCGGCGTGCGCATCAAGCGCTCCGCCGTCCGCGTGCCGCCGATCTTCGATCTGATCCGCTGCCGCGGGGATATCGACGAGCGCGATATGTTCAACACCTTCAATATGGGCGTCGGCATGAGCGTCGTCGTCTCGCCCGAGGACGCGGACGAGGCGCTCGCCGTCCTGAAAGAAAACGGAGAAGACGCCTATCGGATCGGAGAGATCGAGGCGGCGGAGGAGAAGATCGCGATATGCTGAGAAAATTCTCGGAAGGGCTCGCGGCGGGGATCCTCATCTCCGTCGGCGGCACCGTGTATCTGAGCTGCGAGAACCGCTGTATCGGGGCGCTGCTCTTCTGCGTCGCGCTGCTCACGATCTGCATGCGCGGATATTCGCTCTTTACCGGAAAGGTCTGTTACATGACGGAGGATCACAGCCGGGAGGCGTTCTCGGTTCTTCTTTGGGGATTGTGCGGCAATATCGCGGGGACCGCGCTCTGCGGCGCCGCCGTCCGCTACGCGCTGCCGTCCGCCGCCGAGGCTGCCGCGGCGCTCGTCGACGCGAAGCTCGCCGCGCAGACTTTCGGGATGACGGTCGTCCGCGCGGTGTTCTGCGGCATGATGGTCTATCTCTCCGTCTGCATCTACCGGGATCAGAAGTCTCCGCTCGGCATCCTTTTCTGCATCCCGACCTTCATTCTCAGCGGATTCGAGCATTCCATCGCGGATATGTTTTACGTATTTGCCGGACGGATCAGCGTCGCCGCCCTCGTGTTTCTGGCGGCGGTCCTGATCGGGAACGTCGTCGGCGGGCTGCTTTTGCCGGTGCTCCGCTTCCGTCCGGGCGGCAAGGAGGAAAAAGAACATGCATGATGCGGCGCGCATCGCCGTCCTCGTTTCGGGCGGCGGCACGAATTTGCAGGCGCTCATCGACGCCCAGGAGCGCGGTGGGCTGAAAAGCGGCAGGATCGCGCTCGTGATCTCCAGCAATCTGGAGGCGTACGCCGTGACGCGCGCGGAGACGGCGGGGATCCCGGCGGAGATCGTGCCGAGACAGCAGTACGCCTCCGGGGAACAGTTCGAGGAACGGATCCGCGCGCTGCTCGACGAATACAAGATCGATCTGATCGTTCTGGCGGGCTTTCTGTGCATTCTGAGCCGCGCCTTCACCGACGCGTATCCGCGCCGGATCATCAACGTGCATCCGTCGCTCATCCCTTCCTTCTGCGGCAAGGGATACTACGGACTGCGCGTCCATGAGGCGGCGCTCGCGCGCGGCGTCAAGGTGACGGGCGCGACGGTGCACTTTGTCAACGAGATCCCGGACGGGGGAGAGATCATTATGCAGAAGGCGGTCAGCGTGCGCCGCAGCGACACGCCGGCCTCGCTGCAGAAGCGCGTCATGCGGCAGGCGGAGTGGAAGATCCTGCCGGCCGCCGTCGAAAAAGTCTGCGCCGCCATGACGGCGGGACAGGACAGGAAAAGGAAAGGGGAAAAAGCATGAACGTGTATGAAACGAAGGACATCGCCTCCCTCGTGCGGGGCAATCCGTACGTCGGACGCGGCATCGTGATCGGCAAAAGCGAGAACGGAAAGTACGCCTGCACCGCGTACTTCATCATGGGGCGGAGCGCCAACAGCCGCAACCGCGTCTTCGCGGAGCGGGACGGCGCCCTCTTCACGGAGCCGTTCGACGCCTCGAAGGTCGAGGATCCGAGCCTCATCATCTACGCCGCGCTGCGGCAGGTCGGCGAGAGGCTCATCGTGACGAACGGCGACCAGACGGAGACGATCTGCCACGCGCTGCGCGCGGGCGGCACCTTCTCCGGCGCTCTGACGAGCCGCGCCTTCGAGCCGGACGGCCCGAACTTCACGCCCCGCATCAGCGGGATGCTCACCTTCGTCCCGGGGAATTTCTCCTATGAGATGAGCATCCTCAAGAGCGCGGACGAGACGGGCAGCGCCTGCTGCCGCTTCACCTTCTCCTATCCGTCGGTCGCCGGCGTCGGTCATTTCCTGCACACCTATATCACGGACGGGAAACCGCTTCCGTCCTTCTGCGGCGAGCCGGAGCGCACCGTCATCCCGGACGATATCGACGTCTTCACGGACGCGCTCTGGAACGCGCTCGACGAGGAAAACCGCATCTCCCTGTACGTCCGCTACACCGATCTGACGGACGGGACGTTCACCCGCCGTCTCATCAATAAAAATCAGTGAGGTACGCCATGAAGGAATTTGAACTGAAATACGGCTGCAATCCGAATCAGAAACCGGCGCGGATCTTCATGCACGACGGTTCGGAGCTTCCGCTGACCGTCCTGAACGGCCGCCCCGGGTACATCAATTTTCTCGACGCGCTCAATTCGTGGCAGCTCGTGCGTGAGCTGAAAGAAGCGCTCGGCATGTGCGCGGTCACTTCCTTCAAGCACGTCAGCCCCACCTCCGCCGCTGTCGGTATCCCGCTCTCCGACACGCTGAAGAAGGCGTGCTTCGTCGACGACGTCGAGGGACTCGACGACTCGCCGCTCGGATGCGCCTACGCGCGCGCCCGCGGAACGGACCGCATGTGCTCCTTCGGCGACTGGGTCGCGCTCTCTGACGTGTGCGACGTGACGACGGCGACGATGATCAAGCGCGAGGTCTCCGACGGGATCATCGCGCCGGGATACGAACCGGCGGCTCTGGAGATCCTGCGCACGAAGCGGAAGGGGAACTACAATATCGTCGAGATCGATCCCTCCTACGTTCCCGATCCGATCGAGCACAAGCAGGTGTACGGCGTCACCTTCGAGCAGGGACGCAACAATTTCAGGATCGACGCCTCGCTGCTCGGCAACCTCGTGACGAAGAACAAGACCCTGCCGGACTTCGCCGTGCGGGATCTGATCGTCGCGCTCATCACCCTGAAGTACACGCAGTCCAATTCCGTCTGCTACGCGGTGGACGGACAGGCGATCGGCGTCGGCGCCGGACAGCAGTCCCGCATCCACTGCACGCGCCTCGCCGGGTCGAAGGCGGATACGTGGTTTCTGCGCCAGCACGCGAAGGTGCTGCGCCTGCCGTTCCTCGATACGCTCGGACGCCCGGACCGTGACAACGTCATCGACGGATATATCAACCAGAACGAAGAGGACGTCTGCGCGGACGGCGTCTGGCAGAAGTATTTCAGCCGCCGTCCCGAGCCCTTCTCCCGCGAGGAGCAGCGCGCGTATCTGTCCGCGATCCGCGGCGTGTCGCTCGCCTCGGACGCTTTCTTCCCCTTTGACGACAACATCGAGCGCGCGCACCGGAGCGGTGTCGAATACATCGCCGAGCCGGGCGGCTCGATCCGCGACGATCTCGTCATCGAGCGCTGCGACCGGTACGGGATCGCGATGGCGTTCACCGGCATGAGACTGTTCCATCACTGATACTACAGAAAAGGAAACTGCTGCCATGAACTTTTTCGACGAACTGAAGAATTATGATAAAGAAGTCTACGACGCCTGCGCTCTGGAGCTGGAGCGTCAGCGTCACAACATCGAGCTGATCGCGTCGGAGAACATCGTCTCGAAGGCGGTGCTGCTCGCCGCGGGGACCGTTCTGACGAACAAATACGCCGAGGGCTTCCCCGGCAAGCGGTATTACGGCGGTTGCCAGTACGTCGACATCGTAGAGGAGATCGCCCGGGAGCGCGCGAAAAAGCTCTTCGGCGCGGAGCACGCGAACGTGCAGCCGCACAGCGGCGCCTCGGCGAACCTCGCCGTCTTCTTCGCGCTGCTTGAGCAGGGTGACACGGTGATGGGACTGAATCTGGCGCACGGCGGCCATCTGTCCCACGGCTCCCCGGTCAATATCTCCGGGAAGTATTTCCATATCGTCCCCTACAGCGTCAGCGACGAGACGGAACAACTCGACTATGAGGAGATCCGCCGCATCGCGCTCGAATGCCATCCCAAAATGATCATCGCCGGCGCGAGCGCGTACTCCCGCACGATCGACTTCGCCGCCATCCGCCGCATCTGCGACGAGGTCGGCGCGTATTACATGGTGGACATGGCGCACATCGCCGGTCTCGTCGCCGCCGGGCTCCATCCGAGCCCCGTCCCGTACGCGGACGTCGTGACGACGACGACGCACAAGACGCTGCGCGGTCCGCGCGGCGGCTTGATCCTCTGCCGCGAGCAGTTTGCCCGTCAGATCGACAAGGCCGTCTTCCCCGGCACGCAGGGCGGCCCGCTCATGCACATCATCGCCGCGAAGGCGGTCGCTCTCGGCGAGGCGATGACGGAGGAATTCCGCGACTATCAGCGGCAGATCGTCGCCAACGCGAAGACGCTCTGCGGCGCGCTGACGGAGGAGGGCTTCCGCATCGTCTCCGGCACGACGGACAACCACCTGATGCTCATCGACCTGCGTCCGTTCTCCGTCACCGGCAAGGAGATGGAGCACCGGCTGGACGAGGTCCACATCACCGTCAATAAGAACGCGATCCCGAACGATCCCGAGAAGCCCTTCGTGACGAGCGGCATCCGCGTCGGGACGCCCGCCGTGACGACGCGCGGCTTCCGCGAGGAGGAAATGCGGATGATCGCGCGCTGGATGAAGGAGACCGCGACGGATTTCGAGGCGTCGCGCGCGCGCATCACCGACGAGGTCGTCGCGCTGTGCGACAAGTATCCGATCTACGAAGCGTAAAGAGAACAAAGCGAAAAGGAGAGAACGTATGAACATCATGGTCGTCGGAGGCGGCGGACGGGAGCATGCGATCATCCGCAAGCTGAAGGAGAATCCCGAAGTGCGCCGCGTCTGGGCGCTTCCCGGCAACGGCGGCATCGCCGCCGACGCGGAATGCGTCGACATCGGGGCGAAGGATATCCCCGCCATCGTCGATTTTGCCGTCTCTCATCCGGTCGATTACGCCGTCGTCGCGCCGGACGATCCGCTCGTGCTCGGCGCCGTGGACGCCCTGGAAGCGAAGGGGATCCCCTGCTTCGGCCCGCGCGCGAACGCGGCGATCATCGAAGGGAGCAAAGTCTTTGCAAAAAATCTGATGAAGAAGTACGGCATCCCGACGGCGCGCTACGAGGTGTTCGACAATATGGCGAACGCGCTTTCCTACGTGGAGACGGCGCCGCTCCCGACCGTCGTCAAGGCGGACGGACTGGCGCTCGGCAAGGGCGTCATCATCGCGCAGACGCGCGACGAGGCGCGCGCCGCCGTGCGGTCCCTTATGGAGGACCGCGTCTTCGGGCGAAGCGGCGACCGGGTCGTCATCGAGGAATATCTCGAAGGGCCGGAGGTCTCCGTGCTCTCCTTTACGGACGGGAAGACGCTGGTGCCGATGATCTCGTCCATGGACCACAAGCGTGCAGGCGACGGCGATACGGGGCTGAATACCGGCGGCATGGGGACAGTGGCGCCGAACCCGTATTATA